>JAENYG010000088.1 GCA_016841875.1 Syntrophomonas sp.
TACTCAATGATTTCGGTAACTACGCCGGCGCCAACGGTGTGTCCGCCTTCACGGACTGCAAAACGAAGTCCAGGCTCCATGGCGATGGGCACTATTAGATTGACTTCGAAATTAGCGTTATCTCCGGGCATTACCATTTCTACTCCCTCTGGAAGCTTGATCTCGCCAGTTACGTCCGTGGTCCTGAAATAGAACTGGGGCTTGTATCCTGCAAAGAAAGGTGTATGCCTTCCGCCTTCCTCTTTCTTCAATACATATACCTCGCCCTTGAACCATGTATGAGGTGTAATGGATCCCGGCTTGGCCAGTACCTGTCCACGCTCTACTTCTTCCTTGCCTACTCCCCTCAGAAGCACTCCTACATTGTCTCCTGCCATGGCATTGTCAAGGATCTTGCGGAACATCTCAAGGGATGTGGCTACACTCTTGACTATGTCCGTCTTCATTCCGATAATGGCTACTTCCTCACCGGCCTTGATGATCCCGCGCTCTACCCTGCCCGTTACCACTGTCCCTCGTCCGGTTATGGTGAATACGTCCTCTATGGGCATAAGGAAAGGCTTGTCCATCTCTCGGGCTGGCTCAGGGATATAACTGTCACATGCTTCCATAAGCTCCCAGATACACTTCGACTCGGGGGTATCCTTCGTCCCTTCGCTCTCAAGAGCCTTGAGGGCACTTCCCCTGACCACCGGAATGTCATCCCCGGGGAACTCATACGCACTCAGAAGCTCCCTTACTTCCATCTCTACAAGATCAAGAAGCTCTTCGTCGTCTACCTGGTCTGTCTTGTTCATGAATACCACCAGGGCTGGTACGTTAACCTGACGGGCCAGAAGCACATGCTCCCTAGTCTGGGGCATGGGACCGTCTGCCGCGCTTACTACCAGTATGGCTCCGTCCATCTGCGCCGCTCCGGTGATCATGTTCTTGATGTAGTCTGCATGTCCGGGACAGTCTATATGGGCATAGTGCCTGTTGTCTGTCTGGTATTCTACGTGGGCTATATTGATGGTTATTCCGCGCTCACGCTCTTCCGGTGCCTTGTCAATATCCTCAAACTTCGAAAAGTCTGCAAGTCCCGACGTCGCAAGACACTTGGTGATCGCCGCTGTTAGCGTTGTCTTTCCGTGGTCTATGTGACCTACTGTACCTATGTTCAAATGCGGCTTCGATCTTTCAAATTTCGCCTTTGCCATT
>JAENYG010000015.1 GCA_016841875.1 Syntrophomonas sp.
AGCAGATTCCTGCCAGTGCTGATATACAGGCATTTATCTTTAATGTGGCAGGCGCAGTAGGTATTTGTGCCATGCAGGGAGATGGTACCATAAGCGTACTGCCTACAACATTTGTTAAGACCCCGATTACAGATGATTTCAATTTCCAGAGTACATCGATCAGCAGCAATGCCGATTTAAGGAGTCTGGTTGTAAGTGGATACGATCTGGACCCGGTATTTGATCCAGCCACGACCGGATATGCAGTAAGCATACCCAATGGAGTGGATAGTGTAGAGATCACCGCTGCCACAGCCGATGCCAATGCTGCATTCACCATAAATGGAACCGCGGGTGTTAATGGTGTAGCCCAGACCAATGGTGACTTGATAGTGGGTGAAAACACCATCACCGTGGAAGTAAGCTCGGCAGATAGTTCTGCCAGCAATACCTACAGCATTACCGTAACCCGGCAGGAAGTCAGCACCAATGCCGACTTAAGCGGTTTAAGTGTGACCGGGTATGAACTTACCCCCGCTTTTGATTCGGCTGCCACCGGTTATGCAGCAAGCATACCTAATGAAGTGGAAAGCGTTGAGATAACCGCCACCACAGCCGATGCCAATGCCAAGATAACCATAGGCGGAGCAGCAACCGTCAGCGGTACTCCCCAAACGGTCAGCGGCCTGGCCGTAGGAGAGAATAACATCGATGTAGTTGTGACCGCTGAAGATGGCACCACCATTAAGACATATACCATTGTTATTACCAGGGCTGAGGCAGGTATAAGCAATAATGCCAATTTGAACGGCCTGACAGTAACTGATTATGCTATCGATCCGGCCTTTGGGGCTGAAACTACCGAATATACAGCAGAAGTGCCCAACACAGTGGAAAGCGTAGAAATTACCGCCACCACTGCCGACGATAATGCAACGATTACTATTAATGGCACAGCAGCTGTCAACGGTACTCCGCAGACGGTGAGCGGATTGGTGATAGGAGAGAATAATATAGCTGTAGCTGTAACTGCTCAGGACACTACTACAGTAAAAACGTATACCATCACCGTTACCCGGGCAGCTGTGGTCAGCAGCAATGCTGATTTAAATAGTCTTAGTGTTAGCGGATATGAACTTACCCCCGTATTTAACGCGGCTACTATCGCATACACTGCCAGCATACCTGGCGAAATAGACAGTGTAGAGATAACTGCCAGCACCGCCGATGCCAATGCCACGATAACTATAGGCGGAGCAGCAGCCGTAAGCGGCACCCCCCAGACAGTAAGCGGCCTTGCCATGGGAGATAATGAAATTGCTGTGGTGGTAACGGCACAGGATGGAACAACGGTTAAGACCTATACGGTCACCATTAACCGGATTGCCGATTATGCTACTGCTTTAAGCAGCCTGGGAGTTACAGGCTATACCCTGGATCCAGTCTTTACGGCAGAGACCGCCGGGTACGCAATAAGCATACCCAATGAAAAGGACAGCGTAGAAATAACCGCTGTTACAGCTGATACCAATGCCACCTTGACCATAGGCGGAGCAGCAGTTGCTAGCGGCACCCCGCAGACGGTAAGCGGACTGCTGGAAGGGGTAAACACTGTAAATATACAGGTAACCTCTGCCGATGGTAATACCTTCAATACTTACACTATTACCATCACTCGGACCGGTGCAGGAGATCTGCCCCAGACTCCCGAGGCCTACGCTGAGAGCCATAATGCTCTCTATGGTGATCGGATAGCGAGTGGAAATTACTTCGCTGGTGCCGTTCTAGAGGAAGGCACCCTGGAAGTATGGGGAGACAATGGTTATGGACAAATGGAAGTACCGCCGGAAGCAACTGAAATCAAAGCCCTGGATGCAGGACCACAGCATTTTCTCGCATTGACAGAAAATGGTACAGTTGTGGCCTGGGGCTGGAATCACTGGGGGCAATGCGATGTCCCGGCCGAGCTGGATGGAAAAATTGTTAAGGCCGTTGCGGCAAGCATGTATAGTTCAGCTGCCCTTACAGAGGACAATCAGATAATTAGCTGGGGACGCTACAGCGGAGCAGTTACAAGTTCAAACGATCTGGTTGACATAGATGTAATGGGTTCTTATCTGTTGGCCCTGGCTGCGGATGGAACAGTTGAAGCCTGGGATAGTAGCAGTTTTTCATCTTGTACGGTCCCGGATGGTTTCAGCGGGGATGTAGTAGATATCAAAGCAGGAAACGTCCATGCGCTGGCTTTGAAGAAGGATGGTACTGTAGCCACGTGGAATGATACTTATCTGCCTACCGACCTGTCAGGTGTTAGAGCTGTTGCAGCAGGGGGCAGCCAATCTGCTATACTCTTCGAGGATGGTACAGTAAGGGTATGGGGATATGATAGTTATGGACTGCTGGATGTACCAACTGACCTGCAGCCGGTAGAGGCATTGGCCGCTGGTGATAATAATATGTATGTCCTGCAGGCGGATGGTACCATAGTATCCTGGGGTTTAAATAGGAAGGGTGAAGGGGATGTACCAGAAGACCTGAACCTGTACAGTGAGGTCAGCACCAATGACCGCCTGGTAAACCTGACTGTAGAAAGTGATGCGGGTGAACTTATAATCTATCCCCTGTTTAACTGTGAACAGACCGAAGGATGTGTAGATATTGCTAATGATATAGGAGAAGTGCGTATTACTGCGCAGGCCTATAGCAGTACAGCGATTCTAACAATAAATGGAGATATAGTTACTTCTGGCATGCCTTTAATGATAAATGGCAGCGATCTGAATGTTGGTGATAATAATATTGAAATAGTAGTGACGGCAGCCAGCGGCAGCCAGCGCAGCTACACCTTGAACATCAAGAGAGTCGGTGCAGGTTATGTACTTCCAGATATGCCGCAGACTCCGGAAGCCTACCAGGAGAGTGATTATGTGGTTTACAGCCGCCGTATGGCGAGTGAGAACGAGACTGTTCTGGCCGTGAAGAAAGATGGTACGGTTGTAGCCTGGGGGCAGGGTAATACTAATATGCCGTCCGATGTGGTTGATGTTATAGCTGTAGCTGCCGGACCCAGTCACAGCCTGGCATTGAAAGAAGACGGCACGGTAGTGGCCTGGGGGCCTGAAGGTAATAGTGATTATGGCCAGTATGATGTGCCGGCCGATTTGGATGATGTGGTTGATATCAGTATAGTTGGTTATTCTTCGTTTGCCCTGGATAGAAATGGTAAGGTTACAGCCTGGGGGAGAAACCAGTATGGTGAATGTGATATACCTGAGACTTTGAGCGGGGTAGTGGATATCCAGGGTGGAACTCGTCATATGCTGGCCCTAAAGTCCGATGGCACGGTAACTGCCTGGGGTGATAATTATTTTGGCCAGTGTGACGTGCCGGCAGGCCTGGACCATGTAGTAGCGGTTGCAGCCAGTTTCCGGCATAATGTTGCTCTCAAGGATGATGGTACTGTGGTGATCTGGGGCGGAGAAGATACTAATTATGCCATAGAGAATATAAATCCCCAGTATGTCAAGGGGATTGCAGCGGGTACAAATTATGTTGCTGCCTTAAAATGGGATGGCAGTCTGATGCTCTGGGGTAATAGTTATAATGAAATAAAGGACGTTCCTCTGGAGTTGGATAAAGAGATCCTGGCTATCAGCGGTTATGCCAGCATTGATCATATACTGTACCTGAACCAGGACGGCACGCTGGGTATATTCGCAGAAGATGAGAAGTTTGGCATAGTTGACATACCCTCCTGGTTAAACCTGTTTGAGGATGATGTGGAATACAACTGGTCATCTCCGGATATCCCCCAGACTACGGAAGAGTACGCGGCCAGTGACTATGTTCAGGCTGCGGCCAGGGTATGTCGTCCATCAGGGGGATATGCCATTCTGAATATGGACGGAACAGTCAGATATATTCAGATCTCCGGTGATGATTACTACGGGTTAGCTGAGGTGCCGGAAGGCTTGAGTCATGTTACCGCAATAGATACTCAATATACTTATAATATCATGGCTTTAGGGGAAGATGGCAGTGTAACAGTCTGGGGTCTTAACGACGACGGCCAGTGTAACGTGCCGGAAGAAGTGCAGGACATTACCGCTATAACCTCCACGGGAGCTACAAATAACTGCTGTCTGGCCTTGAAAAATGATGGTACCGTCATCGCCTGGGGTAATGACAGTTACGGGCAGTGCCAGGTGCCGGAAGGGCTGAATGACGTTACCGCCATTGCGGCCGGCAGTGATCATTTCCTGGCCTTAAAGGAGGACGGTACAGTAGCGGCCTGGGGTGATAATACTGATGGTCAGTGCAATGTACCAGATGGTTTGAATGATGTTGCCCGTATATTTGCTCATTACAATTTTTCTTTGGCCTTAAAAAAAGATGGTACAGTAGCAGCCTGGGGCAGTAATTATGATTCAAGTGGTATTAATTATCGGGGTCAATGCGATGTGCCGGAAGGATTGAGCGGGGTGGTAGACATCTGTATAAATGGATATACATGTATAGCCCTGAAAAACAACGGTACGGTAGTCGTATGGGGTGATAATATACGTGGTTTGCGTAACGTTCCCCCTGACCTGCACGATGTCGCAGCGGTTGGTGATGTATATGCCAGTGCTGTAAAAGTAGACGGTACCGTAGAAGCCTGGGGTTACCCTAGTTATCAGTATCCTGATGGGCTGATGACCAGTCTGACCAATGTATTGACTGTATCGGAAGGTATTGTCATCTTCCGGGATGGCACTCTTAAATATGCTTATGATGATGCGGTTACTGCGCTGATGGAAGGACTGAATGTGCTGTCCGGCCACTACTTTGCAATAGATGAGGTAGAACTGCTCAATTCGGCCGGAAACAATATCAGTACGGTAGCCAGCCAGGGCGGATACCGCATCCAGGCCGGGATAGACAACAACTATGCCAGCCCGGCCAATGGACTGACTATTATCCAGGTTCGCGGCGGTGACAGTGCTGACAGCGAAAGCGGCGGCCAAGTGATGGGGTGTGTAGGTATTTCCAGCGAAATCCCGGTAAGCGGTGCTACCGTCAGCAGCGATTTCACCCTGCCGGCAGGTGTCAGCGGGGAAGCCTATGTAGACGTCTTCGTCTGGGAAGACTGGGAGACCATGGTGCCCCGGGCCGCAGCCAACCAGGAATTGAGTTTTATGGTAAGCGAAGAGTAAAGATTTGTTGATAATGTAGATTGTATACGGGGGAAGCAAGGGGACGGTTCTCTTGCTTTCTTACCAGTAAAATGAAAAGCAATAATTCCCGTTATCAAGAAGGAAGCAAGAGAACCGTCCCCTTGCTTCAACGAGGCGACAAAACATAAACCTGGAAAAGTAAGGGGGTTATAATTATGATTTGTTTTAATAGGTTTAGCCTAATAAAATTACTGGTTAGTGTTCTGGTAATAAGTATCCTTTTTAGCTGCCTTTTGATAGGTAAAGCACAGCTGTTAGCTGCCGATAATCAGATAGCTTTAACGGTAACAGGGGATGGGGTGGAAAGAACGGTAGAATTCACCCTGGAAGAATTGGAAGCCCTGCCGCAGGCTGTTTATACTTATTCTGGCTATAACCACTGGCCTTCCCTGCAAATTTTTACGGACATGCAAGGACCGACTTTGAAAACTCTTTTGAATGAAGCCGGGCTAAAAGATAATGCGACTCTTATCCGGGTAAAAGTAGATGAGGCGGTTTATTTTGAATTTACCAAAGACCAGCTTTTGGAGGAACCCCGCTACTACTTTCCAGAGGGTGAAAAAGAGGAAAACCTCAGTATATGGCCCCCGGTTCGCATTGAAAAAGGCAAGAAACTGGTAGAAACCATGATTGCCTTGAATAAAAATAACGGCAAACTGCTTTATGGACAGTGTGCCATCAATGAGCCCACCTGCTGCATAAACCGCATGTTAAGCGGGCTGTATCAGGGAGGAACCATAGAGGTATTGACCACCCCGCTGCAGCAGTGGGATGCTCCTCAGCCGGATGTGGCACCCGGGATGGTACCTGCCGGAACCCAGGTCACCATTCAATATAAGGATGGAACTCCTTATCATGCCCTGGTCTATTATACCCTGGATGGCAGTGAACCTGGTTACGGGAGCAGTATAGCCAATATCAGCTATCCCCATTTTCAGCCCGAATTGAACAAGGCTATAACTATTAATAAGAGTTTAACTATCAAGACCCTGACTATCGGTATGGGTAAACTGGACAGCGAGGTGGCCACCTATGAATATCTGGTGGCGGGGTCGCCATCATCTTCAGCAGGGAGCAGGCAGTTTGTGGACCTGCAGAACCACCCGGCCCGGGATGACGTATATGCCCTGGTAGACAAAGGGATCATCAACGGGATGAGCGCCACTGAATTCCAACCGGAAGGAAAATTGACCCGGGCTCAGATTGCCAAACTGTTAACCACAGCTTTACAGCTCACTGCCGAGCAGGGTAAAACCCTTACTTTTACAGATGTACCGGTCAGCTCCTGGTATTATGACCCGGTCAGGGCTGGAGTACAGGCCGGTTTGATAACCGGATATAATGCCAGTATTTTCGCGCCGGATGAATATGTAAATCATGAACAACTGGCGGTTATGATTGCCCGGGCACTAAAAACGCGTTCCGGGATGGAAATATCTGCGAGTAGTGCCGAACAAATAATAAACCAATTCCGTGATAAAGGAAATATATCGTCCTGGGCAAGACAGGACATAGCTTTACTGGCGAACTGCGGCATTATAGAGACAGCGAATGGGGGTGCGTTTAGCCCGCAGGCACCTGCTAATCGGGCTGAGGCGGCGGTAATGATAGCAGGTATGTGCAGAGAACTGAACCTATTGTAAAGGTTTAGTTCGAGAGAGTGTGTAAGATGTGAGGCAGGGTGTTTATCATAGACCGGTGTTGAACCCAAGTGAAGCAGGAAAGGTGGCGGATAGGCCACAGGGGAGGGAGAATTTTTGCTTGAGCCAAGAAGTAGATCAGGCTTCATAATACTGACCATGTCGCTGACACTAGTAATGCTGATATGCAGCAGCCTGCTGTCAGCCTTCAGCTGTGCTGCGGCCAGTGATAACGAGGCACTGCCACGTTTAAGTGCCTTGAGAACACCGCCAGCCCTGGTGGCAGATACCAATCTTAATGTAGTCAATAAGTCGGTGAAATTGACTTTTAATGATGATGGGAGCTGGAGGGAAGCCATAAGCAGTATTCTGGTTGATGGAACAGCTCTGGATGGTGAGAAATATACTATTAGCCAGGGCCAGATCACTATCGATAAATCAATGTTTCGGACTTCTAAAGATTATACGATCTCGGTTAAAGCGGACGGATATGCTGATGCCGGGATCAGCCAGATTATCGGTTTGTTTTGTATTACAGGAGATGGGGTCAGGGAGGAGACCGTCTTTACTCGTGCTCAGTTGGAAGCGATGCAGCAGGAGAGGACAGTATTCTCAGCCACCAATGATTTCCCCATGGATTTTCCGGTAGCAGCTGAAGGAATTCCCCTGCAGGTGCTGTTGGATTATGCCGGTATTAAAGCAG
Organism: Syntrophomonas sp.; assembly: GCA_016841875.1. GTDB lineage: Bacteria > Bacillota > Syntrophomonadia > Syntrophomonadales > Syntrophomonadaceae > JAAYJK01. The sequence continues at coordinate 7,539 of JAENYG010000015.1, forward strand.
AGGCCCAGTTGATTTCTTTTAGGGCTACGGATGGTTATTGGAGTGATTTTACCAAAGATGAATTATTACAGCAGAAGCGTTACGTTTTCCCGGCCCGAACCGAAGTAATGCCGCTGCTTGCCCTGAAACGGGTAGAGAGATCAGACGATTTTGCTGATATGGATACTGCTTATACCCCGGTATTATGCCTGGGGCAGCGCGCAGCAACCGAACAGACGGTCTTGACCTTTGTTAAGCTGGTGCAGACTATTACTGTTACAAACGGACCTCTGGAAAGATGGGAACCGCCAATTGCCAAAATCATCGATTCGCTTTCAGGGCATAAAAATGAGCTACCTGGAGGGGAAGTTAAAAAAGGTGCGCAGATTGTCCTGACTGGGAATGCCAAAACTAAAATTTATTATACTACCGACGGCAGCGAACCTGACCTTAACAGCAGGATATATAATCTCCACGGTTGTGGACCGATGGCAGGTCAGGATGAACCTATTGTTATTGACACTGACACAATTGTTAAGGCCAAGGGAGTATGGCCTGGCAAATTGGATAGTGAAACAGCTGTTTTCAGCTTTACAGTATTAGATGATTCGATTGCTGCACCGGAAAAAATAATCGGGGAATTTATCCCAGAAGAGAAATCGTCAGCAGCTGAGTTTGCTTTTTCTGATATCCAGCACAGCTGGGCTAAAGAGGATATCGAGCAGCTGGCCAGGAGAAAGCTTATTACAGGCAGGAGCAGTACCATCTATGAACCGGAAAGTAAAATCACCCGGGCTGAATTCGCTGTTTTGCTGGTGAGAGCTTTAGGTCTGCAGGAAAAAGTATTAACGGAAGGACAGTTTACCGATGTGGTCCCAACCGACTGGTGTGCGAGCAGTATAGCTGCTGCCGCAGCCCAGAATATTATTTGCGGTTACGAGGGGCAGCTTTTTAAACCTTGTCGCAGCATCACCCGAGAAGAAATGGCAGTTATGATTTTTCGGGCCGCAGGCATTGCGGGTAAAGATAATGATTTATCGATGGTAGAGCAGGAGGAAATCCTGACTCAATTTCAGGATAGAGATAAAATTTCATCCTGGGCTCGGCAGGAGGCAGCTTTGATGGTCAAGGTCGGAATAATCCAGGGTACGGCAGGAGAGGAATTTGCCCCGCAAAGGGAGGTGGACCGGGCTCAAACTGCTGCTGTTTTAATGAGGTTTTTAACTTATGCTGATTTGGATAGTTGATTAGGTAAAGAAAATATTTCACAATAATAATCCTGGGGGGAGCGGGATGATGAAAAGCAATGTTAACGAAAACGGAAACAGCAGATCCAAAAAATGGCTTATTATAGGGGTCGGACTGCTGCTGGTAATTGCGGCGGTTTCCTGGTATTTCAGCCGTGATAGAGGCGGTTTACAGGAAGGTACCGTAATAATTACAGCCGGTGATAAGACCCTGGGCAGTTTTACTATTGAAGACATTAAGGAAATGCCGGCGGTAGAAAAAAGTCTGGTTGTAACTCCTAATTGCAGCGGTGCCTGTGGCAATGATAATGATACTCCGGTTGAACATTTGTATACCGGGGTGCCGCTGATTCAGGTGCTGAACAGTATTGACCCGACAATAACCCAAAGATATAACAAGGTCATAACCAGGGGGATCGACTACTACAGTCAGGTTATGGAGATGTCGGAAATCAAAAAGGCTGATGAGGTATATGTGATGTATCAGGATTTTGGTGAGCCTTTAAAAACCCTGAGTGATGAGGAAAGAAGCATACACCTTATTGTCTGCAGTGATGAGTCAGGACAGCGTTTTACCAGGTATCTGGTGAGTCTGGAACTTCAGTAAGGGGAGGCACTATACATAAGTTAGTAATTCAGATTTCGCACTTCACATTATTGTGATGGTTACGGCATGGCGAGCATTATGCTTTGTCCCGCCGTCAGCAGGTCTTAGTTAAGTAAATGGAGGAATATCGTCTCAATACGTATGCTTGCTATTTGAGTTGTGTGTGCGCGTTAAAGCGCCTTACCTTCCTTGCTAAGACAGGCATAAAACTTGCTAGGGGGGGCAAATGCGAAAGTTGAGTTATTAAGTTAGTGCCTAGTTCCAAAAAGGAAAGGTGGAGAAAAGTGATCAATTTGAAAAGTTTGGGATTAGGGAAGATGCTGGCGGCTGTAGTAGGGATAAGTCTGGTATTAAGTTTTTTAGTCATTATTCCCCTGCAGGAGGCAGGTGCGGAGGAAGAGATAGTATTAACCATAACCGGAAATGGGGTTGAAAAAGAGGTCACGTTTACTATGGCTGATCTGCGGGTTCTGCCCCAGAAGACATATACCTATTCCGGGTATAATCACTGGCCGGCTTTAAAAGTATTTAAAGACCGGACTGGTCCTACTCTGCAGAGTATTCTGAATGAGGCGGGATTAAAAGATAATGCTACTCTCTTGAAATTTAAACCGTGCGGGGGGATATATGTCCATGTTGACTATACCATCGAGCAGATGCTGGAAGAACAGCGCTATTATTTCCCTGAAGGCGAAGTGGAAGGTGATGTGGCAAGCTGGCCCCCAAAAAGGGGTGAAGCCGGAAAAACTCCAGTGGAAACCATAATTGCTCTGGATGATTCTGATGGCAGGTTGTGCTTCGGCCAGGTAGCTCCTAATGAGCCTACTGGCGGTGATTGTGTCATGATTCAGCAAATAATCGATAATGGCGTGCTTGAAGTATCTGCTGAAGACTTAAGACAGTGGCCGGTACCTTCAATTGATTGTCCTTCCGGTACTATCAGTGCAGGAACGAAAGTTTCACTGATAAAGCCAGATGAAGTACCGGATAATGTCATGATGTATTATACCCTGGACGGTTCCGAGCCGACTTATGGGAGCTATATCTTCAATATCAGCTACCCCAACTTTCAGGCATTTCTTAATGCACCGATACCAGTTAATGAGGATACGGTCATTAAAGCCAAAACTATTGGTTTCGGCCGGCTGGATAGTGAGGTAGTAACTTTTAGCTACCAGGCGGAAAAGAATTTTTCCGATACGGTGGGGCACTGGGCTAACGATAACATAAAGTATCTGGTGAGTAAGGGAATAGTCAGCGGTATGAGTGATACGGAGTTTAAACCTGAGGCAAAGGTTACCCGGGCTCAGTTCGCCAAAATGTTAACGGCCGCTCTAAAGATTGACCCAATCAAGGGCTCGAGTCTGACTTTTAGAGATGTACCGGATGACGCCTGGCATCACGATTATATAGCAGCTGCAGTCAAGGCGGGCCTGATTACCGGTTATGATGAAACTACTTTTGGACCTGATGATAATATAAGCCGGGAGCAGATGGCAGTTATCATTTCCCGGGCACTGCCTGCAGCTTCTTCCCTGAACGCGGATGATATACAGGGGGTATTGAGCAGGTTTAAGGATAATGGGGACATAGCATCCTGGGCAGAAAAGGGAGTATCTGTAGTGGTAAACTGCGAAATAGTAAATGGCATGACTGAGGATACTTTTGCCCCCGAATTATCTGCTAGCCGGGCTGAGGCTGCAACTATTATTTATAGGATGTACCAGCAGTTATAAGCACTGGGAAAGACAGATTTGGATCAATAACAAACCGGTACTAAATCCTGACCTTTGGAATAGTGAGGTTATAGGGAGAAAATAGTAGTATTTAACTTTTATGGAGTGAATCGAAATGCGAGTGAAAAAGTGCAGAGCCAATTCCGGACTCAATCAACTTATTACTTTTGTTCTAATGGGGATAATGCTGTTCAGTTTACCGGGATTTGTTCATCCCAGTCCGGCAGGTGCGGTCTGTGGCAGTGTAGGAGTACCCTCCGATACCCTGACCATCAAAGTAGGTTATTTTGGCGGACCCTATTACACTAAAAAAGTCTATACCTTGACCGATTTTGATACCCTGTTCCAGGTTCAGCAGGCTTATACTTTTATGGATAGCATGGGGGCTATATGTGTAGATGCAGCTGTAGGGGTGAAATTAAGCGATTTACTAATAGATGCTGGAGTAGATGTTAACTCCATTCAGACTTTCTACATTAATACCAATGATGTTGAAGTTGGATGGTATATTAACCTGGATAGATCGGAATTGCTGGATACACCGCGGTATTATTATCCCAGCCTGCCGTCGCACTGGGATTACGATACCAAATCTCCCAAGGAGGGGGCTTTAGATGGAGCGGTGCGGGTGGAACCTATCATAGCTTATAAGGACAACTGGCGGAGATATGACCCTACCCCGCATTTCGACAATTATGATACATCCTCCAGGTTTCGGCTCTTGTTCGGACAGAAAAACGTTTTGGAGGATAATGCCTATCAATCCGCTAAATGGATACATACCATTGAAATTATGCTGGGGGGTATGCCTCCAGCCCAGGTAAGTCTGGATCAGGATTGGGTGAATCTCAAAGTGGGCAGCACGGTCCAGCTGACAGAAATTGTAGGTCCAGATGAGGCTACTGACAAAAGTGTAAGCTGGAGTTCCAGCAACCCGGATGCAGCCATAGTTGATGAAAATGGCCTAGTTACAGTTGTTGGTGAGGGCACGGCGGTTATAACCGTAACCACCATAGTTGGTGAGTTAACGGCTAGCTGCATTGTTAACGGCCCGGATCAGAGTACCGTTGCGCAAAATAGCGGTGGTAATCTGACCGATAATAGTGGAGAGGCAGCAGCAATCAACAATCAACAGCATCTGATCGAAAGGGAGCTGGCAGAAAATGTTGTATACCTGGAAGAAGCAGGTGAACAGCCCTGGCGGGTATTTGAGATGTCTGCTGATGCTGTAGCTCTGCAGCAGCAGGAAAGAGACCATGTTTTAGATACTTACGCTGCGATATTATTTTTGCTCTTATTTATATTTGGCTCAGGTAAAAGATACATTGAATATGCAAGGGAGGTAGCAATGTGATAACTTCTATTTTAACACCACTCCAGGATACCATGCATTCCATTTCCACTGGCTTACTTATGCCTACCATTGCAGTACTGCTGCTCATGTTGGCTGTTACGGTAGTGGAGTTCGGAGGGCTGATGACGGAAATCATCTTCGAGCGGCGTAAAGTAAAGATAAATATCCCAGAGATGCTGGAAGCTTTTCAGGGCAATAGTAATGAGAAAATCATGGAGGAGATTACTAACAGCCATTTGTTCCGACGACAGAAGGCTGCTTTAGGGGAGCTGATCAACCACAGCAGCTTGCCGGAGGTATCTCTGCAGGCTGTTGCCCGCAGGTTATTGTCCGAAGAGGAGCTGCATTATGCTAAAATAACCTCTCGTACTGATCTGATCGCCCGGGTGGGACCTATGTTTGGATTGATGGCCACTCTGATACCACTCGGACCGGGTCTGATTGCTATGGGGCAGGGAGATACCAAGACTCTGGCTGATTCTCTGCTAACTGCCTTTGATGCTACAGTTTCAGGTCTGGCGGCTGCGGCGATATGCTTTGCTATTTCTCGTCTGCGGAGAAGATGGTATGAAGATTATATGAGCTCACTTGAAGCATTTATGGAAAGTTTACTGGAGGTGTTTGCCCGTGAACGGGGGACTAAGGAGTAAAAGGCTGAGGGCAGCAGAAGAAGTAAATCCACTTGAGGGTGCAGTTAATATTGTAGATGCTATGCTGGTATTTGCCTGCGGATTGATGCTTTCTCTGGTCATTCACTGGAATGTTAATCTGGACCAGGTAGGAGCGCAGGTAGAAGTTCAGATGGGCCAGGAGGTGACTGAAAGTCCGGAAATAGAGGACAACCTGATCAAAAACCAGAATGAAGGGGGCCTTTATGAAAAAATGGGAACCGTTTATAAAGACCCTGATACCGGACAATTATTCATGGTTACTACTGAATAACTTAATTTTGCTGGACAGATTTATATAGAATATGTCGGTTTTTCAGTATAAAATCCCCTGCAGGTAAAGCGGGAAAATGTATTTTAGATAAAGAGTGGTGAAAAGATATGGGGATTGGGCAGAAGATATTTGATAGATTTTCTCTCTATGATTTGATTATTATAGCCATGATGTCGGCTCTGGGGATTGCTATAAAGCCAATCATTGCGCCGCTGAGTCACATCCTGATTGGGCCGCTGCTTATTCCGCCCGGAGCGGTTACCGGTGGATTATATATGATCTGGCTGGTCTTGGGATTTGGTATTACCGGTAAAAGGGGGACTATGACCTTGATTGGCTTGGTCCAGGCGATCCTGGTTATAGCCACCGGAATGGTTGGCTCCCAGGGGGTGATGAGCTTGCTTACCTATACTATGCCAGGTGTGGCGGCCGACCTGGGACTTTTAATAATAGGGCACCGGGTCTGCTGTATGCCCTGTGCCTTTCTGGCCGGGCTCTTATGCAATGTTACCGGTACCGTTATGGTGAATTTGGTATACTATCGTTTCCCTTTGATTCCATTGCTCTTTAGCTTGAGTCTTGCTGCTCTATCCGGGGGCATAGGTGGTCTAATCGCCTTTAAGATTGTACAGCAGATACGGAGATTCCAGAAGCCGAACTGGGATATAAACCAGGGGTAGGTTGGCGTAATGATGATAGTTGACGGGATCGAAATTAAAGTTAAGGTGGAAGCACGCTTATGGATGCGGTGACAGTTAAAGACTTGAGTTATCAGTATTGGTCGGAAGGACCGTGGGTATTGAAAAATATTAATTTCCAGGTGGCCCGGGGTGAAATGCTGGTGATAACCGGACTCAGCGGCTGCGGTAAAAGTACGCTTTGCTATTGTTTGAGTGGAATTGCCGGGCATAGACGGGATGGAGTTATGCAGGGACAGGTACTGGTGAATGGAAAGGATGTCCAAGAATTAAGAGCAGCCAGTCTGGCTCTGGAAGCAGGTATGGTCTTTCAGGACCCGGATACCCAGCTTTTTTCCTCAAGCGTGGAAGACGAAATTGCCTTTGGCCCAGAGAACATCTGCCTTCCTCCAGGTGATATCCGGGCCAGAGTCGATAATGTTCTTGACCTGCTGGGGATTTCCTCATTAATGGAGGCTAATCCTTACCACCTTTCCGGGGGAGAGAAGCATCTGGTGGCCCTGGCTGCAGTATTAGCCCTGGACCCGCCGGTATTGATATTGGATGAAGTGATGTCCCGGCTGGACAAGCAGGGTGTGCAGCGAGTGGCAGATGTTCTTAAAAGACTTAGAGCTGCCGGGAAGACTATAATTGCGGTTGAGCACCGGCTGGAAACCGTAACTTTTGCTGATCAACTGATGGTGCTGGCAAAAGGGACTCTGGCTCGATTGGGACCAATAGAAACGATTCTTGCTGATCAGGAGTTTCTGGCTGCCCAGCACTTAACCGATTAATAATCAAAGGATATAAAAAGCCGGGGGGATATCAGTGCATTTTTTAGAATTAAGCCAGGTGAATTTCCATTATCCTAAACAAGAGAAACTGGCGCTGGATAATATCAACCTGGAAATAGAGCAAAAATCAATAACCGCTGTCATCGGACCCAACGGCAGCGGTAAGACTACCCTGAGCAAAGTGATGATCGGAGTTTTTCCGGCGACCGGGGGAAAAATTCTGTTGCAGGGCGATCCGGTAAGCGAATTATCGCTGGCGGAAATCGGACGGAGCATCGGATATGTGTTTCAGAATCCTGATTTACAGCTTTTTTGCGGTACAGTAGCTGAAGAAATCGGGTTTGGCTTGATCAACCGGGGGTGTGAGCCGGACCGGGTAAAGGAAAAAGTGGATTTCTACCTGGATTATTTTCAACTGGCTGAATATCGAAATGCCTTTCCCCTGCATTTAAGCCAGGGAGAAAAACAACGAGTAGCTATAGCCTCGGTACTGGCTGCTGAGCCGGAGTTCTTGATTCTGGATGAACCTACTATAGGGCTGGATACCTATCGCAAAAAGATCTTAGAAGGTTATTTGCAAAAGATCGCCTGTTCTGGCCGGGGAATGGTCTTGATCAGCCATGATATGAGTTTTGTAAATCGCTTGGCAGACCGGGTTATACAGATGGAAAACGGCCACATAGTGGATGATGGTGATTGGAAAGGAAACAACGGCTATGACGCTTGATCCACGGACGAAGATGGTTATAGTTATTTGCCTCTCCACCCTGGCTTTGATTTATAACACTCCCGAACGGCTGTTACAGCTTCTGATAGTCACCGTACTGCTGCTGCTGCTTTTTAGAATCGATATTCGTTCGGTTTGGGTTTACTTGAAGCGTTTTTTACAGCTCATGCTGGTTGTTTTTATAATACAGTGCTTTTTCACCCGAGGTGGGGAAGTATTATTATCCTTAGGCTCTGTGGAGTTAATAAGCAGTCAGGGCTTCTTGACCGGGGCCAGTCTGGTTTTGCGCATCATAGTAGTGATTTCGGCTGCGCTTATTTTAACCACATTCAGTTCCAGGGATTTTATTTTAGGGTTGGTACAGTGGAAAGTGCCCTATGAACTAGCTTTTATGGTAACCATCGCCATGCGCTTCCTGCCCTTGTTTCGCGACGAATTTGTCAATGTAGTTACCGCAGTGCAGTTGAGAGGTGTGGAATTAAAGCAGGTATCCTGGGGCAAAAAAATTGAATTATTCCGCTGTCTATTGTTTCCGGTGGTCTTTGGAGCACTGCTGAAAGCCCAGCAGTTGGCGGTAGCCATGGAATCCCGGGGATTTCGGGCCTATCCCCGGCGTACCTATTTGAGACGATTGGATTTTATTTTAGTGGATTATGCCGTGATGTTGATTTTTGTAACTGTTACCATCATACTGATCGTTTACTAATATTAAGTTGATAATTGAGAAAGGATGTGTGATTCAATGGTACCTAATAATGAAACAGATACCTACACTGTAAAGCCGGTTGGTATAGTAAGAAGTGTATTCCAAGACCCGGCAGATGTTCCGATCAAAGGGGGGGAGGCACGGATTGAAATGTTCCCTGGATACCAGCAGGGGCTGCTGCGGATTGCAGAGAACTCTCATCTGTGGATACAGATGTGGTTCCATAAGGCGGACCGTGATCTTTTAAGCGTGGTTCCAGGCAAGGTGAATTCTGATCTGCCTGAATATGGGGTTTTTTCTATTCGTGCGATAGGCCGGCCCAACCCGATTGGTTTGACTCTGGTCCGTTTAGAACGAGTAGAGGATAATCTTCTTTATGTAAGTGGTTTGGACGCTATAGAAGGCACTCCGGTATTGGATATCAAACCTTACTATGAGCAGGAAATTGTTTTCTCCCCCATTACTCCATACATACGCCCTAAAAAAAGGGAAATGCGTCAGGAGATCTTTCTTAAACAAGCGTTAAACCATCATCAGGAGAAATGTGCCGGATTGCTCCTGGGAGTGCGAATGGCTCTAATCGCAGATGATTATTTTGGTCAATTAAATACCAGGGAATTAAAAATAACCGTAAACGGGTCATCGTGTCTGGCTGATGTATTACAGGGTTTAAGCAATGCCCGTTTGGCTAATCCCCCACGATTTAGATATAACGAGACTAATGAGTTGGAACAAAGCATCTGGGAAAAGGATGGGAAACTCCTGACCATAACTGCCAGGCAGCTGATAACTGATGATGAATTTCTTGATCTTGAAGATGAACAACTTTTTATTATTAACTTCGAGTGATAGGGCAGGGGACGGTTTGTTGACTAATTTTAACGAAAGAGTACTTAGGGGTCCGGCCTAAAGCTCAGTATTGAGAGTGGACCAGACCGGCCCGGCTCCGCCCAACTCCACTCTCATAATGTTTATTTCAGTTTTTGTAAAAGTAATTAGTAATTTAATCCTTATTTCAGGCAACCAGTCATGGTCAGTCTCTAAATTTCATTGGTACTACGTAGATCATCGGTTTGCCAAGAATTATTAATAATACCAATGGATAGTATGAGTAAAGATCCTATTTTGGATAGTCAATAAGTCGTCTGCAGCCTCCTTGGGTAATTACGACTTCAAATATTTATCCATGGCTGCAGCAGCTTTTCGACCAGCACCCATAGCCAGTATTACCGTTGCGGCTCCGGTAACTATATCTCCACCGGCGAAGATGCCAATACGGGAGGTCTGACCATCACTATTGGCATCAATGGTACCATGTCTGCCAGTTTTTAGTCCCTGAGTGGTAGTCTGTATCAGGGGATTAGGACTCTGTCCGATTGCAACTACCACTGTTTCTACCGGCAGACTATATTCTGAGCCAGCGATATTGATTGGCGAACGTCGGCCTGAAGCATCGGGTTCACCCAGCTCACATTTAACGCAGACTAATTCCTTGACCCAATTTTCCTGGTCTCCTTTGATTTCAACCGGTTGAGTAAGCAGGTGGAATAAGATTCCTTCTTCATGGGCATGCTCGACTTCTTCGGCTCGGGCAGGCATTTCTTTTTCCGACCGGCGGTAAACGATATATACTTCTTCAGCCCCAAGGCGTTTGGCACAGCGAGCCGAATCCATAGCCACATTACCTGCTCCCAGAATTGCTACTCGTTTGCCGATGCGTATGGGGGTCAAATATTCAGGGAAACGGTAACCTTTCATCAAATTAACCCGGGTCAAAAATTCGTTAGCGGAGTAAACGCCGTTCAGGTTTTCACCGGGGATTCCCATGAAGTTAGGAAGGCCTGCTCCAGTGCCGATGAATATGGCCTGGTAACCCTGCTCCATCAGTTCATCCACCTTCATGGTGCGGCCAATTACTACGTTGGTCTGAATATCGACTCCCAACTGGCGTACATAGCCGATGTCTGCCTGTACAATGTCCTTGGGAAGCCGAAATTCTGGAATGCCATACATTAATACTCCACCTGCTACGTGCAGAGCTTCGAAAATAGTAACTGAGTAGCCCATCTTGGCCAGCTCTCCGGCACAGGTCAGCCCAGCCGGGCCGGAGCCGATAATCGCCACTTTGATGCCGTTGGCTGGAGCTATTTCCGGTACTTTAACTGTTCCCTGAGCTCGTTCATAATCGGCTACAAAGCGCTCCAAACGACCTATACCTACCGGTTCACCTTTCTTGCCACGCACGCAGTACTTTTCACATTGGCTCTCTTGAGGGCAAACCCTGCCGCAAATGGCTGGAAGACTGCTGGTTTCTTTTATCTTTAAAGCTGCACCCACATAATTTCCAGTTTTTATTTTTTTTATGAAATCCGGAATAGCAATATCCACTGGACAGCCCTGGCGACATTCCTCTGTCTTACATCCAAGGCAGCGGGCAGCTTCAAGCAGCGCATCCTCTTCTGTATACCCCAGAGCCACTTCAGTAAAATGATGGACCCGCTCCTCCGGGTTTTGTGAAGGCATAGGCCTCTTGCACGTGCTCTTGGTGGCTTGCTTTAATTCTTCTGCTGATGGCATCCGCATCGACAACCACTCCCTTCGTTATGATGTTCGAACATGGCTCGCTTTTCCTCCTCTGTAAACATAAGCGCCCTCTGGCGGGCCAGTGTCCAATTAACCTTATGGCCGTCAAACTCGGGCCCATCTACGCAAGCAAACTTGGTATCAGTTCCAACTTCAACACGGCAAGCACCACACATACCGGTGCCGTCTACCATAATCGGGTTTAAACTAACTACAGTAGGAATACCAACTTCTTTAGTAACATCACAGACTGCCTGCATCATAACCATCGGCCCTATAGCCACAACCAAGTCTATTCCCCCGCGTTCCGTCATTAATTCTTTTAAAACTTCGGTAACAAAACCTTGGCGGCCATATGAGCCGTCATCAGTAGTAACGATGATTTCAGAACTGACCTTTTCCATCTCATTTTCAAGTATCAGCAGGTCGTGGCTGCGAGCACCTAAAATGCTTATTACCTCGTTGCCTGCCAGCTTCATCTCCCTGGCAATAGGATGAATAGGGGCTACCCCAACACCTCCGCCGACCATAATGACACGGCCGAATTTCTCAATATGGGAGGGCTGTCCCAATGGACCTGCGAAATCCAAGAAGTAGTCGCCTTCATTCAATTTGGCCATTAGTTGGGTGCTTTTACCTACTACCTGGAAGATAACGGTAATTGTACCATGCCCCCGATCAAAGTCAGCGATGGTTAGTGGAATCCGCTCTCCTATTTCGTCTTTGCGCAGCATTACAAACTGGCCTGCTTGGCAGCTGGCAGCCACCAAGGGTGCTTGGACTTCAAACAGGATCATAAGATCTGGAATGAGTTCCTGCTTTTTGAGTATCTGATACAAGTCATATACCTCCTTTTGATCAACAATATATAAACCACGTGTCAATTGACCCGTTATTTCTCAGCAATCAATGGTGCAAAAAACGTGCCAGTAGGGAGTAGTGCTGTTGACGGGTCTGGTGGGTCCTTAAAAGCAATGAGCACTGCCACCAAACTGCCTGAAAGGGGCGGTATTAAAGAAACTCAACTTTCTCATGTGATAACGATGGAACACTTTGCTATACCGCAGGGTGGGTCAGTTGTTGATATAAACTTCAATAACAATCAAATTGCCTTCGCGGGTAAGACAATAGATGAAGCTAGCCAATTAGTGGGAGAAAACGTTGTTTATTTATGGGTATCGTAAGTATCAGGTGGTAAAGTTAGCTCGTTTGATCAGTATTGGTAACAAGGTAAGACTTAAAAAGGGGAAATGCGAAGAGTATTATTATAGAACCAATTTCTCAGGCTTAGTGATACTGACTCAATACACTCGAGAACATAGTATTTTTCAATATGTCCAACCAGTTCGTGGTGAAATGGCTTAAAATCAGCACATTTGTAACTGCGGAATCTTCCAGGCTATTAATATTGTTGTGCTGCGGGCTGCCAACCAGAATCTTTAACTATGGCAGGGATGGAATTCTCCGCACTCCACACATATAACCGTTCAAGGTTTTTGCCAATTTTGGGGTTAAAGGATATCATACACATCCCTATAATGTAGACGTCCCTGGTGTTGCTATTTTGGAAGCAATAGCACGGGACGTCTTTCCTTTGTTAACACACCGTACTCCATCTCCAAAGAAAGAATTATAAACGGAAACTGATACAGAGACAAAATAATTTGGGGAGCAAAACCATATGGATCTCCAATGAGTCACATTTGGTCATGATTTAACTAGGAATTAATAAGTGTAAATAATGGCTAGTTAACTGGAATGCAAGGTGAAAATGCTCAAATCTTACGTTTTAGTCTGTTTATTAGTTTGACGGCTTTTATAACAACAACTTTAAAAGGGAGCTTGAGTAAGCAACCCACAAATGACTTGAAATGCAAAAGTTGAGTTATCAGGGGTTCACGCGGGATTGGAGAGAAATCTGCGTTTTGATAAACCGAAATTGACTTATAAGGCGAGCTGAATTTATATCTGTTTACAATTTCTATTTTCAGTTCTGCTGATAAAGAATGAACCGGTCGGCCTATAAAGACTAGGCCAATAGACGCCCTGGAACGCTTTAATTATAATTATCGGGCACTGGCATAGTATTTGCAATTTATAGGGCCAAAGTCAATATGGTTCATAAAAATATTTGAGGAGGATAAAGAATGTCGGAAAAAAAATTTGTCGATCCATACGGTATATTCACAACACGCATTGATGTTCCTGACACATTCCCTTCCAATTCAGATCTGTCAGGCAAAAAGGTCTTAGTAACGGGAGGTGGAAGAGGTCTTGGGGTAGGAATAGCTTTGGCATTTGCCGCCGCAGGCGCAGATGTAGCCGTTTCTGCCAGGACAGAGACTGATGTTAAAGAGATTGCTAAGCGTATCGAATCTAAAGGAGTTAAGGGACTTGCCGTTACCGGTAATGTTAAAGATGCTCAAAGTGTTAAAGATATGATAGCTGCGGTGGTTGGGGAATTTGGCAGGATTGATGTTCTGGTCAACAATGCCGGTATCAGTCCCTGGGTATTGCGCCCCGAAAAGTATACCGAAGAACAGTGGGATGAAATGATGGGTATTAACCTCAAGGGATGCTGGCTTTGCGCCAAAGAAGCATTTCTGCAGTCAATGAAAGATCTTGGTAAGGGCAGAATCATTAATACTGGTTCAGCTTTTGGTATGATTGGTGACCACCGCGTACTTCCTTATTGCTCCAGTAAAGGAGCGGTATTAAACTTTGCCCGGGCACTGGCGATAGATTGGGCTCAGTACAATATCACGGTAAACAACGTGGCTCCAGGATTTTTCGATTCTCCCATGATCGAGGGATATAAGAACAATGAGGCTCTGGGGCAACAGATTCTGGACAAGGTGCCACTTGCACGCTGGGGTAGAATCGAAGAGCTGGTAGGGTCCTATATATTCCTGGCATCAGATGCATCCAGCTTCATAACAGGTCAGACCATTTATGTTGATGGCGGTATGACCATAATCTAATTCTAAGTACTTTCCAAAAGAAGAAGGTAATATGCAAACAATCAACAAGGCGAAATATTTAAGGAAAGGTAGGACATTTTTATATGAACTTCGAGTTAACAGAAGAAGAACGACTGATAAAAAATATGACCAGGGACTTTGCGAATGAAGTAATCATTCCTCAGATTGACGAAGCCTATGAAACCAAGGAATTTCCTCTCGGAATATTCCAGCAAATGGCTGACCTGGGTTTGATGGGACTGAAGTATCCAGAAGAGTATGGCGGCAGTAGTGCAAGCAATATGGCCTATGTAACTGCCATGGAGGAAATAGCCAGGGGGGACTGTGGAGTAGGTCTGACCTGGGGAGTACATCAGACTTTAGGAAGCGTTTCTATTATTAAGTTCGGGACTGAACAGCAGAAGGAAAAATACCTGCCTAAGATGGCTGCTGGAGAGTGGTTAGGTGCATTTGGGCTTTCTGAAGCCAACGCCGGCTCGGATAATCAGGGCATGGAATGCAAGGCTGAACTTATGGATGATGGAAATTGGAAGGTCAATGGGACCAAGATGTTCATCAGTAACACCGGTACTCCCCTGAGTTTCGGTGGAATCTTCCTGTTTGTTACAGGCAAAACCGCAAGTGGGAAAAAAGAATTCACGTCATTTATCGTGGATAAAGACACCCCTGGCTACAGCATTGGAACCAAATTTAAGAAAATGGGCTTTGACTGGGGAGACACCCGGGAGCAGATTTTCGAAGATTGCATTCTATCAGATGAACAGCGCTTAGGGCCCCGCGGTAACGGCTTTAAGCAGATTATGGATACTCTGGATGCTGCCAGAATTGGATATGCAGCAAACAGTCTGGGTATGGCAGTACGTTGTTATGATGAAGCATTAAAATATGGCAATGAACGCAAGCAGTTTGGACAGACCATTAACAGCTTCCAGGTTAGCTCTTTTAAATTAGCTAACATGGCTACTAAGATCGAACTTGCCAGACTCATGGTTCAAAAAGCAGCCTGGATGCGTGACAACAATATACCTCATACCAAAGAAGCGGCCATGGCTAAATATTATGCCTCTAAAATCTGTATGGAGGTAGCCAGCGAGGCTGTTCAGATTCATGGTGGTTATGGATTTTCAGAAGAATACCCGGTTTGCCGTTATTTCAGATATGGCAAGATGATGGAGATAGGTGAAGGTACCAATGAGATCAATCAAATTGTTATTTCTCGTCACCTTGGGATTGTTGGACTTTAGATCTTAGAGAGGAGAGAGACACTTGAAAAGACCATACAGATATACTCATGACTGGAAAGAGGAATATAATAGAAAACTGATCTCGGCAGAAGATGCCGTTAAGGTAGTAAAATCATTTGATCGAGTTTTTCTGCCCGGGTTTGGGGGAGATCCTCCTACTCTTTTAAATGAACTGGCTAAACGTGGAGACGAGTTAGAGGCAGTCGAGATTGTAAGCTGTAATCCGGTTATTCCATTTGAACACAGCAAGCCGGAGTACAACGGAATATTTATTGATAATCCATGGTTTGTTGGTGCTGGAGCACGTAAAGCCGTTATGGAAGGAAGGGGAACCTATACCCCGGTCAATTTTGGACATTATGCAAGGTTCATGAAAGATGTCGAGATCAATGTAGGTATGATAATGGTTTCGCCTCCTGACAATTTCGGATACATGAGCTTTGGAATTATGACGGGTTATTCCCGCGCCATAATTGAAGAAGCAGATATAGTGATTTTACAAATATCTGAACAACAGCCCAGATGTCTTGGAGACTGCTTTGTTCACGTTTCCGAAGTTGATTATATCGTGGAAGCCAACGATCCTATTCCGGCATTCCCGAAAGCGCAAGCCTCGGATATCGATAAGACCATGGCTGAGATCATTGCAGCAGAAATCGAAGATGGATCCACCATTCAGTTAGGAGTGGGGGGAACACCTAATACCGTAGGAATGCTGCTAGCCAGCAAACGCGAACTCGGTGTTCATTCGGAAATGATGATCGATGCATTTATTGATCTGCTGGAAGCTGGTGCTATCACCAATACCAAGAAGACCATGCATCCCGGCAAGTTCATCTGCACATTCGCTGGTGGTACCCGTAAACTGTATGACTGGATGGATAATAATCCTCTGGTTGAAAATCATCCGGTTGGTTATACCAATGATCCCTATATCATCGGCCAACAACATAAACAGGTCTCCATTAACGCTACATTAGAAGTTGATTTGACTGGACAAGCCTGTTCTGAAAGTATCGGGACACGTCAATACAGCGGTTTTGGTGGTCAGTTGGATTTTGTTAGAGGCTGTATGTTATCACCGGGCGGAAAATCATTTTTAGTAGTACCTTCCACAGCTAATACTAAGGATGGAGTTGTATCCAGTATTGTGCCGACACTTAAACCCGGCGCAGGAGTGACGACACCAAGAGGTGATATACAACATGTAGTTACCGAATACGGTATGGTCAACTTGAGAGGCAAGAGTGTCAGACAGCGGGCCATGGATTTAATAGCCATTGCTCATCCCGATTTCCGTGCGGAATTAAAAAAGGAAGCCCAACGCTTGTTAATGATGCCGTAGTTATTGTGAATTTATGGATGAGATCTTTATTTAATAAAAGAATTATATCCAACCATCCCGAAACTATGCGGTTGTGATTGCCTGGTCCACCCGGAGTTTAATCTAAAGACTGTCATAGGTTTCTAATCTTGGAAAAGAATATGTACAGAATTTATTGAATTAAACGGACCAAATTAAATTTGAAAGAGAAGGGGGGAGAGACGATCACAAATCAATGAATGTACAATACCTGCCAGCGGGGAATACTATGAGGGCTACAATGCCGTATTGTCGTTATTGCCTCATTATACAATAAGAAGAACTGGTGGGGTCAGTATATAATCTCGGATCCGTTGTCGGTATTAACATTCGTAATTGGTTTGCTTCGAAATCAGGATAAGGGTTAGCGGAAAAAATGAAAGGGAGGAAGAAATCTATGGATAGAACTGTAACTCAGGAATTAGCCCGGTTTGCTGTAAATCTTAAATACGAGGACATTCCCCTCAATGTGGTTGACAAAGTAAAAACCTGTATTTTGCATGGTACCTGTATCGGTCTTGCAGGAATGGATATAATATTTGGCAAAATTGCCCGGGCTCAGATCAGTAAAGCTCCTACTGCGATTGGGAATGGGAGTGTAACACTCCTTGGTGACGGTACAAAGGTTGCAGTTATGGATGCCGCCTTTGCAACAAGTGTTTTGTTCCATGGAAGGGTTCAAGAAGACACCCACGGCACAACCCATATAGGAGCTATAAGTATTCCCCTGGCAATTGCTCTCGCCGAAATGAACGGTCAAACTGGGAAGGATGTTATTACTGCCCTTACCGCAGCCTATGAAGTAGGAGGTGCACTGGGTAAAGATTACACTGCACTGACAACCCCAAGGGGGTGGAGAGCTAGTTCTATTTATGGAATCTTTAGTTCTACTACCGTTGCGGGTGTTCTAATGGGACTTAATGAAGAGGAGATGACTAATGCATTAGGTCTTGCCAGTGCATTTGCCTTTGGAACGACGGAGAGTTTTAAACAAGCAACTATGGAATGGCGATTCGAAGTTGGGCTTGCTGCGAGAAATGGTTATTTAGCAGCAGTATTGGCCAAGGAAGGGGCACTATCCGCAGTTAATGCATTAGAAGGCGATATGGGTTTCTTCAGGGCCTTTGCGGGAACTCGCGAAAACCTTGATAAGATCACCGAAAACCTGGGAAAAGTATGGGAAACAAACAATGTGACATTCAAACTGTATCCTGTATGTGCTTTTAACCAGACCCAGGTTATAAATAGCATAGCATTGGCATCAGAGAATGACCTTGATCCGGCCCAAATTACTTCAATAGAAGTTAACATGAGTGAATATGAGGCTAATTATCCGGGTCAGATGAATTGGGGTCCATTTTCTACCCATGCCGGTACATTAATGAGTGCACCGTTTTGTGTAGCAGCTTCCCTGTTAAAGAGAAAATTGACTTTATCTGATCTGCATCAGTTTGAGGATACTGCTATTATGGATCTGGTCAACAAAACCAAAATAATCCCCAATCCCGAAATTGGATTCCTATGTTCACGTATTGTGGTTACCCTTGTAGATGGAACAGTAGTAGAACGTCCTATGAATGTTACAGAACAGTACTATAATTTGGATTTTGTAAGGGATGTTGAGATGATGAGATCTATGAAGGACGAAATTGCGATCTCAGATGAGAAACTGGAAGCTCTTATCGCTTTTGTTAGGAGTCTTGAGCAACAAGCGAGCATGAGTGGATTTATAAGCGCAACACTAGTGGATTAATACTGGTTTGGTTCCTGAAATAATGTGGTTGGAGTGATTACTTATGGGCTTGTATCAGTTTGAAAATTATGTACCCAGGGTTGACCCATCGTCATATGTTCATCCCGAGGCAGTATTGATTGGTAATGTCAGTATCTCCGGGAACTGCTATATTGGACCGGGTGCGTCAATACGGGCCGATTGGGGGAGCATCACTATAGGGCCAGGTTCTAATATTCAGGACCGAGTAGTTATTCACGTCAAACCAGAACACTCAGTAGTCCTTGGCGCTAATTCACACATCGGGCATGGTGCTATTCTACATGGACCGTGCCTGGGGTTCCATGTCTTTGTGGGTATGGGTGCCATTATAATGGACGAAGCTGAATTGGGTGATAATTGCTGTGTAGCTGCAGGGACACTTATCCCTGGTGGCATGAAAATACCAGCTAACAAACTTATCAAAGGCATTCCTGGAAGGATTGTTTCGGATGTATCTCTTGAAATGGCGGCAGAATTAGAAACAGCAACAAAGCACTACCAAGCCCTAGCTGAACGGTGCCTTAAGGGAATGAGAAGAATCGACTTTTAGTTAACACGTTTCCTATGTAGTTGTAAAGTTTAATTTTTGGAGGAGGTAATCAATTTGTCTACCAAAGTTGCAGAAAAAATCTGGGGATACCGCCACGTAATATTGCTGCTGGTATGGGCATTATACATGATAAACTACCTGGATAGGATAGCAGTTTTAACATTTCTTCCCTATATTCAGAAGGATCTAAATTTAACCACCGTTCAAGTTGGATGGTTGGGTTCTATATTCTTCTTTGGGTATGCTTTGGCACAATTTTCGGCAGGTTTTTTAGTTGATAAAATTGGTGCTAAGAAGACCATGTCCATTGCCATAGTAGTCTTCACTTGTATTACCTTTTTAACTGGCTTAGTGCAGAATTTCACACAATTCATTTGCCTGCGTCTTGGTCTGGCCCTGGGTGAAGGTCACCATTATACTCCTGCAATTAGGGCTCTTGCCGACTGGACGCCGAATAATGAGAAAGGAAGAGCCAGTGGTATCTTTTCCACCGTTTTCGGGTTCGCCCCTATGCTAACGCCTATAATAGTGACCTCTATTGCTGTTGGTTGGTTTGGTGGAGCATGGAGACCAGTGTTCTACTGCCTTGCGGTACCAGGTCTTCTTGGAATAGTCTTGCTGCTGAAGTATATGCACGACACACCAAGCGATGGCCTTAAAAAAGGCGTAGTGAGACAAGGCGAATATGATATGATCGTAGAATCTGTAGGTCAGGATCAAAAAATTACCGGTATTAACTACAGTACCAAATTGATTTTTGGAGATAGTAAATTCTATTTATATTCCGTTGCCTGGTTCATGCAGTTGATGATTTATTGGGGAATGACCACCTGGGTAGCATTTTTCCTGGTAACTGCGCATGGATTTAACATTAAAACCATGGGTATTCTAGCAGGTGTACCCTATGCTGCTGCGATTATTGCACAATTTTTAGGTGGAGTAGTTGCGGATAAATGGTTCCAGGGGCGCCCCCGCATTGTTTGCGTTATCGCTTTCCTGGGTTGTATTCCTTCTTTGTTTTTCCTCGGTCAGGTACCCCACGGCAGCATTGCTCCACTGGTAGTGCTGTTGGCTCTTTGCGGATTCTTTGTAAACTTTAACTGGGGTGTTATTCAGTCATACCCATCCTATCGTTATCCTAAAGAAATCGTGGGGCGCGCTATGGGTATTGCCAACGGAGTTGGCCAATTTGGTGCCTTTGTTTCTCCCATGATTGCATCATACCTGATCATTACAAATGCTTCGGGAGCTAGCGACTTTTCACGGGTCTTCACCTTCTGGGCCATAGCCGCAGCCGTAGCAGCCGTCGCATTTTTATTCCTGAAGGAAGAAGCGATCGATGCAGAACCATATAAAATTGTAAACAAGGTAAGCGAGGACAGAATAGCTTCATAAAAAACCATCCCGATGTCATGTTATGTATTGTGCAGTTAAAATGGCTGCACAATACATAACTGTATATTAGACAGGTAAAACTAGGATAGGTAAATAGGGGGTATTTATCATGTTAGACCTAATATTTTCTTCGTCATTTGTAATCGCTACAGTTCTACTGATCAGTTTTGTGGTAGTAGTCTTTGTATGGGATAGGAAGTATATTGCTAGAACCTGTGATAAGTGCGGTCGTTCAAATTTTATACCTAAACGCGATCCCTTTTTTAATTGTAAATATTGTGGGGAAGACTTAGATGCCAGAGTTAAGGAGGCATTGCTTAAACGAAGCATTGGATAGGTATAATTATCATTCTTGAATAATCTATACTATATTTTGCTTAAAAAAGACAGAATACCTGTAATATTATAATTGAATGTCGAATATTGAGAGTAGGCATTAAGAGGGGTGGAAGAATGCTAAGTGCAATTGATTTTAGAGATGCTACTTACCCAACATTTACTCCAGACGTACCAGCATACGAAGCCATGGATATACTTAGTAATGTAAATGAATCTATTGGGTTTGTTGTTCAGGATGGCAAATATATGGGAGCTTTCAGGTTGACAAGGAACAAGATCCAACAACTACCACCGAATTCACGCGTTGCCGATATTATTATTCGCAATTATCCTACTATTTTACCAGATACTCTCATTTATCAACTTGGTTTAAAGAGTCTGCTTCCGGTGCCTCTTGTAAGCAGCCAGGGATTTTTCTATGGTGCAATTCAACCAGCTACAGTGTTTTCCTTCTATCAGATGTTTAGTACAACGCAATTTGGAGAGATACAAAATCACCTGAGTGTTGGTGTGATTTTTGAAAATGCGGAAGGATTAATAACGCAGATCAACAGCACTGCGATTAGAATTCTTGGTATTGAGGTCAAAGACGTTCTTTTTCAGCCTCTAACGCAGGTTATTCCTGAAGTCGATCAGGAGGAAATATGCAAGGTTAGAACCAATATACAAAGGCATGGAAAGATTATTGATCTGAAAAGAAATATGGTTGAATTAAAAGGGCGTCAAATCGGATGTATGACCATATTAGAGGATATCTCCAGTCTGGTCAATGTTACAGCTGAGCTGTCAGGTTTTCATAACCTCACCGAGGAAATTGAAGCAATCTTTCGTTATGCTAGTGAAGGGCTATGTATTATCAATAATAATGGAGTTATTTTAAAGAGTAATGATGCTTTATGTCAGGTCATGGGAGCTCCACGAGATCATATTGAAAATCGACATGTAAAAGAACTGAAAATGGATGGTATTATTGATGTGTCAATCGCCGAGGAAGTATTATCTAAAAAAGCTGAAGTAACCATCACCCAAAAATCAAACAAACAAAATCAATGGTTGACCACAGGAAGACCTGTTTATAATAAAGAAGGGAATATACTCTATGTGGTGTCAACAGCCAGAGATGTAATAAAGACCAATAGAATGTATCGCGCAGCTGGGGTTAAGCGGGATAAGTACACAATTATTGACACTAATACCAAGGAGATACTTAAGAAGGTTGGCATCATAGGTGAAAGCAGAAGTATGTCTAGCATTATTAATGTTGTTTCCCGCATTGCTAATTCTACAGTAACAGTACTCATTCAAGGTGAGTCAGGCACGGGGAAAGAATTGATTGCCAAGCTCATTCATGAATTCAGTGATAGAAAAATTATGGGTAAATTTGTAAGCGTTAACTGTGGAGCTTTGCCTAGAGAGCTTTTGGAGGCTGAACTCTTTGGGTACGTTGGGGGATCTTTTACGGGTTCCAAAAAGGAAGGGAAAAAAGGCCTTTTTGAGCTTGCCAATAAAGGGACGATATTCCTGGATGAAATCGGCGATATGCCTTTTGACTTACAGGTCAAACTTTTAAAAGCCGTCGAATATGGTGAAATTGCAAAGGTTGGTAGTGCTGAAACGATTAAGGTGGACGCTAGAATTATCGCTGCTACCAATCAAAATTTACATAACATGGTTGCTGATGGAACCTTCCGGGAAGATCTCTTTTACCGCCTTAACGTGATTCCTATAGTTGTACCACCTTTAAGGGAGAGGCGAGAAGAAATAGTAAGCTTATATGCATACTTCATTGATATGTTTAACAAAAAATATGATGCTAATAAGGAATTTTCTGTTGAAGCCCAAAATATACTGCAGAATTATAAATGGCCAGGCAATATCCGAGAAATGAAGAACCTGGTGGAAAGATTGGTTCTGACAACCGAAGCTAATATTATAAGCGAGGAAGATTTGCCGGCTCAAATACTAGAGACACGGGAAGCTTTTGAAAAACAACCAGAATGCTCCCTGCGACAAGCAATGGAAAATGTGGAACGTCGTATCATATTAGATGCCTACGATCGTTATGGCAGCACTTATAAGGTTGCCGAAGCATTGGATATCAGCCAAACATCAGTTGTTCGAAAACTGAATAAATATCTCCCATCAAACGTATAACTCTCTGCTATATATTTTTCTGAAATGGTACGTATGGGTTGGCCGTTTAATATAATCCTGGGCTGAATTTTCTCGGCCATGCCAACCTATCCATCTTAATGATGCTTACATTCTTATCTGACTTTTCAATCAACATCCGGTCACCGTTGGTCAGGCAACGTTTATTTTCTCCATCCAGGGTAATTCCTGTAGCAAATTCACAATGTGACGTTATGGTCACCTGAGAATCTGAATCTACAATCAAAGCCCGTCCACAGGACAAGAGGGGACAAATCGGAGTAATAACCAGCGCTTTTACGTTGTCAGCAAGCACCGGACCGCCTGCTGAATATGAATAAGCTGTCGATCCGGTAGGTGTTGCGCAGATGACTCCATCCCCCCTATAGATGGAGTAGGGCTGATTGTCAATGGAAATACCTATAGTAATTGGACGCACGGCCTTTGATCTGATAACTACATCGTTTAGAGCCGTTCCCAACTCCACGCGTTTATCCCCGCTTATAAGCTCAGCCTTAATCATCAAGTGATTATCGAGACTAAATTGAAAATTGATGAGTCTGTCTAATGCAACCGACCAGTCATCTGGTTCTATGCTGGTTAAAAATCCGATTTTGCCCAGATTGACTCCCAACAGGGGGATGCCCGTCCCGGCAATGTGATGGGCAGTTCTTAATATAGTTCCATCACCCCCTAAAACTACAATCAAATCATTACTAATAGGATCAATATGATGGTCACTGATTTGATTACTATCCAAGATAGAAACTATAGCGCCTTTACCTATAAGGTCTGCACTAAAACGCTGGCTCAGTTGGTATGCTCGTGAGTCGCTTTTATGTAGAATCAAGACTTTCACGATTAAACACCTTTCTTTATATCCAGTTCAAAACGGCCTGCAATACCATTGGAACGATAATTAAAACTTCATATGAGATTTTTTTAGATAATGTTTCTCCTTATTATTTGTGCAATAAATGTGCCAACTCGTATGATGAAAGTTTCCTTAAAAGGTTGTTAATGGCAGCTCTTTTCAAGATATTTTCGTCCAATATCATAGCATATGTCCGGGGAGGCTATTCTAATAGTCTCAATTCTTGCTTTTGATAGTTATCAGGGAGAGGAGCAGATATAGGCTCTGATTAAGTAACCCAAAAATGACTCGGGCCGCAAAAGTCTGAATAGTTGGGAGTTTAGATAAAATCAAGCGTAAGTTGATCAATTAGCAAACCGACTTTGACTCGGTACTTATGCTTAAATATTGATTTTCATCTTCTCTCTGTCGTTGATGAGCATAACCTGCAAAGCGAACAGATTATGAAAGGCCGGTAAACGCCCATTATCAGGGAAAATATTGAAAGAGTGAGGACTGTTTTTATTACAGTTTTCACTCTTTTTAGATTTGGCATAGTATTTGCAATTTAAAGTACAAGAGAGCGACTACAGCAAAAAAAGGCAGAAAGGAGCTAGTCATGAAAGATATCAGGTATATATTCGCTATTAAGGAGGCCATGCAAGAGGAGATGGAGAGAGACGAAAACGTTTTTCTTATGGGCGAAGATGTAGGTCTTGCAGGCGGGTCATTTGGAGCAAGTAAGGGTCTTTTTGAGAAGTTTGGAGAGAAGAGGGTCATTGATACTCCCATCAGTGAGGCCGGTTTTACATCATTGGCAGCAGGAGCTGCATCCTGCGGGCTAAGGCCGATTATTGAGATCATGTTCATGGATTTCGTTACCTGTTGTATGGATAGTGTGGTAAATCAGATCGCCAAGATGCGCTATATGTTTGGAAATCAATATGCTATGCCAATTGTAGTAAGAATGCCAGAGGGGGGCGGACAAAACGCAGGACCACAGCATTCACAGTGTTTAGAAGCCTGGTTTGCCCATGTTCCAGGCCTCAAAGTGGTTATGGCTGCTAATCCATATGATGTAAAAGGGCTGCTTAAATCATCTATTCGTGATGATAACCCGGTTATTTTTATCGAGAATAAGACCCTGCATGCTATGAAAGGGCAGATTCCCGAAGAAGATTATTTGATTCCCCTTGGTAAAGCGGATATTAAAAGAGTGGGCAGTGATGTAACTGTTGTGACCGCATCGCGTCTGGTGAACGATTCACTAAAGGCTGCGGACCAGCTGGAGAAAGAAGGAATTAGCGTTGAGGTCGTCGACCTTATGACTATTCAACCCTGGGATAGAGAAACAGTTTTTAATTCAATAGGAAAAACTCACCGATTGGTAGTAGCCCACGAGGCAGTTAAACAGTTTGGGTTCGGAGCCGAGATATCAGCCGCTGTAAATGAAGAATTATTTGACGAATTGGATGCTCCAATTTTCAGGGTAGGAGCACCATTTGTTCCCATCCATTATAGTCTCGAAAAATCTTATGTGCCGGGAGTTGAGGATGTTAAAAAAGCTATCATGGCTGCTATGGGATAAGTCTCTGTATGTCAGGAGAAAAATAGGAGGTAATAATAATGAAAGCTGCCGTTTGGTATGGTAAAGAAGACGTCAGAATAGAAAATTATCCTGAGCCCTCAGTTGAGAAAGGACAGGTTAAGCTCAAGATAAAGGCTTGCGGTATCTGTGGATCTGATTTACATGAGTACAAGGATGGACCTTTTGTCATTCCGGCCAGACCCCACCCCCTTACAGGAAGGTCACTGGGACCAGTTGTAGTCGGACACGAATTTGCGGGTGAGGTAGTCGAGATTGGCGAAGGTGTGACAAAATGCAAAGTCGGCGATCGGGTTACTGTAAATCCTTTAATATATTGTGGTGAATGTCATTACTGTAAGAAGGGCGAATACATCATGTGTACCAAGCTGGGTACGGCAGGGTTCGCCTGGGATGGCGGTTTTGCTGAGTATGGAGTTTTCCCTGAATATGGAATACACCAGTTGCCAGATTCAGTCAGTGATGAAGTAGGGTGTTTTGTTGAACCGGTAGCGGTTGCGCTGCATGCCGTTAACCGGAGTCGTATGAAGGTTGGAGCTAGTGTGGCGGTAATTGGAGCAGGACCGATAGGGCTATTAGTTTTACAATGTTGTCTGGCAGCTGGCGCAAAAGAGGTCTTTGTCAGTGAGCCTATGCAGGCACGACGTGAATTGGCAGCCAAGTTGGGCGCAACAGCGGTCTTCGATCCTACCCAATGTGATGTTGGCAAAGAGATCGGCAAGTATACCGATGGTCTTAAAGCGGATTGGGTCTTTGAATGTGTAGGAAATCAGATCACTTTCGATACAGCGGTTAAAGTAGGCGGCAGAAGAGCAATCATCTGCATTGTGGGCCTGGCATTAAAACCCATCGAAGTACCATTCTTACGCTTATGGGGCCAGGAAAAGGAGATAGTATTTTCTTCTGGTTATAATGATGAGTTTCCCACCTGCATAAGCTACCTGGCCGACGGTAGGGTGAAGGTGGAAGAAATGATAACAGCCAGGATTGGTCTGGATGACTATGTGGAAAAGGGAGTTAAGGAACTTATCAATAATGGGGACAAGCAAATTAAAATACTGGTCACCATGTAAAAAATAAACAAAATCTATCCAGCTTTGTTGTCCAGATCATCCAATCATATGCAAGAGTGACTAATAATACAACTTAGCTGGTTGAAGAGGAGGAAGGCCATGAAGACATATAAAACAATTATTGTAGAAAAAGAGGAAGGCATTGGTACTCTAACTCTTAATCGTCCTGAGGTCTTCAATGCCATTAGTCAAGAATTGATCGATGAAATGCGAGATGCATTGCGGAATATAGATTTGGATGATGAAATCAAAGTTCTAATAATAACTGGCGCTGGCAAGGGTTTTCAGGCTGGAGCCGATATCAAGGAATTGAGTGAGATGACTCCTATAAATATACTCCGTTGGAATGAAGGCCTGGTAAGAGTTATTGCAGCATTAGAGAAGCTAAGACAACCTGTTATCGCAGCGATTAATGGCTTAGCTCTGGGTGGCGGACTTGAACTTGCTCTAGGTTGCCAGATCCGTATTGCTGTTACTGGAGCCAAACTCGGACTTCCCGAGGTTAAGCTTGGCATAATACCGGGAACGGGCGGGACTCAGCGGCTTCCACGGATCATTGGAAAAGGACTGGCTTATGAAATGCTGCTGACCGGTGATCCTATTGATGCTGAGGAAGGATTGCGCATCGGCTTAATCAACAAGGTAGTTCCTAAAGGGGAAGCATTGAAGGCAGCAGACGAGATGGCTCAAAAGATCGTATGCAATGGTCCGATAGCTCTGGAACTCTGCAAGGACGCAGTTGAGATTGGTATGGATTTGCCTTTGGAGCAAGCCGTACAGTATTCCCAGAAGAATTGCGTAACCTGTTTTAGCACGGAAGACATGAAAGAGGGGACCACAGCCTTCATTGAGAAACGTAAAGCCGAGTTTAAGGGAAAATAATAGTAAAGGAGTAAAACAAATGCCTATAAACATCGTAATGCCTAAATTAGGTTTAACCATGGAAGAAGGATTAATTACGGAATGGGCTAAAAAAGAAGGCGATTCCGTTACCAAGGGCGATATCCTTTTTATTATGGAAACAGAGAAGATTACCCAGGAGGTTGAAGCCCCTCAGGATGGTATATTAGCCAAAATTGTAGCACAAGCACAGGAAACGGTTCCGGTCGGTGAAACAGTAGCTTATATGCTCGAACCCGGAGAAGATCCCTCGAGTATTCCATCTACGGGCTCACCACAAGCAGTTAGTGTAGCTGAAGAAGAAAAACCAGCAGCGGCGGAGCAAAGCATACCACAGAATGAGCCGGCAGCGGGTGCGGGTTCCAGAATTAAGGCTAGTCCGTTGGCAAAGAAAATAGCCAAATCCTATAACCTCGATCTATCTCAAGTTATTGGAACAGGTCCCTCAGGCAGAATCGTTGCAGCAGACGTTGAAAAAGCTCACGAGTCAGGAACATCAACACCTGCAGCATCTGCACCAGTGGCAAATACAACAGTTGAGACAGATGTTGAGCTTGAGGCTGGTCAAACCCTGGTTCCTTTCACCGGTATGCGGAAGGCTATAGCCAAGAATATGCTCGCCAGCAAGCATGAGGCAGCTTCGACTTATATGTACAATACGGTGGATGCCAGCAAGCTCCAGGAAATGCGTGAAACACTATTGCCTTATGTGGAGAAAAAGTATGGCGTACGTATCACTGTTACAGATTTGATGATGAAAATTACAGCTATTGCACTTCGCGAACATCCGGTTCTCAATACCCGCTGGACTGAAAAAGGGATCATCTATAATTCCAAAGTGAATATGGGTATGGCAATGGCTCTTGACGAAGGATTGATCGTACTTTCTATCAAGGATATAAACTCCAAGAGTATAGGACAGATAGCATCAGATAGAGTTGCATTAATTAATAAGGGCAAAACTAATAGCTTTGGCCCGGATGATATATCAGGCAGTACATTTACACTATCATCATTAGGAATGACTGGCCTGGAACAATTTGTAAGCATTATCAATCAGCCGGAAAATGCTATTTTAGCAGTAGCAGCTATCATTGATAAACCGGTTGTGGTTGATGGTGAGATAGTGATCCGGCCTATGATGAATGTCAATCTAACCTATGATCACAGGGTGATCGATGGGGCAGAAGCAGCCAAGTTTATGATGACCCTTAAAGAGTATATCGAAAATCCGATATTGGCTGTATAAACAACATTAATCTCATTCAAATTCCATAATAAGTTGAGATGGATTCTTGACCGGAAGGAATTTAATGAAACCTGCTTAGGAGGATGGAAATGTCTGAAAAAACTAAGATAATAATCGTTGGCGGTGGTGTAGGAGGATATCCTGCTGCCATACGGGCGGCTCGCATGGGTGCAGAAGTAACATTGATTGAAAGGGCTGATCTCGGGGGGACATGCTTAAACCGTGGTTGTATACCGACTAAAGCACTTTTGCAGGCTGGCAATGTAATTGAGACCATGAAAGAATCCGAACTATATGGTATCAAGTGTAAGGGTTACGAGTTGAATTTTGGTGCCGCTATGGCCAGGAAAGATGCGGTTGTGTCGCAGTTATGCAATGGAGTTAAATCCTTGCTGGGAGCCAAAAAAGTCAAGGTTATTAAGGGGACCGCTTCGTTTGTTGATGCTAAGACATTACAGATAGCAGAAACCGGCGAAAAAGTTCAAGGGGATAAAATCATCATCGCATCAGGATCTATTCCATCTAAGATTCCCATCGAAGGAATAGATCATCCCGATGTAATGGATTCAGATAAGGTTCTGGAGATGTCTGCCCTGCCGAAGAGTGTGGTTATTATCGGAGGAGGCGTAATAGGAGTTGAATTTGCCCAGTATCTTAACTCCATGGGATGCGCTGTAACTATTATTGAAATGATGCCCAATCTGGTATTCGGCGTGGATAAGGAAATCGCAGAACTTCTGCAAAAACTGGTTGTCAAGTCTGGAGTTAAGGTCATTACCAATGCATCGGTAAAGAGTATAGCTCATAAAAAGGCGGAGAATATTGTAACTTATGCCCTGGGGGATAAAACCGAGACTGTAAGTGTTGAAAAAGTAATTCTAACGGTAGGAAGAAAGCCAGACTTTTCACTTCTTAACATTGAAAAGATTGGTGTGAAGACTGAAAAAGGCGCTATTGCAGTTAACGAATACATGGAGACCAATGTCCCTAACGTATATGCCGTAGGTGATGTGATTGGTGGTATAATGCTGGCTCATCTGGCGTCTGCCGAGGGCGAGTGTGCAGTTCAAAATGCCCTAGGCCATAAAGAAGCCATGAAATACAAAGCGGTTCCTGCCTGTATATATACCACTCCTGAGGTAGCTTCAGTTGGGCTTACGGAAGAAAAAGCCAGGGAGTCTTATGATGTGCAAGTAGGTCGCTTTCCGATGCGGGGTGTTGGTAAGGCCCTGGTTGTAAATGAAGTTGACGGGATGGTCAAGATTGTAGCCGATAAAAAATATGGTGAAGTATTGGGAGTTCATATAATTGGTCCCCATGCAACAGATATGATCGCGGAAGCAGTACTGGGAATGAACATGGAAATGACTGTCGAAGAGCTGGCTCATACCATTCATCCCCATCCGACTATATCGGAGGCTGTTATGGAGGCTGCATTGACACTATGCGGCGGCGCCATTCACATGCCATAAGACTAAACTTGATTATAAATTGATCATTATCTGGAAAGAACCATGTTGTATGACTGAAGCTGTCAATTCTTGAATCAAAGTCAATCTAGAATGGATGCCTATCGAACAGCAAGACAAGTGAGGGTTTCAAAAAACAGGATTTG
Organism: Syntrophomonas sp.; assembly: GCA_016841875.1. GTDB lineage: Bacteria > Bacillota > Syntrophomonadia > Syntrophomonadales > Syntrophomonadaceae > JAAYJK01. The sequence continues at coordinate 37,984 of JAENYG010000015.1, forward strand.
ATATCCAAAATGGAAGGAGAATATTTCATGAAGAAGCTTAGCAATGAACAGTTAATTGAATTCTATAAAAATATGCTAAGAATTCGGAGAACAGAAGAAAAATTAATGGAAGTCTTTTCGGCCGGTGAGATTCAAGGTTTCCTCCATGTAAGCGTTGGCCAGGAATCAGCACCCGTAGCAATATGTGCCAACCTCAATGATGATGATTACATCGGTACCACCCACAGGGGTCATGGTTATGCCATTGCCAAAGGAATAGACTTGAACCGGGCCATGGCTGAATTGTTTGGCAGGAAGGCAGGTTATTGCATGGGAAGGTCAGGATCTATGCATCTGGCTGACCTATCGAAGGGTGTTATGGGTGCCAATGGTATTGTGGGTGGTGGAATACCTATCGTAGTTGGGGCAGGCTTTGCCGCTCAATATAAAGGGACCACACAAGTAGCAGTATCCACTTTTGGAGATGGTGCTACCAATGAAGGAGCTTTCCATGAAGCTATGAATTTGGCCGCAGTTTTAAATCTCCCGGTGATTTTCCTCTGTGAGAATAATGGGTGGGCTGAATTTTCACCCAGACCAATCCACTGCAAAATTGAAAATCTGGCTGATCGCGCGGCTTCTTATGGTATGCCGGGAGTGATCGTTGGCAACGATGTCATTGAAATTTATCAGGCTTGTGCCGAAGCAGTTGCACGGGCACGCGCTGGCGAAGGCCCAACCTTTATCGAAGTCAAAAATGATCGCTGGCATGGACATTTCGTAGGGGATGCCCAAAAATACCGGGGTAAGGAAAAAGTCGATGCTGCCATGGCAAAAGACTGCATAAAGGACTTGGAGAACTTATTATTAAAAGAAAAAGCTCTTAAGAAACAAGATATTGAGAATATAGAGAAATCCATTGCAGATGAATTAGAAGCGGCAGTTGCTTATGCACGAGAATGTGCTTATCCAGATCCATCTGAGATGGCAGATGGATTATATGTATAAGATCTATTAATGATTTTTATAATCATTTGTTAGATATCACCCCCCCTAGTAACCGGAAGAGAGTAATCCATATCGGATTTAAACGGCAGGCCGGAACCGAGTGCCGGCTTGCTGGGCCTTTCCGGTGTGGGCTTGGTGCCAAAAGAGAGGATTATTAATAATGGATTCAAGTACCAGGCGAAGTATTAAAGGAGAGAGGAATAGGGATGAAGGTTAGCAAGGATATTCTAGAATCTTTTAAACAGGTAGCCCCCTATTTATCAGTACTCTTGAAACGAGAATTAGTCGTATTTATAACGGACAGAGAGGAGATAACTTACGTATACTCTACGAATGCAAATATAATCAAGCAGGGAGAAAAAATTGTGCGGGGCGGAGCAGCCAACCGATGTATGTCACAGCAACATACGGTGGAAGCTATGGTTAATAAGGAAGACGCGGGTGTGGATTTAAGATCTGTGTTCATACCAGTTGCGGATAATCAAGACCAGATAGTAGGCAGCATTGGGGTATCGGTAGAGAGATCAAAGGAAACATCCCTGCTGGAAATATCACAAGCCCTCTCAGAAATGGCCCGGGAGGTTCAGGCTAGCACACAGGAGATGCATGGTTCTAGTGAGATCCTGCATCAGGAGTTCTCTATTACTTGTGCACTGGTTGATAACATGATCGAGGGAGTGAGGACAGTTTACCATATTGGGAACGTTGTTCGAAATATTGCCTCAGAAACCAGAACCCTGGGGTTGAACGCTACTATTGATTCAGTGAAAGCTGGGGAAGCTGGGAGAAGCCTTGCGGCAGCAGCTAAAGAAGTTCGAACATTAGCGGAGAAAAGTGAAGAAATGGTAAAGGAAATGCAGGCAAAACTTGACCAAAATACGCAATTTGCATTCAAGGTTAGAAATGGCATGGATAAGGCAAATGAGTGCGTAGAACATCTAAACCAGGTAATACAGGAGATAGCAGAAGCTTGTATGCATTTAGAATCTACATCTTGGAAAATATTCTCAATGGCCAGGGAAATATAATTTATAGTTCATAGTCTTGAAATAGATTATACGTGTATAAGTTGATTAATGAGTAAAATGAAATGATACTGCTCTGCTTAATTATAGAATAAACCGTATTCGTATTTAAATCTATCGACTTGTGGTTGAGATTTTGCTATAGAAAAATTGAACTGCTTATTTCTATAACGAATGAAAAAAAAGGTGGAATGCTGGATGATCAGAATAATTAATAACTCTCGTGATCCATATTTTAATCTTGCCATGGAGGAGTATGTCGTGACCGCGATGCCGGAGGGAGAAGATTATTTTATTCTGTGGCAGAATGAGCCCACAATTGTGGTGGGGAGAAATCAGAACACTATCGAAGAAATTAACCTTGCTTTCGTAGAGACTAGGGGCATCAAAGTTGTAAGAAGAATGTCTGGAGGAGGAGCAGTATATCATGATCATGGCAACCTGAACTATACATTTGTAGTTCAGGAAGAAGGACGATTTCACAAATTTGATGTTTTTACCAGTTATTTAATAAATACTCTCAGAAAGTTGGGAATTCAAGCCGAGAATAGTGGTAGAAATGATATAACCATTAATGGCAGAAAATTTTCCGGTAATGCACAATTCAAGCGTGGAAAACGTCTGCTTCATCATGGGACAATTTTATTTGATTCAAATTTAGATGTAATGGTTGAGGCTTTAAATGTTAAACCGGAAAAAATAAATTCCAAAGGGATAAAATCAATAAAAAGCCGCGTAACCAATATAAAAGAACATATAAGCATACCATTGGAGATCAATGAATTTAAGGAACTCTTATATGAAACCGTGTTGGATGCTAACAACGAGATCTCAACATATTATTTATCTGATATAGATCAGAAAGCGATATCCGATTTGAGAAATAAAAAATATGCCACCTGGGATTGGGCTTTTGGAAGTTCTCCTCCTTTTACTATTCAGAAAAAGGGTAGCTTTAATTGGGGCAATATTGATATTCGGCTCAGTATAAATCAAGGATATATTACTGAATGCAAGATATACGGCGATTTTTTTGCAGCAAAGGATATTGAAGAATTCGAAAAGATATTTGTAGGACTGGTTTATAGAAAGGATATTTTTGATAAGAATATTACTTCAGAGATTATTACAACGTACTGGCCATCTGCTAATGTTGATGAGATAATACAGCTTTTATTTTGATATGAAATACGAAGATTTTGAGCAACGAAGATCAAGGGATTGGAGGAATTCTAATGGATAGCGCAATTAAAGGATTAAAAGATCTCGATAATCATAGGCTGTCTGAATTAGTAATTAATATGTTTCACCAGATCATGGTTCATCATACCATATACTTTTTGGAGGTAGAACACCAATTTGGTATGCCAGGTGCACTCGAGATTATGGAAAAAGCATTTCCCCAGAGTTACAAAGCACAGATGAAACGATTAGGAAAAACGCTGGGAATAGAATTGGAAGATGCTATTCCTAAGGCTTTAATAGACATGCCAAAGGAGCAGTTGCTTGAATTAATTAGATCTTTAGGTGCAAACTGGTTAGCTGGCGATGGAATATGGTTTCAGGCCATAGAACAAAATTACAGTGTATTAGATGCACAGCGTTGTGCGGGTGGTGCAGTAGGAAAATTTTGTGCATTTGAAGCAAGTTCAATAAAGAAATTTTTGGGCCTGCCGAAATTAGCAGGATTGGAAGGTCTTAAACAAGCACTCAAATTCAGATTATATCATCAGGTTAATGTTCAGTCTATTGTTGACGAAAGCCCGAACAGCATTATTTTTTATATGAATGAATGTATCGTACAATCTACAAGAAAACGCAAAGGTTTGGACGATTATCCCTGCAAGTCAACCGGAATGATGGAATATAGATCTTTTGCTGCCACAATCGATCATCGAATTGTAACGGAATGTTTAGGTTGTCCACCAGATTCTCATCCGGAGGACTGGTATTGCGCCTGGAAGTTCTCCATTCCCCCCAATAGAGAAGATATAAGAGTTTAAATGCTTCCTTGAGGATATAAAATAAACCATTATCTATTACCTGAGTTTATCGTTTGGTAAAATGGCTACTATTTCGCCCCCCCTTCCTAGATTCCAGCCCTCAAACGATAAACTCAGTTTTAATACACTGTCTGCCAACCTGATTCCTTGTGAAGAGCATTGTTTTTAGTAGTTAACACAAACTTTGTAATAAAATGAATAGTGATAGGAGCCTAATATATAGTTTCTTAGAATCCCGAACCATCCGATCTTTGCACCAATCATTTTAGCAACTTGCATGGCTTATTTCCTACTCAACACTTGCTATATAGAATCATACTTATACTCCGGAATTAAAAAAGAGGGGTCACTGAATATATCAGTAACCCCAAAAGGAAGAGTTTAAATGTTAAGTGAACTTATAAGAAAATTGATATTGGCTGGTTTACATGCAACAGTGGTTTTTTGGTAGCCATCTTGAGTCTACGAATGATTACCAATTGTTTTCTTAATATTACTAATGCAATAAACATGCCAATTGATATGTAAAAACCGTTGCCAGGTCATTATTCAAGAACCTTTCCCGATTGCTAGCTAAGATTGATTATGTCATTCCAGGAGAGGGGCCGAGGGTATGCGTCTATACACTCATAATGCTATGTGTAATGGTATATTTATGGTATTTGGAAATTACAGGGTTAGAAAGTGAGCCATAAATGACTTGGCTAGATCGCAGTTATTTAAACCTATTGGCTCAATATAAAATAACAAACCGATATTGACTTGCTTGCATCAGTAAGTACTTATCATGATGCTGAACCAAACAGCGGACAGAAGGGAGTGCGTTTTATGGAGGGTTGGGACATGTTTTGGGTAAGAGTAATAGAACCAAATGTATTAATAATATCAGGTCATCAAAAAAGAATAAGTCGGAATATCGGAAAATATTATGCCAATTTAGGTGCTAAGGTAATAATAGCTGATATCAGCCAGGAGGATCGCCAAATCATTATTGAAAGTCTTAATGAAAAGGGTATAAAATATGCTTCAATTACCAGGGAATTATGTAATAATGATGAAGCCAGGGAAGTGCTATATCATTGGCTAGACGACTGTATGAAATTTAGAGTGGTAATTAATTTAGCGGGTGAAGAGGTTTTTAATACAAGTAGATTAAAAGATATTCTAGAGTCTCAAGGTGGAATTTTATATACAGTATGAAGACTCGTTAAAAATCGTAGGGAACCTAATGGTTCTGATTTATTTATATCTTTTGACGAAATGACTCCTGGTTTGACTCTGCATATATACTTTCGATGCTTTGAAATCTACGATTACGCAGATATAATAGAATATCAATTGATACCATAGTCATATTAATAAGATAAAGATATATTACATAATCATAGCTATAAAAAATCTTATGAAGAATGCTACAGACATATCCTGATAAAGCTATCAATAAAAAAACAAGGCTCTTACCTTTAGTAGATCTGGATGTATATGATTTGTGGATGGAAAATGGCCAGGCAGATCCCCAGCATACTAACATCAAAATTTCAAAAATACTCATATGTCATAGCCTCCCATTTATATTCTCTACTACACAATTTTAGAAACTAAATGTATATATAATCACCTATATCTTCAAAAAAAACTGTATCTATAAAGTGTTTTTCTACCGTCCTAAAGCTTTTCCTAGTTGCATCTATCCAACCACCGCTATCCAACTCCCTGTATGGCAAATGAACTGCGGCAATTTTTTGAGGGTTGATATATTTTTCAATCACTTGTCTGGCTGAAGAAAGACCTACATAAGGAAAAGGCACTATGAGTAAATCTATGTTTTTTTCAATCAGATTAAGGTTGATATAGTTATCACTAATGGGTTTAGCGTCTCCTACATGTAAAATTTTCTTTCCGCCTACTTCAATAAGATAGGCAAAATTTTCCACATATTTATATTCATCTCCCTCATGCAAAAGAGAAATGGCCCAAATTTTAACACCATCAACTTCATGCAAATTCTCATTTAGTCCCATTAGAGTATTGGCCTGTATCAATTGACTATTTGCCCACCCCGAATGCAGTCTGCATATTTCTGAAATTGCATCTTGATTAGCAATAACAACGGTATTTGGATGATGCTTTAAAAAATTAACTGTACTTTGGGGATCAAAGTGATCAGGATGATGATGCGTAAAGAGTATGAGGTCAATGTTTTTATAAGGGGAAATACCTCTAATTATTTGAGTTTGTATTTCTAACGGCGGATTTTTAAATATTGGGACCACTGAATTACATAAGCCATCAACAAGTACTTTTTTTTTATTAAAAGTTAATAGAACTCCAGCATTTGATACGTAGGATATCTTGCAAAATCGTTTCATTTGTTATTCAAAACCTTCTTCATAAATTTCTATAATACTAAACGTATTCTAGTCGCTCCCTACACCCCTTAAAAGTCCAAATTTAACATTAACACTCTTCTCCAAATTAATTGCAAATATCATGCCATTCTAAGGAGTCAGGCCTGACAATAATTGGGCGGAAGCGGTTCTGTATACATGCTTGTAAATCATATACAAATAGACAATATATTGATAAAATATACTTTATATATTTCGAAAGAGGTTCTCAGATGGCAGAACTAACAACTGAAGAACGTTAGATGAGATTGCCGAATACTTGAGTTAGCAAGGTTACAACTTATAGCTGGATAGATAAAAAAACAAATGCCTGCACTAGGGTCTGCTGAACGTTAGAACCCGCATAAACACTGGGCTTGAAGGAGTTTTGCCAGGTATAATAGTACATAGAAACAGAAATTTATCATATAAAAACCTTGCATTTGGAGTGTGCCTTTATGTACTGCGCGGCACAAAAGTGCGGGAGCACTCCTGATACAAAACCGAAAATCCGGGTTGGATAGAGATAACGTAGGAGAAATAGCGGAAAGTCCTTATATGCAATTCTTCATTGGGCTGCCGTCCTTTGTCAAGGAAGCTCCCTTTGATGCATTCCTCATGACTCATTTCCGGAAGAAGAGGTCGAATCGTGAGCTTGCATATGCCGTTTGTCAGACCCATCGTTCGTGGCAAAGCTAGGGCCGAGGTGGAGTTTGGCGCCATACCGGCAATCGTATCGTTGATGGATATAGTTTCATGGAAAATGTAAGTTATAATGATAACGGGACAATCTTGAACCAGTCCATGGAAAACTAACGTCAAAATACGGTTTTATCCTGAAGTCGTAATGGCCGACAATATCCAAGCGTAATCCGGAAAATTAATAGTTCTGCAAAAAAAATATAACATCCAGCTTAGTGGGCCGTCCATCGGGAAGACCAAAAACTTATTAGTAATCATGAAAGAACAAAGAAGCTGGAAAAACAGGATGTAGGAATACGAAATGCCGTCGAAGGAAAATCCGAAGAAGGCAAACATTTTTATGGGCTGGGCCTGATTGTGGCACAGCTCAAAGAAACCAGCGAAACACTATTGCCATGCGGTTCCTGGTATTGAACCTGGAGCAGTGACTTTAGATTCTTTAATGCAAATTTATCAGAGTGTATTCTGGGTGGCTAGACTTGGATTTTAATGAAATTAACTCGCTGTTTAAGCAAACCCTGATTAATATAAAAATAGTGCAGAATGGAGTGGGGTTATGAAAGTAAATATCACAGAAACTGTTTTAAGAGATGCAAACCAGTCTTTGATCGCAACACGAATGCCTTTAAGTGATTTTGAAGGAATTCTTGAAAAAATTGACAATGCGGGATACCATTCAGTGGAATGCTGGGGTGGAGCAACTTTTGACTCCTGCCTCAGATACTTGAATGAGGATCCCTGGGAAAGACTTAGAAAAATCAAATCAAAAATCAAGAAGACCAAGCTCCAGATGCTTTTAAGGGGCCAGAATATTGTTGCCTACAAGCATTATTCTGATGATGTGGTCAGAAAGTTTGTCGAACATGCCATCCAAAATGGAATAGATATCATGCGGATCTTTGATGCCCTTAACGATTTTAGAAATATTGAAGTGGCTGTGGATCAGACCTTGAAAAGCGGGGGCCATGCACAAGGCACTATTTGCTATACCATAAGCCCCATTCATAATCTTGAAAATTATGTGAAGTTGGGAAAACAGCTGGAAGGTATGGGCGTAGACTCCATCTGCATTAAGGACATGTCAGGAATCATGGGGCCTCAGGAAGCCTATGATTTGATCAAGGCATTAAAGGAAACTGTCAATAAGCCTATTGTACTTCACACCCATTCTACCACCGGTCTTGGTCCGATCACCTATTTTAAGGCCATTGAAGCTGGTTGTGATGTCATCGATTGTGCTATTTCTGCTTTCTCCGGCGGTACATCCCAGCCTGCCACTGAATCCTTGCATTTCGCATTGAAGCAGTCAGGCTATGAAACAGGACTCAACGAAGCTATTCTTAAAGAAATCAACGATTTCTTTAAACCTGTTAAAGATAAATTTATTCAATCCGGTGTGCTGGACCCATATGTCCTCGGTTCAGAGACAGATGCCCTGGTTTACCAGGTGCCCGGAGGAATGCTCTCAAATCTCATTTCCCAGTTGAAGCAGAATAATTCTTTAGACAAACTGGCAGAAGTGCTGGAGGAAATTCCCAGAGTCAGAAAAGACCTGGGATACCCTCCCCTGGTAACTCCTATGAGTCAAATAGTTGGCGTTCAGGCAACTACTAATGTGCTATTGGGAGGAAGATACGAGAGTATATCCACGGAAGTAAGGTCCTACTTTAAAGGTGAATATGGCAAGGCCCCCGGTGAAGTAAATGCAGAACTTGTGAAAAAGGTTCTGGGAGATGAAGAGCCTATGACCCAGAGATTTGCAGATACTCTGGAACCCGAATTTGAAAAGGCCAAAAAAGAGATAGGCGACATGGCCAAAAACGATGAAGATGTGCTTTCTTATATTATTTTTCCACCGATTGCTGAAAAATTCTTCAAGTATAGAGAAGAAAGCGCTGCTTTAAAAGTGAATTATACAATAATGAAAATGTAAAGGAGGGTGTCTATGAATTTAGCGGATAGCTTGATGGTATCCCTGATTGGTTTTGCTGTTGTGTTTTTAGTGCTAGTTCTGCTGAGCTTTTTAATAAAACTTCAGTCTTTAGTTGTGGGATATATCATGGCACCTAAGCGTAAGCTGAATGGAACAGATACAAGAAATGTCACGAGTGAGGCAGAAACAGCCGTTACCGCAGAAGGGCCCGAAGCAGTTGATGAAGGATGGTCTGCAGGTGAATTAAGGCTTTTAGGTGTTGATGAGAAAACGGCTGCAATGATTATGGCCATTGTGAGCCATGAGTCTCAAATACCTTTGTCCGAGCTGCAATTCAAGATGATCAAGGCAATTAATTAGAACATACGAATCCTACTAATAGGGGGATAATGGGAATGAAATACATAGTAACCATTAATGGTAAGAATTACGAAGTTGAAGTTGAAAAAGGACAAGCAAATATCGTAAAGACCACTCAAGCTGCCGTAGTACCTGTACAGGAAGTTGTGCCAGTATCAGCTGCTCCTGTAACACCTGCTGCGCCGGCAGCTCAGGCTAATACAGTCGCTGGCGAGCCCCTGAAATCTCCACTACCGGGTACCATCCTGGCTGTGAATGTACAACCAGGTGCATCAGTGAAAAAAGGCGATGTTTTGTTTATTCTTGAGGCCATGAAAATGGAAACCGAGATTAAAGCTCCGAGAGATGGAGTGGTTTCACAGATTATCGTTGCTAAAGGAGCGTCTGTATCAACAGGTGACATCCTTCTTGCGCTGCAGTAGTGGGGGGAATAATAATGTCTTTCTCTTTATTTGATACACTCTTGAAAATATGGAATAATTCCGGTTTCCCGGCCATGACCTGGCAGGAGGCGGTGATGATTCTTGTTGCCTGTATCCTGATTTATATGGCAATTGTGAAAAAGTATGAACCTTTGCTGCTCTTGCCCATTGCATTTGGTGTGATTCTGGCCAACCTGCCAATGGCCAACCTTATGGCACCACCGTCTGCTGATCATTCCGTAGCAGGAGGAATCCTGTATTATATTTACCAGGGAGTAAAGCTGGGGATTTATCCTTCCCTGATATTCCTGGGGGTTGGTGCTATGACCGATTTTGGCCCCCTGATCGCCAGGCCTTCCAGCTTATTTCTGGGAGCGGCCGCACAGCTGGGTATCTACATCGCCTTTACTGTTGCGATTTTCCTGGGCTTCAACCCTCAGGAGGCTGCCTCTATTGGGATAATTGGCGGCGCTGACGGCCCAACTGCCATCTTTCTTACCGCCAAGCTGGCGCCTGAATTGCTTCCAGCGATCGCCATTGCAGCATATTCCTATATGGCCTTGATTCCCATGATTCAACCGCCCATCATGCGGCTTCTTACCAGTAAAAAGGAAAGAGAAATTGAAATGGTGCAGCTTAGAGAAGTATCCAAGACTGAACGAATCGTATTTCCTATAGTTGTTACTATTGTAGTGTCCATGCTGCTTCCTTCTGTTGCGCCGCTTATCGGCATGTTGATGCTGGGTAATCTGTTCAAGGAATCCGGCGTGGTGGAAAGGCTCAATAATACTGTACAGAATGCACTTATAAATATCGTGACTATATTCCTGGGCACTACCGTGGGCGCTACGGCAGTTGCAGAAACATTCTTAAGTCCTGAAACACTAATGATAATTGCGTTGGGGCTGATGGCGTTCATGTTTAGTACTATGGGCGGCTTGTTGTTGGGCAAGCTCATGTGCTTCCTGTCCGGCGGCAAAGTTAATCCCCTCATAGGTTCCGCAGGTGTTTCGGCAGTTCCTATGGCTGCGAGGGTATCCCAGGTGGAAGGCCAAAAGGCCAACCCAGAGAACCACCTGCTCATGCATGCCATGGGGCCTAATGTTGCTGGGGTTATAGGATCTGCAGTTGCTGCAGGCTTCCTTATGACCATGTTTGGTTAATAAAATGCTTGAAGGACCACAATAAAAATATTACATAATATTAATAAAAAGCTGGGGGCATGGTATTTTGTCTCTAGCTTTTTTATTTAAGGTACGAGGAAACCAAGGGGACGGTTCTTGCGGTTACATAACCTTCTGATTCTTGTTATAATAAACCAGAGGTGAGTTAATGTGCCAAGAAATGAAAGAAAGCGAAGCGAAAGCGGAATCTATCATATTGTCTTAAGAGGATCCAACAGACAGACTATTTTCGAAGACGAGGAAGATGCTATAAGATTCCTGGAAACTTTACAAAGATATATGGATACAAGTGGCTATAAGATATATGCTTATTGTTTAATGGGAAATCATGTTCATTTACTGCTTAAGGAAGAACGAGAAGAATTGGAGATCATTATGCGGCGTATAGGAGCCAGCTATGTGTATTGGTATAATTGGAAATATCAACGATGCGGGCATTTATTTCAGGACAGATACAAAAGTGAAGCTGTTGAAGATGATAAATATTTTTTAGCTGTCTTAAGATATATATACCGAAACCCTTTAAAGGCAGGAATCGTAAAGGATATTGCTGAGTACAAATGGAGTAGTTATTCGGAATATACAGGAAAAAGAAAAATAACCGATACAGATTTTACGCTGAAGCTGTTTGATGAGGACAAGGAAAAAGCAATTGCTAGTTTTAAAGAGTTTCATAAGACAACGAATAATGATAAATGCCTGGATATAACTGAAAGAAGAAGGATATCGGATGAGGAAGCAATTACAATTATAAAAAAAACATGCAGTGTCAGCCAATGTTCAGGTGTTCAAAATTTGGAAAAGGATAAAAGGGATATGTTTTTGAAGGCATTGAAAGATGAGGGGCTATCCACAAGACAATTGGCGCGATTAACAGGGATTAGCAGAGGTATTATTTTGAAGGCGTAATCTAAAACTGACTACCGACCACAAGAACCGTCCCCCCTGGTTCCTTTTTGAAATAAGCATTGCTAAGCACCCATCGTTATTTACAATTGTTGATATCCTAAGTGAACTCGAAAATTACCTTCTAGATGCCGTCAAAACTGCGGTCAACCAGTAAAAAAGGCACTTCTATTATCGTCAGAAGTGCCTGATTTTATCGATGGTACGCCCGAGAGGAATCGAACCTCCGCACCCGGCTCCGGAGGCCGGTGCTCTATCCACTGAGCTACGGGCGCATATTGCTTGATTATTATACCAGAATAAACCGCAGGGGTCAAAACCTATGCGGAAAGATTATTATTTTGTGGTGGCATCCGGGTTTTAGCAGTGAGAATAGAGACAAAAAGACCGCACAGGGTGATAAAGGCTGAGATTCTGAATACCATGCCTACCGCTTTCATATAAGCAATATCCGGGGTGAACAGCTGCTGTTGGGTATTAATCAGCATAGTAAAGATACTGGCCGAGGCAGCGATGCCCAGGGAAATGGAAAAATTGCGAGTAGTTGCTGTGAATCCCCCGGTATAACCGGCTTTTTCTCCGGGGATGGACCGGAAAATGCTGCTGCTGTTGGGAGATGCAAAGAATCCCATTCCAATGCCTATAAGCAGTAGGCCTGTGGTAATTTTTAATGTACTGCTGCCTGAGGACAGGGTAGAAAGGATCAAATGAGACAGGGTCATTAAAAATAAGCCTATAGATGTTAAACGACCTGGCCCTATTCGATCGGAAAGGCTTCCGGTCAAGGGAGCTGTAATGGCTAAACACACAGGCGGGATGGTCATGTAAAGACCCATCAACTGGGGAGAGAACTGCATAACATCTTCCATGTAAAATGGGATTAGAAAAATGACCCAGATTTGGGACATTTGAGCTATAAAAATCATTATATTGCCAAAGAAAAAAGTTTTTATCCTAAGTAGGGCAAAATCTAGCAAGGGCTGGACTTGATTTCTCTCATAAATATAGAAGGAAATCAGCATTACTATAGCGATAATAGCAATAATAGGAGCTGCTGCGCTATCATATGATAACGACAGCAAAAGCAATACCGAGCCCAGGGCCAAAAGCAGCATACCGACCATATCATAGTGCCCCCGTTCCGGGTTTAAAGGTTGAGCGGGCAGGTATTTAAGAGCCAGGTAAAAACCAATCAAACCTATGGGGATATTGACCAGGAAGATCGAGGACCAGCCAAAATTAGCCAGGATAACTCCACCAATGACCGGCCCGGTCATGTTGCCGATCCCTACCATGCTGCTGGTGAGCCCCAGGGCTTTGCCTTTCTCCCCAGCGGGAAAGGTATTGGAAATAATTCCAACCCCGGTGGACATCATCATACTGGCCCCAACTGCCTGGAAAAGACGACTGGCGATAAGATAATGCAGGGTAGGGGATATACTGCACAAAAAGGACCCGCCGGTAAAAAAGAGAAATCCATAAGCATATACTTTTTGGCTGCCGACCTGGTCTCCATATTTTCCGAAGAATAAAAGGGTGGCAGTGATAACCAGCATATAGGAAGTAGTGACCCACTGCACTTGATTCATGGTGACCGAGAAGCTTTCCGCTATTATAGGATTGGCTATATTTAAAATACTTCCATCCAGGGTAGAGATAAATATCCCGGCACAAATTATACCCAGGACCTGCCATTTTATTTCCAACTTCATAGGCGCTACCTTCCCGCTTCCACTTGCCGGACTAATATTGTGTATTCAAAAGCCAAGCATATTAGAATGAAATTCCATTATATTGCTTTATCAATTATAGAACAGACCATTAAAAAGATGAATAGGGCAGGGAAAAAGAAAGGTGACGATCACTGATGGCTGTTTTATTTTTCGCGTAATACTTTTATGATGGCGTCAGTCAGGCTGTTTATGGCAATTTGGACATGCTCTTCACTCATGGATTCAGTACCGCATTCAAATAAAACAGAGGTGGGATATAAATCTTGATTGTAATCGCCTTTACCCATGAATATACCGCGCATGAGACCGGGATGCAACTCGTCTGCAGCAGCTTTTATCCTTTTCGCATATTCCAGGTTGGTCTGCATGTTGGGATTGCTGCGTCCGATAACTATCATTATTCTAGATGAATCAACCCCATTGATGGTAGTTTGATAAGCCTCAGTCGGGGCAGAATCTCGGTGAATATCAAAAACTGCATCAGGCTGCTCCTTTATCAGCTGTACGGCAGTCCGCCGGGAGCGATTATAGGCGTTGATATCATGAGGGTCATGTAGGTTTTCGCTGTGGGTGGCACTTACCCCTTCCTTCTGCAGAGCGGTCTGAAAAACTTTACCTAGATCCAGTACGTCACCATTGCCAGGTTCGCTGGCGGTGCCGGAAGTAGGTGTAAAAGATTCATCAGTGTGAGTATGATATATGACCACATGGGTATTTTCCAGGGATACCGCGGCAGGAATACCACTATCAAAAACCATTTCACTGAAGGGAACACTTAAGACCTTTTCTGAACGGTTTGGATCAGGGACTTCTGTTTTTATCTCGGCTACTCCTTCGCTGCCGGAAACTTTGGTGACTATATAGTGCTGGTTTTTCTCGTTTATATATTCATCCTCGACGTTGACCGGCTCGCCAGTCTGGAAAATAATATTTCCTTCGGTATCTTTGACCGTGATACATTTTATTTCAGCACTGGAATCACTGCTGTAGTATTTAGGTGCTGGTCTAGTTCCATAGATATTGAAAAGATATGCCCCAATCATGACCAGCAGCAAAATCAAGAAGAAAGCCCAGATATATCTTTTGTTTAAGGTATCCATAAAAAAACCGCCTTTTCATATGCCTGCTAATATTATGTGAAAAGTACGGTTTGATTATTAGTATTAATCCATGGTAATCCTTGATTTTTTAAGAAGCTGCTGGAAAGGATTATAGATTGTTATCCCAGCTGGCCAGGTATTTTTCTTGTTCGCCGGTAAGCTGGTCGATATTAACTCCAGATGCCTGGAGTTTTAGATTTGCAACCTGGCAGTCTATCTCCTGGGGAACATCGTAAACATGAGTACCCAGCTTATCACTGTTTTCAATTACATAAAGCAGAGACAATATTTGCAGGGAAAAACTGAGATCCATTACCTCAGCCGGGTGTCCGTCACCGGCTGCTAAATTTACCAGCCTTCCTTCGGCCAGCAGGAATAATCGGCGGCCATCTGCCAAAAGATATTCTTCTATATTATCCCGGGCTTTACGTTTGCTCACGGCCAATGAATCTAAATCCGGTTTGCTGATTTCTACATCAAAATGGCCGGCATTAGCCAGGATAACATTATCTTTCATAAGCTCCATATGTTCTTTGCGGATCACATTAATATTTCCGGTCACAGTTATAAAAACATCGCCTATCCGAGATGCGTCAGACATAGTCATAACCTCAAAACCGTCCATAATTGCTTCATTAGCTTTAATAGGATCGATTTCGGTAATAATAACCCTGGCACCCATACCTAGAGCTCGCATAGAAACGCCTTTTCCACACCATCCGTATCCTGCTACTACTACATTCTTGCCGGCTACTACCAGGTTAGTGGTCCGATTGATACCATCCCAGACCGACTGGCCAGTTCCATAACGGTTATCAAAAAGGTATTTCATGTAGGCATCATTAACCGCAATTACCGGAAAGGCAAGAGCACCGTCCTTATCCATCGACCGTAACCGGAAAATCCCGGTAGTAGTCTCCTCGCAGCCGCCGATAATCTGCCGGGCCTGCTCGGGACGCTCTTTAACCAGGATAGAAATCAGATCTGCTCCATCGTCTATAAGCGTATCGGGATTATTATCCAGGGTCAGGTGCAGAAAACGGTGATAATCATGAGTGTTCTCACCATGGACGGCATATATGGTTATACCGCTGTCAACCAGTGCAGCCACCACATCATCCTGGGTAGAAAGCGGGTTGCTGGCACATGCTGCTACCCGTGCTCCAGCCGCCTGCAGGGTCTGTAAGAGATAGCCGGTTTTTGCCTCCAAGTGCAGGCAGCAGGCGATGGTGTGTCCCTGCAAGGGTTTGGATTTGGTCAGTTCCTGGTTTATAGCACTAAGAACCGGCATATTATTTTTTACCCAGGCCAGCCGGGTATAACCCGAGGGAGCCAGATCAGGATCTTTGATTACCGAGGGAATCAATTTATTGACAATAGTTTTCATTTCATAACCTCCGTTAGTTTATACAGGTTCTAGAATATTATAAGGCAATTCGTGATTTAAGTGAATCTTCATGTCTTCCCTTATGTATATTTTGAAATATGATTAGGTGGTTGACAGAACAAGTGTTCGCAGTTAAAATATACATAACAGAACATGTGTTCGCAAATAAAGTTAGAGGAAGGTGTAGATAATGTTCGAAGGAATAAGCAGAAAAGAATTTATAGAAGCAGCTGTAGGAGCGGTCTGCACGGTAGTCATGGGATATCTGCTATCGGTGGGTTTCCTGCTGGTTTTTTAAACCGATTATTAATAACAACACTGCAGCCATAGTACCGAAGATAATATTCAAATTAATGAAGAAATTTTATTACATATTGTCGTTCCTCCGCATAGACTTTATAAATGGGAAGCCGCCTTTTCCGGTAAATTGAAATATGTGCACAGGTGTTCTATACTGAGTGCACGGTAGTTATATAGGAAATTGCATGCAGCGGGGGGGGAATTAATATGAACCAGGAAGAGCAATTAGGCCGAAATTGGGCGATGGGATGCCATCTTTCAGCTCTAGCCTTATATCTAGGGATACCTTTTGGCAACATACTGGGGCCCATGATTATTTGGCTGTTGAAAAAAGATGAGTTTCCACTGGTAGATGAACAGGGCAAAGAGTCTTTGAATTTTCAAATTTCACTGCTGTTATATGGAGCAGCAGCAGTCATTTTGATGGTTATTTTCTCATTGACCATAATATTAATACCACTGGCGATAATACTGGGGATGCTGCTCCTGGTATACGGCTTGGTTAACCTGATTATTATCATAATTGCCGCCTTAAAGGTCAGCAATGGGGAGTCGTTCAGGTATCCACTGACCATGAGATTATTAAAATAATAATGAAATAAAGTCAACCATAAAACGGGTCTGATTTAGTTTAGTTCAGCTTATCAACAGAGACGGCAGAATGAATAGAAAAAAGCTCCCCGATTTGCTAATCTAATGTGGTTTATCTACCACAAAAGGAATGGCAAGAGGAGGAGTCCAATAGAGGAAAATAGCGTATCACATAAAGAAGTATATAAATAACATATCCCGAAATGTGGCAGGAAAACAGCATTATTTATTTCCTGCCACATATTACGCAGTGCATTATTTATTTAAATTAAGCCGCGTGGTTATTTCTCATACGGGGTAACTACCCACTTTAAACAGTTTTCTTTCTTGCCGCCAAAAACATCATAACCTTTAAGAATGTCGTTTAATGGAGCGCGATGGGTAATTAAATAATTCATGTTGATCTTCCCGGCGCGAATAAGATTGATCAATTCTGGAATTCTATTTGCGTTTACAAGTCCCATTTTAATCGTAATGTTCTTAATCCACAGCTCATTCATAGCCAGTACCTGTGGCTGCTCAAAAACACCCAGGATAGATACGTTACCTCCAGCTCTAACCGAATCAAGAGCCAGTTCATACGTTCCCTTAGCCCCAACGGCTTCGATAGTCCGGTCAGCACCGCGACCATTGGTAAGTTCTTTGATAGCTTCTGGAACATTTACTTTATTGGGATTAAGTCCAATATCTGCTACTCCGTTCTTTACGGCTTCATCCAGGCGCGACTGAACCATATCCACGGCAATGATTTTAGATGGTCCCCACAATCTTGCAGTAGCCATAGCGCACATCCCAACCGGACCGGAACCCATAACTGCGACCGTATCACCAGGCTCTATGCTGGCATTTTCGGAACCCATATAGCCGGTTGAAAGTATATCTCCTACAAATAATACATCTTCCTCAGTAAGACCTTCAGGAATGTTGAATAGACCCAGGTTAGCATGCGGAACCCTTACGTATTCAGCCTGGCATCCGTCAATTATATAACCAAAAATCCAACTTCCGGTTTCACAATGCGAGTAAATACCCCGAACGCAATAGAAACACTCTCCACACTGGGTAACGCAAGATACCGCTACTTTATCGCCAACTTTTGAGTTTCTTACTGCGGGGCCTACTTCCACGACCTCGCCGACAAATTCGTGCCCAATAACTCTGGGGTCCTGGACTTGTGGCATACCCCCATGCCAGATGTGAATATCAGTGCCACAAATGGTGGAGGTTGTCACTCGGATAATGGCGTCATCAGGTTCAATAATCTTGGGCATGGGAACATCCTCAAGAGCAATCTTTTCCGGGCCATGGTAGACTAAAGCTTTCATTGTATCAGCCACAATAATTACCTCCTTTTTTTGTTTGGGACAGTGTCGCCGAATTTATTATTGATATGATTCTTTACCTAAACACTCATAATACACTCATAAAGCGACTATTAGTCGTTAAAATTGGCAGTTTTATTCCTAATCACCTGTTAATATCACGAAACAGGAAATTATAACGGTAATGTGCACATTAAACAGCATACTCGTACAAAGGCCATAAATACGATAATAAAGATGGTAGCACTACAAGTGTATGCTGTGGTTCTACATTATACGCACAATTTCGACAAATAACAATACATTGTACTAAAGGTCTTTTTCACAAACAAATGTGTATATAATATTTTGGTATTTGTTACCTTTGGTACAGGTAAAATGACTTCTGCCTCATGATACCTAGAAATATTCAGTGCTGCAGAAAAAACCGGAGTGAAGTGTGATTGATACCCTGTTTGGGAAAAATACATCGGGTCTAATTACTGTCACGCTGGTTTCGAACCTGATGATAGTATTATAACCGCGCAAGGTACATAGAATACCTGTCATATCACTGCCCCATCATTTTCAGTTTATTTTGCTGCAGAATTTGCAGGTTTGCAGAGTATCGTTATTGAATAAATCTCTATAGGAGTAATGCTTTTATTTATAAAGGGTGAAGAATCCTATTTAAGGAGGCAGATTAATGGCCAGAATTGAAGTAATATCTGGTCCCATGTTTTCTGGGAAGACTACTGAGCTGGTGAGGCGGCTGGAAAGATATACTTTGGCTAAGAAAAAAGTAGTATTTTTCAAACCAGCGTTGGATTTGAGAACGGATAGTAAAGTGATGATTGCTTCTGCCAGGCAGGAATTCGGTATAGAAGTCTTAACCCTTTATCAGCCGGTAGGTATTGAAGCAGATGTGGTAGCCATAGATGAAGCTCAGTTTTTTCCAGAATGGATTGTGAGCTACTGCCAGTCTTTAAAAGACCAGGGCAAAACAGTTATTGTGTGCGGTCTGGACATGGATGCCCGGCGATTACCTTTTGGCAGTCTGGGAAACCTGATGGCTATAGCTGATTCAGTAACTAAACTGACCGCAGTCTGTGCCTGCGGCCAGGATGCAGTATTTACCTGGTTGAAAGAAGGATTGCCCGAACAGGATGGTAATGTAATACTATTGGGCAGTCAGGAAAAATATGAGCCATGTTGCAGGGAATGCTATAATCAAAAGATTTCCGTTAAGCGTTGATTATAAAGCGTTTTCATATGCGAGATAGGAGGTATCCAGATGAAAAGGAAGACGATAGAAATTGTTCCTGGCGTTTACATGGTAGGTGGTCCGGGAGTTAGTAATGCGGATGATTGCTGTGTATATCTTATCGAGAGTGATGACGAACTGTGTATAATTGATGCTGGTGCCGGCAAGAGTGCAGGACTTATCTTAGACCTGATAAAGAAATCGGGTTTCAATCTGGATAAGGTGCGCTTCATAGTGATAACTCACGGCCATATCGATCATATTGGCGGGCTGAAGAAATTCCGTGATTCATTAAATTCACAAATTATTGCCCATACTCTGGATCTGCCTGCTATCGAAGAAGCCCGGCCGGAATTAACTGCAGAGGCCTGGTATGGAGTTAAGTATGAAGGAGTAAAGGTTGACCGGGCTTTAGACAGAGATGAAAGTTTTCAATTGGGAAATATTGAATTTCATTGTATACATACCCCCGGACATACCCCGGGCAGTATATCCGTATATACAGAAATTGGGGGTAAGAAAGTCTTGTTTGCACAGGACGTGCACGGACCGTTTTTTAAAGAATGGGGTTCTGATAAACAGCAGTGGCGAGATTCGATGCAGCTGCTGCTAGGGTTAAATGCTGATGTATTGTGTGAAGGTCATTATGGTGTATATTCACCGGCGGCTCAGGTTCGATCTTATATAGAAGGCTATCTGCAGAAGTTTTAAAGTGTATCTATCAGGAGGATATTTATGCAGTTCTTTTATCAGGGTGTTGATTTGCAAATCATACAGGGGAATATAGTGGATCAGAAAGGAATAGATGCGGTGGTGAATGCTGCTAATGCCGGACTGAGAAAGGGTGCCGGAGTGGCAGGTGCCATACATCAGGCAGCAGGACCGGAATAAGAAAGTTATTCATTGCCTGGGACCAATTTATGGCGTTGATGAGCCGGCAGATCAGCTGCTGGCAGATTGTTATCGTAATGCATTGAAACTTGCGGATAAGCATGAACTCGGCTCTATTGCATTCCCTGCCATTTCCACCGGTATATTTGCTTATCCAGTGGAAGCAGCCGCGCTGGTGGCTCTAGGAGCCATAATCGAAACCATACCAGTTTTAGAGAATATAAGGATGATCAGGTTGGTTCTGTTTGATCTTTCGGCACTAAATGTTCATCTCCGGGTTATGAAAGGCTTGTTATAATAATCCTACCTCCATTCCTCAATCCAATAGTAGCTGATCTGGTCAGTTCCAAAATTATTGGCATCCAACCGGTTGTAATAATTGGCCGTACCAAAATATATATCCACCCAGTATGGATACTCAGGCCATAAACCATAGTATACATCTCCGGTGTCCATCACCTGAAAGGAGGTGTATTCATCTCCCTGTACCTGGATAGGTTCTTCCAGGTAAAGAGTGGTTCCAAAAGGAATAGACGGTTTTAAGGGGCTTCCCCCGGCATTGATCGGGTAAATTGGATGCATGGCTACACCGCCGATAAAGTATTCCTGCCCATTGGCAGCTACCGGAGCATAGGCTTCTTCAACATATGCTGTGGCTCGCTGGTTTTCAACTGAGAATTTAATATACCACTGGGTATCTTCGTTATCCTGCGGCTGGGTTTCTGATGAATCAGGCTCGGCTGGTTTCCGGCTGATTTTATCACGGGAATTGGCTATTATTAGAGTAGCTGATATAATCAGCAGTATAGTAATAAAGGCAGCTAAAATAATTATTCGCAGATGTCTGGTGTCTAACATACTCTGCACCTCGTTTTTGTTACTTTGTGCAGGATGACCAGTATTTATAAAGGCCAAATATTAACTTGAAAACCTATGTTTGATTAAAACGTAAATTATTGATCGAGTAAGCTATAATAATCTATGGAGAAGAGAACTGGAAAGGAGATATTTGGAAATTGGGCAGTAAAAATCTGGGGATCGATGAAAGACTCTTTGATCATATAGTCGGAACAGCAGAAGATATGCCATTTTACACTTTGTTAGGTGTAAGTATCAGTGCAGTTGGACCAGGATACGCGGAATTAAGTGTTACTACCCGCAGAGATCATGCAAACCCTCTGGGGACGGTACATGGAGGATTGCTTTTAACTATGGCTGATGGAGCTATGGGGAATGCTATACGCAGCTTGGGAATGATAGGAGTTACAGTAGATTGCAGCACCGCTATGATTTCTCCTACCCCTTTTGGGGAAAAAATTGTCGCCCAGGGCCGGGTGTTAAAAGCAGGCAGAAACATGATATTTGCTGAATCTAAGGTATTTGCAGGAGAAAAGCTGCTGGCTGATACCCGGGGCACGTTTTATAAAACCAGCGATATAGATTACCGGAATCAGGGGTAGAAGAGCATGAGCATTAATCTGATGGAAATTAGTAATTACGCTATTATCACTTTTGGCTCCACATCTTATGCACTAAAAGCCGAAAAAATAATGAAAAATCTGGTAAAGCTTCATATGATTATCCCGACTCCCCGAGAAATATCAGCCAGTTGTGGACTGGCTTTAAAAATAGATCCTTCCTTTTTGGACGAGTGTTTCCAGATATTAGCCCAGGAAAAGGTGCCGGTTGAGGAAGTTTATAGGATAGAAGAGCAGGGTAAGAAAAAAGTACTTAACAAAATCACTTTGGATCAGCTTCCACCTACTTAAAAAATCTACTAAGTTATAGAAGGGATTAAACAGTATGCCTGGATATGAGCTGGAAAAAACCGCCGACTATTTTCAGCCGGGAGGTCCTGTAGACAGGGCTGTTCCCGGATTTGTTTACCGGAAGGAACAGGTCAGCCTGGCTCAGGGTATAGCCGATGCCTTTACCAACAGTGAGTTTCTGGTGGCAGAGGCGGGAACTGGAGTTGGGAAAACCTATGCTTACCTGCTTCCTGCATTTTTATGGGCACTTATTGAGAAAGAGAGAGTAGTGATATCTACTCGTACCAAAGCTCTGCAGCAGCAAATTATAGGAAGAGATATCCCCGATCTGCTGGAAGCGGCATCTCTGGATCTGAAATTTATGGAAGCCAAAGGCCGGGAGAATTACCTGTGTTGGAACAAGTATACTTCTATACTGGCAGGCAAACAAACCCTAAATGAGTCTCAACAGCTGTTTATTACCAGGATTTTAAGCTGGGCTGAAAAGACCTTGACCGGGGATAGAAAAGAGTTGAGCATCGGAGCTGACCTTATGAAGCACTGGCCTTTACTGGCTGCGGATCGCAGGGGATGTCGCAAAGATTTGTGTCCTTATCATGATAAATGTTTTCGCCTGAAAATGATGAAAAACCTTCATAGAGCCGATATCATAGTGGTGAATCATGCCCTGTTGCTTTCCGATTTACAGGTTAATAACAGCATCCTGCCGGAGTATAAATATCTTATAATAGATGAGGCCCACCATTTTGACCGGGAGTCCTTTGATAAGCTATCCTGCAGTTTTTCATATCTAGAGACCAGTGACCTTCTTAATGCATTATATTTCAAAGATAAGAAATATGCCCGTGGATATATACAGCATTTAAAGGGCAGATATCCCAATCTAATAGAGTCATTGAACGGGGCAGGCGAGCTGGTAAGTAAATCTCTGCAAATCTTGGAAGAGATATTTTCTATTCTAACCAGCAGCAGAATATCTAAAGAAAGCAGTTATTCCATGGTGATCGAATATCAGCACTTGGAACAATCCTGGTTCGGGAAACTGCTGGATACTTATCAAGAATGGCAGGTCAATACCAATGTTTTATTAGATAAATTAAGGTCTATCCAGTCAGAATTGGCTGGACAGGAAGAAGAAGGGGAAATCAACGGGTTCGTCAATGCCCTGCAGGAATTGGCAGAATATGCCTACTCAATAATGGAAGAAAACCTGAACCATTCAGACAGCATCAACTGGATAGAATACAAAGATGGATGGGCTTCTGCACTGGTATCATCATACGTGATGATAGGAGATATTCTTAAAGAACGTTTATACAACCGCCTGGAAAGTATGATAATGGTTTCAGCAACCCTGGCGGTAGAAGACCGTTTTGATTATTATCTGGATAAGGTGGGACTGAGTGAATACCTGCAGGATGAACGAGTGAGGACCTTACTGCAAAAATCACCCTTTGATTATGAAAAACAGGCGGTTCTTTATACCGTATCAAATATGCCGCCGCCTAACAGTCAGGAACACAGCCAGGCAACAGCCAGGGTATTGTTAGATATTATCGATGCTACCGGGGGAGGTATGCTAATATTATTCACCGCCCGCAAGCAGATGCAGGAGGTGGCAGCTGCCATTAAGCCGTTGTGCCGGGGGCGGGGGATAAACCTTCTGGTACAAGACGAAAGCGGAGCATCGGGATTACTCCTGGAAGAATTTATAACCAGCAAAGATTCAGTACTTTTAGGACTGGAAACATTCTGGGAAGGAATCGACGTAAAAGGAGATGCCCTGCGATGCGTGGTTATAGTCAAACTACCCTTCAGATCACCATCAGACCCATTTTGTATAGCCTCCGATAAGCATTGTCAATTCCATAAAAGGAACAGTTTTCAGCATTTTATGCTGCCCGATGGGGCTATGCGCTTCAAGCAGGGAACGGGACGCTTGATCAGGAGCGAAACTGATCGCGGAGTAGTAGTGGTCTTAGATAACCGACTGGAGAAACGCAATTACGGAAGAACCTTTAAGAACAGCATTCCTATCCTGCGGACGGTATCATTGCAGGAAAAAGATCTGGCTGAAGAGATTCGAAGATTTATTGCAGGTGAGGATGATGAATAAAATGTAACTCTTTTTGATATATTTTCATAGTATGCATAAAGAGCAAGTCAGCTTAAAGGAGGATTCCATAATGCGAGTATACTATATTAAAATACCAGGATTTCTGCGTAACGTACTGCTTAAGATTTGGGGTTGATGCAAGCTCATTAACAAATAAACATAATTCCTGCAGGGGGCCGGTTAGATGTTAGGAATGCGATTAAAAGCTGGGATTTTCCTGATTATGGCCGGTATCTTTCTGCTTTTAGCCACTATCTTAGAAAAATACCTTTAGTTTGGGATTAAAGACCTATCTTATATCCACCAGCCAAAAAACGGACCGTATATAACATGCGAGTCCGTTTTTTGGTATATGGATATGCGAGTTTCATACAGTTTAGCCCGATAGGCTGCTCCCAGTATCCGGGCATCAAATGTTGTTGCTTAAACCAACTCCCAGTATACCACCTAAACCTCCCGATACCGCACACAGCATTAAGGTGAAAAGAAAAGTTTTCATGCTGATTAAAGAGGGATTGAAAATCAAAGTCGATATGAACATAAGGATAAAGAACGCTACTCCAATATTAATCCCGCGCAATAGCCCTTTGGAACCATGGGCTTTACTAACGTGACAGGCTCCCCAAAAAACACTGATTACCATAATTACATTTCCCAGGGGGGCAAAAAGGGTTTCTACCAACCCGGTATAATAGATAAGTAATGTTGCCAGAAGGGAAAGTACAACAGAAGCCGCGAGGGTCTTGCCCAACCCTACAAGTTCTATTGACAGGTTTCTAAGCATAAAAAAACACCTCCTCTGTATGCAAAATATGCTTGTCAACTGCAATTTATTACTTTTACAATCCAAGAAAAGGTGAAAATTAACATAAATCATAAATCATGTTAATTTAGATAAAAGAAATCAGTACAGTTCTGCTGCGGGGTCCATCGAATTCGGCGAAGAATACACCCTGCCAGGTTCCCAGAGTGAGCCTTCCCGCCTGGAGAGGAATGATTTCGGATGACCCCAGCAGACTGGCTTTTATATGGGCATCGGAATTGCCTTCCATATGCTTGAATTGCATATAATCTGGAACCAGATGGTTGACGCCCAATAGGATATCGACTTTGACATCCGGATCAGCATTTTCATTAATAATGACTGCGGCTGTAGTATGTGGAACGAATACCAGGCAGGCTGATTTGTTTTTCCCATGTTCCAAAGCCAGTTTATTGATTTTATCTGTGATGTCGATTAATTCGTTTTTATGACTGCTTTTCACAGTAAGGTTATACATGATTTGACCTCCCTAAGATAAATTCAATTAGAATTATAACCTAAATTCAATCCTTCTATCATAAAAATAGAATATATCATCGAAGGTGTAGGTGAACCACGGGGACGGTTCTTGCGGTTGGACGAAGTAAGCAAGGTTAAACCGCAAGAACCGTCCCCGTGGTTCAGGCGGGAGAAGGATAGAAATGTGCAGCAGGTATTGATAATGGGCCTGGCAGCAGGACTATGCACAGTCCTGGGGGCAGGCATGCTTTTTATTAAAAAAAACTGGAATGACCATTCCCTGGCCGTATTCCTTGGATTGGCAGCAGGGGTGATGGCAGCGGTGGTATTAATCGACATGCTTCCATCCGCCCTGCTGTATAATAGCAGAGCCGCTCTAGGCGGAGTATTGATTGGATTTATCAGCTTATGGTTGTTTAACCGGGTACTATTCTCCAGGGTTACTAGCAGTGATACGCTGCTGGGTCTGGGATATCTGATCATGTTGGGAATCGCTATGCACGATTTGCCCGAAGGAATGGCTATAGCTCTGGGCAGCGAGCTTAAAGCCAGGACGGGGATGATAATTGCTCTGGCCATTGGTATACATAACATACCTGAAGGCATGGCCATAGCGGCACCGCTTTTAATGGGCGGACTGCGAAAACCCCACCTTTTCATTCAAGTTCTGCTACTGGGGCTCATTACCCCTCTTGGTACTATATTGGGATTTGTGATGATGGAAGCATTGCCAGGTATATTGCCCTGGTTAATGGGATTTGCCTCCGGTATTATGGCCTATCTGGTACTTAGCCAACTCTGGCCTGAAGCAGGTAGAAAAGGAAAAAGGCAAAGATGGATAGGCCTTCTGCTGGGAATCATCATAATCTTAATGGCGACTTTTGTATAAAGACAACAGGTATCCGGGACGCGGGGACAGGTTCCTTGTCCCGCTTTTGATGTTAAGGAGCGGGACAAGGAACCTGTCCCCGCGTCCCATTTATAGATAAGCTATACATTTTGATTATAGGCTTTAACAGCCATAACAGCAGACAGAATGAGAAATATAAAACCTGTACCCCATCCTGCTAACGGAGCATAAGTAAAAGTTGTTTTAGCTGCCTGCCCAAACATAAGAGATACACCAGTTAGAATAAGAAATGTGACAGTCCACTTCTGGTATCTGCTCAAGATAAAAACCCCCTTGGTATGAGTTAGAGAATGAGAAAACAAAAGGTCAGGATACATCTTTGTTTTTAGCTGCAAGGATCCCAATAATAGAAGCAATAAAAGCTCCGCTGACAATGAATGGAGTACGACTCAAATCGAGCTGGCCTTTTATAAGCAAGTATCCTATTTCATAAACGATGCTTACTAAGATAAAAGATAATAGAATGATTAAATAACTCCTCTGTTTTGCATTTAGTCGCATGTTCTTAGTCTCCCTCAACTATTAACATATACCTGAATTGTACCAGAAAATGCAAGTCAATAATTTCGTTAAATAAAGAATTTCGAGAGTTAAGGCCTTCGCTTTTATCAGAAATACTCCTGGTCCCCTGTTCCACGCATAAAATATTCTTTAATTATAAACAATATAAAGCAAAAGAGCAGAGGAGACGTATTAATGGTTAAATGGCTTTCTTTATCCCTGGTTGCTTTGGCAGGAGCAGCTATGGCTCTACAGGGTACCTTAAATGCGGCCCTGGGTAAAGTTGTGGGTATTTGGGAATCTACTCTGATCGTACACTTTATAGGTACGGTGACAGTCTTAATAATTATTCTAGTGGGGGGAATTGGGTTTGGTAACCTGGCTAAAATCCCGCAGGCCCCCTGGTACGCTTATCTGGGAGGGCTGCTCAGTGTGGTCATAATATATGCGGTGGTAAGAGTCATTCCTCAGGCAGGGGTAGGCAACGCAACCACAGCCATTATCGCAGCCCAGATAATCACCGCCCTGCTTATTGACAGCCTGGGCCTTTTTGGTATGAAAAAATATGCATTTCACTATACTGATATACTCGGAATACTGCTCCTGGCCGTAGGTACCCGTATCCTTCTAACTAATTGATGGGACCAGGGGGACAAGAAATCTGTGCCCTTATCCCATCCACCTTCATGTCGAAATCTTCTAGTTATATGGCGAAATTGATCGTTAAGCAGTGCGCTGTGATTTAATCCAACTACCGAATAAAAACGGCCACCAGGTTAGACCATGAATCAAAGATTTATTAATAATTTCTTGATCAAGCCGTGCAGCAGTGTGCGGCTTCGCTTATTTCACACGGAAATGTTCCATAACTCCAGGTGGGGCAGCGGAGAATTCATTCTATGTTCTAATCAGGACTGGTTATCCGTACCGGTTATGCTGTACTTCAGACGACAGACGTTGGACCAGAGAAAGTCCCCATGTCCACATTGTACAGCAGATGGCTTTTTCATCAGGATAATGGACAGGAAAATCGTGCTCTGGGCCAGAAATTTATAGCAGGATATGACTTGTTAGAAGTAGAATTATAAATAGAACATATGTTTCCAGTCTTGAGCTTTCCGGACGGATTGAATGTCAGGTGACTAAATAATATATTAATAATTTAATGAAGAAGGTTGAGGGGCCTTGAACCATGAGGAGTGATCAGGTTGTCGGTGAGATATATTCTGGGCCGAGCGGGTATGGGGAAGAGCCATTTTATATTTGAAGAAATAAAAAAGAAATTGGAAGAAAACAGCGGCGAAAAGCTGATACTGCTGGTGCCTGAACAGTATACGCTGCAGGCCGAAAGAGATCTGCTGAAAAGCCTGGATACCCAGGGGATCATGGGTGTGGAGGTATTGAGTATCAGCAGGCTCGGGAACAGGATACTGA
The DNA here is from genome assembly GCA_016841875.1 of Syntrophomonas sp. Classification (GTDB taxonomy): domain Bacteria; phylum Bacillota; class Syntrophomonadia; order Syntrophomonadales; family Syntrophomonadaceae; genus JAAYJK01. The sequence goes on from JAENYG010000015.1 coordinate 66,472, forward strand.
ATGAAACCGGAGGGAAAAACAGGACTTTTATTAATAAACAGGGCAAAAACATGGTCCTTAAACGGATAATCAATGATAAGGCGGGGGAATTGACCATCTACTCGCGGGCCAGCAGGCAGCAAGGATTTGTAGAAAATATGGCTGATTTAATCACTGAATTAAAACAGCAGGATATTACCCCTGACCTGCTGCAGGAAAAACAGTTTTCAAGCGAAAAGGAAGCTGTGCTGGATCAGAAACTCCACGATATAGGTCTTCTCTATCAGTGTTTTAACGCCTATATGCAGGACCGTTATATAGATATGGAGGATTATATCAACCTGGTAATTAAGAAGATAGAGGATTCCAGTCTGCTAACTCATGCCCGGGTATGGATCGACAGTTTTACTACTTTTTCTTCTCAGAGCTTGAGAGTCATAGAGGAAATTATGGCTCTGGCAGATGAAACCACCATATCGCTGACCATTGATAACAACCTGGATGCACGAGATGCCCAGATCTTTGATCTATCCTGGTATACCTATACAAAGATCAGAGCTATAGCCGGGAAGAGGGGGTTGAAACAAGAAATCATTTCCATCGGCGGTTCTGAAGCGATAAAAGACAAACAGCCCGCCCTGGTTTATCTTGAAAAGGAGCTCTATGCTTATCCATTTAACCTGTACGAAGATAAATGTCCGGAAATTAAGATGTTTGCAGCTCGGAGTATAAATACCGAGGTAGAACACCTGGCCGCAGAAGTAGTGGGGCTGGTTCGGGAGAACGCTTATCGCTATCGTGAGATTGCTGTAGTATGCAACAGCATGGAAACCTATGGGCGGCTCATAAAACGTGCCTTTGATAATTACGGTATTCCTTTCTTTATGGATGAGAAGCGGGATATAATGGGTAATCCCATAATAGAATTGATCCTGTCGGCCCTGGAAATTGCCCGGGGGAGATATAGATATGAGGAGGTATTTCGTTACCTGAAGACTGGTTTCGTCGGAGTGGGCAGGGCGGAATGTGACATCTTAGAGAATTATGTACTGGCCTACGGAATTAAAGGGAAGGACTGGAAGAGACCATTTACTCGAGGTGAAGGTGAAGATCTGCTCCTGGTTAACTGCTGGAGGGAGTCTATCGTGATGCCTTTAGAGAAATTAGAGGAGCAGAGCCGGGGTAAGAAGACGGTCCGGGAAACAAGTCAGGCTCTGCTGGATTTTTTTGAACTGATAGATCTGCCGTCTGAAATAGATCGGTGGGCTGATAAGCTGGGTGAAAACGCTTATTATGAGATGCAGAGTGAAAGCAAGCAGATATGGAATACCGTGATGCTTATGATGGAGCAGATCATGGAACTGCTGGGGGATCAGGTAATCGGACTCAAGGAGTATCAGCAGATACTGGAAGCAGGTCTGCAGTCATATGAGATGGGTATTATTCCTACTACTGTTGATCAAGTCCTGGTAGGAAGTATTCAAAGGTCCAAGAGCCATGACATCAAGGCCTTATTTGTGATAGGTGTTAATGATGGAATTCTGCCGATCGGGAGTTGGTCGGAAGGAATTTTTACCGAAGACGAAAAAGGCTGGCTGAAGGATCAGGGATTGGAGATAGGTCTAAGCCGTGATCTCAAGACGGCTGAGGAGAACTACCTGATTTATAGTGCACTTACCAAACCGTCTCAACTGCTGCGGCTTTCTTACGCTTTATCTGATTTAGAATCCAGGGCTCTCAGACCTTCACTGTTGATAGCACGTTTTAAACAGCTTTTTAGCAGCCTGCCATTATCTCATGATCTGATCGAAAACCAGGAAATTGATCGGAAGATGATATCGACATCCAACAGCACTTATAAATACTTGGTAGATAACCTGCGTAATCATCTGGATGGCAGGACTGTAGACGAGATATGGTGGGATGTTTACGCCTGGTATCGAGATAACCACATTTGGCAGGATAAAAATACCGCCATAATCAGCGGATTTTTTCATAATAACCAGCCTGACTCGCTAAAGGAGAAAAAAGCCCGGCAGATATATGATTGGCCTTTAAAAACCAGCGTGTCTCGCCTGGAGCAGTACGCCAACTGCCCCTTTGCTCATTTTATGCGCTATGGCTTGAAGCCTGAGAAAAGGACCTTATATGAACTCGGTGTTCCAGATATCGGAGATATCTTGCACCAGACTATACAGGGTCTGAGTCGCGAATTATTCCGGGAGAAACTGGTCTGGAAGGAAATAGACCGGGCCGCCTGCGATAAGCTCACGGATAAAGTGAGCGAGGAAATTCTTCTAAAATATAACCAGGGCATCTTTGAGAGCAGCAGCCGCTACCGGTATATGTGTCAGAGGCTGAAGAGGATCAGCAGGCGTGCAGCATGGACCCTGACTGCCCATCTGCAAAGAGGATCTTTTAGCTTTCTGGGACATGAGATGAGATTTGGAAATCAGGACTATTGTGATTTCCCGGCTCTGGAGGTAGAACTGTTGGATGGAGAAAAAATCTATATAGAGGGACGTATTGACCGGGTAGATATACTTGATGAAGATGATGCAGCTTATGTCAAGATCATAGATTATAAAAGCGGTGATCGCAGCTTAAAGCTTGCTGATATATATTATGGACTCAACCTGCAGTTGATCATATACCTGGCTGCGGTAATGCATGGTTTACAGGAAAAGGGAGGGAAGGCGGCCAGGCCGGGTGGTATATTTTACTTTAAATTAGACGACCCGCTGATCGATGGAGGAGATGAGCTGGACCGGGATGCGATTGAAACCGCCATCAACAAAAAACTAAAAATGACTGGTCTGGCAGTGGCGGATGCCAGGATAGTCCGGCAGATGGACATGGAGTTTGAAACCATTTCTGACGTTTTACCAGTGAGGATCAAACAAAATGGTGAGTTTTATAGTGATGCTTCAGTACTGGATGAAGAATGGTTTGAAAAACTGCTGCAGTATGCAGTCCAGAGGGTGGGTGCATCTGCTGCCGAAATGCTGGGAGGATGTATAAAGATTGAACCCGTAAAAAACGGCACCCATACTTCCTGCACCTATTGTGAGTATAAATCGATATGCCAGTTTGATCAATTATTGGAAAACAACAGCTATAAAAATATTCCTGCCTCTTCAGATGAGGAGGTAAAAGACAGGATAAAATCTCAGAGGCCGGGTGGTGAGGAAATTGTCTAATTGGACTGAAGAGCAGGCCCGGGCGATAGACAGCCGGGGCAGCAACCTGCTGGTGGCGGCAGCAGCAGGCTCAGGTAAAACAGCGGTTCTGGTGCAGAGGGTAATAAACCTGATCATAAAGGATCATATCGATATCGACCGGCTCTTGATAGTAACCTTTACCCAGGCAGCAGCAGCGGAGATGAGGGAGAGGATCAACACTGCCATATTTAAAGAACTGCAGGATGACCAGCAGGAGGGGCAGGCCCATCTGCGCCGGCAGTTGAATCTCTTGAATCAGGCCTCCATAAGTACCATTCACTCCTTTTGCCGGGAGGTGGTAAAAAAATATTTTTTCGTTTTGGATATCGACCCGAATTTCAGGGTAGCAGATGAAAGTGAAAGTGTGCTCATTAAAATGGATGTTATGGAGGAACTGATCGAAGCCGAGTATGAACAGGGGACCACAGAGTTTATCGAATTGGTGGAGATGTTTGGCAGCAGCAAGAGTGACGCCGGTCTGCTGGATTTGATCAAGAAATGCTATGAATTTATACAGAGCCAACCTGACCCGGAAAATTGGCTGCACGATAGCGCTGCGCATTTTGCTATGACTCCAGAAGAGTTTGCTGATTCCCCCTGGCTCCAGGAAATTGGCCGGCAGGCGGCCCTGCAGCTGGAAGCCGCCCGGGATATTCTGGTCAATGCGGTAAAAATTAGTGAAAAACCAGGCGGACCTGAAGCATACATAGATATTCTGCAGAATGATATCGAACTGGTGGAGGAGATGATCCAGGCATCGGAAAAGGGTCTGGATATATTATACGGCCAACTGCATTCGCTAAGCTTCCCGGCTTTGAAAAGGGCCGGCAAGGATACCGATAAACATCTCAAGGAAAGGGTACAGAAACAGCGCCAGGCGGGGAGGAAGCTGATAGAAAAATTACAGAAAAATTTATTAAGTAAACATCCGGATGAATACTTGAGCGATCTTAATGCAATACATCCCTTTATGCAGTACCTGTGTGACCTGGTTCTAAAATTTTCTGCTCTATACCGGCAGAAGAAAAACGAAAAAAATATCCTGGACTTTAACGACCTGGAACACTATGCCCTGGAGATATTGAAGGATAAAGCTGCGGCGGAAGAATATCGGAAAAAATACCACCATATCTTTGTAGACGAATATCAGGACAGCAACCTGGTACAGGAAACTATCCTCACTTCTATATGCCGGAACAACAATCTGTTCATGGTGGGCGATATCAAGCAGAGTATATACAGGTTCCGCAGTGCTGATCCATCCCTGTTTTTGGGCAAATATCTCACCTTCAGCACCGGTGAGGGGGAAATTGACCGGCGTATTGACCTGAGCAAAAATTTTCGCAGCCGGGCCGGGATTTTAGCCGGAATCAATTATATATTTAATAGCATTATGAGCCGCGAACTGGGTGAGATTGACTACGATGAAAATGCCATGCTGTATCCCGGATTAGGAACGGATGAGGCTGGTAATTCTGAAATCGAGCTCATATTAGTGGAAAAAGGTATAAATGCTGGTGATTCTGAAGATGAAATAATTACCGAAATCCAGGAATTACCTGATATAGCCGTGGAAGCGAGAATAGCCGCCCGCCGCATAAAAGAATTAGTAGGCAGTCTGGTTTTTGATGTTAGAAAGCAGGAGTACCGCCAGGTAGATTACCATGATATCGTAGTCTTGATGCGCGCCACCCGCAGATGGGCCCCCGAGTTTATAGAGGTATTCCGTTCGGAGGGAATCCCGGTCTATTCAGACAGCAGCAGCGGTTATTTTGAGGCGGCAGAAGTGGATCTAATACTGAATCTCTTGAAAATCATTGACAACCGCCGTCAGGACATCCCCCTCTTAAGTGTTATGCGTTCACCTATAGGTGGTTTTGATATAGATGAACTCACTGATATCAGGTTGAGCCTGACCCGGGGGACATATTTTGATGCCATTGAAAATTATATTCATACGGTTGACAACAGCTTGGCAGATAAAATCAAGTTGTTTCTTGAGCAGATGGATCAATGGCGGGAACAATCACGGCTGATGCCGGTAGATGAGTTTATATACCAGCTTATGTTTGAAACCGGTTACTATTTTTATGCAGGTTCTATGCCCGGTGGAAGACAAAGACAGGCTAACCTGGAAGTGCTGGTCAATCGAGCCCGGCAGTTCCAGGACAGTTCCATCAAAGGTTTGTTCAATTTTACCCGTTTTATCGAAAATATTAAGTCCAGCAGTGATATGGATGCAGCCAGGATACTGGGGGAAAACGATAATGTGGTAAGGATAATGAGCATTCATAAAAGCAAAGGCCTGGAGTTCCCGGTAGTTATTATGGCTGGATTAGGTAAACGCTTTAATGAAGCCGATATTAAAGGTAATGTTTTATTTCACTCCCAACTGGGCATGGGACCTCGTTTAATAAGGACCGATTTGAGGACTAAAACTGATACTATAGCCCGAACCGCCATGCAGAATCAGATCAAGGTAGAAAACCTTTCCGAGGAGATGAGGATCCTATACGTGGCTATGACCAGGGCTCAGAGCAGACTGGTACTGCTGGGTTGCCTTAAAGGTATTGAAAAAGAGGCTCAGAAATGGTGCGGGATGAGTAATGTTTATGAACTGCTAAGAGCCAGGACCTTCCTGGATTGGATTGGACCAGCCCTGGCACACCATGCCCAGGTAGATACCCTGCGGGAAATTGCCGGGGAAGCAGGGGATGGAATAGCGGTGCGGGAAGATTATTCCCGGTGGAAAATATCTACTGTCAGCCGCTATGACCTGCAGGTTGAAGAAAGCAGGAAGATAGAGTTTAAACAGGAATTTAAAGATAAACTGCAGAACTACCTGGCAGACGGCAGCAGCGAAGCAACCCGGGAAGTGATAAAACGCCTGGATTGGCAGTATCCCTATCAGTATGCAGTCATCATACCTTCCAAGTTATCGGTATCACAGATCAAACAAATGGGAGTCCGGGAGGTCGTGAAGAACACAACCAGGATTATTAATAATGCGGGAGAAGAACCGGAATTTATTCCTTCCCGTCCAGATTTCGAGTTAAGCTCGCTGGAAAAGGGTAATCTTATGCATTTGATCATGGAGCATATAGAATTCAAACTATATGAAGGTCTGGGAGAGGTGGAAGAACAGATCAACCTGCTGCTGCAAAAAGAACTGCTTACGCAACGAGAAGCAGAACTGCTGGATAAATCAGCTATTTTTGAATTCTTCATTTCTCCGCTAGGAAAGCGGGCCCTGAATGCCCACCGCGTATATCGCGAAACAGCCTTCAATCGAGTATGTTCAGCTCAAGAAGTGATCAGCGGGGCGGATGGAGTAGACGAAAAATTATTGATACAGGGGGTTATCGATCTGTATTTCCTGGAGGGGCAGGAAGCGGTGCTGGTAGACTACAAAACTGACCGACTCACCGAGTCCAATCGCCAGGAACGAATTGGTCTATATCAACTGCAGCTGCAGCAGTATCAGAAGGCGATAGAGCAGATACAGGGGATGAAAGTTAAAGAGAGCTATCTGTATTTCTTTGCCAGCGGGGAAGCGGTTAAAGTATTATAGCTGCTTAATTAGACCGGGTATTTTATTGATTGCTACCAACGGGAGTATAAGGGGTCTTGGAAGGTGACTGCGTAATAGGCATCACCCTCGCCGGGAAGCAAAAGGACCGTCCCTGTGCTTCCGTGTAATAAACATCTGTGCCAAGGGGGAGGTTAGAAAATGAAATTCATTCATGCTGCTGATATACATCTGGATAGTCCTTTGACCGGCCTGGAAAACTACGAGGGAGCCCCGGTTGAACTGATTCGCGGCGCCAGCCGGAAGGCCTTGAGTAATCTGGTAGAACTGGCTCTAGAGGAAGGAGTGGATTTTGTAGTAATTGCCGGAGATTTATATGATGGGGACTGGCGGGATGTAAGCACCGGAATGTATTTCAACCGTCAGATGTTGCGGCTGAAAGACCAACAGATAAAAATTTTTGTCATTAAAGGAAACCATGATGCTGCCTCTAATATTTCCTCCAATCTCCCTCTGCCGGATAATGTAATAGAATTCTCCAGCCGGGTTGCCCAGACCTATTATTTGGATGAACTAAAGACTGCTGTTCATGGGCAGAGCTTCAAAACCCGTGCGGTTACAGATAATCTAGCCAACGGATACCCTGCGGCTGACAAAAGTTATTTTAATATTGGTTTAATGCATACCAGCTTAAGCGGACGGGAAGGTCATGAGGTATATGCCCCCTGCGCAGAAGATGATCTATATGCCAGAGGTTATGACTACTGGGCACTGGGGCATGTTCATAAAAGAGAGATCGTGTGTGCCGGCGACCCCTGCTGGATAGTATATCCCGGTAACATCCAGGGGAGATTTATTCGAGAAGTGGGAGATAAAGGCTGTACTCTAGTCGAAGTGATCAATAACGAAGTGGTCTCTGTGGAGCACTACAGTCTGGATGTAATGCGCTGGGTAGAATGCCAGATTGAAGTTTCAGGTTTGAATACCCCCGGAGAAGTGTTAAACCGGGTAACGGATGAAGTCATCAATCAGACCATGGGTATAGATATGCCAGCAGCAGTCCGGGTACTACTAAGGGGTGAATGTGATGCCAGTTATGAATTACTGGCTTACGCCCAAAAATGGTCGGATAATATCAGAGCAGCGGTAATGAATTCCAGACCGGATATCTGGGTGGAGAAAGTCAAATTCAATATTCATCCTCCTGCCCACAGGGAATATGACAGTCTGGTGTTTCAAACTATTGCAGAATTAGTGGAACAATATAACAGCAGCCCGGAGGCACTGGGGGAATTATTTAAAGATGTACTGCAGGAAATAGCCAATCTGCCCGGAGGAGAACTTGGGGAGGAATTGAAGTCCAATCCCCAGAAATGCAGGGAAATACTTCAGGATACGGAAGCCTTACTGATCGGGATATTGTCAGGAGGTGCAGCAGATGAGGATTAATAAGCTGGATTTAATGAAATTCGGGCATTTCACTGATTACACAATAGAATTTTATCGGGATAAGCCCTTTAATATAATTTTTGGGCCCGATGAGTCCGGGAAAACAACTATTTTAAACGCAGTATCCAGCTTGTTTTATGGAATACCTAGAAATACAGCTTATGACTATCAACATGGCAGTCCGGTAATTGGGGCAGAGTTTGAATATGCCGATGGCCAGGTAATTTCCTACCAGAGAAAAAAAGGAGCCCGAACGATAAGTCTCTATGAGGGTGAAAAAGATAAAGACAAAAAGATAGCTGAAAAAGCTGATGGTATAAAAAATGAAATGGAGGAAGAAACCTTCAGGAATATGTTTGCCCTGGATCACAGGATACTTCGGGAGGGGGGCCGGGCATTGATGGAGGTGGGAGGCGAACTGGGCCAAAGCCTGTTTATTGCCTCATCAGGTATCAACAACCTGCAGATAGTCCAAAAAGCTCTGGAGGACAGCATAGACAGCATATATAAACCTACCGCCAGAAAGACTTCGGAAATAAACAGACTATTAATTCAACTTAAAGAGCAGGATAAACTGATAAAGGAAAAGAGCCTTAAACTTGATGAATTTAAAAAAAGTGAACTGGAGTTTGCGGAAAGCCAGAAGGAATTGAAAGAATGCAAAAGAGAATTTAAAATGCTGAACATAGAAGACAGCCGAATGAGAAGAATGAGTATCCTGCTGCAGCCGGCCAACCAGTACCGGGAGGCCATGAATGCCAGGGCCGAGCTGGGTTTATTTGACTACCTGCCGGAAAAAATTTCCCAGGAAAGGGAAAGCTTACAGAAAAAATTAGATGATGTGCTAAGGCAGTACGAATCATTGAAAAAGGAAATAGATAAGATCCTGGAGAGCAGAGAACAAATTCATGTGCCCGAGCAGATCATCTTCTGTCAGGAGCAGATAAAGGAATTGAAAGAAGAATTAGGACAGTATCGGGAGGCTCGCAGGAATGCCCCGGAGAAGAAAAGAGATTCAGAAAACTATGAGGAACAGGCATGGTCATTAATAAGAAAACTCCAACCGGGTGTCGATTCACTATCAGAGGTGGAGAGACTGCGTCTGTCTCTGGAAGAAGTAGAAACTATAAAAGGAATGGCTCAGCTGTGGTCTGAACTGGAGAATGAACAAAATTATCTGCACAAAGAAATTTCGAAAAACGATTTGGATATTAAAGGGAATGAGAAAAAATTCTTGGAATTTCCTGAGCTGCGGGATTCTCTGCCTATCAAAAAGGTCTTGGATGAAGTGCAGAGGCAGGGAGATATCGAGAAATCTCTATTTGACCATAAAATAGAACTCAGTCAGAGGGAGGCTGATTTCGATGGTGCGTACCAGGCTTTTCCCCTGTGGGTAGGAGAAACAGCCGCATTACTAAGTACTAAAATTCCTCTGGAGGCTACTCTTAGAAAATATGAGGGATTGTACAAAGAAATAGAAGATAAATTACAAGAGCTGGATATCATCATTAAACAAAACAGGACCGAGGTGGAAAAAAATCAGCTGGCACTGGCAGAACTGCAGGAAAAGGGTGATATTCCAGAAGAAAATCTGCTGATGGATGCCAGAGCGCAAAGACAGCTAGGGTGGTCAATAGTTAAAAAGGTTCTGGCTGACGAGCGGGATAGTCAGGCAGAATTATTGTATACTGCTGGTCTGAAGCTGGAAAACGTATATGAAACAGATGTTGAGAAAGCAGATGGAATTGCCGATCAGATGCGGAGGGAAGCTGACCGGGCCGCCCAAAGAAATAAGCTAAGGGCATCTATCGGAGATACTAATAAGAAGCTTGGTGAATACCAGACCGAGCGTGATTTTATATTTAGGGAAAGAGTTCGCCTGGATGAACAATGGCAGTTAGAATGGCACGATATACCGGTAGAAAGGGTACTCAGTCCCATGGAAATGCGATCCTGGGTGACTGTGTTTGCAGAGGTTCGCAAACAATATCAGGATATTGAGCAGGCCAGAATAAGGAAGCAGGAGATTGAGCGCGGTTATGAAGAGGCTAAATCAATGCTTATAGAAGTGCTGCCGGGGATAGAAGCTATAAAAAGGGAAGAAAGCCTAAAAAGCCTTACAAGTATCTGTCAAGAAATGATAAGCGATGTTGACAAAGTCAACCATGATTATAATGGACTGACCCAGCAGATACAAAAGGACCGTGATTATGGTGAAAAACTTGGTCAGGAGATGAAAAGCCAGGCAGCCAAAATTGAATCATGGCAGGGTAACTGGGCTGCCTGGATGGACAAAGCTGGATTGGATAGAAATGCCTTACCCAGCACAGCTTTAGCCTATATTGATACTCTGCGACAGATGTTTGATCTGCTTGACAAAAAGAATTTCTCTGAGAGAGAATACCTATCCTCACTAGAGTTTATAGAGCACTTCGAGAAAAGGGTTAACTATCTGGCCGAAACAACCGGGATGGCCGACCCCGTACTAACACCCGAACAAAAAGTGGCGCGGATGGACGAAGTAAGAGAGAGAGCAGAACAGGATAAGGTTTTACTGGAAGAAAAAGATAAAAACCTGAAAAACAAGGAAAAAGAGCTGCGGGAAACAGAGTATGCTATTCAAGAGTATGAAGAAGAAATGAAAAGGCTGCTGGCAAAGGTCAGATGTATAGATGTAGAGCAGATGAAGGAGCAGGAACAAAGAAGCCTCCGGGCCAGAGAACAGGACCAAAAGATTGAAACTGCCCGAGATATACTGGTAGCCAATCTCCCGGACACTTCAACTTCCGTGGAAGAGTTGCTGAAAGAACTGGAAAACATTGATGCCGACCAGCTCCAGGCAGAAATTATGACCTTAGGTGAAACTATAAATCTGCAGGAAAGCAGAAAAGAAGAAGCATCAGCCAGATACCTGCAGGCTGACTATAAATATTCGGAACTAAATCGAAATGTGTCTGAGGAAGCAGCACTGGCCGCACAGGAGGCCCAGGAAATAACAGCCAGGATAAAAAATTTGACCGAGGATTATGTGCGTCTTAAAATCGCCCGGAAAATACTGGCTGACAGTATTATTAGCTACAGCTGCAAAAACCAGAACTACATAATCGAGCGGGCAGGAGAAATTTTCGCCAGGCTGACTTTGAATTCATTTTCCGGCTTAAAAGTAGGACAGAATGAATCATACCGGGAAGTATTGTTAGGAATGAGATCCTCAGGAGATGAACTGGTAATTGAAGAAATGAGCGAAGGGACGCAGGACCAGCTTTATCTGGCTATTCGGTTGGCCAATATCGAGCAGTTTATTACCAACAACCGGCCTATTCCGTTGATCATGGATGACTTGTTAATAAATTTCGATGATGAACGGGCCCAGGCAGCACTGGGAGTTATGGAAGAGTTGTCCTATAAATTACAGATCATCTATTTTACCCATCATCAGCATATTAAAGAAATGGCTGAAAAACAGATATCACCGGGTATACTCAAGATTCAAAATATTTCTTTATAAATGATGAGAACTATTCCGGGAGGTAGTTTAAATGTTATTTAGGGTTATTCAGACAGATAGAAAATTTGACTATTATCTGATGGCATTTATGCTAGTCATCACCCTAATAACTGTGGGAGCTTTAAGCAGGGTCCCCAATAAGCTAATTCTCTATGGGGTATGTCTCTTGATGGGAGGACTGCTGGTATGGATATATTTCCTTATCCGAGCGGGCCGAAGCCTAACTTATGTGGTTGATAAAGAAGGAATTATGATTCATTATGGTTTTAAGCATGTATTAGTTCCCTGGCATAAAATATACCGGCTGGAGCGCAGGCAAAAGGTGAATCTGGTCAAGTTTGCAGGCAGTGAATGGCCAGGAAACTACACCGGATATTTCAGGGAAACAGGGAGCCGGGAGTTGATTGCCGCCTACTCGGCCAGTAAGACTGATGTGGTAGTGATAAATACCCCGGGGTTAAAGTACCTGATCAGTCCTGAAAACATCAGTTCTTTCTTTTGGGAAGCATCGAAATACCAGTTGGGACTGCAGACCCGTGAGGAAGAAGAAGTAAAGAACGGTTTGCTAAATACTGCGATGGGTAAGAGAATGATAATCTTAAATATTCTTGCGCTTATTTTTGTTGCAGCCCTGATACAGTGTATTGCTGGCAGTAATAATCAGATCCCCCTGCATTATAATCTGCAGGGGGAAATAGATCGGTATGGGTCGCCTTATGAGCTGTACTTAATGCTGCTGGGGCCGATCATAATGATGTCAATAATGTATTACGTGAGTTCCTATCTTCATCGAGCGGGGATAAAGGAAGCAGCAGCCTACCTGAGTATACCCCTGCTGTTTACTATATTTATGGGAATGGTTATTATTTCAATGGTATGACGGCAATTTCAACCTGCCTTTTCTTATCTATATTGTTTTCCCGATAAGTAAACAATATAAGCATAATTTTAGTCTCCTTATTTGCCTGAAAAAAACTGATATAATGATTTTCAGGGAGTGATCATTAATGTATAAAGTCCTAATTGTCGAGGATGACCAGACAATATCTTCTATAATGCAGGATAAACTGAATAAATGGGGTTATGAAACTCTTGCAATTAGAGATTTTAATAATGTGTTATCAAAATATATTTCGTTTCAACCGCATCTTGTGTTAATGGACATTAACCTGCCATCGTATGATGGTTTTTATTGGTGTGCAAAAATTCGGGAGATAGGGAAAATACCAATCGTATTTATATCGTCCCGGGATACTGATGGAGATAAGATACGAGCAATAAGCCAGGGCGGTGATGATTACCTGGAAAAACCATTTTCCCTGGATCTGCTTATAGCTAAAGTACAGGCAGCATTGCGCAGAGCGTATTCGTACAGTGATCAAACTTTGAACATAATAGCACATAAAAATATGATACTTAACATCGAGATTTCACGCATTTTTTATCAGAATAATGAGGTCAGTCTGACTCAAAATGAATGTAAGATTTTAACTATGCTCATGAGAAATGAAGGTAAAACGGTTACTCGAACCCGTTTGATAAAAGCTTTATGGGACGATGAAAGCTTTGTGGATGATAATACCCTGACTGTAAATGTCAATCGCTTACGCAGGAAATTAAACAGCATCGGACTTAGTGATTATGTTGAAACGGTAAAGGGCGAAGGGTATAAATTGATATGACTTTAGTAGATTATCTCAAGGAAAAATGGCTTACATTAATTTTTAGTGCAGTAAGTTTTGGCTTTGCATTTGCTGTATATAAATTGGATACTGATCTCAGCATTACTACCTCAAATGCCACCTATATAACGACTGGACTAGGTCTACTTTTTGTCGCTTTCCTTGTAATTGATTATAGTATTATGAATTTACGCACCAATAAGTTTAAGAAATTCTGCGAGCTTAATGCTCCCTCAGATATCATAGATGAATTTTTTTACCCAATAGATAATGAATATGCAAAGTGCGTCCATGCTATATCCCTGGCCTATGAAAAACATAAAGCAGAGGTGCAAACAAAATCATCAGAGGATTTAGAGTTTGTAACGAAATGGACCCATGATATAAAGGTGCCTATTTCTGCCTTACGCTTAATACTGGAAAGCTATGACAGCGATTTACCGCAGGAATTTTATCAAAAGGTGGATACCGAGATCTCAAAAATACAGCAGGGTACTCAAACCATCTTATATAACATTAAATCTAACACTTTTTATCATGATTACAGGATATCAAGAGTAAGAACTAAGAAATTGATTGGGGATGTACTCAAAGAATATTCGAATTTCTTTAGTTACAAAAAAATTAACATATCAATGGAAGGGGATGATTATCTGGTTTTAACCGATGAAAAATGGAGCGCTTATATCATCTCTCAGATACTTTCTAATGCGGTCAAGTATACTCCAGAAAAGGGAGATATCGCGATTTGTACGAGTAAGGATGATAAGAAAACTACCATATCGATAAGAAATAGTGGAGCTGGGATACTACAAAGGGATATAGGACAGATATTTGCTGAAGGATATACATCATCAATTGACAGAAATGGCATGAAGGCAACCGGATATGGTATGTATCTTGCTAAGAAACTTAGCGATAAACTCGGACATGAATTGCTTGTTGAGTCTGAACCTGGCCAGTTTGCGCAGTTTGAAATGAGTTTTTTTAATGATAATAAAACTGTATACAATGTTACAAAAATGTAAGATAAAAAGCCGCTATTGTAAGGTGATTCGATTTTTCCATTAGTTTATTCGAGATATGATTAATCATATCAATCATCAAATAATAAGAGGAAAGGATTAAAACAAATGGAGATATTGAAAACACAAAACCTATCGAAAATCTACGGATCTCAGAAAAGCAGCAAGCAATATATGGCATTAAAAAGTATAAGCTTTACGGTGAACGAAGGCGAATTTATTGGAGTTATGGGTGCTTCCGGTTCTGGGAAAACAACATTGCTAAACATATTAGGCAGTATTGACAAAGCTACAAACGGCAGATTGTTCATAGCTGGCAAAGATATTAGCAGCCTTGATCAAAAACAGCTGGCCAGGCATCGAATGGAGAATATTGGCTTTATATTTCAAGACTATAACCTGCTGGAGACTATGACGATAAGAGAGAATATAATACTCCCTCTTGCCTTATCTGGTTACAAGGCCGAGGTTATGGAAGAAAAGGTCAATACTATAGCTAATGACTTAGGTATTGTCAGTGTGCTTGACAAATATTCCTATGAAGTATCCGGTGGTGAACAGCAACGTGCTGCTGCATGCCGGGCACTGATAAGCAATCCCAAAATAATACTTGCCGATGAACCAACCGGAAATCTGGACTCAAAGTCCGGGAAAGACTTACTTGAGCTTTTAACTTTCATTAACACAGAACATAAAGCTACTATAATCATGGTAACCCATGATGCATTTGCTGCCAGTTATTGTCGGAGGATTCTATTCATACGAGATGGCGAGATCTACAACCAGCTCCATGCCGGGGAAAGCAAGAAAGAATTTTTCAACTCCATTATAGACGTTATGAGCGTTCTTGGGGGTGAAGAAAAATGAATCTATTCATATTAGCCTGGCGTAATATAAAGAGAAATTTTGACAAGTATAAGATGTACTTCTTTTCACTCAGCTTCAGTGTATTTACCGCCTATTCGTTTCTGGCACTTATGCATAATGAATATGTTAAAATGGCATTCACTTATGATGACCGGTATCAATCACTATTAACCGGATTCGGGATTGTTATCATGGTGTTTGTCCTGTTTTTTTTACTAAGTTCAAATAATAGCTTTATAAAGGCGAGAAAAAAGGAGATTTCAACCTACTCATTATTGGGGATGACTAACGCCAAAATCGGTCAACTGCTGTTTATGGAAACCATGATCGTAGGTTTTGCAGCACTTGTCATCGGAATAGGAGCAGGAATCTTTTTTTCCAAACTCATCGCTATGATCCTGCTGGATATTTCCCTGGCGTCTTTTACCGGAGAACTGGCCTTCACGATAGACCCCCACTCCATCTATATCACCGCCATAATATTCACAGCTGTGTTTGGCGTTATGGGTTTATCAGGACTAAGAGTTATCAGCAAATTCGAACTGGTAGATCTATTCAAGGCGGAGAAGGTAGCGGAAGGAAGATCGAAGGGTTCTCTGATTGTGTTACTTATATCCCTGGCATTAGTCGGTACAGGTTATTATTTAGCCTCAAGTCCTGAGCCGGCAGTTGTTGTTCCAGCCTCTATCCCGGTTCTGGTACTGGTCATATTGGGGACATATCTGTTCTTCTGGGAAGGTCTGGCCGTAATATTAAATTTTATAAAAAAGAAAAAAGGACGCTATTACAAAGCGGCAAATCTCATATCTATTTCTGCTTTTTCACACCGGATGAGAACTATCGGAGCTGTGATGGCAACTATTGCTGTACTCTCTGCAGTTGCCACAACCGGTATTGCTACCGGATATACCTTATACAGCAATACTGAAAAAAATACCTATGAAGTTATAGGATACGATATGTACTTCTATGGTGGGCAGGATGAGCTCTTAGGTGATATCGAAAAGGCTTTTGATACCCATAATACTCGTATCATTCAGGAATTTACAACCCAGCGGTACACCTGTAAACCCCAGATGGAAACCTTTATTGTAAAAGGAGCAGAACGCATATCAAGTGAGACGGACTATTTCCGGGTTTACTCTCAATCTGTTTATAATAAACTGGTGACGATATCCAGAACTAATAATAAGCCTGTTGACATCAAATCAGGACAAGCACTGTATATTTATCCTTTTATGACTGATGATATTGCCCAAGAAATAAACGGGCAGGAACTCGCTTTTTCTGATCGAAAAATAACAGTGACTTCTATATTACGGGCCAATTTTGTGAGTTTTGGTGCGATTCATACTATTGTTATTAATGATAACGATTTTGATGCCCTTATAAAACGCGGAGATATTAAGGATAGTGACAATGGCGGGACACCTTATGATGAAGTAACAGTGTTTACATATGATAATCCTTTACGCTCAGCAGAACTGAACCATGATTTAAGCATTATTCTCAGCGGTAAAACCGGGAATTTCAGAACAGCATATAGTAATTTCGATGAAAGCCTGCAGGTATTTGGGCTCATATGTTTTATTGGATTTTTTATGAGTGCGGTGTTCATATTGATGACTGCCAGTCTCTTATATTTCAAGCAGGTTATGGCAGCTGAAGAGGAACGACATCAGTATAAAATGCTCAGAAAAATCGGTATGGATGATTTATTAGAGAAAAGAGTAATAAGCAGTAGGTTACTACCGGTCTTTTTTATACCGCTGGCAGTAGGTATAATTCATTCTATATTTGCTATGAAGGCAGCGGATACTATAGTGTTTTCCAACATGATATCTGTTGGCAACTCTTATGTTACTGTACTGGGTTGTTCAACTGTGATGTACGGCTTATATGCTTTGGTGTACGGCGTGTTTTACTTCATAACCAGGGAACAGTATTCTAGAATAGTGAAATAGATCAGTTTTCTCCCTGGAAGCACCAAATTGTTTTTAGCGACCGGCCGGGAAACAAGCAGAATCCCTGTAGCTTGGTTAGCAGAGGGGAAAGAAATTGATCCTGTAGAGTCTAATGACAAAGCCATCTTTGGGACGGTGAGTGAGTAGTACCCGGGCCATAGCGAAAGCGAACACATAGGTGACCTCGAAAGTAATTGCCATGAGGAAGATTTTTTGACATACTTTAAATTATGGGGGCTACATATACACCGGCGGCCTGCGCCTGCAGGTACTATTTCCAATGGGGGGGTTAGGGAATGATAGTCGGTAATTTTATGAACAAGGACGTTATAGTCCTTGATCTAAACACTACTCTTTATGACGCTGCAGAACTTTTCCTGGAAAATAAAATTGATGGGGCTCCAGTAGTAGACGGTAAGATAATGATTGGTCTATTTACGAAAACCCATCTTATTAGAGCTATGCACGCAAGAGACGATCTGAAGCGGCCGGTAAAAGACTATATGACCAGGAGAGTTAGGAGCATAAGTCCTGAGGAGGAAATACTCAATGTTGATATTTCCGGAACTGGCCGCTATCCAGTGGTAGACGAAAGCGGCCAACTGGTAGGGATTATCACCAAATCAGATATAATGATCGCTTTGAGCGAAATAGTTGCTGAAATTTCCGGACAGATGGAAACGGTTATTAATTCTGCCTATAATCCGATCGTGGCTATAGATAAAGAAGGGTATATCAATATCTGGAACCGGGCGATGGAAAAGATGAGCAATCAAAAAGCCAGCGAAGTATTAGGAAGGTTCTTGAGTAACATTATACCCGAGAGCAATCTCTTAAGTGTAATAAAAACCGGCCGCAGGGAATTTGGGATAAAATTGAAGGTGGGGAACAAGCCCACTATTACCAACCGGGCACCGATTATAGCCAATGGGGAAATCACGGGTGCGGTTGCGGTTTTGCATGATCTGAGTGAAGTTGAAGCAATATCCCGAGAACTGGAATATGTAAAAGCGCTGAATGCAGAAATGGATGCTCTGATTGATTCTTCATTTGATGGACTTTATATAACTGATGAAAATGCTATCACCATACGCACCAATAAAGCCATTAAACGCGTAACAGGACTGGAGGAAGCAGCATTTCTCCATAAGAGTATGCAGCAACTGGTTGATGATGGAATATTATCTCGATCGGCTACTCTTATTTCTATGGAAACTAAAGCTCCGGCAACAACCACCCTGGCAACTATTACCGGCAGAACACTGCTGGTAAGTGCTACTCCCATATTTGATGAAAAAGGCAAAATATATCGAGTGATCACTAATGTGCGAGATATAAGTGAATTAAATATGCTTAAACAAAAACTGGAACAGATGGAAGGGCTCAAGCAGCATTTCGAGTTTCAGGTCAAGCAGATCAAAATCAAAGAATCAGGGGAACTGGTATTCAAAAACAAAGAAATGGAAAGGATCGTATATCAAGCTGTAAAGGTAGCGGAGGTAGATTCTACGGTACTGCTTTCTGGTGAATCTGGAGTGGGTAAAGAGGTTATAGCAGAAATTATCAAGAAGAACAGTGCTCGCAAGGATGGACCGTTTGTCAAAGTAAACTGTGCCGCTATACCGGAAAATCTAATAGAGTCCGAATTATTTGGATATGATGCCGGTGCTTTTACCGGGGCCAGAAAAGAAGGTAAACCAGGCTTGTTCGAGGTTGCTAATAAGGGAACTCTATTGCTGGATGAAGTGGGTGATATACCGATTTATCTGCAGGTCAAACTGCTGCGGGCTTTACAGGAACGAGAAATAATACGAGTAGGGGGAACTGAACCAGTAAAGATAAATGTTCGTATTATTGCTGTCACCAACAAAGATTTAGCGGCCATGGTTGATAATGGTGAGTTCCGTGAAGATCTTTATTATCGGTTGAATGTGGTCCCGATTATGGTGCCTCCTTTACGAGAGAGAAGAGAAGAGATACCGCTGTTGATAAAACATTTCATAGATAATTTCAATCGTCGTTATAACTTGACCAAGAGTGTGGATTCGACCTTAATAGATATACTGATAAAACATGACTGGCCGGGTAATATTAGACAGCTGGAAAACCTTATGGAGAGATTGGTAGTAACCAGCAGTTGTGAAATCTTAACTCCCCAGCATCTTCCAGAATTCATCATATCGTCTGGATATGGGGCAGGACGCAGCACGGACCAGGCGGTCAGCGTCAATAAGATCATTCCGCTAAAAGATGCAGTGGAAAATGTTGAAAAGCAATTGCTGGAGAAAACCTTTGCTATAGCCAATTCATGCGGCAAAGCTGCCAACATACTAGAAGTAGACGCTTCCACCATTTCTCGTAAAGCCAGCAAGTATGGTATTAAGCACTAAATGCGACAAGTCGAGAACCGTCCCCTGTCGCAGAAGCTAAGAAGACCGCCTTGCAGCGGTCTTCTTGGCTTTCGAAAAAAGGAAGCTACTGTATTTTATTAGTCCTTCTCCAAATCTTAAACTTCTCTGCCTCTTTAATGAGTTCATCCCTAAACTGCGGGTGGGCAATATTAATGAGCCCTTCCGCCCGTTCCCAGCTACTCTGACCTTTCTGGTTGTACATCCCATATTCGGTAACGATATAAAAGGCCATAGAACGCGGTACAGTAACGATGGTTCCAGGCAGCAGTCCGGGTACGATGCGGGATTGCAACTGGCCATCTTTGCCCTTGACGGTAGAGGTCAATGCCACATAACCGCGGCCGCCTTTAGATTTATACGAACCGAATATGAAGTCAAATTGACCACCGGTTCCAGAAATATGTCGTCCCATCGAGGCCTCTGATGCCACCTGGCCGAAAAGGTCTACTTCAATAGCATTATTGATGCAGACCATATTATCATTTTGGCCGATAACGAACGGGTTATTAGTGTAATTAACCGGATAACTAGCAGCCACCGGGTTATGATCCAGGAACTCATAAAGTTTATTGGTGCCCATAGCAAAAGTATAGGCCATCTTGCCTTTATCAAGCTGTTTCTTCTTGCCGGAAAGTTTGCCGGCATCATACATATCTACAAAAGAGTCAACCAGCATTTCGGTATGTACTCCCAGGTCTTTAAGGTCAGACTGAGCGATCATAGCTCCAACTGCGTTAGGCATACCGCCGATACCAAGCTGGATGCAATCTCCATCATGCATTTCCGCCATTATCAATTCGGCAATTTTTTTATCGATATCACTGGCAGGAACCCCCGGGACTTGTGCCAGTGGAGGATTAGCCTGGCTTTCAACCACATAATCTACATCAGAGATATGTATGATCTCGCCATTTCCACCGCAGCACCAGGGAGCCGAGGTATTTACATAGAGAACCTTGATTTTTGCCACGTCCATTACGGCAGTAGAGATTGAATTAGAGGTACTGATATTAAAATATCCGTTTTTATCCATGGCGGTAACCGGCTGGAAGCATACATCTACCGGGTCATATCCCCTGAAATAATGTTCAGGGCCTTCATGGTAAGTTAGAGAAATGTAATTACATAGATCTGCTTCCTGCAGCTTCCGGGATACCCCGGAAAAATGCCAGTCATTCATACAGAACGATTCTCTCTTGGGGTCTACCTGGCAGACTTGGGGCATAAAGGTCATGGTGACCATACGAATTTTTACATCTTTTAGTTCATCTTTGCGTGCTGCCAGTGCAGCGTCAATTTCTAACGGCTGCTGAACGAATTCCCCATACTGTATCCAGTCACCTGATTTAACCAACTTGGCAGCTGCTTCAGCGGTAATCAGCTTATTCTTGTATTGTTCCAACACATTACTCATTAAACATTTCCCCCTCTATTTATGAATCTTGCACATCACCGATATTCTTGAAATTGACCGCATTATATGCCAATTGACCAGTGATGCTGACCAACCCTGGTCCCAAAAACTTCGATCAGTGTTTCTTATCACCTCCAATGAAGAAAAAAATAAGTTAAGCATCTAGATATTTGCTCCCGAAATTGCTGTCATGCTGCTCAAATAAAGAATCCACTCTTTCTTACAATACGTACACGACACTGCGGAAACAAATTCTTATTAATAGCATCAAGTATGATGAGGTTAGTAATAAAAACCTTAATGGTAAGCAATTTTATTATAAAACTAAGTTAGTAATAAATTTTTTGACAGGTAGTTATACATCTCTGGAGTAAAGATTCCGTGATAAAAAAGGGTTGAAATAAAAGAATAATGCAGTAAATAGACAAAAAAACTTAAAAAATGACAGACTAATAGTTATTTAACCTATTTTAACATTGATTTGTAGTATATTCAATAATACCCTGCCGGGCAGGTGCAAAACCAAAGTTTTTCATGTAGTATATGTTATGTATATCGGCATTTATCTTGAATCTCGGTACATATAATAAATGGTATTAATTAATCGACTTGTAAACAAAAGGTTCATAAATTAAAATAATACAGGGGAAGGAGAAGTAGTATAATTTATGGATAATGATACTGAAGAAGGTAAAGCAGGTAAGCTTGATCTTATAGCCACCAAGAGTTTTGCTGTTAATCCCGACCTGGTCTATGTGATCGACTTCTTGAATCGCAGCCTCAAAGATAAAAAGGTGATGTTCGGGCTTAAGAAAAACAAAGAATCTAACGAAATGATTATTAATATTTACGAGTTTTAGGAGTGGCGATAAATGAGTGAAGAAATAAAAAGCTTTTTTAAGGAAGTCATAAGTATTATAGTCATAGCTTTTGTTCTGGCCATGATATTAAGAACTTTTGTAGTAGAAGGGAGAATCATACCTACCGGGTCTATGTTACCCACGATTCAACTTCAGGATCGGGTTATGGTTAATAAATTCATATACTTTTTCAAGGAACCTGAACGAGGTGACGTAGTAGTTTTTGATCCACCGGATATACTGAATAGTAAAGAAGATTATATAAAGAGGGTAATTGGCCTGCCCGGAGATACGGTGGAAGTTAAAAATGCCCAGGTATACGTGAATGGAAAAGCTCTTTCTGAGCCTTATATATATGAACCGCTGGATTACGAATTCGGTCCGGTTACGGTTCCTGATGACGCCCTATTCGTAATGGGGGATAACCGGAATGCCAGCTTTGACAGTCACAGGTGGAATGCCTGGTTAACCAAGGATCATCTTAAAGGGAAAGCGTTTCTCATCTACTGGCCTATAAACCATATGACGCTCATGGAGCGCAGTGTTACCTTTGAATAGGCAGTCTTTTGGATATCACCTAGATTTTCCAGCAATAATAGTTCAGGTAGAGTGAAACCATTCACGGGAAGACAAAAAGCACTGAGGGCCATCCAATGGGTGAAAATTATCGAACTGGAGGTTGCCTGGGAATGAAAATCCTGCTAACCAATGATGATGGAATCAATGCCGGGGGGATAAGAGCTCTGGTAAAAGAACTCAGCACCCTCGGCGATTTATATCTAGTAGCCCCTGACCGGGAAAGAAGCGGTACCGGTCATTCTATAACGGTTTTTGAACCTATCATAACCCAGAGGATAGAAATAGATGGGGTTAAAGCTGCCTGGATTGTAAGAGGAACCCCGGTAGATTGTGTGAAACTGGCGGTGGGGAAACTGCTGGCGGAAAAAATTGACCTGGTAGTCTCCGGGATAAACCATGGCCCCAATCTGGGTACGGACGTACTTTACTCGGGTACAGTTTCTGCTGCTGCCGAGGGCGTAATCATGGGCGTGCCTTCCATCGCAGTTTCCTTAAACTCATATAAGGATAACATGGATTTTGATTTCCCGGCGCGGTTTACCCGTAGCTTTATTAAAACTGTCATGAGACATGGTATAGATCAGAAAACAGTGGTAAATATAAATATTCCTCCCCTTCCTCCTAAAGAGATCAAAGGCATTCGTATAACCAGGCTGGGAGTAAGGAATTATGATAATCTTTTTGAAGAACGCCAGGATCCCCATGGTAATACTTATTACTGGCTGGGAGGAGGCGTAAGAAATGAAGAACAGGAAAAAGATAGTGATGTTCTGGCTGTCGAGGAAAATTACATCAGTATTACTCCCATACATTTGGATCTTACCGATTATGTATTGATTGAAGAGTATAAGCATGTCTTTCGCCGTTATTTAGATTTTTTTGATGGAGATAAGGCATGATTGTAATAAGCCTGATAATAAATACAGTGATATTCTTTCTCATAA
The DNA here is from genome assembly GCA_016841875.1 of Syntrophomonas sp. Lineage (GTDB taxonomy): Bacteria > Bacillota > Syntrophomonadia > Syntrophomonadales > Syntrophomonadaceae > JAAYJK01. The sequence continues at coordinate 89,904 of JAENYG010000015.1, forward strand.
CTAACTGGTCCTATCTACAGAAGAAGAAAGCTGAACCAAATTACCCGGACCGTCCCTGGACCAAGGTTATACTATTTCCGCTGGCTTTGGGGATAGTCTTCACCCTGATAGTAGATGCCTTTAAAGGAGTTATGATATATCAGTTAATATTGTTTCTAATAGCAGCTTTGCTTTTATACTGGATATTTTTCGTTATGAACAACCGGAACAGATAATATTGTAAAAAAATTTTGCTACTTGGATGAATATATAGTACCATTTTTACAGTTACAGTATATTGTGAGGAGGTCGTTTGATGAAGGTTTACCCTACGAGTAAAATTCGCAACATAGCTCTTGTTGGTCACGGAGGAACAGGTAAGACTTCACTGGCAGAAGCTATGCTCTATAATACCGGGGCTACCACGAGATTGGGGAAGGTAGATGATGGAAATACAGTAGCAGATTTTTTGCCAGAAGAAGTAAAGAAGAAGATTACTATCAGCACATCTCTGGTACCCTGTGAGTACAGGGACCATAAAATAAATGTTTTGGACACGCCTGGTTTTGCGGATTTCTACTTTGAAGTTATCGGAGCAGCTAGAGTGGCAGATACTCTAGTTATGATTCTATCGGCCAATGCCGGGGTAGAAGTTCAGACCGAGGTTGTCTGGGAAGATTTCCCCGATATGCCCAAACTGGTATTTGTGAATAAAATGGATCGGGAAAATGCGGATTTTTTCAAGGTGCTGGATCAGTTGAAAGACACCTTTTCTGATGTGGTAGTTCCAGTCCAGATTCCAATAGGTTCAGAAAGCAGTTTCAAAGGAGTTGTGGACCTGGTCAAAATGAAAGCCTACACCTTTGAAGAAGGCAGCGGGAAAATGACCGAGGGTGAAATACCTGCTGATATGATGGATGACGTAGAACTTTACAAAGAACAGCTTATTGAAGCTGCAGCAGAAGCAGATGACGATCTGCTGGCCAAATATCTGGAAGGTGAAGAATTAACTGACGCAGAAATTCTGACTGGGATAAAGAAAGCTGCCGCTTCTGGCTCAGCAGTCTTTGTATTCTGTGGCTCAGCAGTCAAAAATATAGGCATCCAGCCATTCATGGATTTTGTAGTAGATTGTGCCGCCACTCCGGAAGACAACCCCTTATACAAGGAAATGGATCAGTCCAAGCTGGCCATACAGGTCTTCAAAACTATTGCAGACCCATATATAGGCCGTCTTAATATGTTCCGGGTATTTACTGGTACCATGAAAGCGGATAATTCGTATTATAATGCCAGCAAAGAAAAAGATGAGAGAATTGCACAGCTGCTGGTGATGACCGGCAAAGAACAATCGGCAGTTCCCGAGCTTAACACCGGGGATATTGCCGCCGTAGCCAAACTGAATACAACTGCCACCGGTGATACCCTTTGCCAGAAGTCGAACCCGGTATCCATGGATCCTATCGAATTCCCGCAGCCTACCCTCAACATGGCTATCGAGCCCAAGAGCAAAGGCGACGAAGATAAACTGAGCGGCGCTCTGCAGAGAATAAAAGAAGAAGACCCCACCATAATAATCGAAAAGAATACTGAGACTAAGCAGACCCTCTTAAAATCAATGGGAGATACCCATGTAGATATTCTAATAGAAAAATTAAAAAGCAAATTCGGGGTAGATGTAATCAGTAAAGACATGAAAATACCTTATCGTGAAACTATAAGAGCTACCATCGAAGCAGAAGGCAAACATAAAAAACAGAGCGGTGGACATGGACAATATGGGCATGTTAAAATCCGTTTTGAACCTTTGGCTGAAGGTGATTTCGAATTTGGCGAACAAGTTTTTGGCGGATCAGTTCCACGTCAGTATTTCCCGGCGGTAGAAAAAGGACTGATGGAGGCTCTGGACGAAGGAGTACTGGCTGGTTACCCGGTAACCAGTTTAAAAGCTACTTTGTTTGATGGGTCCTACCATTCGGTAGACTCCTCTGAAATGGCCTTCAAGATGGCAGCCAGGCTGGCTTTCCGGAAGGGCCTGGAGGGAGCCAAACCGGTTCTATTGGAACCGATTATGAATGTAGAAATCGTTATTCCTGAATCCTTCATGGGCGACATCATTGGCGACTTGAACAGCAAGAGGGGGCGGGTTCAAGGTATGGAACCGGTTGGTAGAAAACAGCTTATCAAAGCACAGGTCCCCCTGGCTGAAATGGCAAGATATACTATAGACTTAAAATCCATGACCCAGGGTCGGGGCAAATTTACCATGGAATATTCACATTATGAGGAAGTACCGGCTCAGAATGCGGACAAGATCATCGAAAAAGCCCGGCAGGAAAAAGAAGAGAAAGAAAAATAAATATTATTAAATAATCGATATAATGCGACAGGGGACGGTTCTCGATCTGTCGCATTTTATATAGTTGATGAAAGCCACGTATTCTACGTGGCTTTTTATCGCCGAGGGAAGTGATGCTTTCAAGTTGCGTACATTGTATAATAGAACTAAAAATAACATAAGGTGGTAAAAATGCCTAGATATGCAAGAATAAAGAGCGGCAGCCAAGTGTACCATATCATGTTAAGGGGTATTAATCGAATGCCGATATTTCTTGATGATAATGACAGAAACAGGTTACTGGAAACAATATATAGGATGAAAAAAGAAGGGGAGTATGAAATCCTGGCCTATTGCCTGATGGGCAACCATGTTCATCTAATAATGAAAGAGGGAAAAGACACTATAGAAAAATCATTGAAGAGAATCGGTGTGAGTTATGCTTATTACTTTAACAAAAAATATCACCGAGTAGGGCATGTATTTCAGGATCGTTTTAGGAGTGAAGCCATTGAGGATGATAGCTACCTGATAGCAGCTGCCAGGTATATTCACAACAATCCCGTGCAGGCAGGAATAGTGGAAACAGTAGTAGATTATCCATGGAGCAGCTATCATGATTATGTAAAGACGGGGAAGGCATCAGAAAAGGTAAACACTGAAATACTATTGAGCATACTCTCAGAAGATGAAGCTACTGCCATAGGGTTTTTTAAGGAATACACAAATCAAACCTCAGAAGAGAAATTTATTGATACGGATAATAAGGTTGAAAAGCCGGAAAAACCGGTACTAAATCCGGTGTGGAAATTAGAGGAATTATTAAAAAGCCATGGATATAACCTGGATCAAATAAGATACTTAGAGGATAAGAAAAAAAGGAATCAAATACTAAGAGCGGTCAAGGAGCAATCCTCGCTGTCAGTCAGAGAATTGTCAAGGCTTCTTGGCATCAGCAAAGACATTATATACAGGGCATAAAATGCGACAGATCGAGAACCGTCCCCTGTCGCATTTTATCGTTTGGCTTCCCAGTTCCCGTGTATCACCTCGGTAGTACTGTTTCCAAATTTAAAGTTACCATTAAGGTAGTTTTCATTCTGCATTACCCCGTCCATGATGAAAGCGAATCCCTCTACTGAATCGGTTGTAATGGCCAGCTTATTATCGGTAAGGGTACATTCAACATAGCTGGGCCATCCTGATGCATCGATAGCGGAGGGATTGGTTGAACCGGTAAAGTTTAACGAACCGGTAAAAACATTGGCCTTATCCGAAGGAGTTAAGATCATCTGGGCATAAATGGACTCTCCCTTCAAGCTGCTGTATTCAACTGCCTGGTCGGCACCTTCTCCAAATATCTTGACCAGCATTTTCTCAGCCATTCCGCCGATCAGTTCCTGGGCTTTGGACCCTTCGATATTAAAGGTCAAATTCCAGGTACCGGCTAAATCAAGTATTTTAATTTCCGCTGTTCCTTCAGCCTCGGCCAGTTCCTTATCTGTTTTGCCATCCAGCAGGGTAACACTTATATCATAATCTCCTTCTTCCTCATAAATATGTTCTGCTTCCGGCTTAGTAGTTTCAGCTTCATCCGTTCCGTCACCGAAATCCCAAAGGAAAACCGGTTTTTTCGGGCTGTTCTTGACCTCGGCGGTGATTTTTACTTTGTTATCAGGCTGGGCTTGGTATTTATCAGGGACCAGTTTGATTTCAGCCGGGTCCTTCTGGAAAGTGAATTGGTTGCTTTCCATGATCCTGCCCCCGGCTTTAACCCGCAGAAATACGCTATCTTCGTATTCTACGTTATAAGTAGCTTTAACATCCAGCTCTACTCGGGGTTCGTCTTCATCTTTAGATAGGAACAGCAGCAGCGGTCCCTGAACCATCTCGTCTGAGAATGGATCCTGCACCTGGTCAAGATACCCGCCTTTAAAAGTAACATTGGCCATCTTTTCTTCCTTGCCGTTTCTTATTCGAAATAGCTCTGCCGGTCCGGAATAGTAGATCTGCAAACCTGCTTCTTTCCATTCTGGATCATCTTCTACATAATGGGCCAGTTGAGAGTTGAGTTCAAACTGCCGGTAGGTTTCGCCAGGGTCAAAGTCTTCATCTTCCTCCACCAGGATAGAAAGTTTCAGGGTAGGGAAAAAGTTATGAATTATCTTAACATTGGCCTTAACCGCGATAGGAATCAAGACCTCACTAATGCCATCGGCATAATCTGCCGGTACTTCATAGGCAGAATACAGACCGGTTTTATAGCTCATATAGGTCTGGCGAACCAGGGGGACGTCCTTACCATTAAATGTGCCCGCATATGCATTGCGTCCAGTCGATTTATCAGTCATGGCTTTTAAGGTTGAGAATTGAGGGCTGGGGTTAGGCTTTTCTCCGTTGTTAGGCTTAATACCTGATGTAGAATCATAGATGGTATCTTGAGAATAAAAGTTAGCGTTGGTGAAGGTGGCCAGATTAACAAAAGTGTCTCTCAGGCTGCCGGTATAACTTACCCGGCTATCTACCGCCGAAGCAGCATAACTGGTTACATGGGCCGCCGATATGGATTGCTCAATAGACTCCCAAACTGGATGGGAATCATTCCTGACGTGAGCAGGCTGTGTCATATCAGAGATCATGTGCATACATTCCCCCAGGGCACGAAAAGCCTTACCAGTATAGGCATTCCTTGCCTCAGCGGTAGTACTGCAGGGAATATCGATATCGCGAAAGCTAACCTTGGGTATGCTGGCAGGGGTCCAGGAACCGTCTTCTGGGATCTCCATCGACTGCTTGTAATACTCCAGTGCCCTCTGCCAATTATAAGGGTTTTCTTGATGGTTGAAAGCCCAGGTTATCGCATCAACAGCAGTATAAAGAATACCGTGAGAAGTTTCCTGATCGGTAAGCTCATGAGAGCCGGATAGAGCCAGGGGATCATAAAAATGCTTCACTCCAGAATACCCATGGGGCTCATCAGCTGAAAAGCCTCCGGTAATGACCCATTCACTAAAGGTTCTGCCGGGATTAATTACTTCCTTGTGATTATATTCAGTCCCCGAAGATCCAGACACCGCAGGACCTTTATAGGTAGCAGTTTCATCAATAGGCGCATCTTTAAACTTGGGGCTGCTGCCAAATTGGGTCTTGAACTGATTGATGGCTTCCCGGTTCATAGCTTCATGGGCTGGCTGGCCCCAGGCCAGAGCATATCCGGGCATAATAGTCAGGATAAATATACCAGTTAATAAAATAGAGATTAGACGCTTCAATATCATCACCTCCCGCTACATCTGAACAATGACCCAGCGGTCTTGTTCTTTCATAAATAATATAGAAAAAGTGTAGTCATCACACTGTATTTCATATTCAGCAATGCGGTTGAATTCTGGTTCTTCCAGGCCTTCGTCGATGGATAAAAACGTCATCTCGGCTGTTTTTAAATCCTGGGCCATTTCAGGCATTAGTTCCGTACTCTGTGCAAGTATGGAACGGTAGAATTCCTGCTGGTCAGCAGCAAAAAAACTGACCGCCTCATCCACGTTCTGGTTTTCCAAGGCCTGGGAATAGTCTTTGATTACACCATCAATTACCTTTTTTTGTTCCTTGTAGTCCGCTTGCTTTTTCCAGGCCTGATCCGGAGATCCTCCTACCGGCATTCCTCTGCTCATTAAAACGTAAGCTGAAGCAGATAAAATTAATAGGATAACAACAGTTAAAATGATTGGCAGCGGACGAAGTTTTTTTGTATCAGGCTTACTTTCTGACTCAGTTATATTTTCCTCAACCTTGGCATCATGGTTGATAGCAGGGTGAATTGTTGGAGTTGGAGCTGTTCTCTTGGTCTCTCCAAAGAGTTCCGGGATTTTAGATGCCGCCACCCATTCACTTAAGCCTTCATTCCATACCAGATCCTGCGGTAAAAGCCTTCCCTCCCTGGCGAATTCCTTCATCTGCTCCAGGGTATAGGGACCGAATTGCTGATCATCTCTTGCCAAGTACCATTGCTCTGCCATTATCCAACCCTCCTGCAACTGCTGAAAATACCTTTGACGATTAAATTTTACCATATTAAATAGGAAAGTAGATTAAGAAAGAGATGAAAAATACAGGGTGGATTGGAGTGAAAATTGAAGAGAACAAATATCGAAAAGAGGTATTTTTTACCAGCGGGGATTAAAGGGTCGTTTTTCAAAAGGGATTAATTTTGGTTGGGAAATACAGACAAAATGATAATGATTAGTGGGGTTCTGCAGCAAGTCGGGATGCATCTTTTTTAAACTGTAGGCAGCATAAAGAGCACCGGCAGCAGAGATTACAAATGCCGGCAGATAGGCGGGATTCTCAGTATAAAACAAGGCCAATAAAGATAATTGGCTTATCAAAAGCTCTGAGATTAATAGTACTAATATAAAAGAATTCTTCTTCATAACCACATTATTAACATATATCAATCCATTTAAACGGAATAAGATACCAACGCAAAAGGGGGGAATGGCATAAGCTATGCTCGATGGAATAGAGGAATTTATCCCAAGTCGCCAGCTTAAATTTTCCCTACTCTGTGCAAGAATAAATAGGACAGCTCTGGAAAATACTACATGGCCTTTTCCAATATATAACTGCATTTTTCCCATAAATATTCTCTTTCGAGATTAAATTCGAAAAAAAAGCTTCGTAATGTAAAAAAATTTTCAAAAATTAGTAAAAAAATTTTAGATGTAACTGAATTGTGACTCTGACTTATTATGATGTATGTGTAGAGGTACTTTGTCGTGGAAATTACATAAAGGAGAGATAAGTATGTCAAAGAAACTTTCAAAAAAGTTATCCTGGAAACAAAGGAACTGGGAGAAAAATCAGGAAAAAAGGAGAAAATTATTTTTAAAATTTGTATTAACCGGCCTTGTCATAATGAAGACTACTGTTCCATTAGAACCATATGCATGCCTGAATTTAGATGGAAAAGACTCAGATCATAACGATAAGATTTGTTATGCTTGTGTGATTCATGATTATGATCACGATGATGAGTCAGACAGCGATGCAGACTCGGACAGTGACAGCGATTCGGACTCCGACAGCGATTCAGATTCCGACAGTGACTCCGATTCCGACAGTGACTCAGACTCTGACAGTGACT
>JAENYG010000061.1 GCA_016841875.1 Syntrophomonas sp.
TTTGATCTAAGCCTGGATTAATATTATTTGTAGCTACAGCATCTAACAACGCATTGCTCACTTTGTCTCCTCCTTTCTTTATCCCGCTTTTCGCATCATGGTTAGTAACCATTTAACTTAAAAGCGAAAAAAATATATCGCCTAAAGCCCTTGATATTGCAGCTTTAAAGGCTTTTTGCATGTCACATATTCCCTCTAAAACAAGTATTTATCAAGTCATTACTGGCCCAAAAAGGGATAAAAAAAGAGCTGATGTGCTTAACACACCAACTCTCTCGGAGCCCCTTTATTCATATTTCACATAGGCCTTAAATCCAGCCCGGGCCAGCTCTTTTATCAGCTTTTCAGCATTTTCTCGATTGCCAAAGGCACCAACCTGTACCCGATAAAACTTCCTTGTTAAATCTGTAGTTATAGGTTCTTTTAATCTGGAAGATACTAAATTAAGCACATCGATATCCACCCAAGTCATTATACCTGCAGATATGCTGCCAGTTAGTTTATGAACTTTCTTCCCTAGGAGTACACAGCATTTACCGTCTTTGTAAACTTCTTTCCCGCTGGCTGTTATTTGCGTTACTTCATGATAGGTATCTTTAACCCAAGGAGGTATTAATGGTCCACCGGGAAAATACCTGGTTGCCGAAGCTCTAATTTCCACTACATCTCCTACGTCAAGTCTAAAACTGCTCTCATTCTCGGTTTTATTAAGTGCCGCTTTTACTGCCGCTCTAAATGAATCCATACTTTTACCATGCTTGATCAACCAATGCCCAGGATCCCTGTGATTGCTTGCTATGCCAAGTTTGTAACCCTCACTGTGGCCGATGATGCTTTCTTCACTTAAGCCATAAAGCCCGCAAAGATAAACACAAAGCTCTATAGCTTCCTTGTAGACCGCATTAAAATAGGAAGCATCAATCAAATTATCCTCGCAGAATTCAAAACCAATATGTGTATCATTAGCACTTCCGCCTGCATGCCAGCCCCGATGATTCCAAGGAAGGGTTTGATAAGTAGCAATAGAGCCATCAGCCAGCTTCCCAATAAAAGCATGGGGGCAAACTTGCCTGCCATCGGGTCTGTCCTGATTCCAGTGGTTGTTGTATTGGTTTTTACCGAGCAAACCATCGTCGGGACCAACATATCGTTTAAGATAGGGGTTATTGGCTGCGGTGGAATGAACTATGATGCCTTTTGGCACAATGGTTTTACCTGCCTTGTAGCAGGCATTTTCAGTTAGAATGAGTTTTCTTAGATTCATTTTTTGCTCTCACCACCTTCACGAAGCTGAGCCAAGACGTTCTTCAGTTTTTCCGGTATAGGAAGACCAATCTTCGATGCATTTTCGACAATACTGATTCCTTCATTGGATAAATAAAAGAAGATAACCGCTGTTCGAATTACACTACCATCCTCGATAATATTGCTGTCAATAATATGGGCCACGCCCACCAGGCAAAAAATCATCACTTTTTTAAAGATTCCCCGAGCCCCTATATCGCTGGATAGCCTTTTTTCCAAGAATGCCAGCATCACCCCGGTAATATAGTCCAGGCCCACAAAGATTACCAGGGCATATAAGAATCCATCAAGGCCACCTAAAAACCAGCCCAGCCAACCACCGATGGCAGTAATGGCGATTTGTATGTAGGTCCATATTTCTTTCATGTTCATTCCCTCGCTTTCTACATAAAAAAACGCCCTAAGCTTTTAAGGCGTAATTATTCCCTGGAATTTTCTAATTTGCTTTAATAAGGAGCATAGAACACATAACCAGTGGCCTTTATATAAAAGCCATCTCCCGGCACATAAATAGCACCATCTAAGTTATCCGATTCGACAACGCTAAGCCCAGGTTGCTCTACTCCTTCCCAGTACAGGCCGTCGGCTGAAACATAGAGCATCTCTTCCGCAAAGAGGGCATATTTACCCCAATCTGCCATCCAGATGATGTTGTTGGGGTTATGGATATTGTTGTCAGCTAAGCCTCCCACATTATATAAATTGGTTTCTATTACTTCGGTAGCACTGTCATTTAACATACAAAGCTTTACGTGGTATTTATTGGATATATAATTATACTTCATAACAAAGAGTTTTCCATTAATGGAGCGGATGTTCATATAAGTTGTTTCATTTAAGTCCTCTTGAATGGTATTGGACCAGCTACCAGGACTGCTGGAACTGGCTCTAGCTATTTCCTTACTGTTACTTACAATCCCTACAAAGTATCCTTTATGCATGGTTAAATATCTAAAAGCCGGTACCGATACCCCGTCAGCCCCAACTAATGTCCAGGCGGTTCGCTCTTCCAAAGAATCGTAGCTATAGTAAAGGGGAGACTTATAGTACCACCAAGATACTACACCGCATTCGGTTGAAGGATCATAAGCACCACAGGTCATGTCGTTATAAGCGCTTTGACAATAGCCAGCATTGTACCAGGTTATCCCGTCAAAGGAAGCGATGATATTGGCCATCCCCACAATGCAGGCCAAAAACACCCCTTCTCCCGCCCAGAGGATATAGGGCTGTCCGTAGCTCCACCAGGGTACACTAACTACTGTCCACTGCTCAGTACTTTGGTTGTAGTAGGACATATAGGGGGTTTTGGCATAATACACTGCAATTTGGGCAAGTCCGTTATCATATACATCAATCTGTTTTTCGCTGCCATATTGGGTATAGCCAAAGTCGTTATAATATTTCTTGCTCCAGCTAAGAACTGGAATGGGAAGAATGATGCTTCCCCGGCCGCCAAAGGCAGTCCAGATAGCTAAGGTATTATTAAAATTGTAATGATAAGTCATACTTTAACCCCCTTAGACTTTTTCAATGGCAGTGATTCTGCCGCTGCTGTCTGTAGTATAGGTATAATTGGCTATACTGCCATCCACATAGGTTACTTGAAAGGAAGCAGTATCCACCATTAATGAAGCTACTTCTTTTAATAAAAGCTCGGAAAATATATCTTCTAAGGTAATAGAAGTAATCCGACCGCTAGTATCCGTGGTAAAACTGTACTCGGCATAGTACTGATGGCTTTCGCCTTTTTCTACTTCGTAGGTAACATTGATGGTGTTATCAACTATGGATAGCTCCTTGACTATGGTGTAAGACACCTGCAGGTCATAGACCTGGTTTTGCACATTATCTACCGAATGGCTCACCCCGGTAATAGAGCTTTCTATCCGGTAAAAGGTATCGGAGATACTGGGCCGGTAGGATCCTACTTCTACCCGGATGTTATATCTATAGAAGGGATTATATTCTAAGGAAATAATCCGGGTTTTTACGTTAATCCCTAAAGGGTTAAAGACTATCTGGACATTATCCCCAACAGATAAATCCAGCAGTTTAAAAAAGGCAATATCATAGGAAGAACTATTCTCCCGGGAATCATAGGATACGGCCACATTGGTTACGTTTTTAGTATCCATCACCAGCTGGTATTCGCTACTTCCTCTGTGGCTTCTAATATTGATCTGGTAACCGTCGTATTCAATCTCGCCGCCTAAGATGGCGATATACTGCATTAGGGCTGCTCTACGGGAGACCTTTTGGTTGATTTTCATAGTAACACTATCGGTAAAATCTACGATACCAGCGGTAAATGGGGTTCCTACTAAAACTTGAGTTAATCCTTCGGTAGGATCTCCGGTAAAATCAAATTCAGTGATGTTATACATTTCATGATTAAGTAGATAGGACACATGTTCGCACAGGACTGAGCAAATAGGTAGATCCCCCTGAAGGGATTTACTGATCTGCACAATCTCAAAATACTGACCATTTAGCTCGGCTACCTGCCGGGTTTTTAAAGCCAGGGCAGACTTGGCCAGTACCGTAAAAGACAGGGTATATTCCCCATCCAGGGTTTCTCTTAAGTTGGCATTCATGACCTTTTTAATACTTTGAATGAGCGTACTTCCTGCATATATATCGATCATACCAAGCTGCCTTCCTTTCAAATTTAGCTACTGCCATTTTAATCTATAGTTATTTAAGCTCCGGCTACTCCCAGGTTCCTAACAGTAACCGTATTTTGGTTCCACTGCAGCTGAGCAATGACTCGGGTTAAGATGTTCCCGTCAATGGTTAAAGGAATCGTCACATCAAAGACTGCTCCGCTGCTACCGGCTTCTACGCCGCTGACTACACTATTCATATCTAAATCAAAGTCGGTAGGAATAGCCCCAGCCATTTCTTTTTCTACATCTTTCATAGCACTGCTAAACCCTTCTCCAATTCCTTGCCCCATGTTTTCACCGATACCGGCAAAGACTTTGGAAGGTGAGCGGATTCCCAGTACCCCTTTCATACTGCGGACAATACCGCTTACCATGCTGTTTACTTTACTTTGGATCCAGCCCAGCATGGATGCAATTCCACTCCAAAGACCTTGTATGATGTTTTTGCCAATCTCCACTATGGAGACGGCGGCCTTTCCTATGCCAGTTATAATGGCGGCGACGATCTGCGGCAGGCTTGCGACTAATTGAGGCAGAGCCTGAATTAATCCAGCCGCAAGCATAACTGTAAGTTCAACGCCTAATCCAATAATTGCGGGCAGATTTCCTGTAATAAAATTAATGATGCTAGTAATGATTAAAGGTAACGCCTCAATAAGCTGAGGCAGAGCATTTAAAAGCCCTTCCGCCAGTCCAGTTATTATGGCAAAAGCCGCCTCGATGAATTTATCCATGTTCTCAAGCAGCCCTTGTACGATTGTTATCACCGCACTCATCGCCGCAGGAACCAGTTCCGGCAAAGCAAGACCCAAGCCTTCCACAAGCGCGGTAATAAGCTGCACTGCGGCATCGATTAGCAGCGGGAGGTTATCAATGAGTGCACCGACAATCGTCATAACCGCATCCACTGTAGCCGGAATAAGTTCCGGAAATAGGTTCAAGATTGTTTCCAGTACCTGGCTAAACAAATTCGTGACAGTATTAAGCAGTGTAGGAAGCAGATCGCCAATCGCCGATAAAATCGCATCCATCGCTATTGGGAGAGCTGTTACGATATTCTCTAAGACAGGCACAATATTTTTAACTACTGCCTGAAAGGCCTCCACAAGATTCTGTGTCAGGTTTGTCATGTCAGCATTAGCATTGCCTAATCCAGCTGTGAAAGAGCCAAGAGCCGCTTGCATCAACCCAATCGAGCCGGTTATGGTCTGGGTGGATTCCTTGGCAAAGTTGCCCGCATACTGCTCTGTATTTTCAAAGAACATCTGCATCGCAACTTCAGCTTTTTCGGCATTTGAAGCAGATGCCCAGGTGAAATCTAAGCCCTTGGCGAGGGCGTAGGCTTCAATGTTGGTAGCATTCATCGCAACGCCAAGGTTATCCATCATCGTGAAGTTGCCCTTGGCTGCTCCCGCAACAGAATCCAAAGCCATCTGCATATCAATGCCCATCACAGATGCCATATCTGCCGCCCGCTGCATTGCCTTTTCTGTCAATTCAAGGCTTTTTTGCTGTTCAATGCCGGAGCCTTGAAATAAGGCCCCCATCTTGTTGGCGGTAGCCAGATACTCACTCTGTGACACGCCGAGGTTCTTGTAGGCTTCCTCGCCCGTCTTTTGGATTGACGCAGCATATTTGCCGAACACGGCTTCTGAGCCGCCAAGATTCTGCTCCAGCTCACCGAACTGTTGCACCACCTCTTTGCCGAGTTTTATCACAGCGGCACCGGCTGCGACGGCTACTGTGCCCATTGCCGCTCCGACACCTTTTAAGATCCCGCCTAGTTTCTCAAACCTACCTCCAGCTCCATCTGCAGATTTACCTGTTTCCTCCAGTTCATTGCCAAGTTTATCCGCATCGGCGGCGGACTCCTCCAACTCTCGTTCCATATTGTTAAGTTCTGCTTTGGCGTTATTAAGCTGGGTAGCCCAGTTCTGGGTTCTGCGATCTGTTTCACCAAAGGAATCGGAGGCGTTTTTTAGAGCAGCTTCCAAGGTGCTGATTTTTTCCTTCTGTGCTTCAATCTCTTTATTTAGTACATTGTTTCTGGCTGTTATTGCCTGAATGGATTTATCCTGTTTATCAAACTGGGATGTAACCAGATTCATTTCCGAGCCTAGCACCTTAAAACTCTGGTTAATTTCTTTTAAGGCATTTTTGAACTCCCTTTCTCCTTCGATGCCGATTTTGAGCCCAAAAGAATCTGCCATTAAGCTCACCTCCTCCCATGTAGGCTTGAAAAAAGACACCCTGGATAGAATGTCTTGCAAAATATTTATTGAATCTTTTATTTTAAATAATTTTTACATATGTTTATTACGCTGTTCTCGTTGACTAATTCCTTTGTTTTGCATATAATGTAAACACAAGGTTTAATGCAGGGAGATTCGCTGCCCTCAAATAAGCGAGGTTTAATGCAGGGAGATTCGCTGCCCTTAAATAAGCGAGGTTTAATGCAGGATGATTCGCTGTCCTTAACTATGCGAGGTTTAATGCATTAAGGTTAGAGAAATTCTCTAACCTTAATTATTTGTATGGGGGTTTCTTTATGTCAACTAAGCTTAAATTTTATGATATTGATATTAACTACATAAAGTATCTAAAACAATTTGATAAACAAGTACCTAACATTCAATACAGCACTTTCAATAAATTTTTTTGCGGCATTGTTTTATCAATTAATAATTTTAATTATTTTGCCCCAGTTACCTCTTTAAAGACCAAACAAAAAACAAATTTTATAATTTATGATAAGAATAGACCTATAAGCTCTATCCGTTTTAGTTTCATGATCCCCGCGTATCCTGAAGTCCTTACATTAAAAGATTTTTCAAAAGAACCCCCAACATACCAAGACTTATTGAATGCTGAAATAAAATATTGCAACCAAAAGTTTAATGACGTTTATCAAAAAGCAAACCAAGTCTACAAAATAGGTACTAATAGCAATCACCCTTTAAACTATACCTGTTGTAACTTTAATCTTTTGGAAGAAAAAAGTATTGAGTATATTTCAGAATTGACCAAAAAACAAATAGCCATAACAAATGAGGATTAGCCTTAATAACAGCTAACATTTTAAATTTAATTCCTTGTTCCAGTTTGCCCTCCGGTGGCCTTTTGGGTTCAGGGGGCTACCTAATGTTACATTAAATTTTGCATTAGCCTTGGGCATAAACTTAAATACCTGCAGGAATCACGTCGTCAATGAAATATTCCTTTCTCATTTTTGAGATACCAATAAACTGCTTATGACATTCGAACAAATCCATCAAATAACCTATAGGCATCAGCCAGACTTCTTCTTCCCGGCGATTCAATTGTACCGTCCCATAATAAAGGAGTCGGGTAAAGAGTTCCTCCGCACTTACCCGACCACCTCGTTTTTTGATTCTTCACTCTCCACATTTCTTTTGGTGCCCTTTAGCAT
>JAENYG010000062.1 GCA_016841875.1 Syntrophomonas sp.
GGTCCCTGTGGGACTCTCTTTTTTCTATAAACGACACTTCGTTTTACAATTTACCTATATCCGGTGGGCGCAGCAGGTTTCGAACCCGCGACTTCCACCAGATACGTTACAAAATCGCTGGATTTAAGCTGGTTGAATTTGCAGAGCACCATTTTAATTTCTATTTTATCTTTGAAACATTTGTATGTTTTGGGAGAATTCTTAATGACTTTAATGTAGAATTCTATGGACAGTAGTTTCCTCTGAATCTCGCTGTATTCGTTAAAAATATGGGATGGATTTGCGAACTGTACGTATTAAAGCTAGCTGCTGCACCGAACAAAAAACCGCTCGGGTGCTCGGCTCAATAGTATAGCAAGTCAAGTCTTTTAGCGATTCCTTAACAACTCTAATAATAGTTATGCAAGTCAAGAACCGTCCCCACTTGCATAACAAATAGCGGGGTCTCAAAGCCCCGCTATTACTGAATTGCTTATGGTGGGCGCAGCAGGTTTCGAACCTGCGACTTCCACCGTGTGAAGGTGGCACTCTCCCGCTGAGTTATGCGCCCATTTTGGTATGCTTATTCGAACAGGTCACAGTTTACTATGGTCTGGCTTCTCTTAGCTCCCACAGCAATCAGGCACTGTTTTACTCCCGTGATCTCTTCAATTTTATTAAGATAAGCCTTAGCATTGGCTGGCAAATCTTCGAATCTGGTGATACTGCTTATATCCTCCTGCCAGCCCGGCATCTCAATGTATTCCGGTACGCATTGTTCAAGTATGCTTAACGTCTCAGGAAATTCATATAGTAATTTATCTTTATAGCGATAGGCTACACAAATTTTCAGTTTTTCAAAACCATCTAATACATCCAGCTTGGTAATAGCCATGTCCGTCATGCCATTTACTCTGGTAGCATAGCGAAGGATTACCGTATCCAACCACCCGCATCTCCGGGGTCGGCCGGTGGTGGTTCCAAATTCAGCCCCTTTTTCCCGGAGTAAATCTCCGGTTTGGTCCATGAGTTCAGTAGGAAAAGGTCCCTCTCCTACTCTGGTAGTATAAGCCTTGGCCACCCCCAGTACCTTGCTTATCTGAGTAGGCCCAATTCCGGCTCCTACACAGGCTCCTCCAGATATAGGGTGTGACGAGGTTACATAGGGATAGGTACCATGATCGATATCTAAAAGGGTTCCCTGGGCTCCTTCAAACAAAACCTTTTTTCCCTGCTTAATGCTTTCGTAAATTAAAAAGGAGGTGTCCGCCAGGTAAGGTTTTAATTGATTCACCTGCTCCAGGGCTTCCTGCATAATTATCCTGTAATCGAACCCTTCTTCATTATATATCTTTTCTATAATTCTGTTTTTGCATTCCACTAATTTTTTAAACTGCTTTTCCAACTGCTCCGGTTCTTGCAGTAAATCACATATTCTAATTCCAATGCGGTTTATTTTATCTGCGTAGGTAGGGCCTATACCTCTTTTCGTAGTTCCTATATGGCTTTCTCGATCCTCAAGTTCATCTATCTTTTTGTGATAAGGCATTACTACCGGTGCCTTCAAACTGATACGCAGATTGCTGGTATCAATACCTCTGGCTTGCAGTGATTCCAGTTCTTCAATAACCTTGCCCATATCCACAACTACTCCATTGCCAACTATACACAAGGTATTGGGATATAAAATCCCGGATGGAATCAGATGGAGTTTAAATTTTTCATCAGCTACTTCCACTGTGTGGCCTGCATTGCTCCCCCCCTGGTATCTAACAACGCAGTCCGCCTTTTCTGCAAGAACATCAGTAATTTTTCCTTTTCCTTCGTCTCCCCACTGGCTTCCTATCAATACTGTGGCTGACATCAGTCCACCCCCTGCTCCACGTTAACCCTGGTTTTTGCTGATAAAATTTGATAAATATTCGAGTTTACCACCAGCAAACTAATATTAGCAGAAGCCTTTTCCAGTGTCAACAATGGTCAATTCGTATGCCCACCGTACAGGACGAGCCAATGCCTCGCCCTTTATAGAAATATGATTCCCCTGGAATAATTATGCTAATTATTGGAGGTATAACAGGCAAACTATTAAGTTATTAATAAAAATTTGGCTAATCCGGTTCGGAACCTGGATGCCGGTAGTTGGCCCTGTAGTTTTCTAAATAAATACATGCGGGTAGGTTTCTCTAATATAGGCAACCGGTATGATCTCCATTCCACACCAATCAGCTGATATATCTTCTCGGTTATCGTACGGTATCAGAATTTTCTTGATTCCAGCCTGCCTGGCAGCATGGATTTTTTCGTGTAATCCACCTACCGGTTTGACTCGGCCCTGAATAGATATCTCCCCGGTTACTGCAATATCCTGCCGGATAGGCTTTCCCTTCATGGCACTCAATATGGCCAGGTATATAGCCACTCCAGCTGAAGGGCCATCTACTTTACCGCCACCTATGAAGTTTATATGCAAGTCAAAATCGTATATATTTTCACCAAATTCACTGCGGATTACTGAGGCCGCATTAAAAACGGAGTCTCTGGCCATCGACCCCGCAGTATCATTAAACCGAACTCTGCCCTCTCCTTTTGGTTCAGCCGGAAAAGTGATAGCTTCGATTTCAAGCAATCTTCCCCGATAACCATGCGCGCCCAGACCAAATATCCTGCCCACTTCTGTTTCATCAGAGGCTTTGTTATCAATATTAAGGTTTATTCTGCTGTTTTGTATGGCCTCCTGAACTTCATGTTGTCCTACTACCAGGATACCTTCATCGGTGTCGTTTTTGTTGAGAGCAATTGAATAGGCATCCACCAGCAGTTTATTAGCTGATCTGCCGTCATCAGCATAATCACTGATTAACTCCGAGACCCCTTCTTGTATACCAATATTTAATTTCTGAGCCGAGAGTTTAACGATATTTCTTATCTGTTCTGCGGTCAGCGGATCAAAAAATATTTCCATACAGCGCGATCTTAAAGCCGGATTTATCTCTTCATTGCTCCGGGTAGTGGCACCGATCAATACAAAATCTGACGGTACCCCTTGCTCAAACATCTGCTTAATATATCTCGGTATGCGTTCATTATGTGGATCATAATAAGCTGATTCGAAAAACACCCTTTTGTCTTCTAAAACCTTGAGCAGTTTATTCTGTAAGGCGGCATCCATTTCTCCAATTTCATCTATAAACAGTATTCCCCCATGAGCATCACTGACCAGACCTGGTTTTGGTTCGGGTATCCCCTCGTCGGCCAGATCTTTCCTAGCTCCTTGATAAATCGGATCATGGACTGAACCCAACAGTGGATTAGTTGATTCCCGTGGATCCCATCGCAGGGTAGTCCCATCCACTTCTATAAATGGTGCCTCTTTGCTAAAACAGTTCTGCTTTCTGTCTTTGACTAATTCCAGCGCTAATCTGGCACAGCTCGTTTTACCCACTCCCGGAGGACCATACAGCAGTATATGCTGAGGGTAGGGGGTGTTTAGCTTCGATACTAATGCCTTAATAGCCTTATCCTGTCCGATAATTTCATCAAAAGCAGCTGGTCTTAGTATGTCCAGCACTGTTTTGCTCAAGTTAATATTTTCCATCTTCTCCAACCGGCCTAGGTTTTTAAGGGTTTGCGCATTTTCCGGCGAATTTTTTTGCTCCTTGAGTATCTGCAGTTTAATCTCCTGGATATATTCATTATGTTTTTCATCCATTTTCTGTTGAATACTATTATGCAGGTCTTCTTCTATTTGCCGGCGAGTACATAACTCCGAAAAAATCTCTTCCAAAGCAGCTACTTCGATAGATAGCTTGTCTGGATGCAACAGACAATTAATGGTCGGATCCTCCAGCAAAATTCTGCGTAAGGCCAGAATCTTATCCTCCAGAGCATCAGAGTTCATCAGCTCTATGGCATCCAGTTTATTAGCTTTTAATACCAGCTCTTGCGTCCCATAGAATTGATGCAGTTTATCATATAGACTGTCTACTTTCCACTCCAGTTTATCCTGCCGATCTTTTAGTGCTGCCCGTCTTACTTCTTTTACCTGGTATTGTTTCACCTTTATCCCCCTAGTTTATTCAGCTGCAACTATTATCTGTATATTGGCCTGAATTGATGGATATATTTTGATTTTGGCTTCATAATTGCCCAGATGTTTGATAGGATCCTTCAACTCGATCTTCTTCTTATCTATTTTGGTACCATATTCTTTCTGAAGAGCGTCTGCGATCTCTTTAACCGTTATAGCCCCAAACAGCTTATCACTTCCTCCGGTCCGAGCCAGCAGTTTGATGGATTTACCGTTTAGTTGCTCCTGCAGTGCTTTAGCCGTAGCTTCTTCCTTCCCCTTTTGTTTTTGCTGTTTGAGATCCTTTTCCTGTGTCTCCTTGAGTCTGGTCTGGGTAGCTTCTAGCGCCATACCCTGAGGTATCAAATAATTTCTGGCATAGCCATCAGATACTTCTTTAATTTCTCCTGTTGTTCCAAGCTTTTTAACATCTTTGATCAAAATAACTTTCATTATTCATTCCTCCTGCTTCATTCGTATTTTTCGAAAATCAACCAGCGAATCAAATAATCCAATAATGCTTACGAATATAATAGCAGATAGAGGAAAGACCATTACCAGTAAAATTAAACCTATAATTACGAAAACCCTGGTTGACTGCTTCTGTTCCGCTATTTTAAATATTATGGTAGATAAGCCGTAATATATTGCGATTGGCACTATGATCCATAATATATTGGACCCCGCATAATAAATATTATTTAGCTCATCTCTTCCCCATATCCATAGACCCAGACCCGCAATAGCCATCCATACCAGCTGCCAGGGCATACTCTCTTCCCGGAATGGTTTCTTATTTAGACGTTCAATGTTTCGTTTTCGGCTGATATAGGAGGCAAAAAACAGCATTAAAAATACTGCTATAATTGCCTGATTGTAGAAAATCGCTGGTAAATGACGGGCAAAAGCGGTGGTGGTACTCTTTAACGACATCTCAAATTCAGCCTGGCTTATCCCCATCTGCTCATACATATCAAATATTCCCATTTCTTCATAAATGCTAATACTCTCAGCAGCAGACTTGTTTAACTCTGCTTCTAACTCGTTAACCCCTATCCCCCCTGAGTAAAGGTAGGAAAACAATAAGAAAAAACTTACCCCCAGGACTGCGGCGGTCACTCCCCTATGTTGTATTTGTTGGTAATTCTTGTTATAAGCAGCCAGCAGGGTCATGACTAGTGCCGGCATACCAAAGAAAGCCAGGTAAACTAGAAGATTGCTGGTCCCAGCCATAACGAATAGTACCAATATATTGATAAAAAATATAATAAGGATTTTATGCGATTCTAAATATAGTCCGGCCAAAATTAACAGAGTACCCCATAGTATTGCTGGGATCAGGGTTATTCCGGGTAATAATGCCATGCCCACACACATCGTGGATGTGAATAAAAGAAAAAAAATGAATCCTGGCAATTTATCACCTCTTTCTGTTGCCCAGGTAAAGCAGTAACTGATTCATATCTTCATACCATTGGTCTTTCTCGTGAGATTCTATCATTCCGGTTTGCAGTTTTTTCTTGGCTAGAAGGTCAGTGGTATGGAATTCCACGCCCAATTTTCTTCCCAGAATATAAGTAATCATTATTATCGAAGCCAGCGCATCACTGGTATTAGTATAATCCGCCCTTAGCAGCGCTTTGAAGAGTGTTCCCACTGCCTCTACCAGTTCTGCTTTGAGCGATTCGGTCATCTTCAAGTTACTGGCAAATAAGACCTCACTGTTCTTTTTCCTCAAGCTTACCACCCCCTATTACTTCTTCTCTGTAATTCCATTAATTTCCTGCTCCGGGAGTGGACAATAAGATAAGCCCCCATATACCTGAGGGCTTTCTTTGCTTTATTCTGCTGTATATGGCAGTAAGGCCATGGTCCTGGCTCTTTTTATTGCTACTGTAATCTGCCGCTGGTGTTGAGCACAGTTGCCGGTTATTCTTCGCGGTAGAATTTTTCCTCTTTCGGTTATATACCGACGCAATTTGGGAATTTCCTTATAATTTATGTGTTCAATTTTGTCCGCACAGAAGTTGCACTGACGTCTTTTTTTGCGTTTATCTCTTTTCAAGCTATTTTCCCTCCTTGATTAGAAAGGTATTTCATCTTCCTCATTTTGTTCGACTATGTCTATGTCGGTAAGGTTTACTTCCTGACCAAATTTTCCCCAATCATCTGCTGAACCTTTTGTTGAACTGGGATGAACCGCATTTGTGCCACTGCTAGTCCCACCTTTGTCCAGAAACTTCACCTCTTCTGCCACTACTTCGGTTACCCTGCGACGCTGTCCGTCCTGAGTCTCATAGCTGCGTATCTGCAGTCTTCCTTCCACTGCCACCAGCCTGCCTTTGCCCAGGTAATTAGCGCAATTTTCAGCTGTCTTATTCCAGACTACGACTGGAATAAAATCAGCTTCGTCCCTTTTAAATTTTCGGTTTACTGCCACGGTAAAAGTAGCGACTGCTGTACCGTTTTGGGTGTATCTTAATTCCGGATCCTGAGTGAGACGCCCGATTATTATAACCCTGTTTAACAAATCCAGCTTACCTCCAGTTCAGGTTATTTTACATACTATTCTTCCAAGCGGATGATCATATGGCGCAAAAATTTATCTGAGATTTTTATTACCCTGTCCAATTCATTAACAGTTTCAGTCTCTCCCTTAAAATGCCAGACGGAATATATCCCTTCGGAGTAATCCTGAATGCTGTATGCCAATCTCTTTTTCCCCCAGCCATCCAGTTCCTTAATAAATTCACCACCAAAGTCAGCAATTATCTTTTGCAGCCTTTCTTTGGCTTCGGCAAAATCTTCTTCAGAAAGATCTGGCTTGAGAATGAACATCATCTCATATGTGCGCATCGTTACACCTCCTCCCTATGGACTAGCCCTTGAGAAGGGCCTTAGGCTCCGGTAATACCGGAGCAGGGACTTCCAAATATTATACCAGTATAATTATACTATGGCAAGACTTCTGCTAAAGGATTGTTGTTAAATCAGTGATAACCTCAATAGACAAAGTAACTGCAACCCAGCCAGGAGAAAGAGGTTGCGTTTAATC
>JAENYG010000016.1 GCA_016841875.1 Syntrophomonas sp.
CAAAAGACCGTAGCTGCTTCCTTTGCCTTTCTCTTACTGGGCGCACTAATAGCAGTATGGCTGGGAGCACGGATAGCTAAACCAATATCTGCTGCTGCCGACTACAGCGAGCAACTAGCCCAGGGTGACCTTACCGTGGAAATTGCCCCATCTATGTTGAGTAAAAAGGATGAAATAGGCCATTTACTGCGCAGTATGGATAATATGATTAAGAATTTACGCCAGATGGTTATCGACATATCCCGCAATTCCCAGGAAGTGGCTGCATCCAGCCAGCAGCTCTCAGCAGCCAGCCAGAACATCGCCACTGGTATGCAGGAGAATTCAGCTGCGGTAGAGGAAATATCCGCCGGAATGGAAGAAGTATCCGCAGCTACAGAAGAAATCAACGCGTCATCGGAAGAAATCTCCGCTACGCTCACTCAGGCTAACAGCGAAGCCGAAAAGAGCCATCATGACTCTTTGGAAGTTGAAAAACGAGCCGGTTATACCAAGTCTGAAACAGCCAAAATGCTGGATGAAACCACAAAAGTATATGATGCTATTCGACAAAAAGTGGAAGGGGCTATTGAAAAATCCAAAGTTATCAATGAAATATCCGGGATGGCTGGAAATATAGCAGACATAGCCAATCAGACCAATCTGCTGGCTCTCAACGCAGCTATAGAAGCCGCCCGGGCTGGCGAACACGGCAAAGGCTTTGCTGTGGTAGCCGAAGAAGTGAGGAAACTAGCCGAAGATTCTGCTAACACGGTCGATGCCATACAAGGCCTGACCCATCAAGTGCAGAATGCTA
This sequence comes from Syntrophomonas sp., assembly GCA_016841875.1. Classification (GTDB taxonomy): domain Bacteria; phylum Bacillota; class Syntrophomonadia; order Syntrophomonadales; family Syntrophomonadaceae; genus JAAYJK01. Next base: position 797 of record JAENYG010000016.1, read on the forward strand.
TTGATAATCTAATAGGTAATACCGGTGAATTACTAGAGTTTATCAACAAGGATGTAACCCGGGACTATGGCCGCATGGCCGAAGCAGGAGCATTCTATGCTGAGAACGCGGAATTGCTAACCAGGCTCACCGGCGACACCAGCAAGAGTATTCAGCAGATCATGGTAGCCATGCACGATGTATCCCGAGCTATTGAATCTACAGCTGCTACTATTGAACAATCCAATGCAGGATCTCAGGAAATAGCTCGACACACAGAAACTGCAGCCACCGCAGCCTTGGAGATAAACTCCACCGCTGCCCGACTGGCCGAAAGTGCCGAAATACTAAACAACCTCATCCTCCAATTCAAAATTTCTTAACTATAATGGGGACATTCCTGTGAAGCAGGTGTGTCCCCTGACCTTGACTGGGACATTCCTTTCAAACAAGGTACTTCAAGGAAGGGGTGTCCCCGTTCCTTAACCAGGTGTGTCCCCTGACCTTGACTGGGACATTCCTTTCAAACAAGGTACTTCAAGGAAGGGGTGTCCCCGTTCCTTAGCCGCGACATTCCTGTGAAGCAGGTGTGTCCCCTATCCTTAGCTTCCATTGGACTCACAAAGGGCGATCCATTGTTCTAGTCCCTGTCTCCATTGATAAGTAGGGGCAGCACATGGGTTCGCCCTACTCCATCTGCTCAGGTGTGAAACCTTATAACATGTTAAGAATCCATACACTGAAATTCAAAACCGTGGCAAAAGATACCCATAACACATAAGGAACCATCAAAAAGCCCGCTGCGCGATCTATCCTGAAAAATTGCCAGGTATTAATTACAATCAATGCTAACAATAACAGTATTTCGATAATGGCCAAACCTCTTAATTCCCAGCGAAAAAAAATCAAGGTCCAAAAAAAATTGAACACCAACTGCAGCAGATAGACCCCCAGGGCAGACCTGACGGATTTTCTGTCCAGACTGTACATAAATACACGATAACTGGCGATACCCATCATGATAAAAAGCAGAGTCCAGACCGGAGTAAATATCCAGCCCGGTGGCGCAAAACTCGGCTGCTGTAAAGCTTGATAAGCCTCAAAAGCATTACTGGATAAAATATAGCTCGCCCCGCCAGTCCCTAGAGAAAGTATCACAGCAGCAATAAGAGCAGGCCATCCTATAGTCCGCTTCACCCTCAAGAGATTTTTCATGCCAACTCCCCCTTTCCACTTAAGTTAATCCTACCATATTATGGGGACATTCCTGTACTCAGGGACATTCCCTGGCATGGGGACATTCCTACAATCAGGAACATCAGGTAGGTGTGTCCCCGTTCCTTAGCCAGAGAATCTCATCCCCACTTCCTACCGTCCTCGAAAACCACTCAACTGACTCCGGGGTCCTCGACCAGGTGTGTCCCTGTTCCTTAGCCTGAGACTCTCATACTCACTTCCCACCATCCACGAAATCCACTTTGATAGCTCCGTGGTACTTGACCGGTGTGTCCTCTGTCCTTAGCCCCCCATTTACTGCTCCCATGCCCCTTATTGAAGCTGAAAAGTTGTCAACAAGAACCGTCCCCGCTGACAACTTTGACCCTATTAACAACCCCTGAGATCCATCTGACGGTTTATTTCCTCCAGCATATCGCCCGTATGACCTCCATCAATTTTGACCAGGGCGGCATGATCTAGCTGGGTACGCCCTTTATTAATAATAATCAAATCCTGGTAAAAAGTTGTAAATTCCTTAACAAAACCAGCCAGAGGGTATACAGTCAGCGATGAGCCTATAACCATTAAAACCTGAGCTCCCAGTATCATATCCCGGGCCTCTACGTAATCTTTGATATTCTCACCAAACAGCACTACATCAGGCTTTAAAACGCTTCCACACTTCTCACAGTGCGGAACTACTTCTTCATATCTATCGACGTAATCCTGATCATAGACCCCCTGGCATCCCCGGTTTCGACAGATATAACGATCAGCCGTACCATGAATAGCGACAACTTTCCGGCTGCCTGCCTTTTCATGCAGACTGTCAATATTCTGGGTGACGATGCCCTTCACCCGGCCCTTTTTCTCCATATCGGCCAGCATCAGGTGTGCCTTACCAGGTTCTGCGGGGGGAAATGCAAAATGTTTACGATAGAAATCATAGAATTCTTCCGGATCACGATTAAAGGCATTGATATTGATGATATTCATCACCTTATTCTCTCCTAGTTTTCGGTAAATCCCATCTGCTCCCCGAAAATCAGGAATACCTGCCTCGGTGCTGATCCCTGCACCGGTTACAACTATGGTATTACGAGAATTAGCCAGAACACTAACAACCTGATCAACCGCCTTCTTATCCATTTTTCCATATCCCTCCCTTTCATATTAGATTATCTTCTATAAAACCCATTTCCAATCCTTCTAATAGTACGATACAGCTCTCCTGCCTACCTGCATATGCTTATGAGAACTGCTGCGCGAACTATCAGCGTTAACACCAGTCTGGCTTCAAAAATTTTTGCATTATTTTAGCACACCTTCCACGATTTTACATATCATATATCAGAAGTCTTAAACGAGGCTTCTAAAATCAGGGTAGGAGGGCCAATACGTGGCAGTAACTACAATACCGGTAACCACCGAAATGGTATTGGTTATGGATAACGGCATAGGAGCGAGCGGACAGCAGTTAAAAAAGAATCGGGTCTACAAATATGTTAAAACCACAGCAGATAGCGAGGACGTTTTTTCAGTAGCCCAGAGCCTTTTAGGCCTGCAGGAAAAGACTAATCTTTCCATCCAACGCAATGACTCTAGTGAAATAGAAGAAGAATAGCAGGCATCTAATAACCAAAGCCAGGGATGCATCCCCATATATTACCACCTTTCTTTCATCAGGGAAAAAGCTTAATTTACAGCGGTTTAGATGAAATTGTTCCGCTAAACCGCTGCCTAAGGAGGCAAAAATATTTGAGCGAAACTACCAGAACCTTGGAGATGACATTCGCCACTGAACTTGACAAAAAACATGTCATCCGCGTAGTAGATGCCAGGAGTGATGCAATTGACGCGGAAGTAACAGCAGCCATGGATAATATTATCGGCAAGAACATCTTTTCAGGGACCGGCGGAGAACTGGTCGAAAAAGTCAGCGCCCGGTTGATTACCACCCAGGTAGACGATTTCGATATCGTGTAGCCAACAGGAGGGCGGAGGTTGAAACCTCCGCCCATTTTTATTAGGAATATCCATAGTTCTGTTAAATTATTAGAAACTTATACATGACCTTACCGACGAATTCCCTGCTATGATTATTCATGCATCGACTCTTTACATCTTAGTAAGTACCCGAAATTTACCCATGCAAAATTTTTATCTCATTACTTCCCCGCCACAAACACTCAAGGCTTGCCCGGTAATATTTTTTGCTTCTTCTGAAGCCAGGAACATTACTGCATTAGCAATATCTTCTTCAGTCTGTTCTCTTTTCATCGGTATGTTGGCATTGACTGCAGCTAGGAAAACTTCACGCGAACTCATGCCTGAAAACTTTTGCGGAAATGCCTGGGCGATTTTTTCTCCCAAACTGTCCCATATGGGAGTATATATACGACCAGGACATACTGCATTGACATTAATGTTATAAGGTGCCAGCTCTTTTGCTAATGCCTGGGTCAAACTGATTATACCTGCCTTGGCAGCTGAATAATGTGGTATCATGGGGTTCGGATCTCTTCCAGTAATGGAAGACATGTTAATGATCTTGCCATGACCCTGCTTAATAAATAGATTATAAACTGCCTTACAGCAATAAAATGTGCCCCGGAGATTAATCTCGTAAGAAGTATCCCAATCGATCTTCTCAGTACGGGTAAAGGGAAGTCCCATATTGGGTCCGCCTTTTCCAGCGTTATTAACCATGATATCTAGTTTGCCAAACGCATCCAGGGTGTTTTTGATCAAACCGGACACAGATTCTTCATCAGTTACATCGGTATATATAAATTTGGCATCAGGTGCACCTTCTTTTTTAAGGGCGGCAACGACTTGAAGACCCTTATCTTCCTGTATATCAGCAACTATAACCCTGGCACCAGCTTTAGCAAAACCCAATGCTATAGATTCTCCAAGTCCACTGGCTGCACCGGTAACTATAACTACTTGATCCTGGTAATTGTATTTAAGGTTCTGTTGCGACATATTTTTACCTCCTATTTTGATTTTAACTACTGGAGCTGCTGGATTAACGACCATCAATCTAAATAACGTTTACCTGTGGTTAGTTTAATAATCCAGTTTACTCGTAAGTGCTTTATGGCTTGATGATTATTTTGACATCCGGATATTTACCTGAAGATAATTTTTCAAAAGCAGCCTGGACACCATCTAAACCAATAGTATCACTGATAAACCGCTCAGTTTTAAGGATCTGCTTGCTCATCAGGTTAATAACCATATCAAATTCCTGGTCATAGCCTATACTGCCCTTCAATTCAATTTCTTTGATAACCGCCATCAGACCTGAAATGGGTACCGGAGCATAGTTTATACCCAGGAGCATCAGTTTCCCACCCTTTTTCAATGCCATAATACCAGTATTGATTACTGGAGCGATTCCAACACAATCTATAAAGTAGTCAAAACCTCCTCCCGAAGCCTGGGCAAGTTTAGGAACCAGCTGCTCATCTGTCCCATCAAAAACTTCATCTACATCTCCCATCTTTTTAGCATTTTCACCCCGCAGCGGATTTGCTTCCGTAAGTGCAATATATGAAGCTCCTGCGATGCGAGCGAAGGCAGCAGATAATAGTCCAATTACTCCTCCTCCGGCTACCAGAACTTTGTCACCAGGTTTTACTCCAGCCATCCGTATCGCTCGCAAGGCTACCGCTGATGGTTCAATCAGAGTTGCTTCCTCGTCACTTATATTATCTGGAAGTTTCCTCACCATATCAGGACGAGCAAGATAATAATCTGCGTAAGCTCCTGGAGCTGTTATTCCAGGGCAGGCTGCCAGGGCATTTAAACATCCCTTGGAATTCCCCTTTTTACATGGCTCACACTCACCACAGGGATTTAAAGGCAAAACCGTAACCCGGTCTCCAATACTCAGGGAATCCTTCAGCGCCCCTGCATCAACCACTGTCCCACTGAATTCATGACCCATGATCAAACCCTTGCGCTGGCCTTGCTCCCAGATATGAATATCTGAACCACATATACCCACACTGGAAACTTTAATCAAAACCTTCTCTCCATCAGCCTGTGGGGTAGTTACCTCTGCCACCGCTAATTTACGTTTATCATCCAGACACACAGCACGCATATTCATTTCCTCCTTTTAAATAATTTAAAGTATTCTGAAGTATTGAAATTTAATAAATGCAATTCTTATACCAATGGAAGGATGAAGCTACAGGCCTTTAAACGCGCTCCCTTAGTGTGCAAAATTACAGCACATGTTACGTATCGTAACACCTTGAAATATAACAGCAGACCAAAAATACATTAAATATCCCGCAAAACATTTATTCATTAATTTGAAAATTTTTCGGCATCAATTTTGCAATAAGAATTATCTGAAACCAAATCATACAGATGCAGCTGTATGCAAATACTTTGAAAAGGAGGTATAACGGCTATAGAACAATATGATCAATACTATGTTCTCGGGCAGCTTGTTCAGGCAGTAAATAAACTCGGCGCTGACCCCGACGTAAGTGATCTCCTGCCAGAGATCAGAAGCAACCTGGTCATGGCACTGAAACAAGCAACAAGTATTGAAGAAGTTGCTGGCATACCCGGCAGGTTAACGGAAGTTTTTGGCAGAGTTACTGCTGCTGCCTATCCGACCTGGGGAGCTTCCAAAAATACTGCTAAGATTTTGTTAGCCGTAATGAAACTTGATCCATCACGCAGAGCAGCTATGGAAATCAAATACTCAGAACAACTGGTTGATATCATCCGAAAACATGGATTTCATGTTGCTTTACTTAAGTCAGGATGTGAAACAATAAATCAAACTATTCAGGCCTGTATGGTTGATAACCAACTACCCTCTATCATTTATACCGAGGGTGGTTTTGCCAGGGAAGGGGCAATTATTATTACTGCCGGAAACGCCGTAGAAGTAGCAGATACTGTCATTAGCATAGCAGCCTGGTATAGCCAGGAGCAGGAGAACCGATAGAGTTGGGGATAAACCAATCTAAAAAATTAAATATAAAATAACAGCAATACTTTTAGTTCCCAGCAGATGAAAAAATTTTGAACAACATAAGGAGGAATATCAATGGCCAAAGTTAATGGTGGCAGATTGTTTGCCAGAGCTCTGAAAAAAGAAGGCGTAGAACAAATATTTGTTCTTTCCGGGGGACATATAATGCCTATATTTTATGGATGCCGGGCCGAAGGAATCCAAGTTGTAGACGTAAGGCACGAGATGGCCGGAGCTTATGCCGCTGATGCCTATGCCCGGGTATCCGGTAAAGCAGGAGTTGTTGTTACAACTGCAGGGCCGGGAATCACCGATACTATGACCGCAATGGCTGAAGCTTTAGCCCAGGGCGTACCGGTAGTCCATATTGGCGGAGCAGCCCCCCAGGGCGAAAGTGATTCCGGTCCTCTTCAAGGACAGGTAGATACAGTAAATGTATTAAGTACCGTCACCAAGTGGTCCAGGAAAATATATGATACTCATCGAATTCCCGAATATGTCTCCATGGCTTTCAGACAGGCTTATGGAGCCACTCCCGGACCGGTTTATATCGAATGTGCTTCAGATATCATGAAAACCCTGGTGGAAGAAGACGATATATACTATCCCGAATTATACCGGACCGAGGCACAGCCTTTCGGAGATATGGCCCTTATCGAGCAGGCTGCTGATTTGCTGATCGAAGCTAAAAGCCCGGTCATGATACTGGGAGATGCTGCCAGGTTCAGCGCGCAGTACCCGGAAGCCATCGCCGAGCTGGTTGATTATTTAAAAATACCGGTCATGTCACAGGTAATGTGCCGGGGATTATTTGCTGATGAATCCAATCCCATGTTCAAGATAGGCGGGGCCAGCCTGCCTGTAGCTGATGTTGTATTAATGCTATCGGTCAATAACGATTATCGAGTCGGAAAAGCCAGACCTCCCCTGTTTAATCCGCAGGCTAAACTCATCCAGGTAAATCCTGACGTAAGCAGAATCGGTTACAATGCTCCTGCTCATATAGGTATAGTAGGCGGTGCAACCGGGGTAGCCAAACAAATCCTGGAGGTAGTAAAATCCAAAACCGCTAAAAAAGAAGACCTTACCTGGGTACAAAAAGCCGGTCAAAGGGCCCAGGCAGCTGCTCAACCCTATGTCGAAGGATTTACTTCTAACGAACTTCCCATGAATCCCGGCAGATGTGCATACGAAGTAGGCAAATTCCTGGCTGCAGAAGGACAGGATTATACCGTGATCTGTGATGGGGGCGATGCGGCCCAGTGGATAAAAGCAGCAGTCGTAGCACACCGCCCGGGACAGGTAGTAAACTACGGCCCGATGGGTACCATTGGTACTGGTGCTGGTTTCTCCCTGGGAGCATATTTCGCTAGTAAAAAACCGGTCATTTATTATACCGGTGACGGCAGCATGGGCTTCTATCCTATGGAGTTTGAAACTTTTCTCAGACAAGGCGTCCCGCTGGTATGTGTGATTTCCAACGATTCTTCCTGGGGTATGATAAAACTTTCAGAGACTTTTGCTAATCCCGAGGAAGTCAAAAAGGGTCATATAGCTAATGAACTTACACACATGTTCCGTTATGACAAATTCCCAGATCTATGGGATGGCTATGGCGAACTGGTAACTGATCCGGAACAAATCATCCCCGCCATAAAGAGGGGCTTCGAATCTGGCAAACCTGCTATCATTAATGTAGAAGTTGATAAACACAACATGAGCCCGATCACCAAGAGTTTTGGCGGTGCTCCTAAAAAAGAATAGTTCTGACTAAATTACAGGAAGCTGGTCCCGACCGAACCGGCTTCCTGTTAATTTTGATCTAATCGCTTCTCTATAAGGAGTTATGCACATGAGATACTCAAAGAATATGAATGCCTTGAATCGAGAGGAAAATGAAGACCTCCGAAATCGCCGGGTATGTATTGCAGGCTGCGGAGCACTGGGGCAATATGTTTTTGAAATGCTGGGAAGGTTGGGAGTAGGTAATCTTACTATAATAGATTCCGATATTTTTGATAAGACCAACCTGAACCGGCAGCTTTATTCTACGGTTGAAAACATAGGCAGCAGCAAAGTAGGTGCAGCTCAGAAAAGAATGACTCAAGTTAATCCAGAAATAAAAGTAAATGCCATACATGCTAGAATAATGGCCGATAATGCTTCTATTCTGCTGCAAGGACATGATGTGCTGGTGGATGCACTTGATAACCCGGCATCTAAAATCCTGCTGCAGGATATCGCAGAAGAATTAAAAACACCACTGGTTCATGGGGCTATTAGTGGATGGTTGGGGCAAGTCTGTACGGTTATGCCAGGTGATAATACCTTGAGGGCCATATATCCCCAAAATACAGAACAGCTGGATGAAGAACCAGGCAATCCCAGCTTTTCCCCAGCGTTAGTAGCCGCTATCCAGGTGAGCGAAGTAGTGAAGCTGCTCATAGGACGCGGAGAACTGCTCAGACACAAACTCCTATATATAGATCTGCTGGGGCAGAATATTGCCTGCCTTAATTTAATCTCCTAGGCTGTTCTGCCACGAACTCAAGTCAGTATCTATACCGAATTTTTTTAATTTTCTATATAAGGTATTACGTGCAACACCCAGGGCTTTAGCTGCCTGGGAAATATTACCTTCGTACTGCCGCAGAGAATTGATTATCGCAGTTTTTTCATATTCCTCCAGCTTGCCTGAGGTATTTAATTCTACTGTTCCAGACTCAAAAATACTCCCGGGGAGATCTTGGGCGGATATAATGTTTCCTTCAGTGAAGATTACTGCATGTTCCATAATATTGCTCAGCTCCCGGGCATTACCCGGCCAGTCATATTTAGACAGCACTTTCATTGCGTCATCGGCAATATACATAGGTTGACGATTATGGTGTTCACAAAGCTCATTAACCAGGTAATTGGCAATCAGCGGAATATCTTCCTTCCTCTCTCTTAAGGGCGGAAGCTCTATATTAATAACACTTAATCGATAGTAAAGGTCTTTTCTGAAGTTACCTTTAAGCATCTCTTCTTTAAGGTTACGGTTAGTAGCTGCAATAACACGTAAATCAATCTTCCTGGGTTGACTGCCTCCCACCCGGATTAATGTCCTATCCTGAAGGAATCGCAGAAGACTGACCTGCATATCAAAGGGCATTTCCCCTATCTCATCAAGAAAGACGGTCCCCCCATGGGCCATTTCCAATTTACCCATGCTGCCCCCTTTTCTGGCTCCGGTAAATGACCCATCCTCATAACCGTAGAGCTCGCTCTGAAGAAGTTCGCGGGGAATTGAGCCGCAATTAATAGCAATAAATGCTCCTTTGCGTCCGCTGGCATTGTGTATGGCTTGAGCGAGAAGTTCCTTTCCGGTTCCGCTCTCACCTTCTATCAAGACATTCGAAGCTGTGGGAGCCGCCTTATGGGCCAGAGACTTGATGTTTATCCATTTTTCGCTGTCACCAATAAGGTGATCGAAATTTGACAGTAATGAGCCTCTTATAGGAACAACTGCCTGTCTGGTCAACTCTATTTTATTATCGTTATTGAACATTAGAACAATTTGCTTTCTCCCCTCAGGAACATTTATGGTATGTTTTTCCAATAAACTGCATTTTATGATCTTATTACCTAAAGTAAAATTAATCTGACATGTGGAAATATTAGTTCCAGAAGATAGTAAGGAATCAAAACCTGGCTCACCTGCTCCAATATAATCACGAAGATGATTTCCTATAAATACCTGTTTGTTTTTTTCGCCCACCAGCTGCAAAAAATTATTGTTTACATTAATAATCTCCCCGGATGTATCTACTAACAGCAGACAATCCTGGAATACATCAACAATAGAGGAACAGTTGCAGCGTATTTTCTGTAGTTCTAGTTTTTCAGCCCGATAACATAATTGGTTCTCAACCAGCTTAACTCCTAATCCCAGCATCTTCAGGACATTTGTAGGCAAATCACCGAAAGGATTACTTATATCAATTACTCCTATTATAGAACCATCATGATCATGTATGGGAGCAGCTGCACAGCTGAAAGTATGATATTTGCTGGAATAATGTTCATATCCTTTAAGTTCGATAGCACTCCCTTCAACCAGAGCAATCCCAATTGCATTGGTCCCCAGAGTCTCCTCACTCAATCGTAAACCCAGTGGCTGAGGATATTCCATATTACTTATTGTGTCCAATACATAACCTTCCGTGTCACAAAGCAGGACAAAATTCTGTTCTCCCAAACTACAAATATCCTTCATGATAGGATTAGCCACTTCTATTAAATCGCTGTATCTTTTACGCCGTGCTTTTAGATTACTGTCTGGCAGTACATCGAGCTTGATCTGCCATGGGTCTATTCCCCGGCTCCGCTGCCAGGAACGCGCCACCTCGGGCCGCAAGCCTTGTCCTGGCACAACACCTTTTTCCACGAACAAATGCCATAACTTATCGGAACTCTGGGTTTGCGTGGATAGTATAATTCCTCCCATAGTAAATACCCCCGATCTATGGTTGAGAACGACGTTATTTGCTGTCATGTTAAGACATTTATTTACTAAGAAAAAATTTCAGCCGGTTTTTCTAAAGAAAGTGATCAAAACCTTTAGGAGAAAGGGCTTTGAGTTGATCATCCTGCCTTATATAAAGTCCGGTTTGGTCAATAATCCTGCCAATAACATAGATATCATGTCCGTTCTGCTGCATAAGCTCTTGAACTTGACTGAGTTTGCCTGGATCGACACAGGCCAGCAGTTCGAAGTCTTCCCCGCCGTTCAAGGCCCACTCCAGCACATCGCATCCCGCTGCGGCAGCTACGATCTTTGCCGGTGCAGCAATTGGCAGATCTTTTAGCTCAAGTATAGCACCTTTATTAGACGCTTTACATATCTTGTCCAGGTTATGACTCAAAGAATCACTTATGTCCGTCATAGCGGTAACAGCTCCCGATCGCGCCAGGGTAGTACCCTTACCCCATGGTGGTTCAGGCTGCAGCTGTTTCTGCAGTACCTCCTGGACAGCTTCCGGTGTGTCAAGTGATATGTCATTCAGTACCAGGTGAAGTCCTGCCGCGGCAGCTCCCAGAGCTCCGGTAACTACTATATAATCACCCTCCCGGGCACCTTCTCGGGTGGTAATATCCTCAGCTTTGGCTTCTCCAACAATGGTAAGGCAAATAGTTATAGGTCCCTGACAGTCGGATATATCTCCCCCAATAGTTGAAATACCGCATACAGCGTTGGCAGCATATATTCCTTCATAAAGCTCTTCAATAAATTGTGCGGGGGTATCAGGTGGCAGCGACAGTCCTACCAGAAGAAACCTGCTGGCAGCACCCATAGCTTCAATATCTGCCACACTCTTGGTCACTCCCTTATAACCAATTTGGAACGGGGTTGATCTATTTAGAATAAAATGGCTGTTTTCAACTAACATATGGCAGGCATACAAGGAGAGAAAACCTGGTTTAGGATTTATAACTGCAGCATCATCACCTATTCCAATGATGACTTGAGAATCTTCACCCTGGGAATGAGTCTTTATACAATTAAGGACACCGGTTTCTCCTAGCTCTTTGATTTGCATAGATCATCCTCCCGTATAAGGGCCAGCATAGGCCGGTATTCCGATACCGACCTATGCTTATTTATGGCTAGCCTGTAACCGAGATAACTTGATTGTCATACAACTTCTGGTGCGGCTTATTTCTTACCGCCCTTAATATAATTATATAGCAGGTTATACCCAAAGCAACCTAAATCTCAATAACCATTCTTTATACAGTTTATAAGAAGAATCAACCTCCCGCTAGTGGAACAATAAACCATATCTCTTTCAGCATGCTCAGATCGTGATTGCTGTAGTCGACCCGCTTGCCAAGCTTGTCGCCGGATATTACATACTTGTGATTCATAAGCCCCTCACCATTGATATACTGGGGCTGAATTTCCTGTCCATATAAATCTATTATCTCCAGTTCTAACCGCTCCAGGCTTATCGAACCCTCAAATTCCATTTCTACATCTTTAAAGTCACCAGGAATCAAACCATAAATGTGAACCAACAGCTTAGCCATAAAGTTCTCCTATTACGAAATCAAGACCCAGCTCTTCTAATTTGGCCTGGGAAGGTTTTCCCGAGGCATTCCACCCCCTGGCCTGGTAATATTCTTCCATTTGTTCTTTAAAATTTGGCACCAATCCTTCTATCGGTCCGCCTATAGTAGAGGTAAGAACTCTGGGAGGTAAAACATCATCCGCGCTGGTGATTCCAAAGCGGTTATTAAAAGCTCTCTGGAGATTAAATATTCTTTCTCCAATTTTCAGAACATCTTCACCCGTGTATGATATTCCCGTTGCGGCACTCAGAGCTTGAGCCAAATCAGAAGCGCCCAGCGAATAAATGGTAAAAACACAAATAATTGAAGAATGAACTGCTGTTGATAAATCCTGCACCGCTTTGGTCAGAATGCCTTTTCCAGAAAGGGCATGGCGATCCTGTATTTCGTTGATTCCCGCTTCAGGAATAGTATTTCTGCCTTCAATTCCTCCTAGATACCCGTGACAGTGGCATGCGCCCCGTGGTGAGGTAGCATAAGTAGGACCAAAGCCGAAAAACGCCCGGGGATCATGCATAGGAAGTTCCATTCCTTTTACATGTACAGCAAAATCCTCCGAACCTTTACCGATCACCTGGGCAGCATTCTTTACTCCCTGGCCCAGAAGATCCCCTATACCTTCTTTGTTAAGAATAAGCCTTAAAACTGCCAGTATAGCTTCGATATTACCCCAGGTTAAATTAATGCCGCCAAGATCTTCTTTACTCAATAAGCCTTTTTCCAGTGCTTCCATGGCAAATGCAATAGCACTGCCGCTGGAAATAGTATCTACTCCATACTCGTTGCACAGCAGGTTCATGTAGGCAATTGATTCTAAATCATCATTAAGAACCATGGAACCAAATGATCCCAGGGTTTCATATTCAGGTCCGCTCCCTTTCATGGCATAAGGCCCTTCTTCGATCTCTATATAACGAGCACATTGAATAGGACATACATGGCATTCAGGAGAATGCTTGCGCAGTATGGTATTAGCCATAGTTATTCCGCTGATTTTGGCATAACCTTCCCAATCACCTATCTGCCAATTTTTGGTGGGGGCATCTCCTGATTGAGGAGCCATAGCCATAGCAACTCCAGTACCATAGGCTTTTAAGGTGTTGGTCAGCTCATGATCAACCACTTTACCAGTTAGTTCCCTGGTAACTTTACGCCAGGATTCTTTATCAGCGATGCTGACATCCTTATCACCTGAAACAAAAATAGCTTTGAGTTTTTTCGATCCCATTACTGCGCCTGCACCGCCGCGCCCTGCAGCTCTGCCACCATCGTTAATCAAACAGGCAATAGGTATAAGTTTTTCGCCCGAAGGACCAATAGCTGTAGTACTCCCTTTAACCCCACATTCCTGTTCAATAGCCTGGATGGATTCAGAAATTTTCTTGCCCCATATCGAAGAAGCATCTCTTATTTCGACTGAATCATTATTAATATAAAGGTAAACCGGCTGATCTGATTTGCCTTCGATTATTACAGCCATATAACCAGCCCGTCCCAGGTAGTAACCAAATTTGCCTGAAGAACTTGAATCAAGCCATATACCTGTCAGGGGTGAACGACAGGAAACATTATAACGCCCTGAAGTAGGAAAATTACTTCCATTCAACGGACCTATGGAGAAAAAAAGTTTGTTCTCTTCCCCCAACACTTCGCTGCCAGCCGGTATTTCATCATATAGATATTTAGCAGCCAGACCTGAACCGCCCAGATAATCACGAAGGTATGGTTCTGGGATTTGTTCCATGGTTATTTTTCTGTCAGTAAGATTTACTCTAAGTAATCTGCCTTCCATAAGTAGAAGTGCACCTCCTTATTTAATTAAATCGGGCCGCCGGTTGATGGCCAGGTTTAAATTTTTGAATTTTTGTGTGTTTATACTGTTTCTTGATCACCACTAATTAATGGCTGTTGGCATAATATACGGACTATCAAACTTACCTAAAATGAAACCTTCGAGTTTTTCGGGCCTCCTTTCCAACCTTCTGGTAAGACTGCCGTTCACCTTGCATATATTTATTGCAAGAACAATGCCATAGCCCATGAATAATTTACTGCTTAAAAACACGCATTTATACGTTCATAAACACAACTCCGTTGAAGGTTAAGAAAAACGAAGGTGTCTTAAAATGGAGCAATGCTATATTTAGATACACCGTAATTACTATTTATTGAGCAGGGGGCCCATTAATAAACCCAATACCAGACAATTAATGAAGATAGCTAAACCCTTTCCTTATACTATTCTTTCCCCTATCCTTAACCTGAGACATTCCTGCGGAGACTTGGGGGGACGTTGGTTAAGCGATACTCCGCATCCCCATGTCTCTGCAGGTACTCCCAGCCGGTGTGTCCCCACCCAGGCAGACGATTTTGATATCGTTGCAGCCACAAAAAGGGCGAAGGTCAAAAACCTCCGCCCCATCTTTTGTTAATTATTTCCATGCCATGCCTTTCCTGCCTCTTCTCCTCTGGCTGATGCTATCCTGCTGCAGGACCCTTTTACCGGAATTTGGCAATTCAAATTATCCCTCTAAGCTTTTGTTTAGTACCTCCAATTCCTCTCTTTACCCTAATATAAGACGTATCTTTTGAAGAGCGTCTGTCGCATTCCCAAAGGTGTAAATAATGCATAATTAATTTGGCAAATTGTATATCAATTCATTGTATTTTATATGCAAATAAAGTATATTGGTTCTAGCCTATTGGACATATACAATAAATAAAAATTATACTAAGCAGAAAAAGTATAAATCAGGTATCTTCATCAAACCTGACTGCAAACCTGCAAATCCATCGGATTTAATCCCCCTACTGGATAAGCAGATAATAAATTAACCTGGCTCACCTAAAGATGGGTCTGGAATCCAGGCGTCATAAAAACCTTACAGGAATTAATAGTGACGGCAGGAGCAGTTTTGCTTCTCTATCCGAACCAAAGATTTAGATAGACGATTCTGTGGAGGTACTAGTCCAAGTGCGTATATTATTGGTAGACCATGAACAGCAAAATCTTTGCCATGTAACAAGTTTCTTAATCGGTCTGGGCCATCAGGTTACAACAGCTGACAGCGGAAGCAAAGCTCTGGAGGAATACTATAAAAGAGATTACCAGCTAATATTGACTGATGTAAATATACAAGGCTTAAATGGCCTTGATCTGCTGGATAATATCAATCAGGCAAAACTCAATATCAAACCCTATGTAATTCTATTTTCTGCCCATACTGATGCAGACTGTGTAATTCAAGCTTTACGCAGAGGGGCCTATGATTTTTTAAAAAAGCCTATCAACTGGGAATATCTTGGTAATATAATCACTCAAGCCGCTGAACATCTAGATCAAATCAAAACTCCCCATAATCCAAGCAATTTGCAAAAACCTGGTTTAAAGGAGGTTTCCTCAGCTTCAGGAGATATACCCAATATTTTCATCGAGGGTATTGGCCCGGTATTTCTCAATTCTCCTGTTATCAAGCAGATTTATGAACTGGCCCCGATACTGCATGCTGATCGTACTATCCCCATTCTCATCGAAGGAGAAACAGGAACCGGCAAAGAATTGGTCGCCCGACATATTCATTTTGCCAATCACAGCGATGATACCTATCGTCCATTTATTGCCGTCAATTGTTCAACCCTTACCCATACCCTGTTTGAAAGCGAGATTTTTGGCTACGATGCCGGAGCTTTTACCGGTGCAGTGAGCAGCGGAAAAAAGGGTAAATTGGATTTAGCTGAAGGGGGTACTCTTTTCCTGGATGAGATAGCAGAACTGCCGCTAAAGTTACAGGCCAAATTACTAAGAGTGATACAGGAGAAAAAGTACTATCGTTTAGGCGGATTGAAGCAAATACATAATGATATACGCATAATTAGTGCTACCAATAAAAACCTGGAAGAATTAGTTAATAGTAAGCGTTTTAGAAACGACTTATTTTATCGGGTAAATACCGTTTACCTGAAAGTACCTCCTCTTCGGGAGAGAAAAGCCGACATCGTTCCTCTTGCCCAGGTTTTCCTCCAGGAGTTCTCCAGAAAAAGAAAGAAAGACTTTGTCAATATAAGTGATCCAGCCGCCATACTGCTGCGTTCCCACCCCTGGCCAGGTAATGTCCGGCAGTTACGCAGTGTGATCAATTCAGCTACTTTACTTTATAACGATACCGTATTAAAGGTAAAACACCTGGATGCTATCAGAGGCGATCCCCAGAACAGAAATAAAAATCCGGTACCCGTCCACAGCCCGGATTCTTCTATAAGATTTGATTTACACGCAGAGAGATTACCTCTTGAAAGCATAAATAAAGACGTAATCAAGCGAGTATTAGAAATGCATAATGGGAACATCAGTAAAACCGCCAGGTATCTTGATATTTCCACCCGATCTCTTTCCTACAAATTAAAGAAATGGGATTCTAGCAGCTCCAGCGATAAATAATAACAATTTTGTAATACATAATTTGTTAACCTTACATTTTCGGCTGGCTCATTTCAATCTTTTCTTACTTTGTTAAAGATAACAAAACTCCGCAATACCGGTAATAAATCATCTTCCACAACCCCTCCCCAGTAGTGGCATTATTATTGCATACCATGATAGTACTAAATTTTATGTTAAAGGAGGTATTTTAGACTATGTAAATATATATTTCAGATAATATGTCATATATAACCTTGGAATTCAAAACAATTTACTAAACAAAAGGGGTTGAAAGATGTTGCACAGTATCAATCAGCGTTTAATGGTCTATATCGGCATTATTGTATTAATTGTCTGTTCAGCACTGGGCGGAGTCTCATATTACAATTCCAGCCAGCTGCTGCAGACAAGTATTGAGGAAACCCTGCCGGGCAAAGCGGAGGACGCCGCCAAACTAATAGCCAGGGGAGTAAAGGCTCAATTAGCGGTTCTTGATTCTATAGCAGTACGTACTGAAATAACAGGAATGGATTGGGATGCACAGTTCCCAGTCCTGCAGGCCGAGAATGAAAGACTCGGATATAAACTAATAGGAGTTGCCGCACTGGATGGAGTCTTGAAAACTATCGATGGTAACGTGGTTGATATCAGTGACCGGGACTATTTTCGTAAGGCTATATCAGGAGAGAGTTCCATGAATGATCCGATTATTTCCAAAATAGATTCCTCCCTCTTGATTCCCATCAGCTGCCCTATTGAAGATAACGGGACCATAACCGGAGTTCTGGTGGGCTGCCTGGATATTTCCGTATTAAGCACTATAACTAATGACATTGCCTTTGGCAGCACCGGCTATGCATATTTGCTGGATAGTAAAGGAACCAAACTTGCCCATCCTGATTACGCATTAGTTCTCGGGCAGGATAATACCATAGAAAAAGCCCAAACAGACCCGAAATTAGAGCCCCTGGCAGAACTTGAAACTCTTATGATTCAGGGAGAAAATCATTTTGGACAATATACTTCTAATGGTATTACCTACGAAATGGCATTTGCCCCCATCGAAGGCACTGGATGGTCAGCAGCTATCATATGCGACCGGAGTGAAGTGATGGCTGGTTTAGGCGGGCTAAAAACCACCTCTTTTATTGCATCCATAATGGCCCTCTTATTAGGATTGGGATTAGCCTTTTTCATGGGACGACAGATTTCCAAACCTATAGTCATGGCAGCAGAACATGCCCGGGTCATGGCCACAGGTGACTTCAGCGTGGATGTACCACCTGAATTTATGAAAAGCAAAGATGAGATCGGTGACTTATCCAGAGCATTCAACGAAATCAATGTAAAGATAAGAGAAATCATCCGAGGGATAGCAGCTCAATCCAATGACGTAGCTTCAGCCAGTGAAGAATTGTCCGCTTCATCTCAAAATATTGGGGCCAGCATGGAAGAAGTATCCGCGTCTACAGAAGAAATAGCAGCAGGTATGCAGGAGGTATCTGCGGCTGCCGAAGAAATAAGTGCTTCCGGTCAGGAAATAGGAGCAGCCCTGGAACAGGTGGAAGAACAGGCCAAACTGGGCTACCAGCAGTCAAGCGAGATAGAAGCACGAGCTGTAATAGTCCAGCATCAGGCCCAGGAATCACGCATTCAGGCGGAAGGAGTATACAGCGGAATTAAAGATGCCGTAATCAAGGCTATCCAGGAAGCAAAAGTAGTAGATGAAATTTCCAGCTTAGCTGAGAGCATAGCCGGCATCGCTGACCAGACTAACCTGTTAGCTCTCAATGCAGCAATAGAAGCAGCCCGAGCCGGGGAACAGGGCCGGGGATTTGCAGTCGTAGCCGAGGAAGTAAGAAAACTGGCCGAGGATTCCTCCCAAGCGGTATTGAATATTCAATCCTTAACCAAACAAGTGCAGGTTTCCATAGGAAACTTAACCGAGCATTCCAATAAGCTGCTTTCTTTTATTAATGATGAGGTAATACCAGACTATGATCAAATGGTCAATATAGGATCACAATACAAAGAAGATTCGGATATTGTTGCTGACCTGGTACAAAACGTGTCCAACAGTATTAAAGACGTGGCCAGCTCTGCTCAAGAAATCAACCACGCTATAAGCAATACCGCTGCCACCATTCAACAGACCGCAGCAAGTTCACAAGAAATAGCAAAAGGCAGCGAACAAGCGGCCAGCGGAGCCATGGACATCAACACTGCGGCTAAAAAAATGGCCGAAAACGCTGAAAAACTAAATGAACTCATACAGCAATTTAAGATTTAACCATTGGGGATTCTTCGGGTAATGGGGACATTCCTTCAATCAAGGTACTAAAGGAAGGTGTGTCCCCTGACCTTAACCGGGACATTCCCAGGAAACCGGGGGACTGTCCCATCTGTGTTGCGCTAGTGACACCGGGGGACTGTCCCCTCTGTGTTGCGCTAGTGACACCGGGGGACTGTCCCCTCTGTTTCCTGTTTGGCGTCAGCCAAACCAAGCATGTCCCCTGACCTTAACCTTGCCTGTCAAGAGGATAGAGGAACTGCCTATTAATCTAACCAACGACAGGATCTCTCTCCCAAAACCCAGGGGGTACAGAAACGCACCCCCTGGGTTTCATAATGGGGACATTCCTACCACCAGGAACAACAAGGGTAGGTGTGTCCCCTGACCTTAGCCGGGACATTCCTGCCACCAAGCTCCCCAAGGGTAGGTGTGTCCCCTGACCTTAGCCGGGACATTCCCAGGAAACCGGGGGACTGTCCCCTCTGTGTTGCGCCAGTGACACCGGGGGACTGTCCCCTCTGTTTCCTGTCCTGCGTCAGCCGGACCGAAAACTTCCTTTACCCAGGGACATTCCTTCAAACAGGGAACTCCAAGGAAGGTGTGTCCCTGTTCCTTGACCCGGTGTGTCCCCTGCCCTTAACCCTGTCCCCTCTGTTTCCTGAGAATTAGTTAACTGTTTCTGGCTAAAAAGTGTTGTGATTTGTCTAAGATGGCAGTTACATCATAATCCCAAAATCCATTTAAATTACAGGTATCCCAAATTGTTATTGCCGAATAGAGCTCTAACTGTGTATCAACTTTAGTTATTTCAACATTAAGTAATTCTTCGATCTTGTTTATCCTGTAATAAATGGTATTTGCATGTACAAACATGTTGTCAGCGGTAGTTTTTACCGCAAAGTTATTATCAACCAGATGCCTAAGCGTATTCAGTAATTCTCCCTTGGTTGACTCATCGTATTTAATAAGTTTCCCCAGGGTTTTTATACAGAAGGTGTTCAGGGTTTCAATATCCTGTGAAAATAATAGAGCATAGACACCCAGATCTGTAAATTGCTGAGCCAAATTATTTTTCCCTATAAGTTTAGGAAAAGTTAAGGCTATGCGGGCTTCTTTGAAACTTTCTTTAAGCTCTGACAATGGATACGTTCGGCCTTTTCCCTGGGATACAACTATATGAAAATGTTTCTCGATCGATTCCTTATACTTTTCCAATTGTGACCATTCCGGATCTATTTTCAGGTAATCAATTCTCCAACGGGCTGGAATGATGGCTATAAGATAATTAGAATGAGCAAATGAAATAGTATCAATATTAATATTGCTCAGATATTGTTTTGAATAGATATTAATCCTATTTAGATCAACCCGATTGTTAACCTCATGGATTTCAGTTATTAAAGCATAAAAAGGTGAATTCATATCCAACTCTTTGTCGCTGAGTTTAATAATATTCTTAAAATTAGAATTGCTATTGGAAAAGAGATATTTCGCCATTTCCTTTTCAAAATTTGCACTCGTTTTATGGGAATTACTCATAGTAGAAAAATGACATTTAATTGCCAGTTTGGCCTCATTTAAAATACTAATTGTAGATGCCACCAGCTTGCGGGGAAGATTGGTAATGATTATGTAAGCAAATGTATCATTATATGAAATGGGAAAAACCAGCTTTTCGTCTGCTTCCAGGTAATGATAAATCTCATTGACAGAGCAAACTGAAATGCAGTTGAACAAATCATTAAACATAACCTGCTCATCTATCTTTTCTGGATAATGAACAATCCCGTTTGGGTCCATTATTATAATGGATCGATTTAGTATTTCTTCTAGATATGAGGCTACAAAAAATAATCCTCCGTCAAGAACATCATTTACCAATTGATTTGCACTTCTTAGTAAACAGGTCATAATACGTTACCTCTCTATCAGTTTAATTAGCTGATATACGTAATAGCAATAACCATGCCAGCCGGCAAATTGGATTTAATTGAGCTTTTTGGGCATCCACGGGGGAAGATGATAATCTCGATAATAAACAAAACAGTTCATCAACAGATACAAAGCACAATTATGTATTATAATGAGAATAGAACTTGTCTTGTTACTACGTGAATATGAAGAAGTATTTTGAGGTGGCAGGAGATGAACTATTATGGATAATATGCAGCAAATACTAAGTCCAATTATCAAAAATCGTGATGCAATTATTGATGAAAGCCAGGAAGAAGGCAGGTTGATCGATAAGATAATACAACAAAAAATGGATTTATTTGAAAAGCAGATCACCCCCTCCTTTATTGAGTCAATTCGTCCGGAAATCGCTCAATCATGGCTTAGATGTTACAATTACGGATTGGAGCCATGCCGATTTAACAATGGCCCGGTTCTGGATGAACCTGCATTTGCAGAATTGACCCGGAAAGAAAGCTCATTTATTCAAGCTGTAGATCCTTATATTAATAAACTCAAGGGATTATTATCTGAAACCAATTATTTGATTCTTGTTAATGATCCTAATGGAGTCTTTCTAAGAGTGATTTTTGGCAACAACAGAGTTATAGATCATGTAAACAAAAAATTTAATCTGGGGCCTGCAGTCATATGGACAGAAGAAACAACTGGAACCTGTTCCAAGGAAATATGTTCTATACTGGATACTCCAATCCAATTATGCGGTCCGGAGTTCTACTCCCACGTCTTTTATGATGCGGCATGCTCCTCCGCTCCTATCCACGATGTATTTAACAACTTAACTGGAACTATAACCATAGTTAGTCCATTTTCTCGCCAGCAAAACCCACATTCGCTAGCCCTTGCTGTATCCTCAGCATGGACCATTGAGAATGAATTGCGTTTGACCCTTAACAGAATATTGTTGAATACTGCCATGGAATCTACCGATGAAGCTATCATTACCGTTAATAATTTAGGAAATATCATAAATGCTAATACAACAGCACGAAATATATTAATCAAAACCGACCAAAATCATTTAAATCTTACGGACGTTTTGGGAGATCAACCGCTTATTCAATCTGCATTGGACACTGGAGAGAAAATTCTGGATACTGATATTATGATTGGGGAAAGTCAAAGGTTGCATCTGCGTTTAGCTCAACCTGTGACAGACAAGCATGGTAAAATTTTTGGCTATATGTTTAACTTTAGAAATATTAAGCAAAAAAAATCAAAATTTGGCAAGGTAGGAAGAGGACCAAAGAAACAGATCACCTTTAATGATATTGTTGGTAACTTATCTTCCCTGGAACACTCAATCAAACTGGCTAAAAAATATGCCAGCCTGGATGGCAACATCCTTATTCAGGGTGAGAGCGGTACCGGAAAAGAATTGTACGCTCAGGCCATCCATAACCAAAGTCGCCCTGACGGTCCTTTTTTCGCTGTAAACTGTGCGGCAATTCCCAAAGACCTGATTGAAAGTGAACTATTTGGTTATGAAGGCGGAGCTTTCACTGGTGCTCAGCGCCAGGGTCAGCCCGGGAAAATCCAGATGGCTCATGGGGGTACTCTTTTCCTGGATGAAATTGGGGATATGTCACTAGAACTACAGCCTGTACTTCTGAGAGTATTAGAAGAAAAGATGGTAATCCGGGTTGGAGGCTGCCAGTATATTCCGGTTGATTTTCGCCTGATAACTGCTTCCAACAAGGACCTGCTGGAATTAGTTCAAAAAAAGCAATTTCGGGAGGATTTATACTATCGATTAGCTGTATTCAACATAAATATCCCTCCACTGCGTGAAAGAGGTGCGGATATCATTAGACTGGCTAAACATTTTATTAATTCTATAGCAGACAAACAGCAAATATCGCCTCCTGCTTTAAGTGATGCTGCATTATACTGGTTATTACATTATAACTGGCCAGGAAATGTAAGACAGTTGGAAAATGTTATGCTCTCTGCCGTTAGTGTAGCAGCTGACGGGGAAATAAAACCCGGTGACCTGCCTGAAATAATTGTAGGACAGGTCGATGATTCCAGCCTTGGTGAGGATCATGTAGAACAAGGGAAAAAGCATTGTGATACAAATATTGGAAATGGTCTGTCCATGAAAGAGTTGGAAAAAATTACAATCATTCAGACTTTGATGCGTAATGGAAACAAGGTTAGTGAAGCCGCTAAAAACCTTGGGATGAGCAGAGCTACACTGTATAGAAAGATAAAGGAATATAATATTTTTGAGGAAATACTGGGTAAAAAATGATCATTCAAGGTTATTGCTGACATGATTCATTAAAATACGAGAGAACCTTAGTATTCCAGGTTCTCTCGTATAAGGAATAGATATAAAACTGCAAATTGTTAAAATGTTACACAGAGGCAGCATTTATCCCGGCCAGGCGGCCAAATGTTGCTGTACGTCCGAGTGCCAGACCGCCAAACATCTGGGGATAATTGTATGCAAAGAATGAGCCGCTGTCATTCCCAACTGCATATAAACCGGAAATAGGCTTATGATTGGTATCAAGCACTTGCAACTTTGTATCAATCCTCAGGCCGTTGATATTACACAACAGGGTACCTGAAAGCTTGGCTGCAAAGAATGGAGCTTTCTCCAGGGTAGATAATCTAAAAGCAAGCTTACCAAAATCATCATCTTTACCCATCTTGGCCAGCTCATTATATCTGGATACGGTTGCCTTAAAAGTGTCTGCAGAAACTCCCATCTGCTGTATGAGTTCATCAATCGTATCTGCCTGTATAATTAATCCATTCTTAATAAAATTCTCATACTCCTTCTCCACATAATCCAATCCATCTCGAGGTGGAGCTTCAGGATGCGGGACTACTCTGGAACAGATAGTAGTATGAAATCTCGTTATGTCTTCCTTCCAGTTGGCATCCCATACCTGCCACCAAACGTTTTCGGGTTCCATAATTGCAGCATCCCAGGCATAATCATAAGGAAGGTCTTCGTTAACAAAACGTTCGCCATTTACGTTTACGCGCAGGAATGGCTGACTGCCCGTACGTAGATAACCCCCAGTCCAGGGTGCTCCCAGTGTTCCACTATCTTTATTTATAACACCGCGGTCAAAGACCATTACCCCATGAAGCGGATCCATCGCTGCTCCCACCCATAAGGCCATTTTAATACCATCACCAACATTTCCTGCCGGGGCTATTGAGGAACCACAGTACTTTGCCGTAGGACACAGAGCATTCAGCATTTCTTCATTGCGAATATATCCTCCCGTGGCCAGGATTACCCCTTTATTCGCATTAAACCTGGTATAATTACCCGGACTTCCAGCAATTATGCCGGTCACTTTTCCGCCATCTTCGCGTATTAGCTGTACTGCCGGAGTATCATAGATTATTTCCATTCCAAGAGCTTTTCCCTTATCTGCAAGAACAGGCATGTATAGAGATGCCCCATATTCACCAAGATGTCCGATCTCCGGTTTTGGATTGGGCACTACCACATGACCAACCGCATATGATTTGTAATAACCTTCTTTGAGGTCTGTTTCCAGTATGGTTTGATACCCTGCCGCATCGACAATATCCATCATCCAGTCAAGCACTTCGCCACTCTTATTGGCCCAGAGATTAACCATTCTTTGGTCAACTATGTGGCCCCCATATCTGCAGATCTCTTCTACTGCTTCATTTATATCAATAGTTACTCCCTGTTCCTTTTGTAAACGGCTGTTTATCCCTGCCATCCACATAGGACCCGTATAAAGTTTTTCGCCCTTTTCCAGCAGTATGGTCTTGGCCCCTGCTTCTGCAGCAGATACCGCAGCAAACATCCCTCCGGAACCGCCTCCGATTACAACCACATCAGCGGTGACCGTATTTGTTATCTCGCTATCTGGAATAGGTGCAGGAGGCACATCAAAACTTGCTTGCTGTGAAGCGCCATCCTGTGGGGTATCGCCCTGTTCTGAAGAATTCCCTCCGCAGCCGATCAATAAACTGCTGGATGCAAGAGCCGCAGCACCAAATGCAGTTCCTCTAATAAATGTTCTGCGGGTAATTCCTTTGGTCTCCGAATCTATTTCTGCCAGAGACTCATTCTGTTCAATGTTTACATCCATATTTATGTCCTTGTCATCTTTATTCATACTTTAACCTCCTATCTCAAAGTCAAACCTTTGTTCAATTTTTCAATCTTTCCTCCTCTCTCCCCTAATTGCAAGGGTTAAATAGATAAATAAACTGACAAAATTACCATTCAGCAAATACCTTTGGCAAGGCGCCCTAAAGTATTCTATCTAACTAAGCAAAGTATATCATCCGCCGTATATTACCTCATTAGCACTCTTTATAAAATTATTTGTGCAAATTTCTAAATAGTCAGCTTGAGTCTCTTTTTTGAAATTATTGAAAGAGGAACCATATTGATGTTACAACAATGAAACGAGATTATCTTTCCACAAGCCTGGTGATTTCCTCGTCTTCGGCCAGAACCGCAGTACACCATTTAGGATAGTTCTCTTAATTTTTCAAGAGCTATTGCGAAAATAAATTGCTTAAAGGAATTAATGATGTAATGTAAAAAACTATTGACATTTTAAATGATAAAGGCTAATAATAATGTAAAAAGGTTTTTACATTTGAAGGAGTGAACAGCTTGCGCAAAATGGACGAAATGGAAATGAGCATAAACTTAAAAGCGGTAAAATCAGCCTGGGTTTATGCAGTTTTATTCCTGTTAGTATGGGTGTGGTATGACTGGGTAAAAATAGGATTATTCAATGAGATGGCGTTTATCCTTATGACATCTCAACTAGCGATTTACTGGGCGGTTCAGATATATCTAAAATGGAAATTAGGCAAAGATGAAAAATAATATCAAGGAACTGAGAAAAAAGTTTGGCTTCAGACAAGAGGATATAGCAACCACCCTTGGCGTTACCAGACAAACAATCAACGCAATCGAAAATGAAAAGTACAACCCAACTTTAGAACTGGCCATGAAATTAGCTAGACTGCTAAATACTACTGTAGAGGAACTTTTCCTGCTGGATAAATAATATAACTTGACCTTTGTGGGAGAGGGTACTTGTTCCTTAGTACCCTCTCGCTAGACTAAACAAAGACAATTCTCCGGAAGAAAGTAGGAATTCCGCTATAAGTAGTTGAAGTATTTAATTATGTTTAAAAAACTTGTTCTGGTAGCCCTTCTCGCTACTACTCCCTGGGGGGAATGGGCTATAGCGATTCCGGCAGGATTATTGATTCAATTACCTTTTGGTCTTACTGTAGCTGCTGCCTTTGCCGGCAACCTGATACCGGTACTGGTCATCAGCCTGTTTGGTGACAAACTTAGAAACCGGCTGAGTCACTGGCAGGAGAAACGGCAAAATAAGGCGAGCAAATATCTTATGCGTTATGGTATACCCGGACTGATCCTCCTGGCTCCCCTGACTGTAGGAGTCTATGTATCCTCCATCATAGCATCATTATCCGGCATCACAGCACAGCGGAATATTCTCCTGCATGTATTTGCCTTAACCCTCTGGGGGTCGGTTATATATATACTGTACATCCTAGGAGTGGAAGCCTGGACATTGTGGACATAAAAAAGGGGACATTCCTACGGAGCAGGTGTGTCCCCTTTCCTTAGCCTGAGACTCTCATTCTTACTGCCTATACCCAGGGACATTCCCAGGAAACCGGGGGACTGTCCCCTCTGTGTTGCGCCAGCGACACCGGGGGACTGTCCCCTCTGTTTCCTGTTTGGCATCAGCCAAACCAAGCATGTCCCCTGACCTTCTATTCAATCATCATTACCATTTCCTCCAGCGGCTTTCTCTTCATTGAAGCCTCGGGCTGTACCGGATAACCTAGTATTATCATGCTTACAACATCAAGTTCTGCCGGTAGGTTCATAATTTCTTTAACCTTGCCGGTTTCATACAGCGTAAACCACAGGGTACCCAGTCCCGATGCATGTGCTGCCAGATGCATGTTTTGCACGGCGGCGCAGCATGAATAAGCATACCCCTGACCGCGTCCGGGCAGAAATTGATCTGCCCCGGTTTTTTGTGGATCTCCTGCCACTACTATAATTACCGGCGCTTCGGTCATAAACTCCAGGCTGATTTTGCTGACCCACTTCCATCCGCTAGCCTCGTAGATTGTTTGCAGTGTCTCCTGACTGGCAGCTTTTAGTTTAGCTTTTACATCCGAGTTTTTAACTACAAAGAACTTCCAGGGCTGCAAATTCATTACTGAGGGAGCCCATCGGCCTGCTTCCAGAATAGCCTGCAGTTTCTCCTCTTCAACCGGCTGGTCCAAATAACTTCTATAAGACCGCCTCTCTTTAATGGTTTGAAAAACATCCACATTAACTCCTCCTTTTTTATCTCTATGTCTATAGTGTACAAAACTATTGGGAGGAAATTTGGTGAAATCGATACGGTAGGAATTAAACATATGATTAAGTACCTATTTTGTTAACCAGCATCTGGATGATTTTTCTGAATTTTTCATGCGTTTGAATGGCCATAGTGAGGTTGAACATTTCTAGATTTGTTTATCAGGAGCAACTCTGGACGAAGATAAAAATCTTAGCCCTTTATTTATTCAAACTATTGTTTAGTAAAACACAGGATATTATTCCATTATCCGGAAGAAGCTTCTGCCATCGAGGCCCTGCTTCCGGTTCATCATCTAAACTTTTGCTGAAAGCCTCCACTGTCCTTGACCAGGTGTGTACCCCAACCCTTAGTTTAAGGGCGTATCCTCCGTCCTATCTTCAGGTATGTCATCTGTCCTTACAACTCGAAGCAATTCCATCATACTATCCAACTTCTTATTAATCTTTATCAATATCACCAGAATAGCCAGCGGAAGCAGATACATTATCAACTGCCCAAGTATAGTAATTAAAGCTAGTATACTAAACGTAAATTCCGGCGTGTGTCCCGCAGGTCCAACCATCAAATTCCCTCCTTATATATACCCGGGGGAAACCGGGGGACTGTCCCCTCTGTTTCCCGTTTGGCGTCAGCCATATACCCAGGGACATTCCTTCAAACCAGAAACCCAAGGAAGGTGTGTCCCCTGTTCCTTAGCCCGAGACCCTCATACTCACTTCCCACCACCATGCGATCCACTCAGAAAACTCCTTGGTCTTACCCCGGTGTGTCCCTGTTCCTTGACCTGAGAATCCCATAGTCACTTCCCAGCGTCCACGAAATCCACTATGATAACTCCGTGGTCCTTACCCCGATGTATCCCCTAACTTTCCTCTGAATTATTACTCTCCACCAATTTCTGCATCTCTGCTTCCATCCGCTTTAGACGGCGGTTCATCTTAACCAGCATGACGATACACACTATCGGAACTGCTATCAGCAGAGCCAACAACAAGAAGTTTATTAAGCTCCAGAGCACCACATACATGTTACCTAATACCGGCGGACTACCTGCTGCATCCACTATCATATCAATACTTCACCTCGTTTCCCGGATGTACTGGGGACATTCCTTTAAACAAGGTACTTCAAGGAAGGTGTGTCCCCTGTCCTTACCCCGATGTATCCCCTGACCTTGACCCAGGCGTCAATTTTTTAAGCTGTCATTATTTTACATATTTCTATACAAGATGGGGACATTCCTGCCTATACCCAGGGACATTCCTTTCAAATAAGGAATTCCAGGAAAGGTGTATCCCTGTTCCTTAGCCACTCCCAGCAGGTGTATCCCCTGACCTTAGCCGGGGGAAACTGGGGGACTGTCCCCTCCGTCCTGCGTCAGCGGGACCGGGGGACTGTCCCCTCTGTTTCCCGTTTGGCGTCAGCCAAACTAATAGGTCCCCTGCCCTTAACCCTGTCCCCTCTGTTTCTGTCTGATAAGCTTGCTCAATAGGAAAGATTTATTCGGCAGGAGGATAGGAATTACGTTTTCTATAGCTCAAGTATTTAATCTCCTCAAATACCTTGCTCAACATACTTCCTACTGTAACAAATTCATAACCTTGATTCTTCAGTTCAGTTACAGCCAGATCAGAGGCTTCAGCAGTCCCCTGCCCCAGTACATTCATAAGAATAATCTCGCCGTTCCGGATATTATTTACAATCCTGTTCACAATACGATCTGCCGGCAGCTGCTGATAATCCAGAGTTTCCCGGCTCCAATGAATGCAGTACTCATAACCCATCTCCCCCAGTACATCCAACACCCGGCGGCTGTATGATCCAAACGGCAGCCTGAACAGCGGATAGGTATGCTTTCCGGTTACTCGGTAAATCGATTTGTCCGCTTCAGTGGCCTGTCTTACCAGCTCCTTCATACTTATCCGGGTCAGATCCGGATGATCATAAGAATGATTTCCCACTTCATGCCCTTCATTGATGATCTTTCGGCAGATATCAGGATTGTTTTCCGCCCACTGACCGGTAATAAAGAATGTAGCCAGAACTCCATGACCCTGCAGAACATTTAAAATCTCGACAGCTTTTCCCCGGTCTGCCCCACAATCATAGGTCAGGGCGATCTGCCTGGAATGAATATCCCCCCTGGCAAATATGATAGAAGACTTATCATGCAGCATGGTTAATCTCCCCCAAATTGGCAATACTAATTTTGCCTTTAATTACTTATTTTGTAATTGTCGATGTTTAAATCTTAGTTCACATATTGTTAACCGTCAAGGTTTTGTTTTATTGTCGTGAACATAATCTGGTTAGTTCACAGCTTGTGATATTGTTATTTTCAGGGAGGATTTCGATATGTCATTTGGTAGTAGATTACGTGAATTACGGGAAAATAGAGCGCTTAGACAAGAAGATTTAGGAAAGCTTTTTACCGTTGGCAAATCGGCAGTCTCTCAATGGGAAAACGATATACGAGTCCCTGATATAAATATTATTGTTCAACTCGCTAAATACTTTGAATGTAGCATAGATTACCTTTTCGGCTTATCTAATGACATTCATCATAACCCTAACCGTTCAAATATGGTTAAACTCCCTATCCTGGGTCGAGTCCATGCCGGGCTGACCCTGTTAGCCGCCGATAATATCGAAGAATACCTGTACATCCCGCAATACCTTTCTGCCGACTTCATACTGAAAGTCAGCGGCGACAGCATGATCGGCGCAGGAATTCTGGATGGTGACCTGGCCATCTGCAGAGAATCCGAAGAACCTCAATCAGGGCAGATAATAGTAGTTAGAAGGAAACCATCTGGAGAATATTCCGATATCTCATTAAGGTATTACTTTAAAGAAGCCAGCCAGCCAGTATTAAAGTCCGCTAATCCCCACTATCCGAACTCAGACTATCAAGCAGGAGGATACAAGACCGTCGGACATCTAGTTGCTATCATAAGACGAGGTGCCCCAGACTATGAAATATATACTGATTATCTAACTATAAAAGATAATGAAGAATGGCTGGGGGTTATAGAAACAGCAGCAGAATACGGCCTATCCCCCCAGGATATACTCAGCTCGGTAAACGTACAGGCCAAAATTTTGAAGAGATTGAAGGGGAAATAAGGGGTACTGTCAGCTTCATTCTTCTGACCACACCCTGACATTAAAAATATTACACAAACCATAATCGATGCAATTATTCTAATCTTATTTTTCACCATTCTTTTAGTTCCATATCTCTAATCAACACCCAGCAGATGCATCCAAACAGCAAATGTGATGATCGATACTATCGTCGTACCCACAATTATACTGTTGGCCAGCTCAGAATCCCCATCCATCTCCACTGACAGGACATAATTCACCATAGCTGAGGGCGATGCCCCCATCAGGATTACGACTTTATCCCACAAAGCCAAGCTGCCATTTACCATATTCAATAATATGTAGGTAATAAGCGGGAATAATATGAGCTTCATAACTACCGCACTGCCAGTGGTTATAACATTTCCTCTTAATCCATTTATATTCATAGCTGCCCCCATAGCAAGCAGTGCCAGAGGAAGGGTTACCGAACTCAAGGTAGAGAGGGTACGCCCCAGGATATCATGCATCTGCCATCCACTCAGAACAAAGGCAATACCAGCCAGTGCTGCTAAAACAATCGGGTTACCCAGGACTTCTGCGAACAGGGTTTTTATCTTTATCTCACTTAATCTGCCCAAATTCATAGTAATAATAGACAAAACATTAACCAGCGGTACTACAAAAGCCAGTAAAATGCTGGCAAGCGCCAGCCCTTCTTCCCCCAAAGCATAAAAACATACCGGCAGACCTATATAAGCATAATTAGCCCGGAAAACATTATTAGTAAAAGTCGCAGCTGAGGCCGTCGGTATTTTAAGCATACGGGCATACAAAAATCCCAGGCCACTCATGATCAATATCGTCCCCAGCAGAACACCAACCGGAGCAGGATTGAAGAGCTCGGTAAAATTGGATCGGGCGATCTTCTCAAACACCAGTACCGGTAAAAAGACATGATATATGAGTCGGTTAGCAGATGAGATAAAATCTCCATCCATCATCCCGGTTCTTTTAAGAACAAAACCAACCGCCATTATAAGAAAAATAGGCATAACTATACCCAGGATATGTATCATAGCTGCAATCACCTTTTTACGATATGCTAAATTACTTCAGCCCCGGGGACATCCCCCGGGGCTTATAACGTTATTACTTCATTACCTATTATAGTAATATTATTCTATGTGGTCTACTGCACACCGATACCACCACTCCAACTCGGATTGGTTTTTCTTTCTCTCACCAGATGCTACTGAATTATTGTATGTTGGCCTGCTGGATGGACTCGCCTGAATAATTGAGTCCCAAAAGATTCCATCGACAATTCTGTGCTTTACCTTCTTTCTGCAAATTAGCTTTCCATAGACCCATCAGTGTACTAGATCAAAACCACTGTGGTCTTCAAATAGAACCATTATGGTCATAGTGATAACCACACCTGTATTTAGTTTATTCAGCAACCTCTACCAGGATTATCCCGCCATCAAATCCACCCCGCTCTCCCCTTTTTCCCAAACGCAAGGCTTCAAAATCCTCCAATGATATTCCTTTAGCCTGAACCAGAGCCAGAATAACCTCTTGAATATCAGCCAGTTCCTCTATATCACCGCTTTTCAGATATTCATCAAGCTCTTCCCCGAGCTTTTTATTAAGATAAGCGATATATTCTGCATCGTCATCAGCTACTCTTGTTATGGCTTTCTTGTTTGATTCTTCTATGATCTGTGGTATTAAATCACGGATTAGTTTATTGTATTTGATTGCAGACATTACTTATTCCTCCGGTTTTAGTTTAACGGAAATACATTTTATCAATCCTTTGATAACTTATTTAGGTATTCTATTACACTGGGATGTGACATATTAGTTTCGGTATTTCCTGTCTTTATAATAAATCCGGCTTTTCCGGCATAGCGAAGCCTACATTCGTTTTGCAGAACAAACTCCGTCCTGCCTTCCGGGTCATCTTTATCTATATATTTCGCTTTCCCTGGGGAAAGTCTAAAGCCAATTTCCATAGCCTTTAAATCCTCATAAAGTCTCCATTCAGGTTCTGTTTCAAGAGACAGTTCCTCTATATTTTTAGCTCTCTCTAAACCCAATATTGTTGTCCATCTATGTAGAGTAAAACTACTCCCTTTTGTATTGTTAATTAAATGAGGTAGTTTTTTTATATCTTTAATATAATATAAAATCTCATGTTCATCGCTAGAACGTCGTGCTGTCCAAGGAGTATCTATCTTAGACCTTCTAATAATGTCGTAATCGGATATCTTGGCTTGATAAGCTACAGCACCTGGAGAACACAAGGGTTGCTGTAAATAGAAAACAATGTCCCTTGTTACCGGTTGACGCCTCTGGGTTTTATAATAGGGCATGTAATACAATCCAGTTTCCTTTATCCATGCCCAATGTTCCGATGGATTATTGCCCCGCAATGTAGCCACTAGCACCGGCTGCGCTGCTTTCTCCTTCCAATTTTGGGCTCGGTCATGGATATTATAGGCAATAGCTCGCTGAGATGTTGAAAACCCCCCCTGATTCAATACACCTCGCAGCCATTCTTGAACATACAAGGTATTGTCTGGCAGAAACGGGATCGCTCCTACTCCTATTCTATCCAACGCTTGCCATAGCTTACTATTATTAAACGAATCATTCTTATCATATTGCTGAGGAAAAACTGCCGCAGCTTGAATTACTGTTCTATAATGCACAGGCCCTTCTTCACTAATTTGCTTTTCAATAATTGCATCTCTGTAGCGATGCATAATATTTATAGCATCTTCTGGAGGACCTGCTGAATAATAACGTTTTTTATATTCCGGAGAGTTATCCACCCTATATTTTGCATCTAAGACCAGGTGTATCTTAGGCCAATTCTCATCAAGAAGACTAATTAACATATCTGGTTGTTGCGGGATAAGAACATCTTCTCCTTGAAAACGCGGGTTATAGGTAACACTAATCTTGCGTCCTTCATTAGCCTCGAAAACTGCTTTTTGCTCACGTCCTTTTTGTAATAATACTTGTAATCCATATTGCTGTATTGAAAAGATTTTATCAGGAGCGATTTCTTGCCCGGTTTCTTCAGCAATAATACGAAGTAAAGCTAAATAACACCAGTATTCATATAATAAATTCAAATCCTTAACAGATAGTTTAAGAGGACCACCTTCAATTCGCAAACCCAACGATAATACTAAACATGATTTGTATGCTTCCCGATAACCGGGAGCACCTAGAAGCTGAAGTGAAACAAAACCATATGGGACCTCACCCTTAGCCTCCATTATAGGTTCTAATTTAGTCAAATTGGCAATGCGATACTCTAAAGATTTTATTTCATTTAGAGCTTGTTTGCGCCTATCGGTTTGATGGCGAGCATCTTTATTCCAAATCTCAAACTCTTTACTATATAAACTGCTTAATTGTCGTAATATAGCTTTAAGCTGATTAGCTAACCAGCGGTGTTCCATGGTATCCAATGTTGACCGGGTGCGACATTCGGTAAGTTGCTGTTTTAGTTGTATATTGTTTCTTAGGGTTATAAAGTCACCCTTTCCATATCCGCAGCGTACTGCTGAACGTACCGAGCTATCTATTTTTTTTATTTTTTCGGCTCGCTGTACTACATTTTCCCTCTGCAAACTGCGAATTGGTCGTTTGGCAATATAACGTATAGCCTTATCTAATTCATCAATTATATTCCTTAGTAATAACAACCATTCTAATTGGCCCGGTTTATTACCGGATATATTGCCCCACTGGTAAGTGGAACGCAAATACTCCATGGCTAAGCCAGTTAGAATATCTTGGACATCAGCTAATATTTTTTCATAATCAGATCTATAATCTAACTTACTAGGGAATACCTCTACTACAAAGATAAATTCCGGTTTGGCATCTACCCATACTATGAACTCACTTAATCCCACTTGAGACTTAAAATTGATTGATCCATAGACAGTTTTACCTCCATTAACCTCATCCATATCCTTTAATAAAACTGGATCACGGTGTGTTATTTTCACTTTTTCATTCCCATTTGATTGTAAGAAAAGTTTATATACCTTTTCTTCAAATAGTTTAGGTCCTCCCATGAAATCCGGAAATTTAGCTACCTCACCTGGTACATCTCGCCATATCTCTACAAATTTTAAATCCTTTCTTAGTGGCCTAAGTTCCATATGAGCAAGCTCACCATTATCTTCAATATACGAAGTATTATTAACTTGCCAACTTTTACTAAGTCGTAGGCTTATTTTATCTGTTTTAACCAATAATAGATCTTCCATACCTAATCACATCCAATAGGAAGTAAAGCCTTCTTTATTCAATCGTTCCCACATCAAGCATAACCTAGCTGCAGTTCTCGGAAATGCGCTATTACCATATGATGCTGAACGTCCAAGTTTTATCCATTCGTCTAACATCGCATTTGCATCATTTTCTTCTATCTTAGCCCGTAGACTAGCCCAGCCTAAAAGATCTAATAATACCTGTCTTACAGGAGCACTTCCTCCAATAATTCGAGGTAATACTTTCATCTGAATAGCCAAATCTAATGGATCAACACTATCCCCGGCAGAAGTAACAAAGGAGTCTTTGCCCTCATCTGCATGTAAAACAAAAAGCGATATTTCATCCCGAGTACGATAAGCAACCTGCAACTGGGCCTGAATCAATATCTTGTTGATTTCCTCTAAGGCCTGAATAACCGTTTGTATTTTTCCTCTATCATCATCACTAATATCTTGTAACATATTTAATCTTATAGCTCGGGGATACCAAGCATTTACCGGCCATTTAGATAATTCTTCTATTGTTATTGGTAAAGACTCCCAACTACTCAGATTAATATCAGAAAACTCAATGGTAAATGCCCTATCAAGCACCTTGCGGCTGAACCCATAAGCACTTTCATCCATATTAACTGTACCAACTATAGCAAAATTACCTGGAATCACTTGCTTGGCCCATTCCGTTTCCTCTTCATCTAACAACTTATTTATCAACACACCGCTACAAAAGCCTCCATTAGCATCTGGATAGCGATTTTCGATTTGGCTTAATACTTCAGCAAAGTAATGCTCTACCCGAGCTAGGTTCATTTCATCAATAATACCCACAAAATGTTTGTCGGGATTATTTGAAGCTTGATTAAACCATGTTAACAAGGAGCCAGGGCGAAACTCTCCCTGTAAATCACAATATCCCAAAACATCTGAGCTATCTGTCCAATCCGGTCTTACTGGTAAGAGACAACACTCTCCCCCGGTAGCTTCAGCCACCAGCTGAGGCAGTTTGGATTTGCCCGTACCTGATACCCCGGCCAAAATCACAAACGGCTTAGTTCTTAAGGCTGTTATGTAAGCAGCTATCTGCCAAGGCTCGAAAGAATAGCCTTTAGAGGAAATATTTTTTATTAATTCTCTCACTCTTTGGTTCATAGAAATATTTTCAACCCTTAACCTATCAGGTGTGTCCTCCGGATCATTTGGGACTGTGCCATTTTGAGTCGAAGTCGAATTGATATAGGATGCGTATACTTGTAAAAGATTAGATATATCCCTACTAATGAATTCATCCGAAGGCAAATCATTCGTTTTATAATATTTGTAGGCAATGGTACCATACTCATAGTCAGTTCCAAGTTGGGTGTTCGTATGAAGATTGACCTCATTATCTAATCTAAATCCAAATTTTTTAAGAATAGAAAAGTTCATTCGTAAACGTTCCGATTTATTTCTTAAATTAGCTCGTGCTTGTGACCTTCGAGTTTCTGTATTTTCAATTGTATCTGTTACCCCTTGCATAAGGGTTAGATAAATACCACTCATGTCTTCGCAAAATAGAAATACTACATATACTCCTTTTCTCGTAGTTGTTGTTTCACGTGAATCCAAAAATGCTAACCATGGAACACTAGCCCAATTACCTTTTCCGACACTCCACTTAGTAATTATGTCTTGAGATGCTATTTTGCTTCTGTTTATGTTTTCCTCAATATTTGAAAAAATATCTCTAATAGATTGATTACCTCCAAAAGGTTCTTTCTGCCTTGTTAATACATATTGATTAAGTATTGTCTGTAAATGCTGATGTATATTCTTAATAGTTGGATACGGATTTATAATTTCTAATCGATATTCAAACGGATTACCCGTATCATAAAAATCTATATAAGAAGCAATTTGATCGGGCACTATTATGTTTCCAGCCCCACCAGCCTCTTGTTTTCTTTGTCTTTGTTCAACTACATAGTTATATGTCGTTGACAGTCTATCCTTGAGAACTTCCTTGAGACTAGAAGAAAACCTTATTTGCACAGTGTCTCCATCATACCCATTCCTGTCCATGTTAAGCAAATTTGCATCGTATATATCATTTTCCAAAACCAGTGTAACCGATTGTTTTTCTCCTGTTCCTAAACGCACTCCACCATTAGCTTGTTCAAAAAAACCAATAAATTCGTGAGGAACATGACTACCATCCCTAAAAATAGACCAATCCACTTTTTTTCTTCCAATTAAATCAGGTATTCCCTCTAGTTTGGACCAACTTCGCACTTCTAAAGCCATCGTATTCCCTCCAACAGTACAAATAACAACCTTACTACATGTATTAATCTATATGTTAAATTTGAAATCATCCAAACGGACTACTTATGGCACTTGCGGTTTGCCCTCTCAATCAACGCTTTTCCTATATAAGTAATGCATTATCATAGCAAACAATTCTCGATAGTCATTATCCGGTTATCTTCAACGGAAAAATCCATACATTACGCATCTGCCCTTCAGTGTCAGGTTGCCTATCCTTATATGGCCGTCCGACTAATTCCACCCGGCCTTGGAAAGTATATTTTTTAGGTTTAAAGACCTCAAATAAGTATACTCTTACACCATTACTTGCTGATTGGGCTAAGGTTTTATTCTGCTTATAATATAGACTTTGATCACCCGTTAAACCCATGCCTGTATAATGGAAGATATCTCCCATCCAACGGTCCTCATATACATTACCACGTGTGTGGTCCGATATAATAACTAAACTATTAGTCTTAAGAGATCTTCTCATTCCACCTTGAGGACTAACTTTAAATATATCAACTAAGCCTTTATTATCAATAACATCTCCGGGCTGCAATCCATTTAAAAATGCCAAATAAGTATCCCCTCTCGCTCAAAAACCAATATATTTACATATTCTGCTATATTATAGGAAATTCCTCCCAAAGGCTGAGTTTTATAGTTAAAGAGTTAAATCATTATTTAGTTATTAGAAAAATGGGGGTGATAAATTTGGTTTTATTGGCGGATAATTGCACCTTTCTATCCGGGAGCAAATGTTAATTCTTTTTTGTAAATGATTATCGGAAATAAGGTCAGGGGACACACCCGATCAAGGGACATGTACATTAGTTTGGCTAACGCCAAACGGGAAACAGAGGGGACAGTCCCCCGGTTTCCTATAGGCAGGAATGTCCTCATTACATTGCAGTCCCCGCATCATGTGCTTGAGTGTCTGGATAATGATTGTATGGAAGCAGCATTTATATTGATATATTTAACGGTGGGTAAGGGCATGAATTTGCCGGTCTGCAGTACTCCTTTTACTATCCCGATGACTCTTTTGATCTGGCTGCTCTGCAGCTTTAATTCCCGGGCTTCTTTCTTGAACTGCAGGTATTCTTTGAATTTTTCTATGGTGTAGCTAGTCTCTTGTCTGCCCTCCTCGGGTATATATTCTTTGTTTTCCACACAGACCAGGTCTTCTGTTTCCGGACTGCCCCCTTTCTTTAACAGGTACATGTTCATGCTTTCTTTATTACCGGTGGCGATAACGTAGTCTGCTTCTTTAGCGGCTACTTCCGGGAAAGGCAAGAGCCGCTGTCCTTTGAGATCCATGCCGTTCAATCCTTCGAATCTGAGCCGGGGGATGGTGGGCAGGTATCTGGCATCAGCCAGTATGCCGGCCAGGGAGGCCAGGTGGTTTTCGATCCCAACCACTGACGGTACCTGCCCCAGGTGCGGGTACAGACTGCTTTTCAGGGCCTGTTCCAGTGCCTGCAGGTGATGCAGGGGGATGCGTTTCCTCCCGGTCTCATAGTTGGCCAGGGTGGCCCGGGGTATGTTTATCATCTCCCCCAGCTTCTTCTGGGTCAGCTTCCGCTGCTTCCTTACTTTTTTTATCCTCAAAGCGATATCGCTATATATTTTTTCCATGTTAAATCCTCCGAAAAATTTTTTCCTGCTTCATTTTTTTAAAATGCTCTCCTTTAATTTTATGGAAGATTATGGTTTTGTGTGCCCAAGGAACGAATATTACCCATATGTGTTTTGGGGGCACATGATTTGCTAAATTATTATTGGTGATTTTTGCGGAGGAAATTTTTTTCGACCGATTTTATTTTTGTTTAAGAGCTGCAAAATAAAATCAGAGGTGAGGAAATTTTTTCGAAAGGAGTTTATAAGGTCAGGAGACATGTTCCTTAGTTTGGCTGACGCCAAACGGGAAACAGAGGTGACAGTCCCCCGGTTTCCCGGCTAAGGTCAGGGGACACACCTACCCTACCCTGATGTGGGCAAGGAACGGGGACACACCTATCGGCTAAGGTCAGGGGACACACCTGCTGGGAGAACTTTGATGCAGGAATGTCCCCATCACGGGTCCCCATTACGGCCTAATCAGCCTGATAATGACATTTATTTGGTGGGCTGTCGATATATTTGTTATTTTATGGCAGGACTGAAATGGGCATTAGTCCCCTTTTTTTCGGCAACCAATGCGGGACTATGCGCTTGGCCGCCCGTGACATTATTCACACATTTCGACGTAAAATTCCTTGGATGTTTTGGTATAATATGGTTTAAGAATTAATGTCCTTAATGATGAGGCTAAGGTGAATTTGGCGAGTGAGTTACAGATTCTTTATCTGGAGGTGGCTTTATGTTGGATACCAGTGAATCCGTTAACCGGGCCAATGGCGGGATGCATTATGCGGATGCAGTTTACCGCAAACATGCACCAACTGCTAATTATGTAAGATATATAGTAAAATTGATAAACCAGAACCTGTTTGATGGCGAAACATCTCTCATAACTTATCCCATAAAAAATAAGCTTCGTATTAACTACAAGGGAGAGTACTTTTTACTGCTCGGCCTGGGTTGGGTGGAAAACTTTCGAACAATGAGGGCTACTGCCCTGGAAGGATATATCATACAGCAGCTAAAGCAGAAAGGTATCAGGTTTGACAGAAGTTCTTTCTACTATCGCACCTGGATTCTGGAAGAGAACAAACAGCTGATCAGGTAGATTAGACTTGGGGACGGGTGCCCACCTCCGGGTCAATGTCATGGTTTCTGTGAGCTAAGGCCAGGGGCCACACCTGAGCTAGGACTAAGGTGATAGCTTAGTGAATTAAAAGAAGGTGGGACATTATTGTGAGATTCTCTGGTCAAGGAACAGGGACACACCTTCCGCTAAGGTCAGGGGACACACCTACTTAGGGTTCCGTGTTGTAGGAATGTCCCCATTACATGTGGCTGACGCCAAACGGGAAACAGAGGGGACAGTCCCCCGGTTTTCCCGGCTAAGGAACAGGGACACACCTGAGCTAGGACTAAGATGATAGCTTAGTGAATTAAAAGAAGGTGGGGCATTATTGTGAGATTCTCTGGTCAAGGAACAGGGACACACCTTCCTTGGAGTTCCTTGTCTGAAGGAATGTCCCGGCTAGGGTTAGGGGACACACCTGCTCCGCAGGAATGTCCCCATTATAGTTTTTTGTTGGATGGTGAATTATGGATAAGTATCGTTTGGTTGAGACGTATGCCCAGGTGGTTAAAAATATTGCTCGTTTTAACTCGAGTCTACCTGCTAGTGATGAACTGCAGAAAAGGCTTCCGGCTTTCTTGCATTGGTATTACTCGCCTGAAGTGAATGCTCTGGCACCGGCCAGATTCATAGCTTACCAGGATATGGACAGCAGCCTTTACCTGGCTATGAAGGATTCCGACAAAGACAGCCGGGAGGCTGTAAAATGGCTTTGTCACTGGTTCAAGCCGGCGGAAGAGCTTGAACTGGATAGTTTGAAAAAACATCTGATCATAATGACTGCGAATTTTAATAAAACGCCGCATAAACTTGTTCGTGTTTATGAACCGATAAACTCTATCCGCCTTATCAAGGAACCGGTATTCCTGCATTAAGCCGCTATCGGAACCGGGTAGTTGTTCAGGATATTCCAAAGGGGTTATATTTAACATCCCGGTCAAAGGTATCCATACCTTCTTTTCTTTTCAGCCAACCTACAAAAACATAAGTCAGTGGAGTGGCCAGTATTTCGTAACCGACTTTCCAGAGGTACTGTCCCATAACCATGGCCATAAAGACCGGCAGGGCATAGGTTCCTCCAAAGGCTATGAACATAAAAACCAGGGTATCCACCCCCTGCCCTACCAGGGTCGAACCTATAGTCCGGGTCCAGAGCCAGCGTCCTTCAGTCCATACTTTCATACGGGAGAGAATCATGGAATTGGAGAATTCGCCTACAAAGTAAGCGGCTA
Source organism: Syntrophomonas sp. (assembly GCA_016841875.1). Taxonomy (GTDB): domain Bacteria; phylum Bacillota; class Syntrophomonadia; order Syntrophomonadales; family Syntrophomonadaceae; genus JAAYJK01. The sequence goes on from JAENYG010000016.1 coordinate 41,850, forward strand.
GAGACGCGATAACCAGGCGTGGGGTAAATCCTAAAACGGTGTTGTAGGCATCGTTGAATTCCCAGAATTCCGGATAAGGCAGATTAATAATGAATATGAAAAACAGGGCCATCAGCAGATTGGCTCCAAAGCCCATCCAGATAGTTAAGCGGGCCCTCTTAAATCCATATACTTCTGTAAGCACATCTCCGAAAATATAAGTGATGGGAAACAGAAACAGATCTGCCGTTAAAGGGATACCCATGAATTCTATCAGCCTTCCGGCTGAAATGTTGGTGATCAATAGACAGGTTACAAAAAGACTGGTGATAATAAGAAATAATACTGATAACTGTGGTTTTTCTGACTGCTGCATTTAGCATTCCTCCTTGTTTTTTTGAGGCGGGTAGGCTGCGACCGCCATTCTTTTTAATTCAAAAGCTATTATACCATCTATGCCTCGTTTAGCACAGACTTTGTTAAAGATAATTTATTATTCGCTCAGAAAATGGTTGAATCCAAATATCTCCGGGCATCCGCCGGTCGCCAGGAAGAGAATTTTTTCTCCCTTTTTAAAGTATCCTTTTTCAATCAGATCCAAAAGCCCCACCATAGCCTTGGCACTGTATACCGGGTCCAGGAGCACACCTTCGCTGGAGGCCAGCAGTTTAATAGCATTTCGCACTTTATCGTCAGGAATCGCGTAGCCGCTTCCCATATATTCATCAAAAACAATGATTTGATCGGCACTGGAAGGTGCTGTGCCCAAAAAGCTTTCCGCCAGGTTAGAGAGACGAGTGATCTCGGCCTGACACCATTCCCGGTCACCCAGGCCGACTCCGATCCCGACGATTTTGGTTTTGTCCCCCGCCATTCGGGCACCCACATTTAATCCGGCACAGGTAGAACCGGTTCCAACGGCCATCACTATGGCATCAAATTCCAGCGGATACTGCTTTTTTATTTCCTGGTATGCATCCACATAGGAAATAATACCTGGCATACAGCTCCCACCTACTGGAATCACATAGGTGTTCTGACCTTTACTGGTGTTTTCGGCTACCAGCTGATCGATCTGCCTATCTACTTCTTCCGCCTTCACACAGTAGGTTTCGGCTCCCATCAGGTAGTCCAGCAGGAAGTTGCCCTGCCGGGTTTCGGGTTCATCGCCGGATAAAACCAGCTGGCATTTTAATCCCAGGGCAGCGGCCGCTCCGACGGTTTGCCGGGCATGGTTGGAGGTAACAGCCCCGGTGGTTATTATGACTTCAGCTCCTCGATCAAGGGCCTCAGCCATTATATATTCTAATTTTCTGACCTTGTTGCCACCCAGGGCCAGGCCGGTGTAGTCGTCTCTTTTTATATATATCTGTGGTCCGTTCAATATCTGCGTAAGATTTTTCAATTGATGCAGAGGTGTAGGGAAAAAACCCAGGGATACTCTTTCCAGACTTGATTTCATTATGTGCCACTCCCTTTCTATACTGTCTAATCGACCTTATATACTATTCTCTATCTTTTCCAGAACAGCGGATAGAACAATACTAAAAGCGGGAATATCTCTAACCTGCCCAGCAGCATCAATATGGATAAGATGAATTTACCTGCATCAGGTATAAAAGCAAAGTTTAAGACCGGTCCTATCGCCCCATATCCCGGACCAATATTACCCATGCAGGTGGCTGCTGCTGTAAAACTGGTAAGAATATCTATGCCCATTGCTGCAAGCAGCAGCATCCCGATCAGTACCAGAATCATATACAGGAAGAAATACAACAGCACATTTATGACCAGGGAATCGCTGATAACATTTTGATCTAAACGCTGGGATATGACTGCCCGGGGATGAATTATTTTCCTCAGTTCTATTTTTGCTCTCTCCAGCATAACCAGGTGTCGGCCTGCTTTTATACCTCCTGCGGTAGATCCGGCACTGGCACCTATAAAAAACAAGATCAGCAGGATACCCTGGGAAAGCATGCTCCACTGGACATAATCCGCGGTAGCAAAGCCGGTAGTAGTCAATATTGAAATGACCTGGAAAAAGGCAGTTCTAATTCGGTATTCTCCGATTGGAAGATGACCCAGACCTGCAAAGACCAGTATGGATGCAACAATAATCAGCAGCAGATAGAATTTCCACTCCCGATTACGCAGGTAAACTCCTAAATCTTTTTTAATAAAGGCTAGATAATGCAGAGAATAATTAGTTCCGGCCAGGAACATAAATACGATTATAGTCCACTGTATAGCTGGACTGGAGTAGTGGGCGATGCTGGCATTCCAGGTGGAAAAACCACCGGTAGCCATGGTGGTGCAGGTATGACAGAAAGCATCAAACAGGCTCATTCCTTCAACCCACAGTAGGAGCAGCAGTATTATGCTCAGGCCCACATAAGCTCGCCAGAAGTTTTTAGCGGTATCCCGGGCTTTAGGATTAACTTTTCCGGCAACAGACCCACCCGCAATTTCTGCCCGGTATATCTGGTTGGCACGTACCCCGATAACCTGGATGAGGGCGATAAATAGAACCATTATTCCCATGCCGCCCAGCCACTGGGTAAGACTCCTCCAGAACAACAGTCCCCGAGGCAGCACTTCGATATCAGTCAATATGGTGGATCCGGTGGTAGTAATTCCGGAAACCGTTTCAAAAAAGGCATCTATATAGGATGGAAAGCAGCCGCTTAGAGCAAAGGGCAGGGAACCATAGATACAGGCAGTTAACCAGCCCAGAGCTACGATAGCAAATCCCTCTTTATAATTAAGCTCACTGGAATCTCCAATACTAAACCAGAGAATGAATCCGCTGATCAGAGTTATAAGCGTAGCAAGTAATAATTGTCTGTAAACTGCTTCATGATAATATATTGAGCATAATACGCTGGTAGCCATAGCCAGGCCGATGATGACCAGTATCTTCCCCATGATACCGAGTATAACGTTTATTCTAATCAATTATCATTCACTCCTGCATGTTTAAAGAATATATCGATATCATTAAGGTCAAAATCTACCATACCAACTAAATTTTCCACTGACGGTCGGGCTTAATGGGTCAAATCCCTGGCCTGACCTTAATTCAATATGACTTTAAAGATCGATTTGAGATATCATACATCACCTTGAATCGAATGACTACATTCTATCATTTTTTTACTAAAAGTATTAATTTATTTATTTTCTCAAACCAAGAAATATCACTCTAAACAGAAGAGGGCGGTTCCAGTATTACTCAATAGAACCCGGAACCGCCCTTTGTTGATCTACTTTTCCAGCAGAATATTTACTCAAAATATAGGACTGAAATTTTTAATAGTCGAATGCTTCAATAGGAATATCGAGTGCAGATGTATCCCCATCTTCTACCAGTTCTGCAACTGCCCATACATTTGGCACCACGTTTCTCAAATAGTACCTGGCTGCAGCTACTTTACCTACATAGAAATTATGATCATAATGGTCTTTACCCAGTTCTTTAGCTTTTTGATCAGCTATTAGTGCCTGCTCCAGGATACACCTGCCGCAAAATAGCTGGGAGGTAGCGGTCAGGATGCGATGCGAGTTCAGCGGCAGCATGCCGAATTTCTTCTGCCCCATATATCCCATTATAGTTTTTTGGGTCTTCCCGTAGGATTCCAGGGCTCTGCCCAGATTGGCAAATTCTTTTTCAAAGCTTTCCGCATTCTTATTGCTTTCGTAAAAATCTTTCATTTCCTTGAGGAACCTGCCAAAAGTAGCGCCTTTTTCCATAGTCCATTTGCGTCCTACCAGGTCCAGGGATTGAATGAAATTGGTTCCTTCCCATATAGAGTAAATCTTCACATCCCGGGCAATCTGCGCCACCGGGTACTCTTCACAGTAGCCATAACCGCCATAAGTCTGAATAGCCTCTCCGATCAGCCACCAGGCTTCATCTGAAGGATAAGCTTTGCACAGGGGAGTAGCGACCTCGATAAGATCATTGGCTGCTGCCCTTTTCTCAGGATCAGGATCATATTCGCGAACATCGAAAGCAAAGCTGACTTTATACATCATAGCTCTTATAGCTTCCAGATGAGCTTTACCCATTAAGAGAGTTCTTTTGATGTCTTCATGATTGATAATGTTTACCCGGCCACCTTTAGGATTAGTCAAAGCATGTCCTTGTATTCTATCTTTGGCATAATCGCGTGCATTATAGAAGGCATTAGCTATACAAGACCGGGCAGCCCCCCCTGTTTGCATACGAGCTCCGTTCATCATCTGGAACATCTGGGCCATACCTTCACCTTGACCATCGTTCTCCATGGGGTTGGTACCCAGGAGAAAACCACGGCATTCATTATTTTCACCAAAGGCCAAAGATGCAGTACAGGAGCCATTTTGCCCCAGTTTATGTTCAACTCCAGTGGTCTGGACGTCATTCAAATCGCCCACACTGCCATCTTCGTTCACCCAGTATTTAGGAACTATAAAGAGGGATATGCCTTTGGTTCCCTCTTTGGCACCTTCTACCCGGGCCAAATACAGGTGAATGATGTTTTCGGTAAAATCATTATCTCCACCGGTGATGAATATTTTATTGCCTTTTATTTTAAATATACGCGGATCATCGGTGGGATAAGCCTTGGATAAAATATCCCCCACATCGGATCCGGCCGTAGGTTCGGTCAAACACATAGTACCAGACCAGTTTCCATCCATCATTTTGGGAAGGAAACGCTCTTTAATCTCATCCGGAGCATACGCTTGAATCAAATTGGCTGCACCACTGGTTAAAGCAATATATGGAGAAAAGGAAGGGTTGGCAGCGGTAATCATTTCCCACACCGAGGAAAATAGAATCTGGGGCAATACCATGGCATCTTCTGATTTGTCTATATTAGAGCTGCCCCAACCCTGTTCCTGCAGCTGCCGAAAAAGAGGCCCAAAGGATTTAGGCAGTGTAACCCGGCCATTCTCAAACTTCACTGGGTTTTTATCGCCATCATCATTGGTAGGTTCTATTACCTCTTTACACATCTTCAACATTGGTTGTAAAACTGACTTCACGTCATCTTTGGAATAATAGTCGGCAAACCTGGGATAGTTAAAAATTTGTTCGGTAGGCAGCCATTCCTGTAATATAAACTCCAGGTCTCTAGTATTCAAATATGCAAAATTAGCTGACATTTAGTATCCTCCTTATTTTTCAAGCCTTTTAACTGCTATCATTCTACACATGCGATGTTCCCCTTTACATTGATAGCTGAGATATCGTCCTTTATCTTCTGCATCCCCTCCTTTGTTTTCAGGTAGCAAGATCCTTTATTTCGTACTCCTGCCATATGGTGCAAAAATAATGCCAGTTCATCAACACCCTCCAACCAGGTATTGAAACGGGTTATTAACTCCAGAAACCCAATGGGTGATTGAGAAAGATCATCCTAAATCATAAATAATCAGAAAATTGTGACATTTTGACTTTGCTCAGGCAATGTTTTAATAAAAGGCATTAAATGAATAAAAATAATACATCTGTCTGTTGGCTACCCACGAATTAATCGCTGCTATGGATTGGTATCATTTTTGCATTTAATCAGGGCAGTGGCACTCATATCGAAGATTCCAAAAATTTGGATGCCGGCTGAACACAACTATCTGATAGTTATTGCCGTTGAAGGGAGGGAGAATATTTTAGCCGGGCCAAATAGTTTTCCAGGATTGATTTACATAAGGAGGTAATATTATGAGTATAAAAAAAGTAGGCGTTATCGGGGCTGGAGCTATGGGTCTGGGGATTGCCCAGGCTTGTGCTCAAGCGGGAATAAGCGTAGTTCTAAATGATATTAATCTGGAATTGGTAGAAAAAGCAGTCAAAAGAATGGATAAAATGTTGGGTAAAGCGGTTGCTAAAGGCAAACTGACCGAGGAGGCTAAGGCTGGGACAATAGGGCTGATCGTAAAGAGCAGCGACCTGCAGGATGCTGCTGATTGTGATGTAGTTATCGAAGCTATCGTGGAGAACATGGAAATAAAGAAAAACCTGTTTAAGCAATTGGACAGCATCTGCAAGCCGGAAACGATTCTAGCCAGTAATACTTCATCTCTTTCGGTATCCGAACTGGCTAATGCAACCGGGAGGCCTTCTCAGTTCATCGGCATGCACTTTTTTAACCCGGTGCAGATGATGAAATTGGTGGAGGTAGTTAGACCCCTGCAGGTTTCAGCGGAAACTGAACAGGCCATAATGGATCTGAGCCGCAAGTTGGGTAAAGAACCGGTTCCGGTTAAAGATTCACCGGGCTTTGTAGTAAACCGCATCTTAACTATGGGAAGTGGAGAAGTACCATTCATGCTGCAGGAGGGTGTAGCTAACCCCGATGCTATCGATAAATGTATGAAACTGGGAGCAAACTGGCGTATGGGCCCCTGTGAACTGGGAGATTTTGTGGGCTTGGACATCAGCCTGGCGACCAGATTGACTCTTTACCGGGAGTTTGGAGAGGATAAATACCGCCCCTGCTTATTTACTACCCAGATGATCAGAGCTGGATTCCTGGGTCGCAAAACTAGCAAAGGCTATTACATATATGACGCTGAAGGGAATAATCTGGGAAATAACCCGGCTTTATTTAAATAGAAGGGGAGATAGAAATGAAAGAAGTATTTGTAGTAGAGGCAGCTCGTACTGCTGTTGCGCGAGCCGGAAAACAATCCTGGTTTATGAATGTTCGGGCCGATGATCTGGCGGCTATCGTAATGAAGGATTTACGCAGAAAAATTGGAATAAGTGAAGATTGGGAAAAACAGAAGATAGTCGGAGATATATACTGGGCAGCTACTGCTAATGCCTTTGGGGAGCAGGGCGGCAATATGGGCCGTAATGCGTGGCTTCTTTCCGGCGGTTCCTATGATGTTCCGGGCATGACGGTGGATCGTTTTTGTGCTTCCAGCCTTACAGCCCTGGTTACAGCTACTGCTACCATGGGAGCAGGATGGTCGGGCGAAGTAGCATTTGCGGGTGGAGCCCAGCATATGACCCATATCCCTATGGGCGCTGGTTCGGACCGCAATCCAGAAGGAGCCAAGTATTATAATCCTATGTCGCCGATGATGGGCTGGACAGCTGAACAGGTGGCCCGGAAATATAATATCAGCCGGGAGATACAGGATCAATTTGCCTATGAAAGCCATGCAAAGTGCGCTGCTGCGCAGGATGCCAATGACGGACTGGGTAAAACCAAAGACGTTGTAGTTCCCATTAAGTGTAAAGTACCGGTTAAAAGCGCTTATAAATCAGATAAAACACCGGAAGCATTATATACTGCTCCGGAAGGCCTGGCCAAGAAGAGAATCGAAGAGGGTATTACGGATGATGTCGAGATGGTAGTCTGGCAGGACCAGGGGCTGCGCCGTGACACCACTATCGAGGGACTGGCTAAAATGCCGGCGGTGTTCATGAAGGACGACCAGGCGACGGTTACCGCCGGGAACTCCAGTCAGATCAATGATGCTGCGGCCGGTTTAGTTTTAGCTACCTCAGAAGGCTGCAAGGCTCTGGGAGTAAAACCCCGCATGAAGCTGATTAGTTCGGCCGTTGTCGGCGTAGATCCTCAAATAATGGGTGTTGGTCCATCCCTGGCTATCCCGGTAGCTTTGAAAAGAGCTGGATTAACTGCCGACCAGATTGGATTGTGGGAAGTAAATGAGGCTTTTGCCTCCCAGGCCTATTACTGCTGCCATGATGCCCTGAAACTTCCTATGGATCGGGTTAATGTATGGGGTTCGGGTATATCTATAGGACATCCTCTAGCCTGCACCGGGGCTAGAATTGCCTGTGACATAACCGCCCTGTTTGATGACCCTGCTTATTCTGATGTAGAATACATTGTGGAATCAATGTGTATCGGAATGGGTATGGGTGCTGCTGCGGTCTGGCAGCGAGTTAAATAAACAGCTGGGAGAGTTGGAAGTGCCTAACAGGCCCTTCCAACTCTCCCAATTCTAATCATGTTCAGGATGAAGCAGTATAATTTGTTTATACATCAAGAAAATCAATGCTCTGCAGTCTGTTAATTAGGGAATCTAATTAATAATAAGTTCTGATGATGAAGGAGATGGGCAATATTATGGAAATAGGTAAACTTATACTGGATGGACTGGTTTTGTTAAATATTAAGGAAAACGGGGTCGCTACCATAACATTGAATCGACCTGAAGCATTTAATGCCCTTAATGATGATACGGCTGATGCTTTTTCTGCCGCACTTGACGAAATAGATAGAAGAGCCAACATCAAGGTAATAGTGTGGACTGGTAAAGGAGAAGCTTTATCCGGTGGAGGCGATATCAGAATGCTCCAATCCCTGGATAAGGTTAGTGATGCGCGCAGAATATTTGAACGGGCCTACATTCAAACCAAGAGATTTTATGATTTACCCATGCCCGTTATTGTGGCAGCTAATGGGATCATTGCCGGAGTTGCTACCGGCAGGAGCCTGGCGGCAGATATTTTGATCGCTTCAGAGAAAGCCAAGTTTGCAGCTAATTTCATCAATATAGGGCTTCTGCCTGATGGCGGAACTTCTCATTTCTTATTCAAAAAATTGGGGCATCACCGTACGGCAGAAATATTATTTAACGGTAAAATGCTGAGCGCCGCCGAATGTCTCGATTTGGGTATATTCAATAAAGTCGTACCTCATGAAGAACTTTATCCCACCGTGTATGCTATGGCAGATAAGCTTGCTAATAGCCCTACCGTCGCTTTGAAGTATGCTAAACAGATTTTACGCTCTTGTGTTAATAATGATTTTACGGCTATCGCCAGCATGGAAGCAGGGGGACAGATTCAATGCTGGAGTACCGAAGATTTTCAAGAAGGGGTGGCTGCTTTTTTGGAGAAACGTAAAGCTAAATTTAAAGGCTGTTAATTCTTTGACAATAGTTTCATCTGTTCGATCTTCCTGTACAGGGTACTGCGGGTTATTCCCAGGGCTCGGGCGGCCTGGGATATATTGCCGTTATGTTCTTCTAAAACCTTATTAATGATGTGCAGTTCCTGATTCCTTAAGTCATTAGATTTCTCGGCCAGATTGATCTGGAAAAAACGCTGGGGCAGACAATCGGCGGTGATGGTTTGACCTTCTGCAAATACTACTGCATGTTCTATAACATTGCGCAGTTCCCTGACATTACCTGGCCAATTATAGCCCTGCAGTATGGTTAAGGTTTCATCGCTTACCCGCTGTATGCCCTGATTGTCACTGCCTCCCAACTCTTTGATTATGCTGTCAACTAACAGGGGGATATCTTCTTTTCTCCACCGGAGCGGAGGCAGCTTGATATTTATAACATTAAGACGGTAATATAAATCTTCCCGGAACATACCTTTACTGATGGCATCCTCTAAATCACGATTGGTGGCAGCTATTACCCGTATATTTACTTTTTTGCCTTTACTGCCGCCTACCCGGATAACCATCCGGTCCTGCAGAAATCTCAATAAGCTCACCTGCATATCAGTAGGCATCTCCCCTATTTCATCCAGAAATACCGTACCTCCATCTGCCATTTCGAATTTGCCGATGGCACCGCCCTTTTTGGCTCCGGTGAAGGCTCCCTCCTCATATCCAAAAAACTCACTCTGCAGCAATTCTTTAGGTATTGCACCACAGTTTATGGGTATCAATGGCCCCCCGCGTTGGCTGGCCCGGTGAATAGCCTCGGTCAATAATTCTTTGCCGGTTCCGCTTTCCCCCATGATCAAAATGTTGGAATTAACTTTGGCTGCTTTCCTTCCTAATTCCTTGACCTGCACCCATGCAGCACTTTCACCTATCAATTCATCAAAGGAAAATAAATCATGGTTCGGGGCAGTTTGAAACACCTTACCTTGAGGCTGGTTGTTATTAAAATCAAATGTAAACAGTACCAGAGTAGGCCCCTGATTCCCCGAGACTTTTAATGGTTCCTTGATGCGTAAAGAGCAGGTAATGTTTCTGTGGCCATTATTGATTTTGAATTCATATTTATCCTGTTTCTCATCCAACAATATTTTTAATAGTTCCTGATCACCAGGGATATATGCTCCTATGGGCTTGGATATGACCTCATCTCTATCGTTAACTCCCAGTAATTCAATGGATTTCTTGTTTAAATTGATTATGGTTCCTTTTCCGTCCACCACAAAAAGCCCATATTGTACACAATCCAGTATGGAATCTATCTTGGTCTTCCTGGTAATTCCCATCCCTATGGTGGTCGCTGCGTATTTTACCAGTTGGATAATCTCCGGGGTCAAATCATGAAAAGGATTCATCACACTGAGTACCCCCATAATATGAGAATCAGCTTTGATGGGCACCCCGATACTGCTGAAAAAATGGAGACAATGTCTAAAGTGCTCAAAGGCGCTGATTTCCAGGGATTTACCTTCTATTAAAACTGTCCCTATACAATTAGTACCAACCACGTTTTCCTGGCAGCAGATACCTACCGGCAGCAATTCATTATTGCCGATAACCTGTAAAACAAATCCTTCCGCATCGGATAAAAGTACTATACTCTTATCAATAACTGCACCTAATTCCTTCATAATCGGCCGGGCAATTTTTATCATCTCAATATTCTGACTCTGCCGGAACAGCAGCTTCTCATTTGATAAACCAGGTTTGCCTTCCTCAAAGGGTTCTATTAAGTTCCGGCATCTCTCCCAGGACCTTAATATCTCAGGCCGTATTACGTCTTTTGTTACTGTGCCATCATTAATAAAACTAAACCAGGATTCCTTAATATTCACTTGTTCAGCAGTCAAATCAAACAAAAGACAACACCTCAAATATGGTATAAATTATTAGTTTATTATACCACAAGACCAAAATCAACAGTCCTGGATGTTAACATAAAAAGTAATATACTATACCCTAACATGCTAACCTTATGTACTAGATGATCGCCAGATTTGCAGTACCTGGCAGAGGTGTCCAGGTATGATACAAGGTAATGTACAATAATAATGCGCCTGGTTTTGACTATACTGTTATCTCTGGATAGATGATTCAAGAATATATTTGGAAGATCGCTAATTCTCCCTTCATTTAAGTTCCCCGAACAGGCAAATCTAAATTCTCTCCTTATGGCATTGTTTTTGCTATTTAAACTAGGCAGGCAGCTGCATTTTACCGGTCGAAAGGACACTCTGTCTTTAAAGTCAGTAAATAGTGGCAATTTGCAAACCCTCTGGCAGCCAGACATCGTTCTAGGGTACATAGCAGGGGTAATAATAAATTAGGAGGAATGTGAGCATGAGTACATATGCAAGCGAATACAAGAGTAAACTGCGTACTGCAGATGAAGCAGTAAAGGTTGTCAAATCAGGTGACCAGGTTTCTTATGGCCATTTTGCCATGGCTCCCAAAGCATTAGATGCAGCTCTGGCTAAAAGAGCGGGTGAGGTAAGCGATGTTAGGATCAAAGCTGTTATGCCGCTTTTTGTACCCCAACCAGTTCTAGCCGATCCACAGAAAAAGTCTTTTACCTATTCTAGCGGACATTTCAGTCCTTTCGATAGGAAACTAGCGGAAAAGAGCCTTTCCTACTATGTTCCCAGCAACTTCGGATTCACCCCGTTTATTGCCAGAAGAGGGTGGTCTAAGCCTTCTGATGTATTGATGATCATGACCACGCCCATGGATAAGGATGGTTTTTTTAACTTCAGTACCTCTTGTTCAGAGACTATGGCTTTGTGTGAAATGGCTCAGCATATCATCGTTGAAGTCAATGAAAAAGCTCCCCTGGCTTTAGGAGGGGAACAAAATTGCATTCATATCTCCAGGATTGACGGTATTGTAGAAAATACCGAACCAATATTTACCCTTCCAGCAGAGTTCGAAGCTTCAGAAGAAGAGAAAAGAATCGCCGAGCATATAATCTCCAAAATCGAGGATGGAGCCTGTCTGCAATTTGGTATCGGTGGTCTGCCCAGCGTGATAGGTAAATTGATCGCTGAAAGTGATCTCAAGGATTTAGGCATCCATTCAGAAATGATGGCTGATTGTTTCGTTGATCTGTATGAACAAGGAAAGATAACCGGTAATAAAAAGAATGTTGATAAAGGCAGAATGACCTATACCTTTGCAGTAGGGTCTCAGAGATTATATGATTTCATAGACAATAATCCCGCTTGTGCATCTTATCCGGTAGATTTGATCAATATGCCGGCCAGGATTGCCATGAATGACAAACAGATAGCTATTAATAATGCGGTGCAGGTAGATCTTTATGGTCAGGTAAATTCAGAATCATCCGGGTTTAAAAATATTTCGGGAACTGGTGGACAGCTTGAATTTACGCTGGGGGCTGAATGGTCCAAAGGCGGCGCCTCCTTCATATGTATGACATCCACGACTATTAAAGGTGGAGAAAGAGTATCGAGAATTGTTCCCTATTTCAGCCCGGGTACTATAGTTACATGTCCCAGAGGCTGTGTATCCAATATAGTAACTGAGTTTGGCATTGCTAATATGATGGGTAAACCGACTTATGAGCGGGCAGAACTGTTGATCGATATAGCCCATCCAGACTTCAGGGATGATTTGATTAAAGCAGCCAGCGAGCAGAGAATATGGACCAGAACTAATAAGATAGGTTAAAAGACTACCTGATTGTTCTTTTTAATAAATCCTGCGGCAGATCTCATTGATCAGCTGTACTCGTCATGTGGAAACAAACCAAAACCCCGGAGCAAAAGCTCCGGGGTTTTTAGCCTTTGTGGTTAGGCCTGCCGGAAGATATCTGGCTGTATCTCTACTACTGCTCCCAATTCCATTAAATGCTGCAGATGATGATACATGTATATTCTTTCCCATAAATCTTCCCAAAAAAATATCCTCCGATTAAAAGACAGGTGATACTGGGCCAGCTGCTCTAAAGTATGAGGTTCCTTCAACAAATCATATATCTGCTCTTCCCGGTCCAGCATAACCCGCAGATAGGTATCCAAACTCTGTCCGATGTTCTCAGTCAACGGCCGGCGATGAGATGATGCGAAGATGTGAGGATCAATTTCTTTTATAAGCTGCACCGAGTTAATGAACTGCCCCACATTTGAGCAAACATCTCCATACCATGGGCCGCCCCGGGTAGTATCAATATCACCTGCAAATAGTATTCCTTCTTTTTCGAAGTAGAATCCATAATGACCCATACAATGTCCCGGCAGGTGCACCGCCGTAAACCGTATTCCCCGTCCTAGATCGAATTGCTGCCTATCAGTAAATGTTCCAGCTAGATCTAATTTTACGAAGCCAGGCCGTCCGGGAATATCCTTAGAGATTGGTAATGTATTATTTTCAGGCAGCGCCTTATCTCCCATAAATCTCTTCCACAAACTAAGTCCCCTTAGCTTTAAATAATTTTCCTCACTGCGATATGATTGTTCCTCTTCCTGGCCTGCATAGAGCCGAGTATCATTAAAAAGTACCCCACAATGGGTATGATCAGGATGGTTATGAGTAAGCATTCCAATATCTACCGAGTTCTTATCGATTTCTTCAAAGGCTTTGATCCCAGCTCCAAAATCTATGACAGCCCTTTGCTCTCCCTCTATGTACATACATATACAATAGGGGAAAAAGTTTGGCGCATCTGGCATTAAAACTGAAATTCCTTGTGCCAAAGGCATCAACATCTTTATTGCCCCCTCACAAAATTATATTATTAAGTTTATTCAAAAAAAAATGCTTTTTACGTAATATTAATATTTTATCATTTATTAACGCGGTGTTGCGGGTATAATATAAATTTTTTCTCTAAAAATTGTCAAAAAAGTATCCCTGCTGATTAGAGGGATGAGGTTAAACTCTTTTCGTTAGTATGATCAATCGTCGTGACTATGGTCTAATAGGTTTAACATATGTTCATAGGGTCTGCGGCGGCTATTTCTCAATACTTCCCCTAGCTGGGATTCAATGCTGTGGACCTTTCTGATAATCCTGGCTATTTCAATGGTCCTGATATCAATACTGCTGATCTGCCTGCTGTTATCCAACAGGCTCTCCAGGTTGGCATCCATTTCAAGCAATCTCATGTCGAGCAGCCTATGGACTTTTTCGACTGCTGCCGTATTGCTTTGAACCTGTGATATAAGTTCTCTATTTATGGTTTGGATTTCAGTCCTGGATATTCTGCGCAGCTCATGGTACTGCTTATTGGCCCAGGCATCAACCAGCTTAATAATGACTATACTACAGCCAATCAGGGCCAGAACAGCAATAGCTAATTCCTGCCAGTTAATCTCGGTCATGTTCCACAGCTCCTCTTCCATTATTTTACACAACACATTATATTCTGGGAGCTTCCTGATTGGTACTCGAAAAAGAAAAGACCGGTTGTCCATCCCGATCCCATTAAGAATAACTTCCTATGTTTTTGCACATTATCAACAATTTATCCACAACCTGTGACTTTGTTCATGTTCTTTTTTGCTCCTAAGGTCACGTTAAGTCATGAGGACGTTTCTGTTGACACACCCATGCACCCTAGTGAGCCTGATCCAGGTCACCTGGCGTGAAGGAAGACTCTAATATCTCAACTGCTTTACTATAATCTTCAGATTTATCTTTAGGGTAAGAGAAAATAAAGGTATTCTGACTCTCGGCGCCGGCAAAGCTCTTCTGGTAATATACTGTATCATCTTCCAGCCAGGATAATACAAAATAGTTATCTTCCAGTACGGTATAAGTTATTTCTCCTTCTATGGTATTCATCCAATCTAAATAAAGATCTTTGATCTCTTCTTCTAACACCAGGTTGGAGCCGAATACCGTCAGGCTTATTACACCATCATTAGAGGTAAAGGCCTGTCCGTCGCCATTGGCCGGCATCCGATTAGGGTTCAATTCCTGCGGGTAATATATATAGAAGCCATACCTGCTGTTGGTGTAAACATAATACCCTTCATATCCAGGCGCAGCTTCTCTATTCATAAAATACACCTCTGGTTCTCCGGTATCTTCATCCGCTGTGAGCTGCCCGGTCAATGTATTAGTTTCGCTGCTGCTTTGAAACATATTATCTCGATCTCCCAGGAGTATACACCGATTAAATATACCCAGCACTTTAACATCACCCAGAATTGTATTTTCATAGATGCCAAAAATATGATAATTCCTGTAAACCGATCCTGAGTCGATAATACTTTCTGGAACTATAGCTGCCATACCTTTTGAAATGGGGTTATTCTCACTGGCCTGAACCATCTGCTGTTTGGTATAGTAGATAAAATCTTCTCTCCCTGGATTAGTGAAGAACATCAGCATTAATATGAGCGGAATGACGGCCGTAGATGCCCATAAGCTGCCCTTGATATATTCACCGCTTTCTCTTTTTTCCTCTTCCGCGGTATCGTCAACCCGTATCCCTCGTTCATTTAAAACCATCCCCACCGCTTTTATAAGCTCCTCCGGGTAATCATTCCGATTGCCCTGGTATATCAAAATGAGCTCCTCTTCAGGCTTATCCTTAATTTTTTCATATATCTCTTCAAAATCCATACTTATGCACCCCCTTTGTATATATTCGTCCCCGCCCACTACATTCCTGCTCTATACGGGGACATTCCTATATTCAGGGACATTCCTGCAACTAAGTTCTCCCGGCAGGTGTGTCCCTGTTCCTTAGCTGCAGGTGTGTCCCCTGTCCTTGACCGGGGAAACCGGGGGACTGTCACCTCTGTCCTGCGTCAGCGGGACCGGGGGACTGTCCCCTCTGTTTCCCGTTTGGCGTCAGCCAAACTAATATACCCAGGGACATTCCTGCAACCAAGTTCTCCCAGCAGGTGTGTCCCTGTTCCTTGACCAGAGAATGTCACAATAATGCCCCACCTTCTTTTAATTCACTAAGCTATCACCTTAGTCCTTAGCGGAAGGTGTGTCCCCTGTCCTTGACTACTTCAGGAAGGTGTGTCCCTGTCCTTGACCGGGGAAACCGGGGGACTGTCACCTCTGTCCTGCGTCAGCGGGACCGGGGGACTGTCCCCTCTGTTTCCCGTTTGGCGTCAGCCAAACTAATATACCCAGGGACATTCCTGCAACCAAGTTCTCCCAGCAGGTGTGTCCCTGTTCCTTGACCAGAGAATGTCACAATAATGCCCCACCTTCTTTTAATTCACTAAGCTATCACCTTAGTCCTTAGCGGAAGGTGTGTCCCTGTTCCTTGACCAGAGAATCTCACAATAATTGCCCCACCTTCTTTCTTGAAGGAAATAGCAACTTGGAGTTGAATATTTAAAAGCAACAGATAAAAAAGATAATCCTCACCTGAGATGTTAAAATATGGTAGCAGTCGATAGAATAATATGGTTAAGAGGTACGACGATATGCCAACAGTTCAAAAACATATGCTATCTTATCAACCTAAAAGAATAAGTTCGGATGGCATTATTAAAGTCTCTCTCATTCAAGAGCAATACCCTAAACAGCTTATCGGCAGACGGGCGGGAGAGGGGCTCTATGTAGGGAGGATCAACATTGGTGATAACCCTCAAGAATCCCGGGAATTTGTTCGCAAGATGATGGACAATATTCCCATGAATACAGATATCGCAGTTGTATCTGAACACCCTGGCAATTCGGCTTCTCTAGATCTTTTTCAAAAACAGTCTGATGAACACAAACAGTTAATTATTGCTCGGTTGGGCTATCATTTGCATGAAGCTAGCCATCAGATATATAATTCCGTAGCGGTAGTAATTCCTGATCACCAACCCATCCTGGTTGACCAGATTTCCTTTTCTGCCGAAGACCTCAAATTTCAAGCCGAGGGCACCCTACATCGGGGTACAGATATACACGTCTTTTCAACCCCTGTGGCAAATATTGGCGTAATCAGCTGTCACGACTATACTCATGCAGATATCCTAAAGAAACTTTTTGAACACCATATCGAAGTTCTGATCGTATCTTCATTTAATCCGGCTACTCGATTATTTATGCAGTATGCTCTGGCAGATATCCACCGCTTTTCCTGTTTTGTTATCCTATCTAATATTGCTAACTACGGTGGAAGCGGTGTTTTTGCCCCATTCCGATATAATGGGCCTAGACGTGCTTCCATGACCCTGGGTGGAGCCCTGGCCTATACCCAGGGTCAAACCAGGGCTTACCTGGAGGTAGATCTTCCTATTACCGATCTGCGGAAACTTCGTAATGGCGAAAGCAGCGGGACTGATGTCTTCGAAGATGCTATGACCTGGACTCCGATTTACCCCAGCGAAGAATATCTAGCTCAGGGGGAACCAGATTTCAAACAGAAGCTGGAAGCGGATCACTTCTTGGAGACTATTGATCTAGAAAAGGCTGGTTATGTCACGGCCGCTCAAGATGAGCTGCAGATCGGTGTCGCCCATCTGCAATCGATGGATAAAGAAGACTATATTGACAACTATTACTGCATTTCCTGTTCCAGCAATGCTCCTGATTTTATCAAAAAGATACAAGCCCATCTGCAATTTCTGGTTGAAAAATTGGAGCGCACCGGTCAAAGGATTGATTTTCTAGTATTCCCGGAACTTTTTCTGCCTCTGACTGTGGAGACTGACTTGATGGCTTTTGCCAGAAGGTTTAACACCATTATCATAGGTGGAGTGGAATTTGACCCTCAACCCAATGATCTGGAAAGCCCGGAAATGGCCCAGGGAGTTAATCGATGTTTTATCTACGTCCCTACTAAAACGGGAGATGTCAGGCGCTTCCAGTACGATAAACTGACCCGCTCCCAGTATGATGCACGCACTCCTGCAGTGGGAGATAGTGGATGGGGATATTTTAAGATGACCCGGGGCAATAAGCTTATTCGTTTTGCCTGTGGTGATCACTGGTCCTTTGGTGTATTAATTTGTTATGATTACAGTCATTTTGATATTATCCATCGAATAAACCGGGATGCTGCATATCAAATGCCTCTAGAGATGTTGTTTGTCGTGGCCAGTAATCCAGACAGCCAGCTCTATGAACGCTGCTGTATTGCCGATAGCCATCGTTATTATCAATATATTATCATGTCTAATGTCAGCCAGTATGGTGGTAGTGGTGTTTTTGCCCCTATAAAAACTCAAGGCCACAGGCAAACTCTGTTCAGCGCAGGCATAGGAACAGAAGGCCTGTCTATAACAACTCTGGCCTTAAAGAATTTACAGGAGGCTAGAAAGGCCCAACAGATTTCACCCAGCAGTGATTTCCAGCACAAACCAGGCATTTTTCAAGCGTGAGGGAAGAAGCAAAAAGCATCTGCCCCCCCCGTTATGCAGGGATGAGAGTACCGGAAATAATGGGATTAGCACGTTGAACGAATTGGGGGAATCTCATTAGATGCGAAAAAGAGCTGAAAGATTTCGCAGGTAATATCATCTGCTATATAGGGGTCAGTACCGACATTACTGCTAGTCATCTTCCCTCTCGGCAGCATTCTCCAGCCACCTGGCAGCGGCTTCCAACAAGCTTGCTTTTTGATTGGCCTCCGGTTTCCCTAGAACTATATCCAGCAGCCTATTGAGAACCGTACCGATCTCTTTTCCCGGCTGATATCCAATAGCTATAAGGTCATTGCCATTCACAGCCAGGTCTTTGATGCTCAGAGCATTCTCGCTGGCCAGGATTTTCTCTGCCAACTGTTGGGTTCGGACAATGGCCGTGGTGCTGTAAGGTGCAGCCCCGGCTAAGATGTCTGCTCTCTGCAGGGTAAAAAGCTGGTCCAGGACCTCTTCCCCCACTCTGGCGATAAGCCTTCGAACAGCTCCTGGAGTCGGCTGCTCCAGCCTGCTCATATGCTCACTTACCAGGCGGGTGACCTTGCTTACCGTACTCCGGCTGAACTTCAGTCTGCTGAGTACCTGCTCCGAAATATGGGTGCTTTCCAGCTGGTGTTGATAGAAGTGACCGATGCCTTCTTCACTGCAGGTAAAGGTAGCTGGTTTACCAATGTCATGCAGCAGTGCCGCCAACCTGATCTCCAGATGGGCCGGCACCTGGTCCAGTACTGCCAGAGTATGGCTGAAGACATCGCAGGTATGAGCAGGATTTTGCTGATCAAAACCTACGGTTGCCAGGATTTCTGGAATTATATATTCCATCAAGCCCATATCCACCAGCATTTTTATCCCCTGTCCAGGTCGATCCGAGAGCAGTATGCCCGCCAGTTCCTCCCGAATTCGCTCCACAGCGACGCCCTCCAGCAGAGGCCGGCAATCCGTTATGGCCCGGGGAAGATTTTCCCCTAATGTGAAATCCAGCACCGTGGATAGACGAACAGCCCGCAGCATACGCAGGGGATCTTCCTGAAAGCGTGCTACCGCTTGGTCCTGGGGCGAGCGAATCACTTTTCTTTTTATATCCTGCTTCCCGCCAAAGGGATCAAACACCTGCCCATCTGCATCGATGGCCATAGCATTTATGGTAAAGTCCCGCTGCAGCAGATCGCCCCGCAAGGAGCTCAACCAGTCCTCGTCACTTATGCAGCCGTCTTTACACCGACTAACTTCTACTTTTTCCTCATCCAGGAATACTACTACCGTTCCGTGTTTCTCTCCCAGTGGGAGAACTCTGGCAAAATAACCCATAATGTCCTGAACCTCCGCAGAACTCACCAGGTCAAAATCGGTGGGAGTACGACCCATGACCAGGTCACGAACCGCTCCACCCACGATACTGGCCTGCTGACCATGAGACTGAATTTCCTGGAGGACAAAGTCAACATAATGAGGTATAGCATGTTTTATATCCATGTATTCGTCTCCCTGATACTAATTAGTGTTTAGGCAGCTTGACTTAATTTTGTTTATAGAATACAAAAGGATGGTTGAAAAGAAAGACAATTTGCTTAATTTGAAGAGTCCGAGCAGGAATCTTAAGTGAAAATAGGTAAACTAAAAACTTATAGGCTACAAGGCTGATATTGGATTTCCCAGTATCAGTCTAGGTTACTTTCTGCTGCATATCCGCAAAACAACTATCACATATGAATTTACCCTTATAGTTCTGTACCCCCTCTACATTGCCACAAAAAATACACCCCGGTGAATACTTCTGCAGTACAATTTTCTCACCGTCGGTAAGTATCTCCAGAGCATCTCTATCATCTATCCCCATCGTTCTGCGCAGTTCTATCGGAATCACTATCCGTCCCAGTTCATCGATTTTCCTTACCACACCAGTTGATTTCATGCTTCAAACCTCCTTTTCACCCCGAGTATTCCAAAGAATATTGACCTTACAAGCAAGTTCACTTAGCATGTTCCATATTATGGCTGTATATATAAAATATACCAATTTTTTTTAGGATTAGCAATATAGTGACAAATAGAAGTACAATATGATTAAATCGAGGTTTTGTACAGGGGAATGTTATGAATAAACTGCAAGGATTTTACGAACTTAAAAAAATCGGAATTCCATCAGTTCCGTGGCAAGCTTTCACAGCCAACACGCATTTAGATTCGGACCTGCTTTGGACTATAAGAGTTGCAGCAGCAGAAGGAAACGACTTCAATCTCCCACGAGCGGTGGGAGTTTCTGCCCGGGAGGCTGTGAATAAAGGCCTGGAATTCCTTAACGCTTTCCAGGAGCCAGATCTGGTAATATATTACCCATATTTCATTGCGCTCAAAAGCGGCACCATAAGCATACAGGAACACCGAACTATCATCGAAGCGGTCAATGAGGACCTGTGGAATTTGACAACCTCAGGCCGCCGTGATGTTACCATAATCATCGACCATAGCTCTGGCCAAATATCTAAATATGGTGATACCGCGTTTTTGGATGAAAACGAACTTGCAGAACTATTTAAATATCAAAGAATAATCCGGGCTCAAAATAAACAGCACCTGATTGGCAATACCACGATCATGGTCGAATGGAGTTATGCCATGAACTCCAGTATCGATCGGCAGCCCCGGGGGGATAAATACCTGGTGTTTTATGAATACCGGGTCTTAGCATACTAAGATGGCAAATCGCAGAGTTGGATAAGATATTGATAATCTACGGTTTGACCATAAGCATTTATTTACTATTGACCTTTCCCTTGGGTAATAGTCTACCATGGTCTTTGGGGGTGGTAATAATGAAGATAAGTGAAGTCATGAAAGTAACTGGACTCACTAAAAAAGCAATATATTACTTCGAAGATGAAGGATTGATAAGTCCCCAAAAAGACATCGAAAACAGTTATAGACGATATTCGGAAAAAGATCTGCATCGACTTGTTCAGTTCGTATTATCACACCAGACAATATTTGAAGACATGGATAAATACATGGTGATATTGAGCAGCAGATTCCAAAAATATAGAGCTTTGTTAACTTCATCAGGGTTGGCATAATTGCTATATTCACCTGCCGAAGTACCAGAAAGTGAGCTGCTCACCAGGATCGTAATGCCGACAAAATAAATAAGTTATACCAGCAGGAAACCCTGGTATTAGATTGGCATTGGACGCCGGTATGGGAATTCTACTGCCACAAGGCTTTTAACTCAATGGATAACCCTGCAAAACTTGGATGTTCAACAATGTCTTCGTCCAGTCCGGCTGCAACCAGGGCGTATACCCCATCTCGAAGTGAAAAGCATTCCAGAGTTTTTTCCTCCGGATTGACCAGCCAATAGTGCTGCACCTGGACCCCCTGGTAAATCCGCAGTTTTTGCAGCCGGTCCCTGCGGCGGCTGGAAGGAGACAGAACTTCAACCACCAGGGTAGGCGGGCCGTCGATCCGGGTATCTTTTACAATCACTTTTTGTTCACCGCACACATAGAACAGATCCGGCTGGACTACGGTAATGTCATGGAAGGTCACATCTAACGGCGCGTCAAAGATTTCACCTTCGGGATCAACCTGCCAAAAATAGTCTTCCAAAATGCGCTGAAGCCGCCGGGAAACCCGCTGGTGTATTACATTAGGAGATGGTTCTTTGATCAACATACCCTCCAGAATCTCGTAATGGTAACCCGGTTCCTCCGGCAGCAGCAGATAGTCTTGATAAGTAAGTTTTTTGGGTGGTTGGGCTTCGTACCCAGCTGCCTTTTCCTGAACAGTTGAAGCTGTAAGCGCACTGATTACATCGGCAAGTTTATAGCGGTACTGCTTGCTGCCCAATTCAATATAGGGTATCTTTTTCTCCCGGGTATATCTCCAGATGGTTTCCACCGAAAGATCCAATGCTTCGGCCAGGACCTGAGCGGTTATCAGTTCCTTATCTTCAGCCATAATATCACCTCCAAGTTGATTATATTTAATCTTTAAATTTAAATCAACTAAAAACAACTAAAATCAACTGCGCTTTTCACACGAGCTTAAGCAGAATTCAAAGGCAGGTTATTTTCGTTCGCATAGAAATGCAAGCTGCAGATTTAATAAATTCACGGCAAATATTATCAAGTAAGCTGATTCATATATGATTCTGCCGCCTTAATATTGTATAATTAGGACAAGATTTCCAATTATTGATTATAGGAGGGATTATCATTTATGTTTAATATCGAATTGAGTGATCGGGAAGCACAAGCGGTCCTGTCAATAAGAACCAGATCCTCAATGGAGAACCTGCCCCAGACTATTGGCGAAGCTTATGGAAAGATCATGCAGTATATGACTGAGCTTGGCATACAACCTGCTGATGCACCGTTCACAGCCTACTACAACATGGACATGGAAGATCTTGATATGGAGATAGGCTTTCCGGTTAGTAGGCAGTTGCAGGGTAGAGGAGATATAGAGTTTCGTGAAATCCCCGCGGGGAAATATGCCTCCTGCATGTATACCGGACCTTACAGCCAGATGGAGCAGCCATATAACGAGATGTTTAAATGGATGAAAGACAATGGTTATGAGCCAAAAGGTATCTGTTATGAGTTTTACTATAATTCGCCTGCCGAAGTACCAGAAAGTGAGTTGCTCACCATGATCGTAATGCCTGTAAAATAAATGCAAGGGTGGACGGTTCTTCATCTGTCGCATTGTCACCGGTGCTCAGTATAAGTTTAACCTGATTATTGATAAGCAGGTTATAACTCGAGTTAGAATTATAATTCTGCTGATGGCTGAACTCTCATGCTTTATAACCTTCAAAAATAATAGATCTGGTTTGGGTTGAATCAACCCTTAGTTCTGCTATGTCCAGGTATTCTCTTGAATACCTAAGCAAATAAAAACGAAGTATTATTTCTAATATTTTATGTAAATATTCTATCCAGCTCTGCAGACAACCCTTCAAAAACATAGGATTGTACGATTTCTGATTTTCTGAATGTAATACTATCACTGATGCTCTTATCTGCAAAAAGGTAAACACTTACTTCCCTGTTTAGCGGATTTACAATCCAGTATTCCCGTACATCGCACGACATGTAAAGATCAAGCTTTTGTATTAAATCCTTGCTCCGTGTGCCTTCTGATAGTATTTCCACCACCAGGTCCGGGACACCCTGGTAATAGTCGTTCTCATCCAGCTTTTCCTCAAGGTCGCAGATGACCATGATATCGGGCTGAACAACATTTATATTCTCCTGGTTTCTCTTGAGGGTGATGTCATAAGGTGCCACCATAGGCGTGCCTCTTTTCCCCTGAAACCAATTGAAAAAAACCCCGAAAAGTTCGGCCAAGGCTTTCTGGTGCGCGGTTTTAGGCGAGGCTAGCAGATAAATTTCACCATCGATGTATTCGTATCTCTCCTCGGTATTCCTGCTTAGTTCCAAAAACTCATCGTAGGAAGCCCTTCTGCCACCGCGGCTATATTTTTCTGCCTTTTCCCTTACTGCACCGGGTACGGCAGCGCACTCCGAAACCGTATCTATAGCTGATAATCTAGCTATTTCCATACCGTTTCTGGTAATGATAATATCTTCCTTAGCCGTCAGCATCAGGTATTTTCCGAAGTTGTTTTGGAGTTCCGTTGAATTGACTTTCATGGGTCACCTCCCTTAATAGCTATTTTAGCTATATTAGTTAACATCATTATAATGGCGTAGTGCAAGCCAGGTCAAGAGCGCGCAAACTGGCTTGGTATACTTTCCTTTAGCCAGATTGCAGGTGCTGAAGACTATGCCCTGGCGGCGGCCGCCCAACTCTCTTTAATAAGCAACTGCACTAACCCGCATAAAGTGTTCAAGGAAAAGGCCTCCGGGTATCCTCATCGAGTAATACGCTGCATTAAGCTAAAACATTTAAAAGTTGACTGGAATGCTGCCCAAATCAACCATTGTATTTATGCTGAATTTTACCGTAGTATAGAATACTTCGGGATAATGAGTTAGAATAATGTCCAAACCCACTAATGAGGCATAACATAGATCAACCAACATTCAGCAGCATATGTAGGTTTCTGTACATCATAGAATAAAAACAGGAGGAATACAGAATGGCTAAACCTTCTTTTGAGGAATTCACGGACATGCTGGATAGAGCAGTAAATCGCATCCCACCCCGGTTTTGCAGGGAATTGACCGGTGGCTTTAATGTACAGAAGGGAAAACAACGAGACGGTGACTATTATATACTCGGCGAATATGTTGAGGGCGACCATCTAGGTAGTTTCATCGTGTTTTATTATGGTTCCTTCGTGGAGGTGCTGGAGTCTGAGCCGCGGGAAGCCTGGGAAGCAGAGATTATGGATACCGTGCTGCACGAAATTCAGCATCACCTTGAAGCTCAAGCAGGATTAGATGATTTAGCCCGCCAGGAAATAGAGGAATTAGCAAAAGCCCTGCGCCAGGAATAATATCTTATCCCAGCCAGATTATATCCACTGCTTTTCTATAAATCCTTTACCACATACTGCATTTCTGACCGACTTCTCAGGCTTATCAGCCTTATCATCCAGATGCGACAGGTCAAGAACCATCCCCGTTGCATACTATCGCATATTTCATCCAGCTGAGTATACCCGTATACGGGTATACATGCGTTGTACCGCCTAATTCCATGTTAAAATATCAATGTTTGAAAAAATCGGAAGGATTTTTCATGGTGAAAATGGGGAGGTGGCACGGGAAATTTCATATATAAAACCCATACTTTAGGATTAGATTAATACTCGTAATGATTACTAAATCAATTTATGAATGGAGAAGAAAAAATGTCGCAAATCACTGCTAGAGAACAAACTCCAACGGAGGAGAGCAGTTCAGGCAAGGGCTTGCTTATCCTCTTTTTGCTGCTTATTATTGCTGCAGCTCTCGCATTTGTACCGTCGATCAACCAAAATGTTGCCTCAGGAATGAAGGCTATTGCCGCAAATGGAAGTAATTCTACGGCATTGACTGGATCTATCGGTACAATCTTCGATACATTGAAATATGAGCGTTCCATTCACATTCTAGCCATGCTTCTGGTCGGTTTTGGTTTCTTGATGGTTTTCGTAAGAAAGCACGGTTATAGCTCAATTCTGGCAACATTCCTGGTAGTAAGTATTGCGCTTCCCATGTACATGCTGGTAAAGAGCTATGGCGGGGAGCATTTCTCAGCAGCCACCATTAGTATTGATACTTTGATAATGGCTGAATTTGCAGCGGCCAGCCTGCTTATCGCAATTGGTGCGCCTTTGGGAAAATTGAAAATGGAGCAGTATTTTCTCATGGCATTGCTCTTTATTCCTGCCTATATTCTTAACGAATGGCTCATTTTGGATAGCGGTTTCTTCAATGGTTTTCTTGATACTGGTGGATCAGTAGTCATTCATGCCTTCGGAGCTTACTTCGGCCTGGGTGTAGTTGCCGGGACTCTGAAGCGCTTCCAGGAAGCTCCGACTTGTGAAGCTGATCAAAACAGCAATCAGTTTGCACTGCTGGGAAGTATGATGCTGTGGATCTTTTGGCCGTCTTTCACGGGTGCCCTGGTTTCTCCGGACCGGTTAATTTTAACTGTCATCAATACCATCTTTGCGCTCTGCGGAGCTACTCTCGCCACTTACATATTCTCTCGTTTGATCAGGGGGAAAATAGAAATTGCCGATATTGCCAATGCCTCCCTGGCCGGAGGGGTTGCAATCGGATCTATCTGTAATATGACTAATCCCGGATATGCTCTGCTCATCGGAATAGCTGCGGGAGCATTGAGTACGGTAGGTTATGCCATAATTGCGCCGAGAGTGGAAAAATTTATCCAGGGCAGCGACACCTGTGGTGTTCATAATCTACATGGGATGCCCGGTATCTTAGGGGGCTTGACAGGTATCCTCATAACGGGTGCTGCAGGCATACAAATTATGGGGATCCTTTTAACGGTTTGCATTGCATTTATTGGAGGTAAAATAGCTGGCTTCTTGATTGACTTAATGGGGACCAAAGCAATTCCATACAGTGATGAAGAAGAATTTGTATTATAAAATACTACAGTTGGGGACAGTTCCCAATCTGTCTCCTTGCTTAGAGAGGCAATAGATTTCCCTGGGCTATTTGGGATTAGCAATATATTAGCCAATATAAATGATAAAAACTTACCCAAAAATCCCGGAGCTTTAAAACTCCGGGATTCCGTTTTTCTGCTGGAGCCGATGGGCAGATTTGAACCACGGTGGCCTTGAATTGACCAATATTAAAATTATTCGTGACAGTACATGTCCGTGGAACCATATCACTACTTGCAAAGAAATAGTTATTCCCTTTTTCAACTTTTGTTAGAGGTGGTTGTCAACAACCCCGCCCGTCCCCTTGTCACCTAAAATCACGCTTGCTAATTTTCTTCATATAATAACTTAGGATGCAAAGTAGTTACTTTTCTAAAAGGATTGGAGAGGGGAAGTGAGTTTGTTGAGAAGGTCAGTAATAGTACTGTTGCTAATGCTGCTGATCGGCGGCACTATAATCGGGGGGTGCAGCCAGAAGGAAACGAAACCCGCAGAGCTCATTCCGGTGAATCTAGTTGAAGTGGTACACTCCATCTTCTATGCTCCACAGTATGTAGCCATCAGCCAGGGCTACTTCGTGGACGAGGGGCTGGATATTACACTCACCACTGCGCAGGGTTCAGATAAGGTAATAACTGCTCTGCTTTCTGGTACGGGTGATATTGGTCTGGGCGGTTCAGAAGCACCAATCTATGTATATAATCAGGGGCAGGAAGATTATGTCATTAATTTCGCCCAGTTAACCCAGTGTGATGGTTCTTTCTTGGTTGGGCGCCAACCTGAACCTAATTTTAAATGGGAGGACCTGAAAGGTAAAACTATTATTGGTGGCAGACCTGGCGGGATGCCCGAAATGGTACTTGAGTACATTTTGAAAGATCACGGTTTAATACCAGGAAATGACGTGCAGATCATAACTAATCTCCAATTTACTGCAACTGCAGGTGCTTTCAAGGGAGGAACAGGCGACTATGTAGCCCTGTTTGAGCCAACAGCAACTCTGCTGGAACAAGAAGGAGCTGGTCATGTGGTTGCTTCTATCGGCAGCAGCAGCGGTGAAATTCCCTATACGGTGTTCATGGCCAGAAAGAGTCGAATCGAGGAGGATCCCGAGATGCTGCAGAAGTTTACAAATGCCATTTATCAAGGACAGATCTGGGTAGACCAGCATAGTTCACAGGAAATTGCCAGGGCTATTGCTTCCTTTTTCCCAGACACAGATATTGATGGATTAACCAGAGTGGTCGAGCGCTATAAATCCCAGAATACCTGGAGTACTTCTCCGGTAATGAATGAAGGATCGTACCTGTTGGCACAGGAAATCATGCAAATTGCTGGAGAGCTTAGCAATCCCGTAGAGCCGGCTGCTTTAATCAACCATCAATTTGCCGAACAGGCTATTTTAAAAACACCTTAGCATATCAGAAGTTTAGAGAAATTTATTAGCGGATGAGTCTGGCTAAACCAATCTTAATTGGAGGGGAGATATGGTGTGCTCCCCTCAAGACTCTTAGTAGGGGGTGATTCAATGACTGCGTTTCAGGTCGAGCTCGACCATATTTCCATGACCTACCAGTCCCCTTCCGAAGAAACGGAAGCGATCTCAGATGTCAGCCTGGGGTTAACGCAAGGTGAGTTCGTCTCCATCGTTGGTCCAAGTGGCTGTGGCAAATCGACCCTGCTGGATATCATCTGTGGTCTGGTAAAACCGACCCGGGGAAGCGTCCGGTTACAACGCCCAGCCGGTTACATGCTGCAACGCGACTATTTGCTGGAATGGCGGACAATTCGGCAAAACTGCCTGCTGGGTCCGGAACTGCAGAACCATAATATGAAGGAAGCCCGGACTTATGTGGACCACCTCCTGGAGACTTATGGCCTGGCAGAATTTGCAGACCATTATCCCCGGCAATTGTCCGGTGGGATGCGTCAGCGTGCCGCGCTCATTCGAACCCTGGCTTTAAAACCCGATGTACTGCTGTTGGATGAACCATTTTCCGCCTTGGACTATCAGACCCGTCTGGCAGTAGTGGATGAAGTCTGGACCATTCTTCGCAAGGAAAATAAAACAGTTATTTTGGTCACTCATGATATCGCGGAGGCAATTTCAATGTCCGATCGGGTGGTCGTATTAAGCGCTCGACCGGCTCGGGTCAAAGTTGTTTATCAGGTTAGGTTGTCCACAACAGGTCTGCCCCTGCAGCGGCGTCAAGATGAAAACTTCCGCAAATATTTCGATGCTATCTGGAAGGAGTTGGACATTTATGTCAGTCTCGGCTAAACCATCGCTGGAGAGGAAGACCTACCTGCAAAAAATGCGCATCCACAGGGTTGTGGTTATATTGACTCAGCTCATGATTTTACTGGCTTTTCTTTTAATCTGGGAATTAGCTGCCAATGCCAGGTTTATCGATCCTTTCATCACGTCCCAACCTTCTCGTGTGCTGGCTGCGATAATGAGGCTTCACCAAGATGGCTCTCTCTATTTGCATGTATGGGTGACCATTGTTGAAACCTTCTGGGGATTCATCCTGGGGACAGGCGGAGGCTTTCTTTGCGCTGTTTTGCTCTGGTGGTCCCGTTTCTTGCATGAGATCAGCGAACCTTACCTGGTGGTCCTCAATGCCCTGCCCAAAGTTGCCCTGGGACCCTTGTTGATTGTCTGGCTGGGAAATGGGTCAGCACCTATCATCGGCATGGCGCTCCTCATCTCTATTATCGTTACGATCATAAGTTTGGTCAGCGGCTTTCAGGATGTGGATCCGGATAAGATCAAACTGTTATTATCATTCGGGGCTACGCGCCTGCAAATCTTCACTAAGGTCGTTCTTCCTTCGAGTCTGCCGACCCTAATTTCAACCCTTAAGGTAAGCGTAGGGCTCAGCTTGGTAGGGGTAATCATGGGAGAATTTCTCGTATCAAAAGCGGGTCTGGGATATTTGATCGTTTACGGCAGTCAGGTTTTTAAACTGGATCTGGTGATGCTCAGTATTATCATTCTGGCAGCAATGGCAGCAATTATATACTTCGGCGTTTCCTTTTTTGAAAAAAAACTACTTCGCTGGCAGAAATAAATAAGGGATGTATAGGATGGATGCTCAGTTTCGTCGGATTAGTTTCAAGCATGATAGTTATCCTTTCGTCCCTGGAAGTAAATTTAAACCTGGCAACTGTTAATCAATTTAGAAATACTTTGCCTTCATCACCATCTACTACGATGTTCTGCCCATCTTTAATAATTTGCATAATGCCGGGTATATTCATGACTGTGGGTATTCCATATTCTCTGGCTACTATGGCACCGTGTGATCCCGCCCCGCCTGTTTCTACAATTATGGCTGCTGCTCGCAAAAATAAAGGCGTCCAACCAGGATCGGTGGAACGGGCGACTAAGACATCGCCCCGGTGCAGTTTAGCCTCTTGACTGGGATGATCCATTAATTTTGCCGGACCAGAAGCTCTTCCCGCTGAGACTCCCAGACCTTTTAGTACTTCCCCCGAAACATTCGGGCTGGATTCTTCAAAATGCGGTGTCTCATCTACAAAATAATCGGGCGGAGCCAGCTCCTCCATTTTTTGTCGCCAAGCTTTCCGCTCCATTACCAAAACTTTCAACCCTTTGCCATTCCAATCTCCTTTTAAAATGGAAAATAATTCGATCCAGCTGCAGTGAAATACATCGGTTTCCGCTGCCAGAATCCCTCTATCTTGTAAGCAGCGTCCTATCTGCAGGGATATTATGCGGAGGGCTCCATAGAGCTTTACCAGATCATACTTGGCCATTTCCCTTAATTCCATACCTTTTACAGCCTGTTGTACCAGGCGCTTAATCTTCCCCTGCCGGGAAGGAGGAGTACCTGGTTCTATTTCCTGCCAAATCTCGTCTGCCTTTACTTTCTGCCGCGTCTTGAATTCCTCAAGATTAGCGGTTGCCATGGTGTTTTTAACTATATGCAATAAATAGGAAGGGTCCTCTCGCCAGCGGGGATTGCATATATCCATTTCATAGACGCCACGGTCCCCGTAGTCGGCCAGAAAGGTCTGAAATAGCTGTTTGAAACGTGATTCATCAGGCAGTTCCATTTCCCAGGCAAAAGGGTCAAACCCTTCCCTGGAAAAATAATTTCGGGCCGCCGCATCTTGCCCGGCTGTTTCCGCCAGTTCCACCAATCGGTAACCGTGTTGGGCGCTGGTTATGTCTCCCTGTCCTATCATAAGGGCATTGGCCAGAGCTTTTCCGCGACTGGGGAAATTCTTCTCCAGGGTTTTTATCAACGGCATCATATTGGCCGCCATATTACAACCGAAGAAAATAGGACTGAATTCATCCAACATATCTGTTATCGCTGTCATACTAGCGATTAAATCGTTGTCTGAAAGATTAATAAGATCTTTATGACCACAAGTATCAACAAACTCATCTACTTTTTTAAAAGCCGCTTCGCTGCTCGCGCTGATTCTGCGGATAAACTGAATTAATTTTACAACCCGCCACATTCGTTTAAATCGCTTTATTATACGATGAGCTTGGTCAGGGGCGATTTCAATTTCCGGCTGGTGCCCTCCCTGAGCTTCGTTTATTTGCCCGGGCATCATGCCAAAAGCATCATACAAAATCCATTGCTGCAGGGATAGATTAGAGTAGGCCCGCCCCCAGAACCGTTTCATTTGCTGTAATCCCGGGGGAGTTGGAAAACCAACTAACTTACCCAGGTCAACTCCCTGACTTTGTTTGACCCGGCTCCAATTAAGGGTAGATTGAACCATAGGCAGAGCGTCCTTGAGGTTGGCATTGGACCAGATATCAGGCTGATTTTTTATTCCCTCAAAAGTATAACGCGGCAGGGTTGTAACCGGACGAGCCTGGACCAGAATGAAATCTGTGCCGTTAAACACCCATTCAAGATCCTGGTGCTGTTCGCCGTTTCCCAGAGCATCATATACCCGTTGGATTATCATACTTAATTGTTTAATATGCTCCTGGCTTAAAACCTGTTTCTTTGAGGATTCAGGGGAATCAAGCAAACTTGTTCCCCCACTGGCACAAGCAATTGTTTTATTTTCTTTGCGGCCGATTTTTAACTGAATGATCTTATTCTCAGCATCCAGGCGGTATTCGTCAGGCTGGACGCAGCCGTTTACCACACTTTCGCCCAGACCAAAATTGGCGTTGATAAATATAATATCTTCCCGCCCGGTTTGGGGGTCGCAGGTAAAACCCACCCCGGCAGACAGGGGTTCAACCATTTCCATGATAACTGCTGCCTGGTTTACCTGGCTATCATCAAACCCCATTTTTCTCCGGTAAGCAAGCGCCCGGGGAGTCCATAGAGATGCATAGCATTCTTTAATGGCCGATATAACTTCAGCAGCACCCCGTACATTTAAAAAAGACTCATGAATACCGGCAAAAGAAGCCCGGGACGTATCCTCAGAAATGGCCGAAGAACGAACAGCGACCGGTTTATCAAAAATGCCGATTTCGGTAAGACTTGAGATCAATTCATCCTGTATATAGGTCGGGAATAATCCCGCTTTGATCTTTTCCCTCAAGAGAAATAACTTTTTCGCAGACTCTTCCTCTCCGATATTTTCGATGTTAACTGATTGAGAAATTTTCTCTATGGCAGCCAGTAGATTGTTTTCATCAATGAAAACCTGGTATGCTTTAGCAATCAGAACACCACCGGGCGGGATCATAAAGCCATAGCGCTCCAGCCTGGCTAGGTTCCAACCCTTTCCCCCTACAACTCCCGACCCGGCAGAGAAGGCCTCCGGCCAATTTATGAAAAATCCTTTTCCCCCCTGTTTCACATCTAATCCTCCTCCAGGAAATGTTATTATTCACTCACCCTGTTTTTGGCCCCATTGAGAAAAAGATCGACATTCTTCTCGATGCTCTCATGTATCGATGACATTTGCGGATATGTTACCCAGCAGATGGCAAAAACATAATGATTCATTTCCAGCTGGGCAGCCAGAAATGCACTGTCCAGGTCCGGCCTGAGCTCTCCGGTTTTCTTGCCCAATTCTAAAATATCTTCCAAAACAGTCCGAAAACCGCTGCTTACATGGGGACCTACTCCTTTCAAAGCCTGGGCTACTTTTGACATTTTGTAGGTGAAATATCTTTCATATAGATCATTGTTCAAATCGATATGCATCCACTCCAGCGACTTGTGCAGAGCCGCAACCAGCCGTGCACATGTATCCGGCAAATCATGCCATACGGTGCTCATTTCAGATCCTTGTTGGGTTATCACCCACCAAATATGTTCGCTGATAATAGCTTCTTTTTCCGGGAAATGATTATATATCGTTCCTTTGGCAACGTCTGCCTCCAGAGCGATCTGATCAACAGTAGTCTCTTCAAAACCCTGTTCAATAAATAGCTTCATGGCTACTGTCATGATTCTGTTTTTAATCTCTTCTTTTTTCCTCTCAATTCTGTTCTTCTTATTAGCCTCCATGCCCGCACTCCTATACTAATTATATTTATATACTTGGTTCATGTGTGTACTTAGTATATTTTATATTAATACCCGCGGAAAAACAAGAGCATTGATTTTTGAAAAACATAAAGATGGTTGCCGTATATGTAGGAGAAACTATCAGAATTTAAAATAATTGGGAATGGGTCCTGGTGCGGATTAATAAAAGTCTATCTTTGTCCAGGGTATAGATGAATTCATTTATGTATCTAAAGTTATTGACAATTAGTGGGAAGGACTCTATGATTTATTTATACATTGTGTAATATTTTACATTGTGTATTTTAAACTACATGTTTATCAAGGGAAAATTTCAGGAGGTGCAGATTGTGGAAATAGGCAGTAGTTCAGGTGAAGGGCGGATGGAGAGAAAAAAAAGGGGATTGCGGCAGAAGATAATAGACGTTGCTATGAAGCTGTTTGAGCAGCAAGGCTTTTCCAATACTACCATGGAGCAGATTGCAGAAGAAGCCGATGTAGCTCGGAAAACGCTGTACAACTATTTTCCGGTGAAAGAGGCTATCGCTGATGAATATGTTAAAGGCATTTCCAACCATCTGGTGCAGGAGGCATTGGCAAAACTTCAAAACCTGCCTGATACCCGGTCTCGCTTACTTAGCGCCCTAAACAACGCCTACGGGTGGGTGGAGATCAACCCGGAGCTTACAGGAATTGTTCTCGCCTATCGCTTTAAAACCACGTATCAAGCTTCAGAAAATTATCCGTGTTCAGGGAATGAACTTGAAGGAAGGGGTACCTATTGGATTATAGCTGAGATAATCCGGCAGGGGCAACAGGCTGGAGAAATAAGGTCCGATGTCCAGTTGAAGCTGCTGGTTCGTTATATTGATTTGATGCGCGGTACTATAGTCTGGGAATGGCTGCAGGACACTTCCAGTTTTGAACTCCGTGAGGAGATCAGCAAAATGGTGGATATAGTTCTGGATGGAATAAGCAGTAAGGAAAAGGGATCGAAATAGAATCATAAGTAGACTCGATTGATACTTGGCATTTATTGAAAGGAGCGATGAGTTTTGAAGAAGCATTCCGGGAATTTCTTTATCATGTGGGATGAAGCCTTTGAATCAGGAGCTATTCAAGTGGGGGGGAAAGGTTGGAACCTGGCGCGGCTGGACAGCTTTGGCTTTGAAGTACCGCCCGGTGGTGTACTATCAACCGATGCCTATATTGAGTTCATCAACTACAACGGTTTAAACCATGATATTGAAGATATATCAAGCAGAATAACCGCCGCCAACCTCGGCGATTACACTAACGAGTTATCTCAGCTGGAGGAAAAGATCAGATCGGGCTTGATACCCCAGGCCATTATAGATGAAATATCTGCCGCACTGCAAAACCTGGGACTATTTGATAAGGCGATTGCGGTAAGATCATCAGCTTCAGCGGAGGATTCGGCTGCTGCATCTTTTGCCGGCATTCATGAGTCGTTTCTGAATGTTCGCGGCCTGGAAAACATACTTACGGCCATCAAAGGCTGCTATGCCAGTTTGTGGTCGCCACGAGCCGCAGCCTACCGGCGCAAGATGAAACTGGATGATAATGAGGTGCTTCCAGCCGTGGTATTGTTGGAAATGGTGGCCGCCCAGGCGGCCGGGGTAGGTTTCACCTGCGATCCTCAGACCGGACGCCGGGATCTTTTGGTTATCAATGCCAACTTCGGCCTGGGAGAATCGGTAGTAACCGGCTCAGTGGAACCGGACAGCTATTATCTTGATAATCAACCCTGGAGTACGGCACCTGGTCTGCTCAAGCGTAATACCGGGCGCAAACAGGGCTTCACCC
Organism: Syntrophomonas sp.; assembly: GCA_016841875.1. GTDB lineage: Bacteria > Bacillota > Syntrophomonadia > Syntrophomonadales > Syntrophomonadaceae > JAAYJK01. The sequence continues at coordinate 76,486 of JAENYG010000016.1, forward strand.
AGCCGGCAGAGGACGGAGGCACTCAATTTATACATACCGATGAGCTGTCATCCCGCCCGGTGTTGAGCGATGAGGAAATTGAGAAATTAGGTCTGCTGCTGGTGCGGGTTTTTGAATCTCTGGGAGAATGCGAACAACAGCAGGATGTGGAATGGGCCTATGATGGCCGGGACTTTTTCTTATTGCAGGCCAGGCCCGTAACCGCCTTGGCCGAATATACATTTACGGCATTGAAAAACCAGCCGACCATATGGTCAAACGGCAATTACCGGGATGCTGCGCCTATGGTCGTTTCCCCCTTGCAGCGCAGCCTCCTGAAGAAAATGATTGATACTATTCAATACGCTCAGTTTCCCGCCAACGGATACCAGATACCTGCAGGCTTTGAGTTTTCCCGTTATTTTAACGGGCGGTTATACTGCAATATGTCCGCTCTGCAGTGGGCCTACTACGATTGTCTCGGAACCTTGCCCGATTTCTTTAATGACTTCTGGGGAGGACACCAGCCCCAGCTAGCAATAGATGACCCTGATCCTTATGCAGGGGAGGTCGGACGGGAAAGGCAGAAACGCGGTATGAATATGATGAATCTGATTATGGAGGCGGCTGTCGATGCGCCCCGTATTTTCGCTGAAGTTCCCCGTTCCGCCCAAGCCGTAACCGGGACAGGCTTTGATGAACTACCTGACTCAGAGTTTGAAAATAGATACGTTGAACTTGGCCGTATCATAAAGAATTATTGTGAGAAATTCACTTTCCTGGCTGCAGTCGGCACTATGCCAGTTATGTCCCTGTTGCAAAAGCTGTACGAATACTTCGGTGCTCGTGCAACTGTGGTTCTTAATGGTTTAATGGTCGGCGGTCAGACTGGAATAACCAGTGCCGATCACGGCTACCGGCTCTTAGAACTGGCCGAACTGGCCCGTCGGGATGAGGCTGCAGTCCGGTATTTGAGATCTGCGGCTTTTAACCCGTTTTCGTGGGAAGCAGAACTGCCGGCAAGCTCTCCCTTCAAACAGGCTTTCCGGGCTTTTATAGAGGAGTATGGTCACCGGGGAGTATATGAGCTGGATATTATCAATCCCCGCTGGAAAGAAGACCCCACTTACCCGCTGGATATAATCAAGAGCACTATGGCTACCGCCAGGCCTGACAGCCTGAGGGCCCAGCAGGAAGTACAGTTTGAGCGGGCCTGGCAAGAGGTGATGGAAACTGTCCCCGCCGAGGTCCGGGAGGAGATTCGCCAGGGGGTCAGGACGGCTCAGGAAGGTGCAGCGGTAAGGGAGATGACCAAGTCGGTTATAGTTATGGCTACGGAACCTTACCGTTTGATGGCCCAGGAGCTGGGCAAGCGCCTTTTTCGGCGAGGCCTCATTAATGAGCCGGGCGATGTGTTTTTCTGTTCCTGGACGGATCTGTTTTCCATATTGCGTGAGGACTGGAATGGTGACGGGCTCACGGCCCTGGTGGAATTTAGAAAACTGAGCCAAAAGAAAAAAGCAACACTTCCTGCTCCTGATATCATCTGCGGGGAAAAGCCGGTCTTTTCAGGGCCGGTGGGCCAGGGTTCCGGAGACTATCTGCAAGGAGTAGGGGCAGCGACCGGCAGAGCTTACGGCATAGCCAGGTTGATTGCTCACCCGTCCGAAGGAAACCGCCTGCAGCCCGGAGAGATACTGGTAGCACCCTCCACCGACCCGGCATGGACCCCCTTATTTTTAAAAGCCGGTGCCGTAGTTATGGAAACCGGAGGATTTCTATCCCATGGAGCCATCGTTGCCCGCGAATATGGAATACCAGCCGTAGTAAATGTAGCCGGGGCAATGCGAATCATTCAGGATGGACAGGAGATCGTTGTCGATGGTGATGCGGGCAGAGTGCAGAGCGTCCAAAAAGCCCAGTAGCTGCGTTATTAACATAAGTCCGTTCAATCGACGTACCTAAGTACGCCTCAATCACGGCCTTTTATTAATGCCTTGCTCTTGAACTTTTTGCCTCGCTCTGGAAGATGCGACTTTTCAGACAGCCTGAGTGGAAAACAAGGGGACTAGTTGGACTAATCCAAGTTGCGGGAGTGCAGCCGCGGATTAGGCTCATAATTACCAGCTCTTAAAGTTCTGACCTGTAGCGGAAGCAAAATTTGTTAAAAAACATTGAGGAGTATTGGATGGATCATTCTAAACAATTGGGAGAAGGCAATATCAGCACGCTTCTAATAAAATTCTCCACACCCGCTATAGTTGGAATGACAGTAAGTGCCTTATATAACATTGTGGACCGGATTTTCGTGGGCCGGGGGGTTGGGTCCCTGGCCATTGCCGGCACCACCATTGTATTCCCTGTTACGCTCATCATTATGGCCTTTTCCATGCTGGTAGGGATGGGAGCAACATCCTTGATATCCATCAGATTGGGCGAAAAGAAAAAGGCGGAGGCCGAATTAATAGCGGGAAATGCCCTGTTTTTGCTGATTATTATTTCATTAGCCCTGACCATTCCGGGTTTGCTTTTCCTGATTCCTTTATTGCAGTTATTTGGAGCCAGTAATGACGTATTACCCTATGCCAGCGACTACTTGAGAATAATCTTGCTGGGCACAGTATTATTGGGAATCAGCCTTGGCATGAACAATTTCATACGCGCCGAAGGAAATCCCCGCACAGCTATGTATACTATGCTTGTTGCAGCAGTCGCCAACATTATTCTGGATTATTATTTTATCTTTATGCTTGGTCTGGGTGTAAAAGGAGCAGCTCTGGCTACCGTGATAGCACAGGGAATTTCTGCTGGATGGGTTTTACATTATTTTTTATGGGGAAGAAGTTTCTTGAAAATTCGCTGGAGAAACTTAAAACCAGGGCCTTTAGTCATACAGCAAATTCTTAAAATTGGTTTTCCTCCCTTTGCCATGCAATTAGTTGATAGTGTTAAACAGTTGGTATTGCTCAAAAGCCTTGGCATCTACGGTGGAGACCTGGCTATTTCAGCCATGGGAATTATTTTTAGCATTTCGACGATCCTGGTAATGCCGGTCATCGGCATAAGCCAGGGAGCTCAGCCGATTATTGGGTATAATTACGGGGCCGGACAGTATAAACGGGTTAAAGAAGCATTGAAATCAGCAATTGCCGCCGCTACATTGATTCTCTCGCTGGGTTTCGTTTTCACCCGGCTCTTTCCCGAGGCCGTAGTCGGTCTATTTGCCAAAAGTGATATGCCGTTAATTACCCTGGGTTCTCATGGTCTCTTAATGGTTTTTCTCTTCCTTCCGGTTGTAGGTTTTCAAGTTGTCGGCTCCATTTATTTTCAATCGGTAGGTAAAGCTAAACAAGCCACCCTTTTAGCTTTATCAAGATATATATTGCTCTATATTCCTGCCTTACTTATTTTGCCGCAGTTCTGGGGCTTGGAAGGTGTATGGAGAGCAGCACCTTTTGCCGACCTGGGTTCTTTTATTTTAACCGGTATATTGCTTTTTTATGAACTTAATCGTCTGGACTTAAAAGAGATCAGGCCCGGCATTTGACCTTAAATTATCCCTTTTGCTTTACACAATCAACCCCATTCAACTTTCTCTTATCCTTCTTTAATCTTTCCATCGCCATTTGCCTTCTTTTCTGGAAGTGGTGTTCTCCCTAAATAACTTATGATAAAAACGCAGCCCAGAAAAGTCATAAGATTAGCTGTAACAACCACCCAAACCGGTACCGTTGGGTTATTTCCCTGAAAAAGTCGGCAGTTATAGTGAATTTAACTCATCTGCCATGAGTCCTGTGTGATGGCTCAGAATAACTGGCTGCCAAAAGATATTAATGGAAGCCATAGGATCGCGTAGATTAGACATATTTGCCCGTACAGATTTAATGACTTCTGGGAAGGACACCAACCCCAGCTAGCAATAGATGACCCTGATCCTTATGAGGGAGAGGCTGGCCGGGAAAGACAGAAATTACGGCTTGGGCAGAACGAGGGACTTCAGCGAAAACACGGGGCGGCATCGACAGCCGCCTGAGCAAAATACAGGGGGTAGAGAAGCTCCTGCGCAGCCTCCTTTACCCCCTTGGTTTGCTTGAAGAAAATTTTCCATCAATACTGCTATCAAATAATCACCATTAACGGCTAATTGAAGCAATGTCCTCATAAAGTTCAATTTTCGGCTGTTCGTCTATCAGCCCATCGATATTTTTAAGTAATGCTTGAAAATACGGGGTCGCATTATGGAGTTCCAACGCTTTATCATCCTGGTACATTTCATAGAAAAGAAATTGTCCTTTATTATTAGTTGAGCGATTGAGAATGTACAGCATAGTTCCTTTCTCATTCTGAACCTCCGGTATCATAGCCCTGAGTGTTTGTTCAAGTTCCCCTTCCTTCCCGGTCTTCGCCTTAAACGCGGCTGTTAAAACTATCATTTTCATTCCTCCCTCAATTTTATATTGATACAAATAAGCCCCTGGAAAACAAAAAAACCAATATCCATCTGAAGAAACCATCACCTGGCCACTTCAATAAATACTGGTTCTTCAGAGCCTCCTGTTGTTCAGGATTCTCTATAAATCCACCATATTAATTATTTTGATATATTATATTACTTTTTTATTAAAAATACTATATACCCAATATCAGGAATATACATAAACCCAAATCCAAGCATCGATTGTTACCAAACCCATGGTATTAAACGATAAACAGTCTTTGTGCAATAATCCCGGTAGCCTGGAAGGTTCTTTAACAGCAGTTCCTCTTCGTTTTTTATCCTGATGACCGTCCATGGTATGAAAAGAAGACTGGGTATTACAGCCCAATAGGAACCCAAAGCCAGGGGAGCAAATAACACCATTAGCAGCATTCCCGTGTACATGGGATGGCGTATTACGGCATAGGGTCCGCTTGCTATAACCGGCTGCTCTTCTTCAACCGTTATATTGCCTGAAGCGTAGCTGTTTTCCCTGAAAACTATGATGATAAAAACGTAGCCCAGGAAAGCCATAAGATTAGCTGCAACTACTACCCAAACCGGCACCGTTGACCAGTGAAAACGAAAATCAAAGCCGGCTGCAAAATAAAAAAGGGGGAAAAAGTTTAAGAAACCTGGCGTTTTCCGCACCGTTTCCTGGTCTTTATACTCCCATCGCCTGGCCAGTAGTTCGGGGCTTCTTTCGAAGAAATACGCGGTAATGAAAAGAGTGAGGGCCGAGAAAATCGTCCAATAAATCCAGGCCTGCCAGTATCTCAAGGAGCCGGCAGTAAGAAACAAGATCAGTCCCAGCCCAATTATCATGATAATCGGCATTCGATACGCTTTGGACTTTGAGAACGCAGTATTCTCCATGATTTCTACCTCCTAAATCAAATAACGCCAACTAAATGCCTTTGATCCCTGGATTTATTATAACCTTTAACTAAGAACATTTGGTAAATTCCCTATTATTTGGATCTATGGGTTGAAGACCGGATATGGTTCATGTACCCATATAGATAAAGCTTCAAAAGATCTCTGGGATCATAGGCAGATCCACCAGTTACGTTCGGGCCTGTCCTTTAAAATTTGAGTCCCTTCATGTTCAGAGAGTTTACAAAAACGTCGATAACACGTATCGGGTTATATATTTATTATTTTTCATTGTAATCCTCCTGACTTGGGTTTCTCTTTCACAATTTGTCATATGGAAAGCTTCTTGGGCTGTTCCAGAGCTATTATAGGATTTCCACATACCCTTCCGAACCGTTGATGCGGATTCTCTGTCCATCTTTAATCAGCCTGGTGGCATTGTCAACCCCGACAACAGCGGGGAGGCCGTATTCTCTGGCAATAACGGCACCGTGGGTCATCATTCCGCCCACTTCCGTCACCAGGCCTTTGACGGATACAAAGAGCGGCGTCCAGCCGGGGTCGGTGAATTTGGTGACCAGGATATCACCTTCCTCTATATGGGCGTCCTCCAGCTTTAAAACTACCCGTGCCCGGCCCTCTATGATGCCGGTATATAAGAAAAGAAGAGGAGGTGCTTCTTCGCTGCCTCCCAGGATATGCAGACTATTGTCTTAAGGCTCGATATCGTCTGATTCCGTCAATCTGGTAAATAATTGATAAAGCTTAATGACTATACGGTTGGTATGTTTGTTTTGAAGTAATAAGTCTAAATAAATCTTAACAGAAGGGGGTAATTCCATGCGGGATATTGCCGACAAAATATCTAATAAAACTATAAAAGAAGATTTCGGCATTGATATGCAACGAACGCTACATTTAATTCGTGGCCACGATCTAGTTGGGACAATGATAGCAAAAGCTATGGAACGAGGGGAATTTGATAATCTGGAGGGGGCCGGTAAGCCGCTTAACCTGGAAGAGAACCCCTTTGAGCCCGCTGAATTGCACATGGTTCATAAAATCCTCAAGGATAACGGTTATGCACCTTACTGGATTGAACTTGGCAAAGAAATCGATATCCTTAGAATAAAATTTCATAAGGATATTGATTACTTCAAACGGTATACCCGGATTATTTTTAGCGAAAAACGAAGCAGCGCAGCTATACGCCGATATGACCTAAAAAAGAATGACTTCTATAACCAGCGCGGTTTCTTCATTCTGCATGGAGCCGATGGGCGGATTTGAACCGCCGACCTGCTGATTACGTATCGTAGAAAATGGCTGTTGTGCTTATAAGTTGAGTGAAGAGACGTTAGAAATATCGGGTTTTTTAAGCCCTGGTTTCCGTGCTCGCACCCGGGGGGTGTCCTTATTTACAGGTCTCACTCAGGCCGTCGGTATCTATTACCGTATCAGAAAGTATAACTTTTTTAAGGTTGATAGATAAGAAAAACTAGGCTTCCGACGTTCAAGGATGAACTAGTGTCGCGGTGCCATGGATGGCAAGGAGCGACCGCCTGCGTTAAGGACTTGGCGCAAGCTAAGTTTTTCTAACCGGTGCGGCAGCCTTTTTAGGCATTATCTTGCGATAGACTTCTTGGGGGGATTTCTTTTTGTTATCCACAGTGAGAAGTCGATCTATACTGATAGCAAAGAGTTTTTCATTTTCTTCTAAGAACGGGAGGATGAGATCCCAGTCCGCATCGCTGATTTCATTAAATTCACCGCCGTTAAGCTGTTCTTCAAGCAGCTTTTTCTGCGGATCACGGACATATATCGCGCCGCCGGATGCAAGTGAGAAAATGTTAGAACCCGGGTAGGGTGAGTCATATTCCCGGATGGAGCCGTCCTCATCATTAAAGCCGATGCCGTTTAAGACGACAAACCCACCGCCGTTAAGGGGATCGCCGGCCATGAAGGATTCCGCCAGATAGTCCAGTGCCGTACCGTTAATAACCACGCGCGGTCGGCCTACCGCATTGATCAATGGCCGTCCGGCGGCATTGCCCATGATATAGGCGGTGCCGCCTTTGGCGCCGTACATGAAGGTCTGGCCGACATCGCCGTAGACCACCAGCTTACCGTCTTTCATAATCTGGCAGAGCTGATCCTGGGCATTGCCGTGCACGTATATTTCCATGCCGTCAATGCCGGAGGCCAGATAATCGCCGGAAGAGCCATAGACATCTATCCGCACACCTTGAGTAGCCGCGCCGAACCCGCACCCGGTAAACCGCTGGCCGCGGTACTTGTAAACAATAAAGCGTTTCCAGCCCAGTTGGTAGGCTTTGACAATCAGCACTGAGTCGCACAGATCACCTTCCGGTTCAAAGGCTTCTGCATCAATAACCAGGATCTTCTCGTTATTCTGCGGGGCGCGAATTTCCCCTCGCGTGGAAAAATCAATCCGGCTGAAGCGGGAGTTGGATTTCCCGGTAATCATGGTGGTTTCATCAAAAATCGCATCCAGAGCGAGCTTGATGACATGCTGGACAGAGCTTCTCTTTATCTTGCCGGTATTATAGCGCAAGTCGCTCAAAAGAGTCAGACTGTCAATCGCGATTTGCTTAAATTCCTCATTTTCATCCGTATGCTTTTTGATGGTTTGGGCAGCGAACCTAAGGCTGTTGGCATCGAATCCGCCGATATTTTCCTGGATATAGGCCACTATTTTCCGGGTGGCTGTTGCCGTATCTTTTTCAGCAAAAAAGGCTTGAAGCTTTTTCTCGATCTCCATGCAGGCCGCATTGGATTCAACCGGCTTGGCAACATCACAGATTTCTTTATCCTTGGGAGTTTCAATTACCCGGCCGAATTTATCAGTACAGACCAGCTTTTTATTGCCGCTGGCGTCGCCGCTATCCTTCAGGCTGAAGATAAAGGAGCCGCCGTCCGTATAGCTGCCGCCGCGGGCATTCCAATACTTGTCGGCAATGGGCCGGAAGCGGGCATCTTCCCTTACCAGCGAGATCAGGGTAGCATCAATGGCCTGCTTTTCCGAACATATCAGTCCCACCTGCACCTCGCCTTCCTGCAGAGCAAATACCTGAGGACGCAGCATAGCGGTATCGGTAATGCCGATCAGCTGGAACTGGCCATCCCGCACGTCATTTCTGGCGATGATGAAGAACCACGGACCGTCAGGTGAGGCGCCCACATGATGCGTCTGAATGGCTTTGTATATCTGCTGCTTTTCAGGAGGCAGCATATCGAAGTCCATTTCCGAGGTCGGCGCCATGGTTTCAATCATATATTCAAGCGGATATTTGTATACGCGGCTGCACAAGTCAAGCAGCAGGGCCGCTTCCTCGGTATCGGTCAGGAACAGGGGCTGGTAATTCCTCTGTTTCAGGTATTCATATATCGACTGGTAGTTGGCGAAATCGCCGTTGTGCACTAACGCTTCGTTCAGTGCGCTGAAAGGATGGCAACCGCCTGGATGCCAGACACGTCCGCGGGTGGGATAGCGCTGGTGAGCCAGCCAGACATGCGCCTTGAAATCATCCAGCTTGTAATAACGCACCACATTCTCGGCATACCCCACAATTTTTAAGATCATCATATTGCGGCCATGCGACATGACGAAGGCTTTTTTCTCGCCCAGCGAGGCATAATAATGCGTATTGATCTTGAAGCTGTTCTGATATACAAACTCATCTTCGGCATCGCGCCGTTCCATGAAGGTCAGGCCCTTTTCCTGGATGAAGGCATCCAGGACATCGTCCTTGACGCGCACAAAATAGCGCATGATATCCGGCGGTCTTACTTCCAGGCCGATGGACTGATAGTCACCCAAGGTGTCAAGCTTTTCGAATTTATCTATGGTAAAGTTCGGTTTGATATACGTCTCTTCGATCTCTGCTACCACGCTGTTATCAAGCAGGGCAATGTGGAGCATGTAGTCATCATCCAAGACCTGGCGGGAAACGCCTAAGGCTTCCGGTATAAAACCGACTGCGCCGATCCCGCCGCCTTTGCCGTTGCCGCGGTTGTGCATCTGTGCCGAAGGCTCAAAGATGTTTTTTCCGGTAACCGGAATTGAGCTGATAAATCCGGTAACTCCACAGCCGCCTTCCTCTTCCGGGTTGGGTGCCAACGGCGGTACCTGACGTAAAAGCTCACTACGTGATTCTAATATTTTGTTAGCTTTATCCATATTAATCCTTCTCCATTTATTTACTGTAATCGATATGTTCCAGCAGGTCTGTACGGCCTACAAGTTCTTTGACACTCTTCATGCCGAATTTCTGCAGGATTTCTACCAGCTGATAATTCCAGGCATGATACATATTCGTTAAACGCTGGGTGGCCCATTCTTCGGTAAATAGATCCGCCAGTTCCGAGTCGGTGGAGGCGATACCGCGGGCGCAGCCGCGACCGGATTCACAGTTGCCGCAGCGCACACATTCTAAAGAGACCAGTTCCGCCGTGCCGATTACCGCACCATCGGCGCCTAAGCAGATGGCCTTGGCCAGGTCGTGTGCAGTGCGGATGCCTCCCGAGGCAATCAGGGTTACCACATCTCTTGCGCCTTCGGCCTTTAAGAAATTGTGCACCTTGACAATGGCGTACTCAATGGGCATGGCGATGTTTTTCTTGGCTATATCCGGCGCTGCGCCGGTGCCACCGTAGCCGCCGTCGATATGGATGATATGGGCGCCGGCATAGTAGGAACCGACCGCCACCATGTCCACATCATTGGGCGTGGAAACTTTGACTGAAACGAGGGCAATGGGGTTCATCTCCTTGATCCAGTCGATATGCTTCTTGTGGTCTTCAATGGAATATACCGAGTGGAACGGGAACGGTGAAAATAGCGAGGTGCCTTTGACTGCCTCGCGCATTTTGGCGACGCTTTCGGTATTCTTCTCGCCCAAGAGGTGACCGCCCAAACCGGGTTTAGCGCCCTGGGCGTATTTGAATTCGACGATTTTAACGCGCTGGATGGTTTCTTCCCGCACGCCGAACAGACCGGTGGCAACCTGAGTTATGACATGATCATCATAAGGCTTTAAAATGTCCGGGTAGCCGCCTTCTCCCGTGCAGGTAAAGGTATTCCATATAGCCGCGTTGTGGGCCTTGGAAACCATGGTCGGCAGGCTGACGGATCCGAATGACATACCGCCGCCATAGACCGGGGTGGAAATGACCACCGGCGCTCTTCCGTCATTGCGGCGGTTGAGCTCAATGGCGGTTGATATCTCGGACTTGTCCACCTCGGGCGGATTGGCCGGGAACTTGAAACGCAATTTATCAAAGCCGCCGCCGGAGTTGCCCACGTTATATTCAAGGTCGGTACGCTCTGGCGGATAGCCTGTCTCGGCCATGATCCAGGTGCCGGTAATCATGTCGGCGGTCCAGCGGGGATCCCCCAACGTTTCATACATGGGATTGAGCGATAGGCTCAAAGCCTGGCGCGGACACTGGGCAATGCAGCAGAATTCCTTGGACTGGCATTCAAAGCCAATGCATTTGTAATCGATGGGCGGATTGACCCTGTTATGCCCTTCCGGCCGTTCATGCACGCCATACGGACAGGTCTTGGCGCAGGTACCGCAGTTGATGCAGTCATTCGACCGTGTAACCTTGTACTTGGGCACCTGGTGTTTAAACCGGGAAGGCATGTTTTTAATTTTTACTGTTGATGGTTTCATATTCTACTCACCCATTTTCTTATACTTTAGAAATTATATTTCTTGCCGAATTTTCGGCAAGCATTAAGGTGTAAAGTACTGAGAGCGCAGCCCTTGAAGCTATGCTTCTTAGGGATGCGGCCTACCCCTTGCGGGTAAAATTGCTGTCAAATGGAACTGATTGCTGAGCAATTTTCTGGTTATTGTTTAAATAATTTGCCGAATGTCTCCTGGTCGATCTCTTCAAAGAAGATGGCCCGGCCGGTTTCTCCGCGCAACCGTCTGGCTTCGCGGATACCCATGGCGCCCATGACCTCAAGCAGTTGGGAATGCCATGCGCACATGAGATTGACGATGCGCTGGGTAATGATATCGACCGAGATTTTCTCGAGGCCGTCCGGCAGAAGCAGCAGCTTTTCCGGTTCTTCGTATAAACGGGCGCCTAAGGCGATTAACAGCGGGATATCTATCGCCGTCAGATCGCCGCCGCAGAGCATTGATTTAGGCACGTGCTCGGCCATCGCCATACCGCCGGAGAAAATCAGGGTGATTTCATCGCGGATTCTCTCCTCGACTAGCTTCAAGTGGATGGAGCGGATGATATCTTTCATCAGGCGCGGTTTGAAGTTAGCTTCCTTGTCTTGGTTTATCTCCAGGCCGCGATAATCCGCCACGATATGGATTACCTCCGCGCCGCTGTTTACCAGCTTGGAGACGATGCCTTCAATGCCGCTGATGGCCGGAACGCGGATAATGGTTACCGCATTACTGATATTTTTGATGCGCTCTTTTATGGCTGCGAGTTTATCCGGCAGGGCATCTGTATAATCAATGGCGACCAAACGGGCGTTCTTCAGAATGTCTGCATATTTGTCAATTTCACCCTCGGTGATGAACGGGATGATATTGGTGCTGTATGTTTCCAGCTCCGGCTTAATATCCGCCGCCGGCAAAATAACGCAGGTGCTGATCTGGCTGGCGGCCTTGATCAGAGCAAGCATAACATTCGGGCTTAATTCTACCGGTGGTATGTCAAAGAGAATAGGAATAGGGATATCAACGGTGGGATGCGGCTGCGTCAACAGGCGGCCTTCGGCGTCAAAGGCCAGATGGTTGTGCTTGCGGCCCAGCTCCACACCGGTGCTGATATATTCCCGGCCGTGAATTCCGTCACGCGTGGGGCGCACGATTTCCGACATGTCGGTCCACATGCTGTCAAAGCCTGCCCCGGTAAACGGCCCGCGGTATCCGGCTCCGGTCACGGGAACCTTGCCGTCTTCGGCCTGCTTCCAGAGCGTGAGGAACATGTCCGCTTTCCAGTAGGAGCCGCTGATATTGACATAATCCTGTTGCAGGGATTTTTCCAGCGCTCCGCGTGGGCATTCCTGAATGCACCTGAAGCAGTTCCGGCACACCACCGTATTGGGGTCCGCCATTTTGCGCGGATCGTCTTTTCTGCGCTTATGGGCTTCATAGATACAGACCTTGGTACACTTTCCGCAGTTGATGCAGTTTTCTCCCCGAGTGATTTTGAACTTATAGAGATATTCCATCTCCAGCGGGGTAACTTTTGGATGAATATGATATTTCTTTGGCATAATCTTTTTCCATCTTTTCTTTATAGTTTTTTTGTACTTTATTCCTTAATCCTTGCCAAATATTTGGCAAGGATTAAGGAATAAAGTACTGAGAGCGCAGCCCTTGAAGCTATGCTTCCTAGGGATGCGGCCTACCCCTTGCGGGTAAAATCGCTGTCTATTGGAACTGATTGCAGAGCAATTTTCTTGTACTATCAGAAAGTATAACTTTTTTGGTAGATAGTATAAGTGCAACCGCGACTTCCGCTGTCGCCAGAGGCTCGGCGCAAGCCGGGTTTTCTTTATTGTTGGAATTAACCCTTCCTGTCCACCATTTCCCAATATTCCTGGCTTTGATCAACTTTTTTCAGGAAATCGGTAATCTGTGCATCCGGACGGCCGAATGTCCCTTCAATCCTTTTTTCCAGCGCATCCCAGAGCATCATGAGCTCAAGGTTGGTCTGGCATATCTCTTCACAGCCCTTGCAGTGCATACACATGAAAGCTTTGGCTGCTTCTTCCGGGGTTACGTTTTTGCCTTCCTGCAGTTTTTTGGCCAGCGCCAACTTACCCTTAGCTGTTACCGCTTCATCGCCAGTTACCAGATAGGCCGGGCATACGGCTATACAGTTGCCGCATTTGGCGCAGGCATGTGTGCTGAGTTCGACATCAAGGCTGTCGAGCTTCTGGTCTTTACCGAAGATCATTCTGGCCACCCTGCCGGTGACTGGTACTAAGAAGATCATCACCTGCATGCTTATACCTAAGAAGGTGGGATTGAAGATCTGGGCGGGAATGTTAAAGAATTTAGATTTTACCGCAAAGAACTTGCCGGGATTCATGATATTGTTTGGATCAACCTTGGCTTTATAGGCCCGGAGTTCCTGCTGTTTGCCTTTGCTGTATAAATGATTGATAAAAGAGGCATTCCAGATGCCAAGGCCATACGGTTCGGCACCCATGTTTAAAGCCGTCTGGGTCAGCATCGGAACCAGGGCCATATTGAGATAGTATTTCAATTTTCTTGAGTCGCACAGATAAGGGGTCATCACCAGGGCGCGTTTTTCGTCCAGGATGTAGGAATCAATACACACTTCCACCCCAAAAGCCGTCCCCATTTTTTGGGCCTTCTCAATAAAGGCGGCAACCTTCTGGATGGGGATAATGGTTTCACTGGTCAGGATGCTCGGACCCAGGCGTTTGGCTTTGGCGCCAAAAAGACGCTCGTTCCATAAAAAGCTGGCCGCATAACTGGGTGCTTCATCAATGCCGCCCATTTGTGATAAATATGTTACAAATTTCTGATCATCATCCACGCTGCTCAATTCCACCAGAACAGCGGGACTCTTTTTAAATACATTATCGTGCATGACCTCATTGGTATCGCTCATATGGTTTTCATCCAGGAAGCGGATGACATTCACGCTGATGTTTTCTTTCTCTTTACTGTTTACAAATTGATCAATAAAATCAAAGGCTGCATACGCATTTTCAAAATAGAGCAGGTGCGAAAAAGACGCCGGCGGTGTTGGTCTAAGGGTGAGGGTTACTTCCACGATGATGCCGAAAACGCCTTCGGTAGAAATATAATAGGCAAAGTCTTGGTCAGCCGGAGTCAGCGTTTTAGTTTCACCCGAGGCGGTCACCACGGTCATGGACTGGATTTGTTTTGAAAGGTGGCCATAGCGGAAACTGTTGATACTGTAGCCGCCGGTTGAAATCCATCCCGCCACTGTAGAAAATTTGCTTGATGGATAAGTCATCAAGGACAGCCCCTGCTTTTTTGCCACGATGTCTATATCGCTCCAGCGCGCACCCGCTTCAACTCGGGCGGTCTTTTGCTCCGGGTTGATTTCGATGATTTTTCTGAAAGGGGACAGATCAACCACGATCCCGGCCTTGGTAGGGATCACGCCGCCAAATCCCCATGAAGCGGCTCCGCGTGGTATAACCGGGATATTCTTCTCATTGGCAAAGGCTAAAACCTTTTTGATTTCTTCGATGTTTTTAGGCTGCACCACAAAGGATGGCTGCGTTTTAAATAACAGTTTGGTCATGAAAGAGGGTACGTCGCTGATGTCATGGCTGTACATCTCTTTCTCTTCCGGTTTGTCGATAATTTTTATCTCGCCTGCAACTCTTCTAAACTCTTCTATTATATTCATATTGTACCCATCACCCACGCTGGCCTCTCCTGTCCTCAGTACTAAGTATTTCTATAAAAAGCAATAAAAAAAGCGCCATAAGTATAGTTTAAGCATGATCACTGCTATAACCTAACTTACGGACGCCTTTGCCCATAAAATATTCATTTAATCCAAGTCAATGGATCAATCTAGCTTTCGACTTTATTTTGCATGGATTACATTTTACATGAATAACATTGTTAATACAATAGGTATTATGAAGAAATATTGTATATTTTTGATGGATACCATGCCGCAAAGTACCTGTAACAGGATTTTGCCGCCCTCTGGACCTATGCAACAAGCGGTTATTAAAAGGCTTCAGGCAATTATTACCCGGTATTCCCGCATCCAATGATCCAATTAAATTAACCAGGCCAAATATTGCCATTCCGGGACAGCAGCGAGCCGCAGCAAATCGCTTCGATAATTTATTTGGGCACCAAATGGGCACCAAAACACCTCCAAGGTCTTTTCCCAGAAAAAATGAAACCACGCAAACTGCGTGGTTATGGGATTTCTGATGGAGCCGATGGGCGGATTTGAACCGCCGACCTGCTGATTACGAATCAGCTGCTCTGCCACTGAGCCACATCGGCTTATTAATTTGATGACAAATTGATGATAGCAGGTGAAAGATTAAGAGTCAAGACCGAGACCATTGATATTGTTGTTAATCAGTGATAATGTCATGGTATAACTCGTCAGCTAGAATGTCATC
>JAENYG010000063.1 GCA_016841875.1 Syntrophomonas sp.
CTGCTGCTCAGTTATAAAGGGAAATGGGTGACATTTTCCCTGACTATTGACAGACTTCTGCTAAAGGATGCCTTTGATAAGCAGACTATTCAGTTCTGATACTGGTTTTTCAATAATAAAAGTATTATTGAACAAAGCTTTCAAAACCGCTATTGGTTCCTCATGTTCATGGTATTTAAATGCTATTATGCAGAATTTTTCAGTATGAGGCATGTTTTTAACAGTAACCAGGTCCCCGGTAGAAAATTTTAATTGCCCCTCTGGTTTTACAGTCATTCTTCTCCTACCCCTTTCAAGCTAGAATCCCCCTGATAGCATGCTATGCAGAAGAAGAGGCATTTGTTAACAAGACTGTATTATTTCTCTACCCTGAGCATCCGTTTCTCAAACTGTAATCTAGGAAGCATTACTATACGCCCGCAACCCTGGCATTTAATCTTAATATCCGCTCCCATACGCGTAATTTCCCAGTGATAGCTGCCGCAGGGATGTTTTTTTTTCATACGTACGATATCACCTAATTGAAATTCTTTCCTCTGCATCTTACCCTCCCCATTCCGGTATGAAAAAATAAAAACTTACAAATTCTTTATCCGGATAGGCTTAAACCCTCTATTTAGTACTCGCCCCACCATAAAACAGGTACACTGCCTTTGCTGCATGGCTTGGAGAAGTGCTCCCACTTGTCCCTGAGCTATGGATATTAATAAGCCCCCAGCTGTTTCTGGGGAAAATAAGATGTCCAGGACCGCCCTATCAACATCTTCATCGCTGACGAATTTTTCCTCCAAATAACTGCGATTTTTATATGTTCCTCCAGGAATTAGTCCCATCTGAGCATATTCCAGAGCTCCTTCCATCAACTGCACTTGATCGGCATATAATTCAATTTCCACCTGGCTTCCGGCTGCCATTTCATACAGGTGTCCAACCAACCCAAATCCTGTAACATCGGTAAGCGCATGCACTCCCACTTTTCCCACGGCATCTGCGGCATGATTGTTTAACATGGTCATCCATTTTATTCCTTCTTGATAAGAAGTTTCTGATACCATCTCAGCTTTTATGGCAGTTGCTATAATCCCGTTGCCAATGGGTTTAGTCAGAAACAGGACATCTCCGGGCTGGGCTCCGGCATTATCTATTACCTGCTCTGGATGAACCAGGCCGGTAACCGCTAATCCGTATTTAGGCTCGTTATCATCAATAGTATGCCCGCCGACCAGTAACGCACCGGCTTCTTTTATTTTAGACAGTCCACCATCTAATATGCTGCGCAGAATATTCAGGTCCTCACAGGCCGGAAAACAAGCGATATTCATAGCCAGCAGCGGCTTTCCCCCCATGGCATACACATCGTTGATAGCATTAACAGCTGCAATTTGCCCGAAAAGGTAAGGATCATCCACCATGGGGGTAAAAAAATCTACCGTCTGAATAACCGCCTGTTCACTGTTTAATCTATAAACCCCGGCATCATCTCTGGTATCTATGCCTACTAGTAAATCAGGGTGTTGTGGAGGCTTAAAGTCCAGCAATATTTTTTCCAGGGCCCCTGGATCGATTTTGGCAGCTCACCCGGCAGCCCTGACCATTTGGGTTAATCTGATCTTCTGCATAACTGCCTCCCCTCCTTTACTGTATTCTCCTCTAAAAATATCGGCTTAGCCGTCCGATTAAGCAGCTGGTCTATATCAATTCCATTATCTAGAAAGACTGCATAAATGACCGGTAGGCCTTATATGACATGTATACATCTACTTTACTTACTATTTCAAAGGGAGAATGCATACCCATTACCGCCACACCACAGTCTACTACTTCCATTCCGTAGTAGGCCATGTACTGGGCAACTGTTCCGCCCCCGCCAATATCTACTTTACCCAGTTCGCCCACCTGCCAGGATACTTTTTCGTCATCAAACAGCTTCCTGATTCTCCCTAGAAACTCTGGATTAGCGTCACTTGACTCCGACTTGCCACGTGAACCGGTAAATTTGGTTACTACCACGCCCCGAGTCAAAAAACTGCAGTTTCTTTTCTCAAAAACATCCGGATAATTGGGATCAACTGCAGCATTGACATCCGCTGATAATGCACAAGATCTGGCCAAACAGCGCCTTATATCCAGGTAGCTGGTTTTACCGGCCAGGTGCATAAGTTCTGTCACTATATTTTCTATAACCAGAGAATGCAGGCCGGTATTTCCCACACTGCCAATTTCTTCCTTGTCAGCAAAAAGACAGAGGGCTGTTTTGGCAGGCGCCTTCACTTGAAGAACCGCTTGCAAAGATGCGTATGCACTTACCCGGTCATCCTGTCCATAGCCGCCAATCATGCTTCGGTCCAAGCCTACCTCTCTAGCCGGGAAGGCCGGGACTAGTTCCAGTTCGGCACTGGTGAAATCCTCTTCTTCTATATCGTACTGGTCTTTTAACATCTGCAGGACATATGCTTTTACCGGATCTTTTCCCTCTTTATCCAAGGGGATGCTTCCTGCCAGAGCATTCAAACCTTCTCCGCTAATTGCTTCAGACATCTTTTTCTCCATTTGCTCCTTGGCCAGATGAGGAAGCAGATCAGAGATAGTCAATACCGGGTCTTCTGCCTTTTCTCCCATAACGATATTTATTATCTGCCCGTCTTTCTTTACTACCACTCCATGTATAGCCAGTGGGATAGCCAGCCACTGGTATTTTTTGATTCCTCCATAATAATGAGTTTTTAGGAGAGCCAAACCATCTTCTTCGTAAAGTGGTCTAACTTTTAAATCTAATCTGGGAGAATCAATATGAGAAGCTACAATATTGATCCCGTTTTCTATGGGATCCTGGCCCATAACTATCAGGGCACATATTTTACCTTTTTCTTTAATAACTATTTTCTGACCAGGTTTGAGGTCCTGACACTCATCTATGGGGATGAACCCTTGATCTCTAGCTGTTTGACAAATATACTCTATGGCTTCCCTTTCGGTTTTATTATGGTTTAAAAAATCCAAGTATGGTTGGTTGAAGTGGTGAACTGCTTCTGCTTCTCCGGGAAGCAGCGCAGTCCAGGCATTTTTTTCCAGATGGTCCGCTTTTTCGAGCAATGCTCCTACCTCCTTTTATTTGTGCTTCATTAATTGTTTGTGAGCGTAAGCGAAACTTAAACGGTGCTCCCCGCAGGGGGCTTCAAAATTGTTTTGAGAGTGAACTAAATCGCATCATTAATTCCCCATGAGCGGTACGAACATAAATTTGCACTCTTATTGCTGTTAGAGCTCAGCGATAACACATCAGTGCCCCGCCACGGGGTGGTGCTGTAAAGTGCACCCTTTAATCAGACGGTTGTCAGTCAGCATGCTTTTTTCCCATCGTTAATATTATGTTACCCGCTCCGGTATCATTTTAAATAATATGGATGATTATTTAAGGTGCTTTTATATCATATCAGCACATATAATTGATATGTGCTAGGTTTTTATTCCGGCCAGATCTTTCAGCATAGCGTAAGTCTGCAGCATGTAGGCTGCAGTTATTGATTTGTCCATAGCATCAACTACGGATAGAATTATATAAAACCCCATACCTGAAGCCAGTACCAGTGCCGGATATAGTAATCCTAAAATAATGGTTAATACTATCAAGTTCTTTGCCACTGCCAGAACCATTCCCAGCAGACGGTTAATTGATGACAGCCACCCCCAGGAAAATAAATTATCCAAACCTGACCACAGCATTTGAACGATCTTGCTGCTCAACAAGAAAATCACTATAAATGATACTGCTAGAATCAAAAGGTAAGCCAGGTAGTGGGCAGCATCATCAAAGTCCATCCCGTTGATCAAGATAGTGCTTTCCATGTTTATTACTGTAAGTGGTATTTTACTCCGTATTACTTCGCTAAGGGCAGTAATCAATCCATAATATTCTTGCAGGTAGGAAGCAAAGCTGTCGTAATACACAACTGCCAGCAGTATTCCTGCTGCCAGGCTGATGATATTGCCAACCGCGTTGATAAATCCTTTGTTGAACCCGGATACCGCACTCAGTATTAAGATAGCGATAACAAAATAATCGAACGCATTCATACCCATTAGCCTTATCTCCATATAAATAAAATCAAGATAATTATACCATAGTGAATCGATTATCGATTTATATTACCCTAGAGGCAGGAGATTGTCTTCATATATCAGCAGGGGCTGCTAGCTATGACACCGAACCTGGAGTATCCAGAGTACGCTCTACAGTATTTTATCAAACAGCTTGACAAAATTTTTACTCCCTGTTATTTTTATAATTAGTATTTATTTCCATTTTATACCATTTATTGATAGGAGCTGCGAATGGACTTATTTCACGCCCTGGACAATATTAATACAGCAGTAATATCCTCTTACGTCAGATCTTTCGGTATAATGGCTCCTCTAGCTGCCTTTATTTTATTTGCTTTGCAGGCCGCTTTCCCAGTTTTTCCTTATCTGATTTTAGCGGCTGCAGCGGGTATGCTGTTTGGTTTTAAAATGGGTGTTTTATTGTCCTGGAGTGGGGCTCTGACAGGCGCTTGCCTGGCTTATGGTATTTGCAGAATTTTAGGGGGTGAAAAGACCAACCACTTTATCAAGAAGCATCTGGGTTATGACATGAAAGAGATCAATAAGGAAATGGCCTTCTGGAGTATACTGATTGCCCGGATTATACCAGTTATTCCTACTCCGGTAATCAATGTGGCGGCAGCTATCAGTGAGGTTCCGTTCTGGAATTTCTTCTTCTCCTCTGCTTTAGGTAAGCTCCCTACAGCTATACTATATACTGGTTTGGGAATCTGCCTGTTTAATGCGAAAGGTATCAAACTGGTTTTGCTGATACTGGCTGCCGTTTTGCTGCTCGCCTTTGCCGTTCGTTATCTGAGTCGAGATAAACTGCACCTTTTCCATTAACAGCAGATCTTATAGCATTTTTCTTCGACACTATCACAGATATGTTTCTTAACAAGCTTTATAGCCCGGGTAATATTTAGAAGAATAGTGTAGATATTTCCCGGGAAATATTTTATAAAGTCGCAAAAAAACACCTGGCTATTAAGGCCGGTGTTTTTTATCATATACTGGCGGAACATGATGATTTTGTCACTTATCAAACTGAGCAGCGGCATCAACCTATGACTCAGATAAAAGGATTACATAGTAGGTATTAACTAATACGAAATGCAGGGAGGGCAAATCTCTCAGGAATCGATGCGATTGGATTTGCCAAAAAGAGCATTCGAATATTTATTAAGCGATTGCAATGAGTACGAGTTCAGAGAGCAACATAATCGCCTGAGCAATTCCTCTAATTAACGGGTTATGCAAAAATGGTCTTGAATATATCTTGGAATTGCTTAACATTGAGTTCCCTATTGAGCTTTACAGAAGAAGGAATGAAAAATATATAAGCAAGCATATTAACCGGGAAAAGTATTTGTATATTTATTTTGATGGGATCGATCCTATCAGCCTCGTTGGAGTGAAGGAATGGAGAACATATGCTTGCTTTGCAGTGGGGTTTCATCTGCCTATTGCCATAGGCGACTTTGGCGGAATATGGGGTTGATTTTTTTCCAGGCTCTCATGATACAGCCGATAATAACCCATAGCAAGAATATCCTAAATCATCTTAGCAAACTAATGTAATCAAATGGTCTGGTTCTTGTACATTTCTTTTGAGGAAAGTATTTCTATTTCTCAATTTAGTTTGCACCCGGAATATTTAGGCCTGCTGTGGCGCCTCAGGAAGAGAGAGGCGCGTTTGGTCCGGGTTGGATGTCGTTGAAGGCCAAAATGATCTTATAGCTCATTTCTGGCAGCAATAACGGCAAGGTGGTTCCGGTTCCTTTTGGGCTTTTCTTGCTGGGTGATATTTGGGAGATCACTCCATGATACAATTTGAAACTAATCGCTATTGGGTACCTGTAAAATACATTGGTGAAAAAACAACTATAAGAGCTACTATTGATAAAATAGAGATCCTATTCAACTATAGCGAGCAGCCCATAAAAGAATATATGGACGCCACCGTGAAAGTTTGGTCCTTATGGGATGTAGAATAAAGGAAGGCTACCGCAATATTCCAAAGAATATCATGACCCGCTTCCTACTACTTCAAAAAAGGTGGATATTTCAAGACAACCCTTTTTTCAAGAACTGGTTTTATTATGAAAAAGCAACAAAACTTTATTTCCAGCTATTGTTAATAGACTTTATTTTCCAAGGGCTGTTTTAGAATACACTTTATCTAAGAGATCGCTAATAATCAGAATCTAATTGAAATTTGCCATATGCTTTGTCTAATTCCTCTACTCGATTATCATGATCAGATTTCTTTTCAATATGAAAATAAATCTGATCATCTTCTTCCAATTTTAATTCATCAAACGTTTTAATAATAGCCGCTATTATTTCTTGTTTACCTTCGAGTCCTAAAAACAGTCTCATTATGTTTGCTCCTTTTTTGTGTATTCATTGTATGGTTTTTCTGCCGCGTTGTTTGTGCCACATTGATACTATACGTAAAAAATTTCGCATATGGAATATATTAATATATACGAATCAGAAAAGCCAGGAAAATTAACCTCCTGCTTTTATTTTTGTAGGCGGTAGTTTATGAAAATGAACAAATTTCTTTTTGGCCTATTACATAAAGCACATCCAGTCACAGAGTGTGAGAAAAATGGGGCAGGAATTAGTAAGGAAAAATATCAATGGGTACACGGGTCTTTGACAGTTGAATAGAAGAAAAAGCCTTGGGAAGCCCGAAAAAGGCTTATTTTTTTGTCAAACTTACCATTTTGCTATTGAGTACTTTTGGGTACTGT
>JAENYG010000089.1 GCA_016841875.1 Syntrophomonas sp.
CGAGACCACTGAAAAAGTCTAGCCAAAAGTCTAGTTAAAAACACAAAAAGCACCCACCTATAGTATAATTAAGTCGCTACAACAAAATATACCGGGGGATGCTTTTTATGCTAGTTGAAACCACCTTTAAACAAGGCAGCTTCTACACTGAATTATACCATATAATACCGGAGGATCACATACTAAAATGTATAAATACCGCAATATCCCTTAGCTTTGTCAATGAACTATTGGCAGATAGATATTGCAGGAACTTTGGCAGACCCGCCAAAGAACCGGAAATGATGCTAAGGATCCAGATCATAAAATATCTGTACAAACTATCCGATGAACAATTGATCCAAGAATTGGCCGTAAATCTAGCTTACAAATGGTTTATAGGACTTAATCCTGAAGACCCGCTGCCCGAAACCAGCTTACTGACCAAATTCCGTACCCAGCGCTTAAAAGATATTAGCCTGGATACCATCATAACCGAAATCGTACGCCAACGTGTAGAAAAAGGCATAATAAAAAGCAGCAACGGCATTGTTATAGATACGACCCATATAGAAGCAAACACCACCAAAAAAGTACCCGAACGCATCATGAAGCATTTAGCTAAGAATATATTCAAAGCTAAGGGCCAGGAAGAATATGCAATACCGGATTACACACAAATAGAAGACCATGCTGAAGCCAAACAAGTTATGAAAGATTATCTGGAAGACCTGATCGAACAAGTTAAGGAAGAGACATCAACGGAAGAAACAGCAGAGGCAATAATCCAAGCGACCGAGGAAGCACAGGAAATCTTAGCCAGCGACCTGTTCATAGAACAAAAAGGCATACGTTCACTGGTAGACAAAGATGCCCGAGTAGGTCGCAAAAGCAAGACCAATTTGTTCTACGGCTACAAGGCAGAAATATGCCAAACTACCGACGGTAGTTTAATCACCAGTGTTACCGTAGAACCAGGCACTTACGTTGATGGCAGCAATTTTAAAGATCATCTTGAAGAAACCCTGCAATCCGGCCTGAATGTGACCGGAGTATATGGAGATAAAGCCTATTTTCGTCCCGACATCCTTAACC
>JAENYG010000090.1 GCA_016841875.1 Syntrophomonas sp.
CACACCGCCCGTCACACCACGAAAGTCGGCAACACCCGAAGCCGGTGAGCCAACCTGCAAAGGAGGCAGCCGTCGAAGGTGGGGTTGGTAATTGGGGTGAAGTCGTAACAAGGTAGCCGTATCGGAAGGTGCGGCTGGATCACCTCCTTTCTAAGGAGCAACCGAAGTTCAAATAAGAACCTCGCTAATCCTAGGTCGGTACATCTCTAAAAAGCACTGTTTGGTTTTGAGGGACCCCAAAAATATTTGGTGTGCAAACACCAAATATTTGCGACTAATCTCTCAAACATGTTCCTTGAAAACTGCACAGCGAGCAAGCAAAAGCAAAGCACAGGTAAAAAGACACAAGACGCCGAGACCAAAATAGTCGTTAGAGTTAGTGAAAACAGGCTTAGGTTTAGACCTAACCAACTATCAACTAGCACCTAACGCCAAATAAGGTCAAGCTAAAAAGAGCGTACGGTGGATGCCTAGGCGCAAAGGGCCGATGAAGGACGTGGTAAGCTGCGAAAAGCTACGGAGAGCCGCAAGCAGGCGCTAGACCCGTAGATCTCCGAATGGGGCAACCCGTTACCGGTAACGCGGTAACATCCTATGATGAACACATAGTCATAGGAAGGGCACCCGGTGAACTGAAACATCTAAGTAGCCGGAGGAAAAGAAATCAACAGAGAACCCCCAAGTAGCGGCGAGCGAACAGGGGCGAGCCTAAACCTATCTTGCGTGCAAGACAGGGGTTGCGGGACTCTCAACACGGACAAACATGCTTAGCCGAACCCGGCAGGAACGCCGGGCCACAGAAGGTAACAGCCCTGTAGGCGAAAAGCCATGTAAAATCAAGAGAGCATCCCAAGTACCGCGGGACACGAGAAACCCCGTGGGAATCAGGGAGGACCACCTTCCAAGGCTAAATACCCTTAGCGACCGATAGTGCACAAGTACCGTGAGGGAAAGGTGAAAAGCACCCCGGGAGGGGAGTGAAACAGAACCTGAAACCGTACGCTTACAACCAGTCAGAGCACAATTTACGTGTGATGGC
>JAENYG010000064.1 GCA_016841875.1 Syntrophomonas sp.
TACATACGGACTTCCTCCTGTCTCTTTTTGAGTCCAAGATTTTGTCCGCATCCCCGAATGGCAGTATAAAAATACAGCGGTGAAATGGAAAAAACATCGCCAGCACCTGGAAAATCTACTACCCTATTGTATGTACGCTAACACATGCAAAGGGGGTAACAGAAAGGGTGTTGACGATGTTACAGATACAGCATATCAGATACCAGAGTATTATCAAAGGTAGATCAATGAGGTCTATCGCCCAGGAAACAGGCCACAACTTTCGGACCGTCAGAAAATACATAGAACAGTCGGATTTCAACAAACCAACCAAAAGAAAGGCTGGAAGACCATCGAAATTAGATGCAGTCAAACCAATTATTGATACATGGCTTACAGAGGATCTCAAGAGAAAGCCCAAGCAAAGACACACAGCCAAGAGGATTTATAATCGTTTAAGAAATGAGTATAGCGATATTTTCAATGCCAGTGAACGTACTGTACGTGCCTATGTAGCGAGCAAGAAAAAGGAATTCTACGGAACTGATGAAGGGTTTTTGCCACTGGATCACCCCCCTGGTGAAGCCCAGGTGGATTTCGGTGATGTAGTCTTTTATGAAAAGGGGCAAAAAGTAGAGGGACACGAACTGATTATATCCTTTCCTTACAGCAACGGAGGCTATGCACAACTGCTCAAAGGCGAAAACCAGGAATGCCTTTTTACCGGCATGATAGCGATATTTGAGCACATTAACCAGATTCCCACCGTCATCTGGTTTGATAATTTATCAGCAGTGGTAGCCGGTCTTAGTGGCCAGGATCGAACACTCACAGAAAGGTTCCAGCGTTTCTGCCTGCACTATGGCTTCGAAAGCAGATTTTGTAACCCAGATGCTGGCCATGAGAAAGGTAATGTAGAAAACAAAGTGGGATACAGCAGGCGGAACTTTTTTGTACCAGAACCAGAGTTTGAAGACATTGAGGAATACAACCAGGGACTTTTTGCCGTGGCAGAAAAGGATATGCAGCGT
This sequence comes from Syntrophomonas sp., assembly GCA_016841875.1. GTDB lineage: Bacteria > Bacillota > Syntrophomonadia > Syntrophomonadales > Syntrophomonadaceae > JAAYJK01. The sequence continues at coordinate 1,011 of JAENYG010000064.1, forward strand.
AATCACTACAAAAAAGGAAGGCTGATAAGCCAGTTATTAGAAGAAGATAAGGCTGCCATGCTTCCCCTACCGGAAAAAACCTTTGAGGTGGCAAAATGGCAGAAAGCCAAAGCCAGTAAAGTAGGTAAGGTGAAGTTTCAAACCAATACCTACTCCGCTTCTCCACTTGTAGCCAGCAAAGAGGTCTGGATTAAGGTTGATGCGTACATAGTTGAAATTCTTGATGAAGATTACCGAAGCATTATTAAACATAGACGCCTGTATGGCAAAAACTTGGAAAGTATGAACTGGTATCCCTACTTGACCACACTGGCTAAACGTCCGAATGCCCTTAAGTATTCAGGCTTTTATCGGGAGCTGCCGGATCCCTGGCAAAATTATCTGGATGCTTGTGATTATGAAGATAAGAAAAGCAGCCTTAGAGTATTGCTAAAAATACTTGAGGAAAGTGACATGGATACTGCAACTCGATCTCTGGAAGAATGCGATAAGAAAGGAGCTCCTAGTTCTGATGGAATTCTGCTAAGCTATTACCGGCTGACCCAGGAAAGCGTCGATGAAATTTTGCACCTACCCTCAAATCTGATCGAATTTGCTGAATACACACCAGATCTCTCCTGCTATGACTTTCTTTTCGAGGAGGTGATCTAGGATGATAGAGCAAATAGCAAGCTATTGCCGACAGCTAAAATGGGGTAACAGCATCGTGGAAAACTACGGAGGTATAGAAGCCCACAGCCATGAAGAATTTCTGCTTAAGCTTCTAGAACTGGAGCTTGCTAATCGGGAATTAACTCGTAAGAACCGCTGCCTAAAGCAGGCCGGGTTTGATATCATGAAAACCTTTCAGGGTTATGGCTTCGAACAAGTTACAATTCCAGCCAGCATCACCCTGGATGAGATAAAGAATGCTCACTTCATTGAAAAGAAAGAGAACCTGATTCTATATGGCCCGGTAGGTACCGGGAATTATCGAAAGTATTTATTTATGGAAAGATTTTCAGAAACTGCTTAGAAACATCAATAGGCTTTCCGAAAATCTTTCCATAATAAAATAGTTATGGGTGGCAAAGGTTCTGCAACCACTGAAGAATGTCGGTGTTTTCCTCCCAAGCAGGAGCATCCTGGCTACTTACCTGGGGATATGCAGCTTCCAAAACCTTTCTTTTAAGCTCTGTATCAAATTTTAAATATATCTCAGTTGTAGTCACACTAACATGCCCCAACAAATCGCGAATGTATATCAGGTTCACACCGGATTCCAACAGATGAAGAGCTTTTGAATGCCTTAGCATATGCGGATGTAGCCTATCCGGAAAAACCTCGTCAATGTGGCTGAGCTTTGCCTGCTTAAAGTATTTATTAAGGATGTATGTAATGCCGGGTCGAGTAAACACTTGGTATCTGCTGTTGTAAAACAGAGGGCTTTGCTGCCGTCCGTTTTCAAGAAGGTGGTTTTCAGCCATGTAGCCTTCAAGAAGGGCTCGGGTTTTAGCCATGATCGGGATGTTTCTTTTCTTTTTGCCTTTGCCGGTCAGGGTGATCGTCGCGGGTTGGGCCAGCCTCACTTCGCAGACCTTTAGATCGATCAATTCCTGTACTCTCGCACCAGCATCATATAGGACGACCATTAGTGCCAGATCGCGACGTCCCCTTTTCGTGGACGTATCGGGCTGTTCGAACAAATATGCCAACTGATCCATAGAGAGGTGCGGTATCGTCTGTTGCTGCTTCTTCTTAAACGGGATGCCCAGAATCTTTTGGCTCTCAAACAAAATTTCTGGATTCTCAGTCTGAGCATACCTGAAGAAACTGTGAATAGCGGCTAACCGCTGGTTCCTGGTGCTAGTACTAACACTTTTGGAAGTTTCAAGCCAATGTAAAAAGTCCTTGATGCTAAGTTTGGTCACAGAAGCAAAAGAAATCTTTTCAGGTTTAATCCGCTGTTCCTCTTGCATGAACATGAGATATTGCTTGAAGGTATCGCGATAGGATTTGATCGTGTTGGGGCTTACGTTTCTCTGTCCGGGCAGAAAATCTGTCAGATACCGCGCAAGCGTCTTTGCAAAATCAGTCTGCTTCATACAATTCCACCTCCGGAATGATGTGTGAACAGGTTTTTTCGATCTTGCTTGTTATGTCTGGGTACAACTCGGCAGTTAGTCGCAGGTACCTTTGACTACCACGCATGTCTTCATGGCCTAGATAGGCCGAAAGATAGGGGAGGCAGTTGTTCAAATCCCTTCCGTCCAGAACCCATTTTTTCAAGCAATTCACGGCAAAAACATGCCGTAAATCGTGAATACGTGGGCCTTTCCCTCTACCTAAATGTGAAATCTTTGCTTTTTTAAGCACCTCTCTAAAGATGCTGTATATGGTTGCCTCAGAATAGTGTCCGCCATACGGGGACGGAAAGAAATAAGGGTTTCCCATCTTACCAATATCTACATTCTTGCAATATTCCCGACATCGTTCTGTGAGACTATCAGCCATAGGCAGTATTCGCTCTTTATTGAATTTCGTATTGCGAATGTACAAGGTGCCTTTGTTAAGATCAATATCCTGCAGGGTCAAATGCAATGCCTCAGATATCCTGAGGCCACATCCGTAAAGAATCCGTAATAAAAGTGGTATAACCAAATGTCGGTTGGGCGTTAATTTGGTTGGCGGATAATGATCACACACCTCAAATATTCTTTTTATCTCATCACTTGAAAATATGTAAGGGATGTAAGCATATCTATCTACAGTGACCATCGCCTTTGGAAAAACATATGCCGGATATCCCACTCTATTCATGTATACCGCTAATCCACGCAATAATGAAATCCTACGGCATTGTGTTGAGACGGTTTCATTGGGCTTGCGAGCAGTCCAATCCATAACCTGTTGCTTTGTTAAAGCTGCCTTCTTTATGTTTCGACTGCACACAAAGGAGTCGAAATTCTTCAGCATATCGGCTCCCTTATCGAATTTATAGCCCACAGCTTGCTTTTCTGCGATGTAGTTCTCAATCGGAACGGCTAGTGCACTCAGAAACCCTTGGTTTTTAGGCATTCAAGAACACCTCCTCCGGGTCAAGTGCACAGGCCTTCAGCCCATTCAGATCCGTATGCAGATATACCGAAGTCGACTTTGAATCCACATGACCCAGAATATCGGAGATAACAGCAAGTGATGCTCCCTGCTCCAAAAGCGTACTAGCCAGTGAGTGCCTTAGTGAATGAAGCCCATGCCGCTTCCCGCGGGGAACACTAAGTCCTGCCAAGCGGGTGTATTTTGTAATAATGTTATGGAGATTTGCATTTTCACCGAAGGCTTCAAAGGGTGCATTTAGACGTACAAACAAATACGGCACATCGCACACAGGTCGTGCATTCTGAAGATAATCAACTAGTGCCCAGCCCACGTCGTGAAGAATCGGATAGGTAACTTCTACTTTTGTTTTTTTCTGCGTGATGGTAATAGTTTTTGCAGTCCAGTTTAAATTCGAGAGTTTCAAGGCCTTGATGTCACCGGCCCGTATCCCGAGCTTTGCAACAAGAATAAGGATAGCATAGTCTCGCTTTCCGCGCGGGCTTCCCCGATCAATGGCATCAAGCATCCGCTTTACCTCAGCTGGATCCCATGTTGAGGGTACGGCGGGATAACTGTATTTGTTCTGCTTTGGTACGCTGAGAGATAAATCCTTATCGGTGTACCTATTCAGATAGAGAAACCTCAGAAAGACTCTCAGAGTAGTCAGAATGGCAGCGATGCTTTTTTCGTGCTTTGGACAAATGCTTATGACATAATCCGAAATAATTTCAGGCGTGATCTCAGCTACAGCCATTACTTTTCGTAAGGATAGATAATCCACAAAAAAGAATAATCGTTGAAGTCTGCTGCGCATTCCGCGTATGGAGTATTCATTGTTTTCGCATTCCTTCTCGTACGCTGTCAGAACTTCCTCGAATTGTGGTGGCTTCACATATCCCTTTCGCTTTACGATTCTGCGGATGATAACACCATGAAGTTGGTAATCTCCAAGAAGTCGGATTGACCGGATGGCCTGTTTTGCTTTCGGGGGAAATGATTCTAAATAATAGTCCTTTGTACAACCGTATTTTTCCTTCAAATACTCCTTTCCAAGATTTTCAGAGAAGTAAATATCGCCTCTGTCCCGCGCAAACGCACAGATCCTGTTGAATGAAGCACGTAACCCGCATATGGTGTTGTATGCGTAATTCAGTTTCTTGAGTTTTTCGATGACCTCTGCCGCAAGTACTTCAATAGGTTTTCTCTTTTCCATAAAATACCTCCAAATAAACAAGATTTCATTGCCCATTCTGAGGTGTTATGGAAAGAAATTAAAGCGCTTTCTTAGCAATACCAAGAAGCACACTAATTTCTTTCCATAAATAAATACTTTCGATAATTGCCGTTATGTAAAGCTTTACATAACGGCAAAACTCACATGGCTACCGCAATTGGAGTGGCTGCCTGCAATCGAGGAAAGAAGGTGAAATTCTACCGAACGGCAGCCCTGGTTAACGATCTCATTGATGCCAAAACGAAAGGAAACCTGGGCAAATTTATGAAGCAGATAGAGAAGGCGGATTTATTGATCTGTGATGAATGGGGATATATACCGCTGGATCGGCAGGGAGCGCAATTGCTTTTTCAGGTAGTGTCGGGCTGTTACGAGAAGAAAAGCGTCATTATTACCACCAACCTGGAGTTTGGCAAATGGAACGGCATCTTCTTTGATGAAAAGCTGACCAGTGCCATAATTGACCGTTTGGTCCATTACAGTCACTTACTGATATTCGGTGGCAAGAGCTATCGATTGGAACATTCCAAAATCAGACAGTAATTCCATCCCGGGTGCTGCATTTATTTTTTGCCGTTTGGGGGATGCGGACAAAATCTTGGACTCAAAAAGAGACAGGAGGAAGTCCGTATGTA
>JAENYG010000065.1 GCA_016841875.1 Syntrophomonas sp.
AGCAATAAGGGCGAATACCTAAGAGGTCTTTAGGAATATTTTGGGCTCCACCGCATACCAGCATCGGATACAAGGAGTATCCTATTTCACCATTACCCAACTGGCCTGATGAATTTAGTCCCCATGCCTGTACCGTATCGTTATTAATCACGGCAAGACTATGAGAATCCCCACAGGAAAAGGATGTTACTTCAGTTAACTGATTTATCTGCACCGGGGTTAATCGAACAGTTATCGTCCCATCCCCCAGCTGTCCACTCCAGTTATTTCCCCATGCCCATACAGTACCGTCATTCTTTATAGCAATACCATGAGAACTACCACTGGCTATCTCGGTAATTCCAGTTAATCCGGTTACCTGTACCGGAGTTGTCCGGTTAGTTGTCGTTCCATCCCCAAGTTGACCATAACCATTATATCCCCATGTCCAAACTGTACCGTCGTTCTTTAATGCAATACTATGTGAGCTACCACCAGCTATAGCAGTAATTCCGGTTAATCCGGTTACCTGTACCGGAGTTGTCCGGTTGGTTGTTGTACCATCTCCAAGTTGACCACTTAAATTATTACCCCATGCCCAAACCGTACCGTCGTTCCTTAAAGCAATACTATGTGAACCACCACTGGCTATGGCGGTTACTCCAGTTAACCCGCTTGTTTGTACTGGGGTGGTCCTTGTAGATGTAGTTCCATCGCCAAGCTGGCCATAGCTATTATATCCCCATGCCCAAACCGTACCGTCATTCTTTAAAGCGATACTATGTAAATCACCACCGGCTATGGCAGTTATTCCAGTTAAACCGCTTGCCTGTACTGGGGTTGACCGGCTTGTTCGTGTCCCATCTCCAAGTTGTCCACTAATGTTACTTCCCCATCCCCATACTGTTCCATCACTCTTTGATGCAATACTATGTTCCCTGCCACAGGCAATAACTGTTACTCCCGTTAGCCCACTTACCTGAACCGGGGTTGTTCGGTCGGTTGTTGTTCCATCTCCAAGCTGACCCCTAATGTTTCCTCCCCAAGTCCATACGGTTCCATCAATCTTTAATGCAATACTGTGATACGCACCACCAGCGCTGGCAGTTGCATCAGATAAACCAATTGTCTCTATGGGGGTTGCCTGGTAAGATGATACTCCAATACCTAATTGTGCACTACCATTTTCTCCCCATGCCCAAAGGGAACCAGAATTTGTCAGGGCCATACTATAGTAATCGCCAGCAGCTATCGCCGTTACTCCACTCAATCCATTTACCTGTTCTGCTGTTAACCGGCTTGTTCTTGTTCCATCGCCTAGTCCACCATAATAATTGTCACCCCATGTCCACACAGTACCATCATTAGTTAAAGCAATACTATGATCTGCGCCGCCTTCCAATGCAATAACTCCGGTTATTCCGTTCACCTGCACCGGTGTTGTTCTATCACTTGTCGTCCCGTCCCCCAGCTGTCCACTCCAGTTACTCCCCCATGCCCATGCTAATCCATCATCTTTTAATGCAAGACAATAATCTTCACCGCAAGCTATGGCCGTTACTCCGCTCAATCCACTTACCTGGACCGGTGTTGTACTATCGTTTTCAGTTCCATCTCCTAGCTGGCCATAATCATTATCGCCCCATGCCCACACCGTACCATCGTCCTTTAAAGCAGCACTGTGATAATAGCCGCCAGCTGTAGCAGTTACGTCAGATAAACCGGTTACCTGTACCGGTGTTGTTCGTTCAATCGTTGTCCCGTCTCCAAGGACACCATGATTATTATCTCCCCATGCCCATACAGTCCCGTCATCCTTTACTGCCATGCTCCGGAACCATGCACCGGATATAGCTGTTACTCCAGTTAACCCGCTTACCTGTTCCGGTGTTATACAGTCAGTCGCTGTTCCATCTCCAAGTTGGCCATCACTATTCAAGCCCCATGTCCATACAGTACCGTCATTTTTAAGGGCAATGCTATGGCCGAAGCCGCACGCAATGGCTGTAACCCCGCTCAATCCGTTTACCTGTATTGGAGTTGCCCTTTCTATTGTTGTTCCATCTCCAAGTTGACCATAAATATTATTTCCCCATGCCCATACAGTCCCGTCATCTGCTATTGCTAAAGTATGCCAATATCCACAGGCCACTTGCACAAAATGACCTTCGGTAACCGGTGATGAATTCAGGGTAACTTCTTCTGACTGCAAACTGGCTAGACTAATAGAGTCAGACTCAACTGTATAGACCTGCTGAGGAGAAGTGCTATTATTTATTTTCATTAAAGCAGGCTGGTGAGCTAGCTCTCGAAGTATTCCAAGAGAAATATCCCCCGGCACATTACCTTTGATTAGCCGATCCCTCATTTCCTTGGGAGGCGTATTTAAAATGAACTCCAGAAGTTCAGGATTGCTTTCGAGTATATCCTTCAGATGAGCTGGGAGTTCATCAAGAATCCTTTCTATCGCCGGGTCGGTAAAACCTAGCTTCTCTTCATCGGATGAATTCTGATTTGCTGTTGATTCCACAATATTATTATCTTCCTGTAACTCCGTATCAAGCGATTGAATAGTCAATGCTGTTCCTGTTGAGATGTCTGCTCCATCTGCTGCCAATACCATTGATATATTGCTTAATAAAAGCAGAATTAAGATAAGACAGATTCGTTTTCCTGAGACTGCATGAATTTTTTTCATCAATTGTTCCCCTTCCACTTTTTCACCAAGGTGTTCCTTAATATAGCCGAGCTGCTTTGGTTTGATTTATGACCGCTTTAAGTTCGCCTGTTGCAGAAATAGTCAGGTTGTATCGTCTTCTTTGAGATCCCTAAATATTTCCCCTTATGGTTCTTCAATAAACTCGCAGCTTATGGTATCTATAACCAGTTCATACCCATAAACCCCAATCAAATGTATTATTATGTACATAAAAGTAATATATTCTTGTTAAGCCAAATTTATCCTTTTATTCTAGAAACTATCTTTTCGACAAAATCAAACATACTTGTTAGGCATCTTGCTTTTATGGGTCTTAAGATGCGTAAATATCGAATGCTAGTTACAGATCTTGAGGCGGATAATCACGAAAATACGCGAAAGTTTTCTAATAATGTTAGAACCAGTTTCTGTTCGATAACATAATAAGGGCAAAGGAAGAAAAGCTGAGGATCATTCTAAACAGGGGTAGTTTGCCGAATTGTTGATTTCAGTAAGTTCCAAATGTCTATTAAGCTATTAAAATACAAAATAAAAAAATTCCGGTGATAAATTGATAAGCTCCCCTTTGAGTAGACACCTGAAATAATAAAATTTCAGGACTACAAAGGGAAGCTTTTTATGGGAAGAAGAGTACCTCGATCTTAAAGACAAAGGTATTGTCTCTTTTGCCATGGGCCGTCACAAGAATAACCAGACACTTTTGATTTGGCCGTTTCCCAATACCCGGATGCTCACCCGCTGTTTCATAGTGTCCGAGGTTTTCAATATACAAGTAAGCAACTCAAGACCAGATTGAACAAAGCCGGAATGGTACAAAGCATGTCGCGCGTCGGTCGCTGCATTGACAACGGCCCCATGGAAGGTTTCTGGGATATTTTAAAAAGCGGAATGTACTATCTTGGCAACTTCAAAGATTACGACAGCCTGACAGCGACCATTGAAAGCTACATATATTTCTACAACTACGAACGCCGGCAAAGGAGACTGAACAAACTGCCTCCCATGACCTACCTCAGTTGCTTGAAAATGCTGCATAAAAAGCTGGACTCCGTTAATGACGTGGTCCAGCAAAAAGGTTTTGTTTTTTCATCTGTCAGGGAGCGGTTCAAACTGCAAGGGGTTTTACTTATTTTCTCAAGAGTATTTTACACAGATATTTATCAATAAATCAGCCACGTCCTGAATATAATCTTGAGCCATTTCAATATGCTCATAAACTTCTCGCCATTTTATCAGTGTGATAGGTTCATCTTCATGCTCATCAAATAGCCTGGCTACCCCGGTTCTATACAGATTATCCTGCTTTTTTTCCAGCTTGATTATCTTCTTGCAACAATCCATTATTTCCTTATTGTTGCGTTCAATTTTATCCAGCATATTAAAAGCCTTTTCCATCAGTGCAATCGATTCACATAAAACCTCTACCATCTCTTTAACCTGATCATCAGGATCCCCAGCCTTATACAAAATCATCCTATCGATAATACCCGTAATATAGTCCAGGGTTGTGGCCAGTTTTTGCACTAATTGAAATGCATCTTCCCGGTCAAACGGCAAAATGAAACTGGTATTCAGCCTGCCCATAAGCTCCTGTATAATACGGTCGCCCTCGTGTTCCATGGCGGTCAGTTTGGCCATTTTTATGTCTAAATCCCGATAGTCATGCACCACGTTTTGTAGTATTTCTCCACCTCTAACTACAACACGTGCACTCTCATTAAAAAGCATAAAAAGTTCTTCATCTTTTTTTCCAAATAACCGCAACTTTATCCCCCCTTAACAAATTGCAGTTACCACGATGATAAGTTTCTATATTATAACACGATTCAGATTAATTTAAATACCGCTTCTGGTGTATACTTGTACTTTAATTCACTTTTTTATAAACCTCTCATATAATCTGGCCGCAGATAATTTCTATCGTTTCTCTTTATCATCTGATCGATCAATTCCAGTATTTCCTTTTTATCATCTGGCAGCCGGCCTTTGATGGGTAGATAGTTAGACGCATGATTGCTCCTGAATTCACTGCCCTGTACGTCCAGATGCTCAATTATAATACGCATTTCTTCCAGTATTTCGAATGGTCCCGGAAGTTCGAATTCTCCCTTTTTCATACGCCGGTATAGTTCAGTCTTGGGTGTAAGCATCAAAGTCAGCGCTGCAATATAATCAGGATTTATTTCATTACAAATTTTGGCGGTATTAAGAGCATGCTCCACAGCTTTCGGGGTTCTCCCCGCCAGACCCAGAAGTATGGTGACTGATAATAGTATCCCTGCTTCCCGGACCCTTTTCCCTGCTGCTACCATCTCTTCATAAGTGACACCTTTTCTTATGTCTTTCAGCAGTTCTTCATCGCCGGTTTCAACTCCCAGGTAAGCCATAGTTAATCCGTGCTTCTTCATATCCGATAGTTCTTCCACCGATTTATTCAATATACTATCAGGACTGGCATAAATACCAACATGTTTTAAACTAGGAAAACTTTGGTATAATGCAGTCAATATTTGCAGCAAATCCGAAGTTTCCATAGCCAGAGCATCTCCATCAGCCAGGAAGACCTTTTCCACGTCATGATAATAAAGTTTGGCCATTCGGATATCAGTCATAATCTCTTCTAATTCTCTTACCCGATATTTCTTATCTTTGTACATATTACAGAATGTACATCTGTTATGACTGCAGCCTACTGTACACTGCAAAATGTAACTTCTAGCTTCACTGGGTGGTCTGAAAATATTTCCTTCATATCTCATAAAAAAATTCCCCCTATAGCTTATATTATAAACCATATTTGTGATGTGCTTAGCACAGTCTCAATTATCTTCCTGCTATATTTTTTTTGTAATTAGATAAAATAATATTGCATGCGAGTTTACAAGGAGGTTATATCTTGGCCAGAAATCGTGGAATCATGTCGGAACAGTTGAAGTATGAAATTGCCCGAGAACTCGGTGTTGACCAGGTTGTGGCTTCGCAGGGCTGGGGTGCAGTAACTTCTCGTGACTGTGGCAACATGGTAACTAAGGCTATTCAGATCGCCGAAAAATCACTGAACCAGGTATAAAACAAACTCGCATTCCTGCGGGGGCAACCCCGCAGATTTAATTTATGGAAGCAAAAAGAACGTCAGACCGTGTGAAAAGTCATCAAAACAAAGGTAGAAAAGACATAATAAAA
>JAENYG010000017.1 GCA_016841875.1 Syntrophomonas sp.
AGACGAAGTATTGGTTTAGTGGCATGAGTAAGTCCAAAATAATGTCCGCACCCCCTTTCTGTCCATTTTAGTTTAACGGTTACAATTGACAGCAACTCCGTCCCCTCGTCACCTGTAGTCGGGAAAAAAGTATCATCGAAAAACCTGGTGGTGGGGATCAACACCGCCAAGAGAAAAAAAGCCACATTTGCTCCGGCAAGCTTAATCATTAAGTTTTTCTTTTAGAAAGGGAGTTGGATCAAGGAAGTACTTATCTAGCTCTTCGATGGTCTTGCACAAGTAACTTCCTTTGCCATCATCATCCATATTTTTTCTTATTTCTAAATGCAAATGAGGCGTATTAAGTCCAGCTTTTTTCAATTCTTCTTTATTTAGCATTCTTGCTATTTGTGTGTTTTCGTCAACTATATCTCCAACGTTTACTGAAATATCAGCAACATGTACATAGCTGGAATATACTTGTGCTCCATTAGGCAGATTGTGTTTAATCAGAACAGCTAAGTTAGGAAAACTATATAAAATATCTGCTACCTGACCAGAAGCTATTGGATACACTGGTTCAGTATAATCCGCCTTTAAATCCAATCCTGCATGTACATGTCCTATTCGATAAGCTCCAAATCCGTCCATGGAACGAATTTCAATTGATGAATAACTATCCCGGTCCTCATCTAAGGCAAATGGAGTATAGAATTTACTGCAAATCAATTGGGAGCTTTGAGAGTTATTATTAGGTTGATCAGTTTCAGTTTTATCTTTGACGGCTCTAAAGGAAAGGTAACCGTAACCATCTATCTTTCTTTTATCATATACACCGCCGTCATAAACGATAATGTAAGCTTGATTCACATCTTGAATTGAGGTGTCTGCCGTCCAATAATAAATGATCTTTGAATTTACGTCCCATAGCGGAGACTCCTTGTCAGGTGTTTTTTCATATGTGGCTCTTTCTTCGCTCGCGTTCCATACGCCGCCGGAATTCTCCCCGTGCAGCAGCATGGAACGGACCGCCTCGTCGACCGTCGGCAGGCGCCAGATATTCTGCTCCGTTTCCATGATCGTTAAGCCGTCTTCGGACAGATATTTGCAGATCTCCTGCGCCTCTTCCCAGGATACGCCGCGATCCGGCCAGCCGGGGCCTCTCGGCGCCCAGGCCAGCGTGACGTCGTTTCCCTCGACGATTCTTATTCCAAAATCGCCGTCGTCTATACGCTGGGAGACCTTGATCCCCTGGGGGATCGATATCGCAATGACGATGATAAGCGGCACGAATATGATCAGCCTTCTCGCCCATTTCAGGGGCTCCGGATTCCCGTAATAATAGATAAGTCCCAACGCCGCGAAAGGGATGACGATCATAAGGCCCAGGACACTGAAACTGGCTCCAGAAAAGAACCAGACGCAGAAAGCGCCGGTGAGAATATGAACGACGAGGCCGATTTTCTTCCATTTGAGAATAATCAGCGCCAGGACCACGAAAATAATGGTGAATAATAAGTATTGGAAAAACAACATAAAAATGTTTTCCCAGACGGAAGTGGAATACCAACCTTCGTGAAAGTTTTCAAAAGCGCCCCAATAGGCCCAGATACTTGAAAAAACAACGGTGATGGATACGCCGATCCATCCTAAAATTCTTTTTTTCCTCTCCATACTATCCTCCGTTCATGATAATAGATGTATTATTGAGGGTATGCGATGCGATCAGAAACATCATAAAAATATATCTGACACTTATCACAGAATCTTCGGGATTGAGACTGTGGACTTGGCAGTTCTTGATTTATCTATCGACCGATAAACAATCCTTTTTTGTTATTCTGCTTCCCTCAATCGCTCAACAATAGTTGATTTATAAATAGAGCGGTACGCATTTTCCGACGTAATAATACAGACGGTTTGCTCAAAACGCTTGGCACAACTCCAAAACAAATTAAACGTGTTGTCATCGGCCAAATCGTTCGGCTTTGTATATTTGGAATACCTATTGGCGCAGCGGCAGCCTTTCTGCTTTCATTCGTTAGGCGCGTTTCCTGCATCTTCATTGATTCCATAAGGCTCATGCCGATGCTGAAAACAGAAGCCATAAGCAGTGTCGTAAGCGCAATGGCTGTGATTATAAAAAAGTTTCTCTTTTTATTGGATTTAAGGCTTCTGCCTGTAAGTCGCCTTATAACAGCGCCGTTGTTATTCTTCATTCTCAGCCACGTCCTTCCCGGACTATTTTGCCGTCCTCTATATGGATAACGCGGTCCGAAAGCTGGGCGATTTGCTCGTTATGGGTAATCATCATCCTGGTCTGATGAAATTTGGTGGAAGTCATTTTCAGAACACCTAAAACATCCTGACTGGTTTTCGCGTCTAAATTGCCGGTAGGCTCATCTCAAGTAAAATAGACGGTTTTGTTGCAAGCGCGCGGGCAATCGCTACGCGCTGCTGCTGACCGCCGGAAAGCATATTGGGCAGATTATTGCGTTTCTCGCCAAGCCCCAGCGTGTCAATAATCTCGTCTATAAAAGCTCCGTCTATTGTACTGCCATCCAGTTCAATCGGTAGCACGATATTTTCATAAACGCTTAAAATCGGGACGAGATTGTAACTCTGGAACACAAATCCCACATTACGCCTGCGGAATATGGTTAGCTGTTCATCCGACATTTCAGCAAGCTCGTGTCCATCAACAATCACTTTCCCGTCTGTCGGCTTGTCAAGACCTCCCAGCATATGCAGAAGCGTACTTTTACCGGAGCCGGACATTCCTACAACTGCCACAAACTCTCCAGCTTCCACGGCTATATCAACGCCATCAAGGGCGCGGACAATATTCGGTTCCTTTTCATAGTATTTTTTAAGTCCCTGCGTTAACAAAACCGGCATTTCTTCACGCTCCTTTCGCTTATGCTTTTATCATAAATTGCAATTCTTACAGGCTCCTAACAAAACACGATTTATTTCTTACAGTTTTGTAAGAACATTGAGAATGTCGTATATTTCCCCGGCTTGGAATCTACAAGGATATAGCCACTCTGTTTGTGAAATATCAGTGAAGCTAAATAAAGTCCTAATCCAGCCCCGTCAACCCCTTTTGTGTTTCATCCCCGATAAAACCGCTTGAAAATAGAGTTCCACTCGTCGGGAGCAATGCCAATACCATAATCGGTAATTCTGATTTTTGTATAGATAGGCAGGGTTTCCACGGATATATTGATTTCTCCGTTGGATGGGGAATATTTGATCGCATTTTCCAAAATATTTGTGATCGCTTCACTTCTCCATTTGCGGTCATGCAGCAACGAAATATCCTCAAAATAAGCCGTTTGAATGGAAATGTTCTTCTTGACCGCCGCGCCATATACGGTGCTGATACTGTCGGAAATGGTCTGTTTGATGCCTGTGGAAACAGGGGACAATTCTATGGCTCCCACCTCTAGCCTTGACATTTTTACAAGGCTGTCCATCATCCATTGCAATTTTTCCGTTCCCGTTTTGACACGCGACAGAAATTCCTGCCGCTCGGCTTCGGTAATACGTCCTTCTAGCAGCAGGTCGGTATACATAGCGACACCGGATAGAGGCGTTTTCATTTGATGGGACATATCCGAAATAAAGCTTTGTATAATTTCTTTCTCCTGCTTGGTTTGGGAAATATCCATTGTGTTCATCTGAATGATTTTAACGGCTTTATGCGTCAGCTTGGAAAGTCTGCTGTCTGCTGCTTCAGATGAAAGCTCTGCATTCCTGGCTAATACACTGTCCAAATATTTTTTTGCCATCTGTCCCATCGTTCCTTTATAGAAATGTATTTTACCATTTCCTTGCGATTTTGAACTGCACTTTTATCGTATCACTTACTTACTCCCTTTTAATTTTCTTACATTTATAATATACCCAACTCATCCAGAAGACTTTTTTTTTGAATCCTCATTAAGATATCTAGTTGGTATTATTTTAGCAGTAATCCCGCTTAAATAAATAAGTATCATATCATCATAAACTTTTACAGACTTTATACTTTCCCTTGATATTGTCTCCGAAATATGTTCGCCTAAGAATTTTATATTATCCTCATCTATTACCAAAATCTTTCTACCAAAAATAGAAGAATTATCACCTTCCTGCAACAACTTTTTAGTTGTTCGTTTTATCAGTTTTTTATATTGCTTAGGATACAAAATCATCCATATTACTGCAAATAATATGGCAAAGGTTAAACTTCTCACTATGGCATATATAGGTACTATAAATAGTAACGGCACTGCATATCTTAATAAATTATATGACTTTTTATGTGACGGTGAATTTTCTAAATGATATAAATTAAATTTAATATAATCTTCTTCTGTTATTTCAAACTTAATTTCTATATTAAACGCCTCCTCTCTAAAACATTTTAATTTAACATCTAAAGAAACGGGGACGGTTTACTTTGCTTCGTTTTTCCCAGGATTATTTTTCCCACCAGCGGGTCGCAGTTTATATGGCAGGATGAAAGATCGGTACCGGGCTTGCTGCTTGCAGAAGAATGGATTGCTGGTCTTAATTTACCACGACAGCATGGGCCAAATGTACGTGATCGCTTGCCGCATAACCTTCATTACATTCCTCGAAGTATCTCTGTTGTATCTCTTCGGGCCCTAAATTATCTAGCAGTCGTAATCCCAGAGGAGCCAGTTCCATGCCAAGTTTTGATGGGTCAAATCCTGTAATGATGGTCTCTCCGATTCTCTTTGTAGTATTCATAATATATTTAATACGGTTTGATGCTTTATCGGGATCAAAAGCTGATTTATCGTAGTAATCGAATACAATCTCGCTACCGGCACTTGATAAACCTATGATATCCTTGAGTGTTAACAATAACGCCTCAAGTGGCAAGTACTGGGTTACCCCCATCCAACTAAAAAAACTTACTTGCCCTGAATCATATTTTGATTCTAAAAGGGCCGAGGCCAGGTTATCCTTAGTAAAATCTATCGGAATGTAGTGCAGGTAATCCTGTTTTTCAAGGTTTAGACGACCCAACAATTGGCGTTTTATTTCTTGTGTAGGAGGTAAATCAAGCTCAAAAATTTGGAGGCGGCCTGCCAGGTCAAGACGGCGATGAGCAAAGGTATCAAATCCTGCGCCCAGAATTACATATTGACTTATGCCTTTTCGGACGGCTTCTTCAAGTAGTTCTTCCACAAATCGTGCTCTGGCTAGGACGGGACCGGCCATGGTTCGCACAGCCAGGCGTAAAGAGGTCTCAGTATCAGTACACTCTTTTGCTAGCTCCGGGGCCATTTCTGCAGCGGATTCAATTAAATGTTGTTTAAATGCTTCCCTAACCTCCTCGGGTAATAAATCATAAGCAAGTGAATCATTAAATATTTTTGCATTATCATAAACTGCGTGGAATCCTCGTAGAAATGCCATCATAAAGGCAGTGCCAATAGGGTTTCTACTGTCCATTGATATCCCTCCCTAATTTGTCAAGTTCTCCTGAAGCGGGGACGTTCTTTTTGTATTCGGTTCCCCGGCTTATATGTAATCTCTTCGCCGCCTAATCTGTTAATTCCTGTAAAATATGATTAAGGCCGAGCATGATGATACGCGGCCTTCAATAGCAATCTTTTTCATCTTCTCTGGTGAGTCAGTGTGTCTTTTTCAAAAGGCAATTATACGTTATTGATGTAAGTCAAGAGGCGTACCAACCTATAAGGTTGACAACAACCCCATCCCCTCGTCACCTATGGCTTAAGTTGGAGAGTAACGATAAAGTCTTTTGGCAGCTGAGTTGCACAGCCCGACAATTACTCCCGTAACGAGAGCCAACCAGAATTGTGGTATTTGCCAGCCCTGAATTAGCCAGTCGGTAAGCATGACCATCCAGGCATTGATGATCAGGACAAATAAACCTACAGTTATCAAGTTTATTGGCAGAGCTACCAACATAATTACCGGCCTTAACATCCAGTTGAATACTGTCAGCAATACAGCTGCTTCCACCAGGGTTAGAAAACGGTCCCATTGGATGGAGGGAAATATCATACCCACCAGGTATAAAGCTAATATATTGGAAAGACCGATATATATAAACTTGCGCATGGATAGTCCCCTCCCATAGGTATCTTGTTTACTGTAACTTCACTACGATTTCGGCTTCCGGGGTCTTAACCTCAATTATATCCATTGGCCGCAGGGTTCTAATCTCTCGAAGAATATCTCCTCCAGCTTGCAACCAGCTGCAAGTGGTGGAAAGCCAGGATCCTTCTCGGTTATATACCCATTTCCAAAATGCCATCCAATCGTTGACCTCTTCCAGGGTTTCGTCCAACAACGGAAGAAGCAGCGGAAAAACCAAATTGAATCGGGAGGGGACACGAACTTTAACCAACAGAAATGTACTTTTTTTTCTATTCCACATAAACTTGAACCGTCATTTTTCCTTCCTGTGGATCTTCCACCTCGATGTCTACCAGTTTGCCATCCGTCAAGCCCTGCTCAATCAGCTTGACTAACTCGTTAAAGTCTATTTGACTTAGATCAATACCTTGTTTGTTCATTTCGTCCCGAGCCTGTGCGGGAATGAAGTTCATACCCATGCCTGTAAATTTTGATGCTACCCTGATCAGACTCAAGGGAATATTAACATTGACTTTGGTTTTATCTCCATCCACTTTAACCCGGAATTTTCTATCCTTATCACTAGTGCTGGGAGTATCCTTATTGCTCACGTCCAGAGCCTGAAGCAGCTCTAATCCTTCAGCAGTACTTATCTTCCCCTCCTGAATCATTTCCAAAATTTTTAGTTTATCCGTGCTCATTATTTGCACTCCTTTCTCCATTTTCTATTTTTTCATCTCCCTTAGCTGCTCTATGGCTTCCTGTGGATCAATTATTCCTTTATCTAAGGCTTCTAGAACTTCAGTTCGAAGCTTAGACTGATCTACACTAATCTCTGGTCTTTCAATTCCATATCCCAATGCTTGAATAACTCCATCCAGACGGTTGCGTACGGTGGGATAGGATATACCTAACTCTTTTTCAACCTCTTTTATGTTACCCCTGCATTTTAAGAAAACTTCCACAAATTCTATTTGATCGGCAGGAAGCTGGCAAAATTTACAGGTATCGAATTCACCCTCCAGGCTGCTATTGCATTGTGGGCAATTAAGACGGCTAACTTTAAATTCTCCATTACAAACAGGACATTTGCCGGGAGCTTTGTAAGCTATGATCAACACTCCTTTCCTCAATGCGTATATCAATAATATAAACACCAATATTAATATTGTCAATGTTTATGTTAATTTATTTAAGTTTGTTTTTTATTATATTAAGGCGAAAAGGAAATTCGTGGATATATAAGATGCTATCGCGAAATTGAATAAGAAATGTAAAACCGTTTTTTCTTAGAACATATTATTTTTATTATTGCTTCGTTTATTCCCAGGATCAATTTTTCCGCCAGCAGGTCGTACAATGCTATATATTTCTCTGTCGACAAGCAACATCAACAATAATGCGACAAATCGAGAACCGTCCCCTGTCGCATTGGAACGATTTGTTAACTTTTTACATATCATAAATAGCAAACATGCCAGATATACTCAGGATGGTGTACTTTATGAGCAGATGGAAGAACTCTTTGATATCCCCTGAAGCCACAATATTAGAAGCTATACAGATTATAGACTGTTCTGCCCTGCAGATAGCTCTGGTAGTAGATGAAGCTAATCACCTGCTGGGAACAGTTACTGATGGAGATATTCGCCGGGGTATCTTAAAAGGCATAAACCTTGATAATCCGGTGAGACAAATAATGAACTCTAAACCCAGTGTAATACGGACTAATGACAGTCGGATAAACGCTTTAGCTCTGATGCGCAGTACCACCTTACATCACATACCGGTAGTTGATGAGAATTATTGTGTGGTTGATCTGGAGTTCATTAATGAATTCATCAGCACCGAGCAAAAGGATAATCCCGTGATTCTGATGGCTGGAGGGCTGGGGAATCGTCTGAAACCTCTCACTGAAAGCCGCCCCAAACCGCTGCTGGATGTCGGGGGAAAACCTGTTTTGGAAACGATACTCGATAGTTTTATTGAGCAGGGATTTAAGAACTTCTATATCGCTGTAAATTATATGGCCGATATGATCAGGGAATATTTTGGTGACGGCTCCCGCTGGGCAGTGCAGATTGAATATATTTACGAAGACCGACCCCTGGGTACTGCAGGAGCGGTGGGCCTCTTCTCAGGAAGAACTGATAAAACCATCATCCTTATGAATGGGGATATATTAACCAAAGTGGATTTCCGCCGCCTGTTGAAGTTCCATGCCAGACAGGATGCTGCAGCCACGGTATGTGTGCGGGACTATTCTCTGCAAATCCCGTATGGGGTTATAAAAGTAGATAAACAGCTGGTATATGATATTGAAGAAAAGCCCCTGCTCCATTTCCTGGTTAATGCAGGCATATATGCCCTGAGTCCGGAGGTACTGGATTATATCTCCCCTAATTCATATCTGAAAATGACAGATTTTTTAACAACGCTCATGGAGAAAAATAAAAATGTCTCGGTTTTCCCTATCCGTGAATACTGGATAGATATCGGCCACATTAATGATTATGGCCGGGCTAACGGAGAATTTGCAGAGGTGTTTATTTAATATGAAACCTTATATTATTGGAGAAACCGCCTATCATCATGAGGGCAATCTGCCCTACCTGTATAAAATGATAGATGACATTGCCGAACTGAAACTGAGTGCAGCAAAATTCCATCTGCTTCTGAATGCGGATACTTACCTGCAGAGGAAACATCCTCTATTTAATGCCACTCAGAAATCAATATTTACCCGATCTGAGTGGACTAATGTATTTGATTATTCAAACAGTAAAGGCCTGGATATTATCGCTCTCTGCGATGATATTGAATCTATTGACTACATCCTTGCTGAGCATCCTGATATTACTGCACTTGAGTTACATGCCACTTCCATAAATGATTATTATTTATTAAGAAAATCAGTACTATTTCCCGGACAAATCATCCTCGGGGTCAGCGGTTCAACTATTGATGAGATCAACTATGCGGTCAGCATACTCAGGGAGTCAGGCAAGAAAGATATCCTGCTGATGTACGGATTTCAAGCTTATCCCACCAATTATCACGATATTAATTTTTCCAGGATGCTCAAATTAAGGCATCTGTTTGACCTGCCGGTTGGCTATGCAGACCATACCGGACATGATGACGAAAACAATATCTATATATCAGCCCTGGGAGCAGCCATGGGCATCAATATACTGGAAAAGCACTATACCCCGGAACCTGGTATAAAACGTATTGATTATCAATCAGCTGCCGGCCAGGAAGTAATACTCCAAATAAAGAACCTCATGGAAATATACCTTACCGCCTATGGTGATGGCGCGCTATCTATGTCTAAAAAGGAAATCTCTTACGGGATAACCGGCCCTATGAAGAAAGCCATAGTAGCCCGCAGGGCCATCAAAAAGGGTGAAAAGCTGTCATTGGAAAACCTCTGGTTCAAGCGGACCATAGAAGAGTCCCCTCTCAGGCAAAATGAGCTGCTGAATCTGCTGGACCTGGAAGCAGCTCGGGATATTGAAGAAGATGAAATAATAGATTATCACAATGTCCGACATGAATTCAGCGCATCAGATTATTCCCGGTTGACCGGAGGCTTGGAGGAAAAATCATGAAAATAGGATTTTTAATCACCGCCCGGCTCAAATCATCCCGGCTGCCTTTAAAGATCTTAAAAGATTTAAACGGCAAAACCGTAATAGAGCACATTATAGACCGCTGCCGGAAGGTTCAGGACATATCAGAAATAGTCCTCTGTACTTCCACTAATCCGCAGGATAAACCACTGCTGGATATCGCCCAAAAAAACGATATCTATTATTTTAATGGCAGCGAGGATGATGTTTTGTCCCGCCTGCATCAGGCAGCCCGTCTTTTCGGTCTGGATTATTTTTTGAGCATCACCGCTGATAATCCCCTGTTCGCTATAGACTATGCCAACCTGATAGTTGATACCTGCAAACGGGATAAAAGTGATTTTATCAAAATAACCGGTCTTCCCCTGGGTACTGCACCTTATGGCATAAAAACCAGGGCCGCAGAAATCGTATGCCGTTTTAAAAGTATCGTTAATACCGAAATATGGGGTTACCTGCTGGATCGGCCGGATTTCTTTGCAGTAAAAGAAATTGAAGCTGCAGGAAGATTAAACCGACCTGATCTGCGCTTGACCCTGGATTACGAAGAAGACTACCTGCTGCTCAAGAAAATCTATAACAGTGCAGCGTATACCGGGGTGCTAAATTTATTTGATGTTATTGATTTTTTATCAGCTAATCCGGATATTGCCGCATTAAACCAGGATTGCATACAGCGTGATCTTGATCAGAATACCAAAGAGATTATCGATAAGGAATTCACTGATAAAAGAGATGAATTACTGAAAATCCAAGCCCAGGTATATGCCGGGCAGGCTACATAAGCAAATACAGTGGAGGGATTAGAAATGAAAGTGGTAATACTGGCCGGGGGATATGGGACCAGGTTAAGTGAAGAAACTGATTTGAAACCCAAGCCCATGGTAGATATAGGGGGCGAGCCTATTCTGCTGCATATAATGAAGATTTTTGCTCATCAGGGATTTAACGAATTTGTCATCTGCTCTGGTTATAAGAGCTATATAATCAAGGAATATTTTTCTAATTATTATCTGCATTTAAGCGACCTGACCTTGAACTTGATGGACAACTCCATCGAAATCCACGACAGCCAGGCTAAACCCTGGAAAATCACCATAGTGGATACCGGACTGAATACCTTAACCGGCGGCCGGGTGAAACGAATCCAAAAATATGTAGGTGATAACCCCTTCATGCTGACATATGGAGATGGAGTTGCAGATATCGTCCTTAAGGAATTAGTCAGTTTTCATCAACAGCATAATAAAATTGCCACAGTCACTGCTGTTCAGCCGGCTGGACGCTTTGGCAGTCTGCAGATCAATGATGATGATATAGTCACTTCGTTTATCGAGAAGCCGGATGGTGACGGCACCTGGATAAACGGCGGCTTTTTCGTAATGCAGCCGGAATTTTTCGATTATCTGGAAGGTGATAACACCAGCCTGGAGCGGGAACCCCTAGAGAAATTAGCCCAGGAGGGGCAGCTGGCAGCGTATAAACACAGGGGATTCTGGCAGCCCATGGATACCCTGCGGGATAAAAACCGGCTGGAAGAACTATGGAACTCCGGCCAGGCCCCCTGGAAGGTGTGGTAGTAATGAATAGAATACTTGATGATTTTTATTGTGGAAAAAAAGTCATGATTACCGGCCATACCGGTTTTAAAGGAAGCTGGTTAGCCCTGTGGTTAAAACATCTGGGCGCCGATGTAAGCGGTTATGCCCTACACTCTCCAACGAATCCCAGTATTTTTGATTTATGCCATACAAGTAAGGGTATGACAAGTATCTATGGGGATATCAGGGATTTCAGACATTTACATTCAACAATACAAGAAGTACAGCCGGAAATAATTTTTCATATGGCCGCTCAGTCTCTGGTAAGACGGTCATATATAGAACCAGTTGAAACCTATTCTACAAACATCATGGGAACAGTACATCTCCTGGAAACAGTTCGTCAGAGTTCTTCAGTCAAAGCTGTAATCATTGTAAGCAGTGATAAATGCTATGAAAATAGAGAATGGGTCTGGGGTTATCGTGAAAATGACATCCCGGGTGGTGATGATCCATACAGCAGCAGTAAGGGATGCTGTGAATTGATAACTGCCGCTTATCAACGTTCTTACTTTAATCCATCTGCATACAATAATCATGGCCTTGCACTGGCATCAGTCCGAGCAGGCAATGTGATCGGCGGCGGAGACTGGGCCGAAGACCGCTTGATTCCGGACTGTATACGAAAATTAAGTCAAAAGCAGCCCATTATCATACGCTCCCCCGGTGCAGTGAGACCCTGGCAGCATGTACTCGAACCGCTTAGTGGTTACCTCCTTATAGGACGAGAATTATACCTTAAAGGAGAATCCTTCAGCGGTGCCTGGAATTTTGGCCCTGACTATGATGACGCCCAGCCTGTCAGCTGGATTGTCTCCTCTCTAATCACACTTTGGGGTAACGAAACTGCCTGGAAAATAGATGAAAATTCTCATCCCCATGAAGCAAATATTCTAAAACTGGATTGTTCTAAAGCGAAAACAGTACTTAACTGGAAACCTAATTGGAATTTAGAACAGGCATTAGAAAAGACAGCCTCCTGGTATAAATCTTATTTTAACCAGGCGGATATGCTGAAAGTCACTTTGGAGCAGATATGCAGTTTCGAAAATACTTTTTATGAGAAAGCAGGTTTGATTGAATGAGATGCCGTTTTTGTAATAGAGAGCTTAAACACAAACTGCTCTCTTTAGGTACTGCACCTTTGTCTAATTCTTTTTTAAGTGAAAAACAATTATCTGAAATGGAACCTCATTATCCATTGGAAGTATACCTTTGCGACCAGTGTTTTCTGGCACAAACAGCAGAATATGCCCATCCGGAGGATATCTTTAACAAAGATTATGCTTACTTCTCTTCTTATTCAGATAGCTGGCTTACCCACTGCCGGGAATATACAGAAAAGATGCTGCAGCTTTTCTCATTGGGTCAGAATGACCAGGTCGTTGAGATAGCCAGCAATGACGGCTACCTCCTGCAGTATTTCATGGAAAAGGGTATTTCCGTTTTGGGAATTGAACCAGCGGGTTCTGCTGCAGATGCCGCTATTGCCAAGGGCATTTCAACCTTAAAAGTTTTTTTCGGAAAAGAAAAAGCTCAATCGTTAAAATCAGAAGGAAAAAGTGCCGATTTGCTGATAGGCAATAATGTACTGGCCCATGTACCGGATATCAATGATTTTGTAAGCGGGCTTAAAATACTGCTTAAACCACAAGGCGTAATCACCATGGAATTTCCACATCTAATGAAACTAATTGACCTGGTACAATTCGATACTATCTATCACGAACATTTTTCTTATTTCTCACTGATTTGTGCAGAAAAAATTTTTTCCGCCCATGGTTTAAAGATATTTGATGTAGAAGAAATCCCTACCCACGGAGGTTCCCTTCGCATCTATGCCTGCCATCAGGGAGATACTTCAAAATCATCCTCGATAAAGGTCAAGCAGTTGATAAAACGGGAAATAACAGCCGGGTACACTGATACAGAAATTTACCTGTCTTTTACAGAAAAAGTACAATCTTTAAAAAGAGAAATCCTCTTATTTCTTATTCTGACCCGAGAAAATGGTAAAAGTATTGCTGCATATGGAGCTCCTGCTAAAGGGAATACCCTGCTGAATTACTGCGGGATAGGTACTGATTTTATAGATTATACAGTTGATAAAAATCCTCATAAACAAGGACAATTCCTTCCCGGTTCGCATATACCAATAGAAAATATAAATATATTGGAAACTAGCAAACCTGATTATATTATTATTTTGCCCTGGAATCTCAAGGAAGAAATACGCGAGCAGCTGGCTTATGTAAGACAATGGGGAGCCAGGTTGGTAACATTAGTACCTCATGTGAAGGTGTTTTAAGATGATATTTCAGGAACTATCTCTGCCAGGGGTCTATATCATAGAAGCTGAGCCAATACGAGATGATCGCGGCTTTTTCGCCAGAACCTTCTGTCAGCAGGAATTTAAGGCCAAAGGGCTTAATCCGTGTGTAGCTCAATGTAATATTTCTTACAGCCAAAAAGCCGGTACCCTGCGGGGTATGCATTATCAAGCCGCTCCTTATCAGGAAGCCAAACTGGTCAGCTGCATAAAAGGGGAAGTATATGATGTAATCCTGGATCTTCGTAAGGATTCCTGTACATTTATGAAGTGGCAGGCAGTAAATTTGAGTGAAAGAAACCGAAAAATGCTTTATATTCCAGAAGACTTTGCCCACGGTTTTCAAACTCTCCAGGACAACACTGAATTATTTTACCAGATATCAGAATATCATCATCCTGAATATGCCCGGGGTATAAGATGGAACGATCCGTCTTTTCTTATAGATTGGCCACAAATTCCTAATGGATTAATTTCAGAGAGAGATATGACCTGGGGAGATTACACTGTATGAAAAAAATAGTAGTTACTGGTGGCGACGGTTTTGTCGGCAGGCACTGCCTGGATTTGCTCTTGCAAGCAGGCTTTGAAGTTCACTCTATAAGTTTTCCAGGGGAACTGCCAGAAAGTGAAAATTTATATTGTTATTGCTGCGATTTGCATGATTATTCACAAATTTCCGATTTGTTTATGAATATCAGTCCGACCTATCTGCTGCATCTGGCATGGTATACCGAGCCGGGCCAATATATTAATTCTCCAGAGAATATTAGATGGGTGCAATCCAGCTTAGAATTGCTAAAGATTTTCAAGCAATATGGCGGAGAAAGATTAGTTGCTGCTGGTACATGTTCAGAATATGACCTTAAATATGGATATCTGGTTGAATATGCAACTCCCGATGGTAACGATTCCATTTATGGAACCTGTAAATCCAGTCTGGCCAGGATAATGGGAGCATATTCCCAGATGAATGATCTCAGTTTCGCCTGGGGACGTATCTTCTATTTATATGGTCCATATGAAAACCACACACGTTTAGTGCCATACGTGATCGATCGCATATTAAACAAAAAAACAGCTTTCTGTTCCAACCCGGAAACAATACTTGATTATATGTTTGTTAAAGATGCAGCATCTGCTTTTGTTGCATTACTACAAAGTGATGTTACGGGGATTATTAATATTGGTTCCGGAATTCCTATTAGCTTGTATGATTTGCTATGCAAAATCGACCTTAAATTGGGAAAACAAAACCTCGTTTCTTTCAAACATAGTACTACTGCAAGTAAGGCAGAAGCATTTATAGTGGCCAATAACGAAAAACTTAGAACTCAACTGGGATGGAGTCCAATATACACTCTGGACGAAGGATTAGATGAAACCATAGCCTGGTGGAAAGTCGAACATGGAAGAAGGTAAGCACTTGAATATTGTAAGATGTCCGGTATGTGGTTCAGAAGAACTTGAATTGTTTTATCAAAAGGGGCAGGTACCGGTACACCAGAATATGCTCATAAATGACTATCAAATGGCACTGGCTGTCCCCCGGGGTAATATCGAACTAAACTTATGTCTTAATTGCAGTTTCATTTATAATTCGGCTTTTGATTTCGATTTGATGCAGTACCATATATATTATGATAACAACCAGGATTGTTCGCCATTTTTCCAGTCCTATGTAAAGGATATAATTGATTATTTACAGGATGATTTGCATTTACAAAACCAGACCATTATTGAAGTGGGATGCGGCCAGGGAACGTTTTTGAAAACATTTATCGAAACTGCCGGTGGAACAGGTTATGGATTCGATCCAGCTTATAAGGGGCCCAAAACAACTGCAAACGCTAAGATAACTTTTATTCAAGATTATTATGGACCAAAATATAAGGGAATCTCTGCTGATCTGATAATTTGCCGTCATGTAATCGAACACATTGAAAAACCTTTAGATTTGTTAACCCAAATTTGTGGGGCATTAAAAAATTCTCCCCAGGCGGTAGTATTTCTTGAAACACCTTCAGTGGAATGGATATTAAAAAACACGATAATTTATGATTTCTTTTATGAACATTGTTCCTATTTCAATATGACTTCGCTTGATTTCGCCTGTCAGAAAGCAGGATTCAATGTAATAGATAAAAGAGAGGTATTCAATGACCAGTATATGTGGTTCAAGGCCCGGGTAAAGAACTATGAATCGGAGCCTCTAAAATGCATTGAAATTAACCGTTCAATCAGACAACTAGCCCTCTTATATTCTGGGTCCGAAAAAAAAATAGAGACACTTTGGCTTAATAAATTAGCAGAATTTCATAAAGATGGGAAACTGGCCATATGGGGTGCAGGAGCAAAAGGTGTTACTTTTCTGAATTTGATAGACCCACTAAGAAAATATATTGATTGCGCCATAGATTTGAACCCCAATAAACAAGGAAAATATATAGCTGGCACCGGGCATCCCATATATCATTACGAGGCACTCAGGGAGAGAAACATTAAAACAATCATTGTGATGAATGCTAATTATATGGAGGAAATATCTATGTTATTGAAATACTCTGGAGTTACTGCATCTATGCTAGCATGGGAGGCTTGAAGTGAAAATAACTATTGATACTGATAAGAAGATCATTCACATTGAAGATAACGATAAAACAACCCCGCTCGATCTTTACAGCAGAGAGGCTTTTGAAGCTATATCGGAGCAATGGATCAAAATAGGCTGGAATGAGAAATATGCCTATACTTTCACCTGGTTGGGGATACCCATTATTCAGCTGCCAGAAGATATGCTGCGGGTACAGGAAGTAATATATCGCATCAGGCCAGATGTGATTATTGAAACAGGTATTGCCCATGGTGGTTCTTTGATTTATTATGCAAGTCTATGCAAAGCCATGGATAATGGCAGAGTTATAGGAGTAGACATAGATATACGCCAGCATAATCGCAGGTTGATAGAGGATCATAAGCTATCCCCTTTTATAACATTGATCGAAGGTGATTCAATTGATCCATTGATTATCAGTTCCATAAAATCCAGGGTTAACCCAGAAGAAACCACATTAGTTATTCTGGACTCGTGCCATTCAAAAAATCACGTTTTCGAGGAGTTAAGAGCTTATCATGACCTGGTAACACCAGGTTCATATATTATTGCAACAGATGGAATAATGAAAGAATTGGACGACACCCCTCGGGGTGACATGGAGTGGACCTGGAATAATCCAATAGAGGCAGCTATACAATTTGTAAAATTACATCCTGATTTTGTAATAGAACAACCACCCTGGATATTCAATAAAAGCGAGTTGAAAAAAAACATAACCTACTGGCCTGGTGCATGGTTACGCAAAAAATAACTAGAGGCATGAATAAACCTCAGGGAAATTTATATCGTAGGAGAATGCTATGAACTCTGCTAAATCAACTATATTGATCCCAACTTATAACCGTTCGGATTATCTTTCTCGATTGCTTCAATTCATGGTTGCCAACTTTAACCCCGAACTGGTAAAGGTAGTAGTCTTAGATGGTTCTGATAAAGAAGCATCTAAGAATAAAGAACTATGCTTAAAAACAGGAATTGAATACCGCTATTATGGTCCAGAAATTCCAATATTGGAAAGATGGCTGGCTGGTATCAGATCAACAGAAACTGAATTCGTCTCTTTTCTGGCTGATGATGATATCCTGCAGCCAGACGGTTATTATGATTGTCTGAATTTTCTTCAATCCTATCCGCAATATTCAATAGCCCACGGTAATTATGTCTGGTTTCTGGAACAAAATGAGCAGACCCTACTCTATCCAGGATATCAAACTTTTTCTATTGAGCATGAGTCCTCTCTAGAGAGGCTTTTTTATTTTCTCGCTGACTATATACCCATCACCTATGGTGTTTATCGAACTGATATATTAAGAACTGCTTACGAGGAGACTATATCCAATTTAGCATTAGATAATTTACATTTTACCGAGCTCTTGAGCGGATGTATACCTGTATTACTGGGCAAAGTTAAAAAGCTGGCTACAAACTATTACGGTAGAAACATGGGAGATTCATCTCCCCGCCCAGTAATGATATATCCCAAATTAGTCTTTGCTGAAGACTTTTCCTATCGATATGGACAGATCAAAAGCACATTAAAAAATATTTTAAACGATAACATAAATCCAGAAATTGCAGAAGATGCACTTGATTACTGCTTTGGCGCCTATTATGGGAAAATATTGAATAGAGCTAACGTAACCCAACATTTTACCAGGCTGTTGGATAGTGCAATAAATTCTGGTTAGCCATCCCCCCAACCATCATAATCGAAAGCTGCTAGAATGAATTTATTCCAGCCTCTCGCCACGTCCGTGTCGCTCCCCACCTGGTGCCGATCGCCTTCAGAGCAGCAGATAGAAAACGAGCGAAGGAGTATAATAATTCGGCCCAACGGGTAAGGATCGTCGCCCCCTGCAAAGGTCCGCCAGTATATTTATGCATATCCAGAAACAAATTCGCTGATTTTTCTTGTGGGACTAATTATTTTCACAAAAAATATTTTTAACCATAATATGTATATTATTATTCTATTTTAAGCATATGATGCTGCCGATACAGATGCAGGGAGGAGATTATCATACTTTACAAAAATATGAACCTGCTGAAAACACATTTTCCCCTGGTATGGAGCAGGCTTAAAGAACTTGAAAATAATCTGGATCCGGGATTAGTTAAAACACTTGACCCTATTGATGGTTTTCCAAATCTTATCCTAGATATACCACCTAACTATATCCATGATAAACACAATCCGTTTCTCGAAGCCCAAAATGTAATTGAACAACAGGAAAATCCAGAAGAATATTCCGATATCCTCTTTTATGGAATAGGTCTGGGATATCACCTGAACGCATTCATAAAGAAATACCCCGGCATAGCTTTTTCTATATATGAACCGGTTCCAGAAATATTTTTTCAATTTTTGTCTTATGTGGATTTGACTGATATACCCCTGTCTTTAATAAAATATATCTTTGTGGAAGGAAAACCCGATGATATACGGGTGTTTTCCCATGAATATGTTAATCAAATGCGAGACTCGGTATTGGTAATAGACTTCCCCTCCTACAAGGATATTTTCTCAGACCGGTATGTAGATTTTTTTTTCCAGTTCGAATCTGCGGTCAATGAACGCAGGAGTGCAGTAAATGTAACCACTGCCTTTGAAAAACGATGGACTCTTAACAGTATGCTGAATTTTAATACAGTGCTATCCACCCCCAACATTATTTTGGAAAAGAAAGACGCTTTCAAAAACCAGCCCGCATTACTGATCGCATCAGGTCCATCTCTGGAAGAAGAAATTGAAAATATTCGTTATATTAAAGAAAATGGCCTGGCCTATGTATTTTCGGTTGGTTCAGCTGTCAATACATTGATAGACTATAATATTCACCCCCATGCCGCCTGCAGCTATGATCCCTCCCCTAAAAACCAGGTTGTTTTCCAGAAACTAGTTGAACAGAACCTTGTCGATATTCCCCTTATCTTCGGCAGCAGTATAGGTTTTGAAACATTAACCAGATACCCGGGTCCCAAATTCCATATGCTGACTAAACCAGACCACATTTCTCCTTTCTATCTAAAATCAAAATCAGGAATAGAATTGGATACTATTAATGATGCCCCATCTATCTCGGTTATTGCGTTACAGCTTCTTAAGCAGCTGGGGTTTAATCCCATTGTCCTGGTGGGACAAAATTTCGCTTATAAGGATAATAAACAGCATGCGGAAGGGCTGAATTACAGCAAAGCAGCTATTGACCAGAAGCTGCTTGAGGATGCATTGGAGATTGAGGACGTAGATGGGAATAAAGTATTTAGCAATCCAAGCTTTAACCGAATGCGGATGCAGATGGAGATATATATCAGCAGGTATAAAGAATGTGAAATAATAAATACCACCCGGGGCGGAGCAAAGATAGAGGGCACTGCCTTTAAAACACTGGATGCAGTTATCGAAGATATTCTGCAGGGCAGGACAGTTGATGAAAACTGGCTCAGCCTGGAAGGTTTCAATTATGACTTAAATCACTTGATACAACAATACCTCACCATGAAGCAGGCCCGGGATAAAATGGATGATTTGATTGAAACAATGAATAATTTTTTAAACAAAATCAATAAACAGGCTGAAAACTTCGGCTTTAGGCAGATGGATCACATATTCACAGCTCTGGAAAACGCTTATGCCCATCTAAAACAAAACGCATTTTTCGCAACCTTTATAATGCCCATGAACCAGATAGCAGATCAAATTCTACAGCGAGCCATAATTAATATAAATATAGAAAAAGATAACCATAAGAAAGCAAAAATGACGGTAGCCGAATTTGAAGAATATATTTACAGCTGTGAAAATGATATTCAAATGATAACTCCTGTTTTTCATGAAATGAATACCGCGGTTGAGGCCTTCCTTCGTGATTACTTCATATTCAAAGCCAGCAAAATAAAAATCCTTCTAATGAACTGTGATGGTATTCTAACTGATGGGGGATCATATTATTCCGAAAAAGGCAGTGCAGAGATTAAATTAAACAGCCGTGATATCTCAAGTCTGATACGCCTGCAGCAGAAGGGTATCAAAATCGTGATCGTTTCCAATAAATACAACAAAATTATAAAGAATGTATTCAGTCAATCAGGAATTGAATGTCTGCTTATTAATGACAAAGATAAATATCAAGAAATTGAGAAAATTTGTTCAGTGCTGGCAGTAACCTATGACCAGATAGCCTGCATAATAGATGATATTAAAGACCTTGATCTAATAAGATATTCCGGCTTAAGTTTCTGCGTAAACGATGCCATGGATGAGGCAAAAAAACAGGTTGATTATTTATCCACATTTAAAGGAGGGGAAGGAGTATTGCGGGAAGTTGCCCAGGTGCTCCTTTTGGAAAGCTTTCCGATCCAGGGAACAATAATACGAACCATATAAATCCTGTTTTTTTACCGAAAAGGTAATGAGGCTGTCCCTGAAGGGATGGCCTCATCACTCAATCATCCGGTATCTGCTTTAAATTATGATTGTTTCCTTCCCTGGAAATACCAGTTAACGGTACCGTCTACCCCCCCTGATACTGTTACTGCTATACGGGCATATTTGAGGAAAGTATCCGCCACAAAATATTTCCAATCACCGCTGGCAATTGTAGCAAAGGTACCATTTTCATCATACCAATCATTTCCGCTTCCGGTAGCACTAACTTCTAATTTGACCTGGGTAGTACCGCTGCCGGAAACCTTATTGATCGCATAGGTCCAGGTTGAATAATCCAAGACTGGCCATATGGTGGTTCCGGAGTTAGCACCGCTGGCAAAAGTGGCAGTTGTTCCGGAATCTATGGTAGAAATATCCTGGGTGACTACTAAAGCTCCGCTGTCCATCTGTAATGCTGTAGCAGTACCACTTTGTGAAGCATATAGTTTTACCCGCAAATTTTCGGGTACATCCTGAAAGACTCTATAGTTTGGCATTGTATTTCTCACTCCTCTCTATTGGGATTCTCTATATCTTATGAAACAGAGTCACTGTTAGTTAATGTTATTTTAGGAATAATTAGGCGAATACAATGATAATTTTTCTTGTATCCTGTCAGCCTGGCGCTCGCCCGCTCAGTCGACTTTGCAGCATCATATTGAAAACGACCAGAGGGAGTATAAGTTGTACCCCCAACCTTAATAGTGCAGTAACGAAGTGAATGCACATCAGTTGTCCCGTTTCGGGGTAGTACCCGAAGGGTGAAGGGTGGGGGTTGCTCCATGCTTCGCAGGCAGGTTATATTTTTACCTGGTCTCAATACCGAACATGAGCTGTTCAATGGCATCCCAGTACATTATTATGAAGTATAAGCTTATACAAAAAGATGCTAATATAGTTAAATGAATGGAAACACTCATCAATAGATGTCACCTTAGACTGACAGGAAAGGATGATGCATGTGAAAAAATCAGTTATACAAGCACTAATTACAGAGCAAAAAGATGAAATTACATCACATCATATCTACCAGAGGCTGGCAGATAAATTGGAACCATCACAAAATGCAGAAATACTTAGATCTATAAGCTCAGACGAGTTGAAGCACTATAATAGTATCAAGGAAACTACCGGGATGGAAGTTAAACCTAATTGGTGGAAAGTATATTTTTATTATATGGTGTGCATAATATTTGGTATCACCTTTGGGGTTAAATTACTGGAAAAAGGTGAAGGGACCGCTATAAGCAGTTACCAGGCTCTGGCCGATTCTTATCCCCAGCTGCATGAGGTCATTAAAGACGAGGAAGAACACGAAAAACAGCTTATAGGTATGATTAATGAAGAACGCCTGCAGTATATCGGTTCCATCGTACTGGGGTTAAATGACGCTCTGGTCGAGCTGACCGGGGCACTGGCTGGTTTTACCTTTGCTTTCCAAAACACCAAATTAATCGCATTGACCGGGCTGATTATGGGAATTTCAGCCTCTTTTTCCATGGCCTCGGCTGAATATTTGTCCAACAAGCAGGATAAGAGCAGCCGGGAATCCTTACAAGCAGCCTCGTATACGGGAGCCGCTTATGTGGTTACAGTTATATTATTGATTCTCCCGTATTTGTTGATTGGCAATCCTTTTATAA
This sequence comes from Syntrophomonas sp., assembly GCA_016841875.1. Taxonomy (GTDB): domain Bacteria; phylum Bacillota; class Syntrophomonadia; order Syntrophomonadales; family Syntrophomonadaceae; genus JAAYJK01. The sequence continues at coordinate 22,360 of JAENYG010000017.1, forward strand.
GCCTGGCAGTCACTTTATTAACCGCACTGCTGGTAATTTTCTTCTTCAACTATTATGTAGCAGTGGCCAAAGATCTGGATTTCAAAAAGCGATTCCTGGAAATGGCAGCAATCAGCCTGGGAGTGGCAGCAGTTTCATTCCTGGTTGGAGTGCTGGTAAAACAATTTTTCGGTATAGAAATATAAACCAGGATTTTGGCAGCAGGCAATGAAGTTGTATGAATTAATAATCTATTATGGGCAAAAATTTAAATATATACTTTAAGCAGAAGGTGGACAGGAGAACCGTCCCCTTGTCCACATATCGGAGGGATAAAAGTGGGAGTAAGCAGCAGCCCGTCTATCAGTGCTAATACCTTATTTCATTTCACCGATACTTTTGAAGATTTAGAAAGCATTTTTTTTAACGACTTCTCCCCGCACTACTGCCTGGAAGACCAGAGTTATCTAGTACCCGATAATCTGCCCCAGTATGCAGCCATCCCCATGGTCTGTTTTTGTGATGTGCCCCTTTCCCAGGTTAATTATCACACCGCCACTTATGGATACTACTGCCTGGGTTTGACCAAAGAATGGGGGCAGGAAAACGGGATCAATCCCATTATGTACGCTGTCCCCAATTCCTATTCTACCCTGCTGCTGAAAAAATGCTTCGGTGATTTATATCCATTGAACCCTAAATTATTGCTTTATAAAACTGATGAACCTGATCTGTCCAGCCGCAATGTGGCGACCATGCTTTATTCCTTTTTCACTTTTTTAAAACCTTATGAAGGTGAATTCTGGAAAAATGGTTCCTTGGTTCAGAGCGGGGTCAGGTTTTATAATGAACGGGAATGGAGATATGTACCGCCCCTGGATAAGCTGAACGATATCGGATTAAGCCCGATAATGAGCCAGGAACAATATCATGATCGCAGCTTCCGGCACCACTACAATAATGTGCTGCAGGAGTCTTTTAAGTTAACATTTACTGCCCGGGATATTAAATACATTATCGTTAGGGAAGAATGTGAAGTCTTAAAAATGGCACAAAAAATAGCAAATTTTAAATCCAGATATTCTTCTGAGGAAGAAACACTGCTTACAACTCGAATCATATCCATGAAACAGATACTGGAAGACTTCTAAGTTGGAAACTTGGTCACGTTCTTAAATGGTATGCCCTTAACCCTGGTGCCGGTTCATGCTTATGAATTAAACCGGTAGCCGCTTCCCCACAAGGTTTCTATATATGCCGGATGGGCCGGGTCCTTCTCAATCTTTTTACGTATCTTTTGAATATGAACCGCTACTGTGGTGGTGTCTCCATATTGCTCTTCACCCCATAGCGCATCATAAAGATGTTCCTTATTAAAAACCATGTTGGGGTTGGAAGCCAGGAAGAGCAATAACTCATATTCCCTGGTGGTCATCTTGACATCTTTACCGTTTACAGATACTTTTCGTGAAGCGGTATTTATCTCTAAAGCTCCATGGCTGATTATTTCCTGGCTGCTCTTGCTGCCCCTGAGCCGTTCATACCTGCTGATATGTGACTTGATCCGGGCAATTAGTTCTGCCAGGCTGAAAGGCTTGGTTATATAATCGTCTGCGCCAAAGCCCAACCCTCTTATCTTATCGATATCTTCACTGCGGGCTGAAACTATTATCAACGGTATTTCCATCTTCTTTCGTATTTCTTGAATTACTTCCAAGCCATTTTTCCCTGGCAGCATCAAATCAACAATGATCAGATCATAGCTCCCATTAAGTGCTTTTTGAAGACCTTGATCCCCGTCCTGAACGATATCCACTCTATACCCGCTCATCTGCAAATAATCTCGCTGCAGTTCAGCAATATTCAGATCATCCTCAATCACCAGGATCTGTTTCATCGATATTCTCCTTTATTAACCGTGTATTAGGAAGGGATAGGGTAAAGCATGACCCTTTCCCTTCTATACTGGAAGCTTCAATCTTTCCGCCATGAGCTTCAATCAATTCCCGGGCAATCGCCAAACCTAATCCAGTGCTCATCAGGTCCTTGGTTCGTTCGCTGTCGATACGATAAAAGCGCTCAAATATATGCTGTAGTTTATCCTCGGGTATCCCGGGCCCATTGTCTTGAATGGCCAGGCATATAAAATCTTCTTGCAGATACAGATCGTTCTTGATAATCAAACCCTGATCCGGCCCGTATTTAACCGCATTCCCTATAACATTGCGAACCGCCTGGTAAAACCTTTTAGGGTCTATGTGGACCGTACAGTCCTGCTCCAGCATGTTAGTATACGATAGTTGAGCATTTTTTTCCTCCAGTTCCAAGTGAAACTCCTCCATAAGATCATGCATATAAGCCTGGATCTGCACCTCTTCAAAATTAAAATCCAGTTTGTTCATATCCAATTGAGAAAACAGAAGCAGGTCGTCAATCAGCTTGTTCACATAAGCTATGTTGTAATCGATGATTTTTAAATACTTTTCCACTTTTTCCGAGGATCTTGCCGTGCCATCCAAAATGGCCTCAATATACCCCTGAATTGCGGCGATGGGTGTTTTTAAATCGTGGGATATGTTAGCGACCAGGTTCTTTCGATTCTCTTCATAGTTCTGCTGCAAGATTTCTCCCGCCTGAAGTTTTTCGGCCATATTGTTGAAAGATGTGATGAGTAGTCCGATTTCATTTTCAACCTTGCTCTCGATGAATACCGAGTAATTCCCCCGGGCAATTTCCTGAACACCACGGTTAAGGCTGGCTATAGGCTGGAATACCCTCTTTTCCAACCGCCACAGGAAAAACAGCTGCAGGATCTCCTTAATGCTGATAAATACGGCAAAAATGACAGCGATAGTCTGGTTGCCGGCCCAGGCAAACAACAAATAGATCACCAAGAGATAGAATAATAAAGCAAAATACCGGGAAAACCTTAAAACTCTATGGTATTGGTGAAACTCATCATGATGCTTGTGGATGTATTGGTGAAACTCATGATGATGCTTGTTAAATCTGGCATGCGGATGTCTATATTTCCAATCTGTCATTTTTCTTTGCTCCGATGTCATTTATTTATGTGAACAGGTTACTGTAATTAATCATACCATTATTAAGCATTACTGCTGTAGTTCTTGCTGTTTTTTATTCAACTTGATCCCTCTGTTAAAAAAACCCAAAGATAACTTTTTAATGCATAAGTATTCAGGAGATTGACAATGGAATATTTATGCATTCAAAATCACCAATCTTACTTTTGCGGTTTAATCAATTTTGCTTTTCACGTTTCTCGTCTAAACCGATAAGGTTTCCATAACAATCTCTGATTTCTTTCCTGATAAAGAAACTGTACCCTTTATAAATTAAGTATGCCCCAGCACCCAGTAGTATCAGCCCCAGTACCAAATAATCCATTTCAGTCTCCTCCTTGACTTACACAGCCGCATCAGCGGGGCCCAGGCCCCGTGATGCTATCTGCCCAACTGTACTACACAGCTATATTAATCACCGAATTGAGTGTAAGATCATGGATTTTATCATCCTGTTCCAGTTTTCCTTTAATGTCTATCAGGATATCCTCCACCTCATATTTCTTATTAATCCTGCATTGAACTGTTCCTTCATCCATAGAGCAGGAGCCTTTGAAAAAGAACTGCGGGCCATGATGCCCGTGCATGTGATGGAGATGGAGACCTGTCTTTAAATCTTCAGGAATGTTCTTTAAATCCAGCGATAGCATTAATGATTTGTCCTCCTGTTCATCAACCTTCATATCATTGAGTGCACCCAGTACAACCATTAACCTGTCCAGCTTCTCTTTTGCCCCCAGCCTGTGCTTACAGGCATGATGCCGGTGAAAGAACATTGGCCTTTTATAGTCCTGCTTCTCATCCTCGGGGTCCTGATATACATTAAACTCAGTATTGCTCTCATGTTTGATCTGTTTGCCGTCATAATCAACTATGCTGGTAATCCTGGACCTGCTCGTCCCGCTCAACATATCTTTGCTGAATTCATTGTCTACCCGGAATGCCTCCACTCCATCTTTCAGCCCGCTGATTTTAACAGTCCCGTTTAGAGTATCCTTATCTCTCATCACCCTGGCCACATCGTATAAAAGTTTGATTTTGTTCATTAAAATGACCTCCTTTTTATTTGCTTCAAGGTCATTGTATAGAACAGGGATAAAACCCAATTAAAGATTTCATAAAATTTTTATAAAATAATGAAAAAATTTATTTGCCTATACGGAGAATATCAATTTGCCTATGTGGAGAATGGGAGTAGGTATATACATTACCTTACATCCCAATCGCCTTTTTCAGCGGCAACTAGTTGGCTCCCCCGGATAGTAAGAAGGCTGAACCGGCATAAGCCGATCCAGCCCTTAAATTTGTTCCACAATCGTTTCTGTTCAGACAATTTGCTAGTTATTTAGGGCGGTATTAACATGGCCGCCCCTTGACTCACATCAGTATCTGTATGGCATATCCGGCCAGTTCGGATAATGGTCCGGGATAAACCCCCAGCAGGATAGTGGCCAGAACACATATCCACAGAGCGACGGTACTGCCACCAGTTGTCAGCACCGGGGAATCATTTTCGTTTTCTCCAATATACATGGCTTTGGAAACGCCCAGATAGTAGTATACTGATACCATGCTCATGATCAAACCGATCACCGCCAGCCACAGGTATCCGTTTTGTACGGCACCGGCGAATAGATAGAATTTACCGGCAAAGCCTGCCATGGGCGGAATCCCAGCCAGGGACAGCATACATATGGTCATTATGGCGGCCAGCATGGGTGAGCGTTTGCTGAGTCCGGCAAAGGCCTCTATTCCGGTTTTGCCGGTATCTACCTCTACCGCCGTAGCTACTGCAAATGCGCCGGTGTTGGCAAACACATAGATCATAGCATAAAACAGTACACCCTTTAATCCAAAAGAGTTGGCTGCCACTACTCCCACCAGGATATACCCGGCCTGGGCTATGCTGGAGTAGGCTAAGAGCCTCTTTACATCCTTCTGGCTCAAGGCGATAAGATTTCCTATTATGATGGTCAGAGCTGCTAATATAGCTAAGAGCATGCTCCAGTCAAAGGATGCGTCCGCTCCGTTTATGGCCACCATAAATACTCTTACCAGGGCAGCAAAACCGGCTGCTTTGGAACCAACGGACAGGTAGGTAGTAATCGGTATCGGTGCACCTTGATAGATGTCCGGTGTCCACATATGGAAGGGTACTACTGATATTTTGAAGGCAAAGCCGGCAATTATCAGTACTACACCGGCTAATAAAGCTGGCTGCATGGTAAAGGCGGCTGCTATTTCAGTAAACATAGTAGTTCCGGTCATAGCGTAAACCAGGCTTATACCAAAGAGCAGAATAGCTGAGGATACCGCACCTAAAATCAGATATTTTAATCCTGCTTCAGCTGACAGCTTGTCATTCTGCAGATAGGCCGTCAGGATATAAAAACTTATGGTCATCAGTTCTAACCCTACATAAAGGGTAATAAATTCACCTGCGGAAGACATCAGCATCATACCCAGTGTAGCCAGAATCATCAATCCATAGAATTCAGAACTTTTTTCTTCAAAGCGGGATATATATTTACCTGCCATAAGCATTACCAGAATACCCGCGCTCAGGAATAGGAGTTTGAAATAGCTGCCGAACATGTCAATCTGGTAAACTCCATTAAAGAAACTCGCCTTCTGGGAAAACGCCGTTATCGAATAGGCCAGTATGGCAATCATACCCAGCAGAGCAAAGCGGTTTACCACCGTCTTGCCCCGAGCTGGAAGGGCCAGACCCAGTACCAGAACCAACAGACCTAAGAGGGCTACCATAATTTCAGTCAATAATAACGAAATATCCATTAGAACAACCCTCCTATCTGTATAAGTGCCATTTGAGCCACCAGAGGTTCAACCCCATTGGTGATCAGATCCATAAGGGTGAATGGTAAACATCCGCCCAGTATAATAGCCAGTCCCAATACCACCAAGGGTACTAGTTCGGGCCCTTTTAAATCCTGCAGGTGATCCCATTCTTCCTTGCGCGGCCCAAATAGCATCGTCCCTAAGGTGCGAAGTATATAAAGGGCGGTAAAGATTATGCCGGTGATGGCGATTATGGCAATCACTTTAAATGAGCTGAATGCACCTACGAATATGGTAAATTCTCCAATGAAGTTAACCGTTCCCGGTAATCCCAAAGAGGCCAATCCGGCAATCATAAAGCCAGTGGCCAGTTTTGGCATCTGGTGAGCCAGCCCCCCAAAGTCTTCAATATTTCGGGTGTGGCTCTTTTCATAAAGATTTCCTATCATAGCAAAGAATAGCGCCGCCATTACTCCATGAGCAAACATCATAATAACTGCACCGTTTATACTTATGATGTTTAATGCCGCAATGCCTATGAGAACATATCCCATGTGGCTTACACTGGAGTAACCCACGATATATTTAAGATCCTTCTGACTCAAACAGATATAGGCTGCATAGACCACATTACCTATCGCCAGTACGGCTATAACCGGTGCTACAAATTTGGCTCCGATCGGCAGTATAGTGAGGGCGATACGAATCAGCCCGTAACCACCGATTTTCTTTAATACCCCGGCATGAATCATACTTACCGCTGTTGGCGCTCCCGCATATCCATCTGGAGACCAGGCATGAAATGGGAACATCGATAGCAGAGTACCGAAGCCAAAGGCCATAAAAGCAAACACTAAAATCTGAAATCCGCTGGAATAATCCAAAGTACCCAAAAATGCCATATCCATACTGGGTACACCGCTGATCGCTTTAGCTTTGATAAACAGTGCGATTAAACCTGCCAGCAGGAAGGCACTTCCTATCAGCAGATATATAGTCAATTTCATACCAGCATATTCCTTGCTAACCCGCTTGGTGCTGCCGAACATGATTACCAGCAGATATATGGGTATGACCACTACTTCATAAAACAGGAAGAATATAAATAAATCTGTAGTAATAAATGTTCCCATAACTCCTGAGATCAATATCAACAGCAGGGTGAAAAATTCTTTGGCCCGCTCCTCTATTTTCCAGGAAGCATATATGGAACTGAAACCGATCAGGTTGGTTAAGAGCAGCATGGGAATGCTTATCCCATCCACTCCCAGAGCATAATTTACTCCCAGATCTTTTATCCAGGGTATAGTTTCAATAAACTGCATGCCTCCGAGTGCTTTATCATAACCTATAAATACGGCCAGCGATAAAACCATACTGATGAAGGTGGTGACAGCAGCAGTATATTTTATCGATTTGTGCTTATCTGCGGGCAGGCACATGATAATTATTGCTCCCAGCAAAGGCACCAGTAAAGTTGTTGTTAATACTGGAAATCCACTCATTGATCACCCACCCCCTTACACTATCACAGACACAGCAGCTATCGTTGCTACGACTACCAGAATCATTATTCCAGCCACCATATACAGCGCATAACTCTGAACCTGTCCATCTTCGGTGTATCTTAAAACATCTCCGCTCTTACCGGTGAGAAACGCGATGCCGTTTACTAGTCCATTCACCACATGTATATCAAACCAGAACATCGCCCGGGCAGCTCCGAAAACGAAGATATCGCCCAGCCTAGCATACAGCTCATCAACATAGTATTTGTTTTTCAAAAGATTATATATCACACTGTATTTATCCCGCAGTGCTTCATGACTGATAAGCTTTTTCTGATAAATCACCCAGGCCAGAATGATCCCGGCCAAGGCTATCAAGGTAGAGGAAATCATAATAGCTGTGCTCGGTTCCGGTTGTATCCCTGCCGGATTGTTCACAAAATGCCCAAAAGCATGATGCATAAGGGGTGAATTCACAAATCCCGCAAAAACCGCAGCGATAGCCAGGATAATCAAAGGTATGGTCATCACACCAGAATTCTCATGGGCTTTCTCTTGTCCGTAAGTATTGCTACCAAAGAAAGCTACAAAAATCAGACGGAACATATAAAAGGCAGTAAGGAAAGCTACCAATGCTCCCAGAACATATAATCCGGTATTTCCGCTGGCATAAGCCGCCAGCAGTATTTCATCCTTGCTCCAGAATCCTGCTAATGGAGGTATTCCGCAGAGCGAAAGGGCGCCTATAACGAATGTCCAGGTGGTAATAGGCATCTTCTTATACAGATTTCCCATCTTCCAGATATCCTGTTCCTCATGCATAGCCACGATAACACTTCCTGCTCCCAGGAATAATAGGCTTTTGAAAAATGCATGGGTCATTAAATGGAACATCCCCGCAGTCATAGCTCCTACGCCCATAGCCATCATCATATAACCCAGCTGACTCAAAGTGGAATAGGCCAGGATTCTTTTTATGTCATTCTGGGTGATAGCGATAGTGGCAGCAAATATGGCAGTGATACCACCAATAACGGCTATGAAGGTCATAGCCTGAGGAACACTGCTGAATATAAAGAAGGCGCGGGCGACCAGGTAAACCCCTGCGGCTACCATGGTGGCCGCATGGATCAGAGCACTGACCGGGGTGGGCCCTTCCATAGCATCCGGCAGCCATACATGCAGCGGAAACTGAGCAGATTTACCCATCGGTCCAAAGAACAGCAGTACCGCAACCGGGATCAATACTGCCATATTGGTATAACCGGCCATTTCCTGAGATAATCCTGCAAAATTCAGAGTACCAAAAATAATCTGCAGGAAGAGTATACCTAATAGAAAACCAAAATCTCCCACCCGATTGGTAACAAACGCCTTAATAGCAGCGTTTTTGGCTGATTCCTTGCCAAACCAGAAACCGATCAGGAAGTAGGAACATATGCCAACCAGTTCCCAGAATACGAACATCTGTCCGAAGTTATTGGCTACCACCAGGCCCAGCATGGAAGCAGCAAATAAACTTTGATAAGAATAGTAGCTGGCTATCCCGGGATCACCTTTCATATAACCCAGCGAATATATCTGTACCAGGGATGCGATAGATGTTACTACTATCAGCATGACTGCAGTTAATGGATCGAGTAAAAGACCCATATCAATATTCAATCCTGGCATACTTAGCCAGCGGGTAGAAAATTCAAATACAGCTCCACCCTCTTCAGCAAATACAGCTGCCGCTATGGGTAAAGATAATATAAATGCTGCCGCTATGGCAAATATCGATAATCCTGCCGATACTTTGGGCCAGCGATGCAAAAATAATCCTATTAACGCAAAAGCCAGAAAAGGCAGGGCTGGTATCAACCAGGCATTGGGTAAAATAAATTCATACATATGCATCACCTCACCACTTCAACAGGTTGAAATCATTTAAATCAACCGATTTTCTCTGCTGGTATATAGAAATAACCAGGGCCAGGCCCACAGCTATTTCCGCAGCGGCTACAACAATAATGAATACGGAAAATAATTGTCCCACAGCCGCAGCATCATTCATAAACTTGTTGGCTGCGACAAAATTGATATTTACCGCATTCAGCATCAGTTCTACCGACATCAGAACCGCGATAGCGTTTCTTCTAGTCAGTACTCCATAAACACCAATACTGAATATAACGGCACTCAGTAATATATAATGGGGTAACCCTATCATCTGTTTTCAACCCCCTTCGCAAGAATGATAGCTCCAATCACTGCTACCAGCAGCAATATGGCGGCCGCTTCAAAGGCAATAACATAATCACCCAGCATCAGCTCCGCCAGCATTCCGACTGAATTATCTACTCCCTGCAGAGCAGTTTTGGGCCATTCGGTAAACCCTACTGCCGCAATTATGGAGGCCAACATCATCATGGTTATAGTCCCTCCGGCAAACCATGCCTTGGTACGGGGAGTTGGCAGGTTGGTCCTTCTCGCATCTTTATCCATCAACAGCATTACTGCAAAGATAATCAATACCGAAATGGCACCTGCGTAAACCAGAATCTGGATAGCTCCCAGAAATCCAGCATTCAGCTGAAAGTATATGGCAGCCACTCCTAGCATTGTAAATACCAGACTCAATGCACTGTAGATAATGTTTCTAAATAAAACTACCCCCAGGGCTCCTAATATGGTTACCCCACCTATAGCCAAGAATGCGGCATCATACAGTGAGAAGGCAGAGAATTCAAACATTATTCCTCTCCTCCTTTCTCAGCCTGTAAGCGGTTTTTCTTTTCTTTAGTTACGAAACCGGCTGCCACTTTGGCAGCCTTTTCCTTATCTTTAACCAGAAGCTCTGCCATTTTCAAAGCAGTTTTTTCGCTCTCCTGTACCAGTTCCGATAGTATCTTGATATCTTCCTCCTGTTCCAGTACTTGGGCAAGAATCTTCGCCGGATTTTTCTGCAAAGCTTTACTCATGGCTTCAATCTTGTTCTGCTCTTTATTCTCTTGCTCATCCTGCATGGATGCAGTTTCCACTTCTTCCTCTTCATCCATTTCTGCCGGACGGAGATACACCCGTTTAATATCGTCACGGCTGAATGTTGATAATTCAAAATCATGATCAAAATGCAGGCAATCTTTAGGACAACCTTCTACACATAGATTACAGAACATGCAGTATTGAAAGTCTATGGTATAGCTCAAGAGTTTTTTCTTTTTACTGTTTTCACTCTTCTCGGTTTCAAATGACAGCACATCATTGGGGCAGCTGTTAACACAAATGCCACAGGCTATGCATTTTTCAAATTCAAACTGCAGGCAGCCCCGAAAACGGGGAGCAAGCTCTGGCATTACATCGGGATACTGTTCGGTTATTTCTTTCTGGAAGAAATGCTTTAAGGTAATACCCAGTCCTTTTATTAAACCCTGTCCATTCATAACTTAACACCACCCCATCCATTTACAGAAATAGATTCCCGCACCAGTAAGTAAAATATTGCCCAGACTGACTGGAACCAGCACCTTCCAGCTGAAAGACATCAGTTGATCCATCCTGATACGGGGGAAAGTCCATTTCACCCAGAAGAATACCAGGATCACCCCATAAGTCTTGATTATTATCCACAGCCACGATGGTAGCCAGGGACCCTGCCATCCTCCCAGAAAGACCGTGGCCATCAAGGCGGAGACCGCCACCAGGTTGGTATATTCGGCCAGGAAAAACAGAGCCCAGCGCATACCGGTATATTCGGTATAAGCACCGCCGGTAAGTTCCTGCTCAGCTTCCGGCATATCAAAAGGCCCCCGGTTTAATTCGGCTGTAGCTGCTATGAAATAGGTTATAAAGGCAATCGGCTGCAGGATGATAAACCACAGGTTATCTTGCGCTGCCACAATGTCCTGGAGGTTTAATGAGCCGCTGATCATCACTACGCCCAGCAGGGAAAAAGCCAGGGGAATCTCGTAACTTATCATCTGGGCCACCGACCGCACGGCCCCCATCAAAGACCATTTATTATCCGAACCCCACCCGGCCATTAATAAAGCGATGGTGCTCAGGGACCCAATAGAAATAAAAAATAAGAGCCCGATGTTCAAGTTGATTACTTCCATGCCTTGACCCAAAGGTATGACCGTATACAGCATGACTGCCACCACTATGAAAAACATGGGCGCGGTTTTAAAAATAAGTTTGTCTGCTGCTGATGGCACAATATCTTCTTTGGTCAGAAGCTTGATGGCATCAGCGATGGTCTGGAATATCCCGAAAGGCCCCAGCCGATTAGGTCCCAGTCTTTCCTGGAAAAAGGCACTGACCTTCCTCTCCAGCCATATCAAGACAATAATGTTCAGGGTGATTATGGTTATTATTATTATCCATTTAACTAATAACAAAATAATATCGGCCCATACCGGTGATAGACCGAGGGTTATCATCCACCCGGTAAAGGCTGCCGCCAGATTTGTAAACAAATGTTCCATATAACAGTCGCTCCTCTAGATTCTGATTGATCAACTGGATTAGCTAACTATTTACCTATCTATCCGATTCTCCCAGTATAGGGTCCAGGGTAGCAATATTGGTTATGATGTCTTGAAACACCCCTCCCCGACATACCAGGGGCAGGACCATCAAGTTGATAAAAGATGGAGCCCTTACGTGCAGACGGTAAGGTTTTTTCCCCCCATCGCTGACTATATAGTAGCCCAATTCGCCTTTGGCTGATTCTATCCGGTGATAAACTTCTATCCCCGGTTCAGGTTTCAGCACCTTGGGAACCCGGGCGGTTATTTCACCTTCCGGCAGGTTATCCAGTGCCTGTTCAATAATTCGCCCGCTCTGCCTGAGTTCCTCGATCCGAACCTTCCATCGGTCCAGGGAATCTCCCCTGCTGCCGACAGGTATGTCAAAATCGAAACGATCGTAGATCCCATAGGGTTCAGCTTTCCGAATATCATAGGCTATCCCGCTGGCTCTCAGGTTGGGCCCGGTAACACCGTATTTAACAGCATCTTCCAGGCTTAGAATGCCAACTCCCTGCATGCGTGCAGCCCATATTTCATTACCGGTCATCAGACCATTGTATTCATCTATCATCAGGGGAATATCATGGGCAAAACTCCTGACCACAGGAATGAATTCCTTCGGTATATCCGCAGCAACTCCCCCGATTCTGATATAAGAAGATAACAGTCGCTGACCTCCGGTCATTTCGAAGATATTCATGATCCTTTCCCGGTCCCGCATGCCATACATCAGGCCGGTGGTAGCTCCCAGGTCTATTCCCGTGGCGGCAATAGCTATCTGATGAGAGGCAATCCTGGACAGTTCAGCCATAATGACCCGGATATACTCAGCTCGTTCTGGCACCTGGATACCCAGCAATTTCTCAACGGTCTGGCAGTAGCCCAAAACCGGCAAATTGGTAGCCAGATAATCAAGCCGGGCGGTATAAGGGACAAACTGCTGGTAAGTCTTGCTTTCCGCAATTTTTTCCACGCTTCTATGTACATAACCCAGGTGTACTATAACATCCTGAATGATCTCTCCATCCATTACTGCTTCAGCATGTAAACCACCATGGGTACTGGGATGAATAGGACCAACATTAACCGTATATATATCGCTTTGCATCAATTTTCATCGCCCTCCCATCACAAAATCTTTGCGCAGGGGGTGCCCGGCAAAATCGTCCGGGAGCAATACCCGGATGAGGTTGGGATGACCTTTAAAATTGATCCCCATCAAGTCATATACTTCTCTTTCCTGCCAATCGGCAGTGGGCCATATATCGATAAGAGAATCTACTTCAGCCGAATTTCGAGAAACCCTGGTCTTAACACAGACCTTATTATTATCGGGAATCGAATAAAGATGATAAACCACTTCAAACTCCTCACCATAATCGACCGAGCTCAAATTGGCCAGGTAGTTAAAGCCATAATCATCTCTCAGCTCCCGCATTAATTTTAATAATTCACTGGAGTCTATATTTAACACAGTAAAAAACTGGTCCCTTTCCGTTCTTATTTTATCTCCCAGCTGCTCTTCTATGTTCTGAACCATCTGTTCTAGATCAAATTCTTGCACCTTATCAACTCCTCCGGTATTCGCCCTGCTGGACTTTCTTTTTTAATTCCAGCATACCGTGAAACAAGGCTTCCGGCCTCACCGGGCATCCTGGTATATACACATCTACGGGTATAATTGAGTCAACCCCCGGCAGTACACTGTAGCCATCTTTAAAAGGACCACCGCTGATAGCACAGTTGCCCATGGCAATCACCCACTTGGGCTCCGGCATCTGTGCCCACACCCGCTCAATCGCCGGCTTCATCTTTAGCGTGATAGGGCCAGCCACGGTCAATAGATCAGCCTGACGCGGCACTGCCCTTACCACCTCATATCCAAAGCGAGCCTGGTCAAATCTACCTGCTCCGGCAGCCATGACCTCGATGGGACAGCAGTTACAGCCATAGTTCAAGGGCCAGAATGACCAGGATCTTCCCCAATTCCATAGTTTCTCAAAGGTAGTAACCAGTATATTATTTCCGGCCAGGTCTTCTACATCATTAAGGTCATTATTATTCTTTGTATCTAATACCATTCCAGAGCCCCTTCCTTCCAGGCATACCATAAACCAATAAGCAGTATGGCAATGAAGATTATCATCTCAATAAAAGCAAAAGGTCCCAGCACCCCAAATTTAACGGCCCAGGGATAAAGAAATACAATTTCCACATCAAAAGCCAGAAATACCAGGGCATATAAAAAATAGTTCACTTTAAACCTGATCCAGGTTTTACCTTGAGTATTTACCCCGCATTCATAGGTAGTGAATTTCTCATCATCAGGTGCTGCTTTAGGTTTTGGCCGGAAAAGCCAGGCCAGGCCCATGGCGGTTACCGGAAAAGCTATGGTTATAAGAAAGAATATACCCAGGGCTGGATAATTTGTTAACAATCCCTTTCCCTCCTTTCGATATTCATTAATGTAAGTGTCCTCGATGCAATTATTTCCTTCTCTCCAATTTTCTGCATCTGCTCCTCTTTATATGCACAGTTTATACCAGATACTCTATTAATCGGCAGAGGATATTAATTACTTCGAAAATACGCAACTCATATGATACACGATTTTACCATGTATATCCATAATGTTTACATAAAGTTAATTTGCCCCATAATTTTAGTTTACGAACTTTACGGTTCAGTATTACTTTCCGGTCTATTTGTGTTTTTTTGTACAATCTTGTCTTATTATAATACATTCATCTGGTAAAACAAAATACTTATGATAGCAGATTTATATTTTATATCCAGTTGATCGTTTTTGCGAATACTTCCAAGGTCATGCATTGACAGTTTTGTATTATATAGGTAGAATTTTTATAACATATGTAAAATTATTATACTTATTATAATATTTTATTATTATGTGTAAAGTCTTTTACATCACTATTACATAAACAACTAGAAAGAAATCTTTATAGGAAAATTATGAGCCCGGGAAGTAAACAATCCCTCCAAACTCTGGCAAGAGGCCCGGATTATCAATATCGTTATCATAAGAAACTCACTTTTTCGCCAATACACATCTGCGGAGACCGGATTAAATTTTAATGAAAGGAAGAAATATAATGACAACTAGTATTGACAGTTTTTCGGGGATAAGAGAAATCGCTATTATGCAGCTCAAGTCGTTCAAGGAAACAGGCGGCAAAGTGGTGGGCCGCTACTGCGCCTATACTCCCACTGAACTCATCCTGGCAGCTGGAGCAGTGCCGGTAGGTCTGTGTGGGACCAGCGAAAAGCCCATTCCAGCTGCGGAAGAAGTGCTGCCCCGAAATTTATGCCCCCTGGTAAAATCATCCTTTGGTTTTGCCGCTACCGACACCTGCCCCTTTTTTCATTTTTCAGATTTTATCCTGGGTGAAACTACTTGTGATGGAAAAAAGAAGATGTTCGAGATTATGCAGGATATAAAACCGGTACACGTTATGCAGCTTCCTTATGCGGGTTTCGAACATGCACTGGAGATGTGGACCGAAGAACTGCGCCGGCTGCGCCGACATCTGGAAGACCAATTTGAAGTAAAGATAAGTGATGATGATATTTGGCAGGCCATCCACCTGGTTAACCGGGAAACAGCAGCCCTTAAAGCGGTATGCGATCTCAACCAGGCAGACCCCCCACTTATGAGCGGAAAGGAATTATTATCTGTATCCTGGTCCCGCAGTTTCAGCACCGATGTAGAAGAAGTGATAATGATGCTGGAAGAGCTTAGAGCCAGCCTTACTGCCACTCCCAGCAGTAAGCAGGCCGGCCTGCCCCGCATTCTTCTAACTGGCTGCCCGGTCGGAACCGGCACCGAAAAGGTGATCGTACTGGCTGAAGACCTGGGAGCTAACGTAGTAGCCATGGAACTTTGCAGCGGCTACAAAACCCTCAGTCTGCAGACTGATACCTCCTATGATGACCCGATTACTGCCCTGGCCAACAAATACCTGCAGATTCCCTGTTCTTGTATGAGTCCTAATCAGGGGAGACTGGAACTCATACAACAGATGATCAAGGATTTTCAGGTAGATGCGGTAATAGATCTGACCTGGCAGGCCTGCCACACTTATAATATTGAAGCTTATAAAGTCGGCCAGCTGGTCAGAAGCCTGGAATTGCCCTACCTGCAGTTGGAAACCGACTATTCCCAGGCTGATTTGGAAAGCTTGAAAGTTCGGATAGAAGCACTTTTGGAGATTATATAAATGATTTTACTGCAAAAAGGTATAATGTGCTGGCTTGGATGCATGAATATTCCGTCGCCAAGACTCCTCATGGGAAACACCAACTGCTCGTCTTGCGGCTTCAGGGGGACGTTCCAATTCCGCATCCGTGCGGAGCGTCACTCTCGCCCCGTCCATGGGGCTCGCCCCCTTCCGTCGTTTCACCTCGCCGGGTGTTTCTACTATGCTTCGTCGACGGCTCCTGCATATTTATGCATCCAAACAGGGTTTTTGCAGGTGAATAATAAATAGCATCTTAATAATATAAAAGGAGTGGAGAAATATGGCTGATTACCGTCAGATGTGGAGCGATCTGGGGATGGATCTGGAAAAACATGATATTTTATGCGAAGTCCTCCCCGATGCTTTTGGGGGGGTTTATCTCTCCCAGGAAAACCGCCCCGAGGGGATGGATTACTTTAATTTTGTCGTAGCTGAAATTCATGGAGTTAGACCTGCTGAATTGATAGAGCATCAACAGAATGGAGGTAAGGTTTTTGGCACCTTCTGTGTTTACGTTCCAGATGAAATAATATTTGCTGCTGGGGGCATTGCCACAGGATTATGTGGAGGTTCTCAGTTCTGGGTACCGGGTGGGGAGAAAGTCCTGCCGGCTAACACCTGCCCGTTAATCAAGGCCTCGGTTGGTGCTCGTTTGGATGGCACCTGCCCCTTTTTTAAGATAGCTGATATGTACATTGGTGAGACTACCTGCGATGGCAAGAAAAAGGCCTGGGAAATTCTTAATCAGGATGTTCCGGTTTATGTAATGGATCTCCCGCAGATGAAACGAGAAAAAGACCTCCAAGCCTGGGAAGGTGAAATCAAATCTCTTATGCAAAAGGTCGAAGAAGTAACCGGCAATAAAATTACCATAGAGGCACTGGCAGAAAATATAAAGCTTATTAATGAAAAAAGGAATGCCCTGGCCCGCCTATATGCATTCCGCAAGAATTCACCGGTACCAATCAGCGGCAAAGATGCTCTTTTAATAACCCAGATCGCCTTTTATGATGACCCGGGCCGCTTCACTGACCAGCTTAACTCACTATGCGACGAACTGGATAAAAGAGTATCCGCCGGCGAAGGAGTTTTCCCGGCTGATGTTCCCCGTATAATGATTACTGGAACACCCATGGCTATACCCAACTGGAAACTGCATCACGTAGTGGAAACCCTGGGAGCAGCAGTAGTAGTAGAAGAATTATGTACTGGAGTACGTTATTTCGAGAACCCGGTGAACCAGAGCGGCAGCAGCCTGGATGAACAGGTGCAGGCTCTGGCAGAACGCTATATGAAGACCAACTGTGCCTGCTTCACTCCGAATCAGGGTCGGGTTGAAGATATTCTGCGACTAGCCGAAGAATATGGAGTAGATGGAATAATCGATTGCAACCTGCAGTTCTGCGGCCTTTACTCCACAGAGAGTTATCTGGTACAGCAGGCTCTAAAAAAGGCTGGAATTCCAGTGATTCATATAGAAACCGATTACAGTGAACAGGATTTTGAGCAAATCAGAACCCGAGTAGAAGCATTCCTGGAAATGCTTGAAAAATAGGTACTTATATGGATAATACCCAGGGAATATATACATATTACATATTGTTTCCTAACCACCATGAAGGATTGAAGGCCCACAAGTACCTGAAGGAAGCCGGGATAAAATGTACCATTTCCCCGACTCCCCGAGAGGCCAGTAAGTCTTGCGGCATTTCCCTGCTGATCGACGAAGAAAATGTTAGCTCGGCCAGGAACGCTATTGAAGATAGCAGTATAAAAATCGATGGTATAGTAAAGATTCTGAGCAAGAATCAAAATGGATACCGGTCTTGTTAAATAGTTCTGCGAAAAAAGGAGCGTCCTCTATATGCAAACGGACGCTCCTTCTTTTTTTAAAAAATTTATCACCTGATATTAATTAAGCTCAAATCATGGTGGCTGCCTTTTTATTGGTTTTGAAAACGGGAGGAACTCCTGTTAAAAATATTTTTTAGTTTCAAAGAGAGTTAACTAACCGAGACCGTGCATAGAATAATATAAAGCTAAGCAAAATTTTATATTGAAATTTATTTACAAATTTGAGAAAATACAAGAGTAGGAATAAATGCCAGCTCTAAGTTGGTTTTAAGTAAATGTAGAATTAATATTCTCTTATAAGGTAGGAAGGTTAGAACGGTAGGTAAAAGAATGAGGTATTAAAACCTGTTTTTCGTTCTCTTAACGGGATGAGGTATTTAATGCTGTTCTTTGACTCCTGCGGGAGTTTTTTTGTTACCTTGATATTTGAGGCAAAGGAGGCGAAGACGACTAGTATCATAGATTGTGTTAATCACCATTGTTATTTGATACTGCAGTTCAAAAGCCCTTCAAGGTTTTTTAAAGTAGTATTGTAGGATGGCTAAACAAGTAAAAAGGTAGGAAGGTAAGACGGTAGGTAAAAGAATGAGGTGTTAAACCTGGTAATCCTGGCTGCACTTTGCGCGAGCAGGATTCAGCACCATTCTTGGGACTCCTAT
The DNA here is from genome assembly GCA_016841875.1 of Syntrophomonas sp. Taxonomy (GTDB): domain Bacteria; phylum Bacillota; class Syntrophomonadia; order Syntrophomonadales; family Syntrophomonadaceae; genus JAAYJK01. Next base: position 41,015 of record JAENYG010000017.1, read on the forward strand.
GGGAGTTTTTTTTCTTGCCTGAAGCCAGTTACAAGGAGGAGAAAAATGCAAGAATTGTTGGGTAAAAAAGGATCTAAAAGCATTACCGGAATAAGTAAAAAGCTCTTATCTCTGCTGATTATTGTGATACTGGGTGCTGCTATGGGATGTTCAAATACCAGCAGTGACCCTGGACAGAAGCAGGCAGAGGTGGTTGAACTGCGACTGGCACATTTTTTCCCCAGTACTCACCCGGCTGAGACTGAATTAATCCAGCCCTGGATTAAAGCTGTAGAAGAAGCAACTAATGGACAGGTGAAAATAACCAGTTACCCCAATCAAACCCTCTTGAATGCTGATTCCATATATGCCGGGGTAGTTGATGGCAGTGCTGATCTGGGGCTTTCATGTTTTTCATACACCCGGGGTCGTTTCCCGATACTGGAAGCCTTTGAACTGCCAGGGGTTACTTATAATAATTCCAAAGCTGCCAGCAAAGTGGCCTGGGAAGGCATACAAGAACTTAATCCCCCAGAAATTCAGGATACCAAACTTATGATGGTACTAACTACCGGCCCGGGTGACTTGTATACCAAGGATCCAGTTAGTAACCTCCAGGATCTGCAGGGCATGGAAATCAGAGCTACCGGCCTTAGTGCCAAAACCCTTGAAGCTCTGGGCGCTGTCCCAGCAGCTATGCCCCAGTCGGACGCATATGAAGCTCTGACCAAAGGTGTAGTCAAGGGAAATCTTGGCCCGGTTGAAGTCCTGAAGGGATGGAAACAGGCAGAAGTTACCAGTTATATCACCGAGACCCCGTTCTTATATAATACTTTGTTTTTCATTACCATGAATCTTGATAAATGGAACTCACTGGACCCGGATATTCAAGAAGCAATTGAAGCCGTCAATGATGAGTATTTTGAACAGGTAGCTATAGGTTTATGGGATAAACAAAATGAGGATGCCTTAAAGTATGCAGTCGATGAGCAGGGCATGGAGGTCATCACCCTCTCCCAGGAGGAAAGCGATAAGTGGATTGATCTGGTCCAGCCCATTCAAGACGAGTTTGTTGCCAGAATGGATGCAGCCGGCCAGCCTGGACAGGAAATACTGGACACGGTTAAGCGCCTGGCTGATAAATACAACGCCGAATACCAATAAGGGATGAGGAGGTGCAGATGATATGAACAAGTTAGCCCGGCTGGCAAAGGACATAAGCCAGTATATGGATTATCTGGCGGGATTATGTATTGTGGCAGTGATGCTGCTGGTAGTAAGCAATGTAGTGCTTCGCACGCTTTTGCATCGGCCTATACTGGGAACCTACGAATATGTGAACATGCTTACCGCTGTAGGTGTTGGCCTGGCCTTAGCATACTGCGCCTATCAGAATGGTCATATTGCGGTAGATTTCATAATCGAGCGTCTTTCGCAAAAACTGCAGGCAGCGGCCGATGTGCTTACCAATGTTATAGCTCTATCATTCTGGACTCTGTCCGCCTGGTATGTGGCTAAATATGCAGGAACTATGTTTGAAAGCAACACTGTATCACCAACCACCCAGGTACCATTGTCTCCAGTGGTCTATCTGATTGCTTTGGGGCTCCTGGCTTTAAGCCTGGTATTATCAGTTAGGCTAACGGAATCAGTAAAGAGGGCTTTTAGATGAATTCTCTCGCTGCCGGACTTTTAGGATTAGCGGCCTTTATGCTGCTCTTGATACTTCGTATGCCGATTGCGTATGCTATGGCCCTGGTCGGATTTGTAGGTTTTAGCTGCCTTACTTCTGTATCTTCAAGTTTCAGTATGGTAGCCAAGGAAATCTACAACACTTTTTCTTCATATTCTCTAAGTGTTATTGTAATGTTCATCTGGATGGGATTTCTTGCCTATTACTCGGGCATTGGAACTCGATTGTATGTGTTTGCATATAAGCTGATTGGACACTGGCCGGGCGGCCTGGCCATAGCTACTCAGCTAGCCTGTGGGGTTTTTGGCGCCATCTGCGGTTCTAATACGGCTACGGCAGCAACCATGGGTGCGATTGCCCTGCCAGAAATGAAAAAATATAATTATGATATGTCCCTGGCTACTGCGAGCATTGCTGCTGGCGGAGTGCTGGGGGTACTAATTCCTCCCAGCGTGATATTTATTGTTTACGGTATGGCTACCGAACAGTCTATTGGAAAACTGTTTATGGCCGGTATCATCCCGGGCATTATGCTTATGTTGTTTTATATTATCACCATCTGGATTTTAACTTTGCGCCAATCTGCTCTGGGTCCGGCTGGACCCAGAGCAGATTGGAAAGAGCGTTTTGACAGCCTGCGCGGCGGCCTGGCCGAAGTGCTGTTTGTGTTTGCCTTATCCATGGGCGGCCTGTTTGCGGGATGGTTCACTCCCACCGAAGCTGGGGCAGTAGGTGCTGCCGGTGTACTGCTGGTGGCACTGCTGGGTAGAAACTTGACTATAGAAAATTTCAAAAAATCTCTTTTCGATGCCACCCGCACTACAGCCATGATTATGCTGATGATTGCTGGAGCTATGATATTCGGCCGCTTTATGGCCATCAGCCGGGTCCCTTTTGAACTAGCTTCCTGGGCCGGATCATTACCCCTTCCTCCGGTTGCGGTAATGGCCATTATTCTACTTATCTATCTGATCCTGGGCTGCTTTATCGATGCCCTGGCACTTATTCTATTGACCATACCTATCTTCTTCCCGGTGGTGGTAAATACTCTGGGTTACGACCCGATATGGTTTGGAGTGATCATGGTTATGGTAGTAGCTATGGGGGTGATCACTCCTCCGGTAGGTATGAATGTCTATGTGATCAAAGGAGTAGCACCAGAAATTCCGATAGAACTAATATTCAAGGGTATATGGCCTTTTCTCATCGCTTTGATAATTTGTTTGATAGTATTAATAGCCTTTCCCTCCATCGCCACCTTCCTCCCCTATTCACTAATGAAATAATATATGTCAATGGGGACGGTTCCGCTTGATAATATGAAACCGGAACCGTCCCCATTGACATATTGTATGTATTTTCTAACAATATTTCTTTCCATAAGACTATAAACTTAAATTGAGTGTTTTTACATGATTTGCATCCTATTGATTAATAAGCAAATAATGTGTATCATGGGAAAAATTAGTATCCAACTAACATCGACATGCAAAACTGCGGCTGAGGCTGCGGTTTTTGTAATCTTAACGATATTTACATTATCTGGATGTTGATAATTGGAAAAAATACATGATTTTTGATAATCTACCTGATAATTTGTCTAAGGTGTTTGGAGGGGAGGGGTATTATTGATAGCCACTGCCAGCAAAGGTAATCATCTATTGAAGTTATACGAGAAGCGCATGGCCGAACTCAAGGTCGAACGAGATAATGAAGCGGTCCTGCGTAAACAGGCTGAAGAAAAATATTGTTCTTTCCAGCATTACATTGAAAGTCTCTTTGATAATATGACCGATATTATCTTTACCCTGGATAAAGAATGGAAATTTATCAGTTTAAACAAAAGAACCGAACAGGGCCTGGGCCGACCTAAGCAAGACCTTATCGGCACCAGCGCAGTAGATTTATTGCCCCGCTGCATTGGTAATAATGTATATAGCCAATGTGTGAAGGCTATGCAAGAAAATATGGAAGTCCATTTTGATTTATACGAACCTGATCTAAACCAATGGCTCGAAGTAAATACCTACCCGCACCAGGATATTCTGGCAGTATTTATTCGTGATATCACGAAACATAAAGTGGCGGAAGAGGCTTTCAGGGGATCCAAGCAGGTTATCGATGACATTATCAATTTTCTGCCCGATGTAACTATTGTCGTTGACTGCCAGGGCCGGGTCATCGCCTGGAATCGAGCTGCCGAAGACATGACCGGAATAAAGTGTGATGATATTTGGGGTCAAGGTGATTATGCCTATGCTGTGCCCTTTTATGGTGAAAGGCGCCCCATACTGGTTGACCTGGTGCTGAAACCGGAAGAGCAGTGGGAAAAAGAATACGAAAAAATATATAGGAAGGGTAATGTCTTAATCGGGGAAAGAAGTTATGCCCTGGCCAGAGTATCGGGTTTGTATCTCAGGGGTACGGCGGCACCCCTTTATGACCCTGCCGGTAACATCATCGGAGCTATCGAGTGCATAAGCGATATAAGCGATCACCGGCGTACAGAAGAGGCCTTACGAAACAGTGAGGAAATGTATCGCTGCATTGTCGAGACAGCCAATGAGGGGATCTGGCTGCTGGATCAAGATAATAAAATTATTCTGGTTAATAAAAAAATGGCTCAAATGCTCGGCTATGATATAGATGAGATTATGGGGGAGTCATTATATAAATTTATGGATGAGGAATGGGAAATTATCGCCCGAAAATATAGCCTCCTGAAGCAGCAGGGCTTGGTTGAAACTTGTGAGTTTAAATACCTGCGCAAAAATGGAGATGCACTCTGGGCCCTATCATCAATAACTCCTGTTTATGATAAAGAGAACAATTTCTCAGGTTCGCTGGCTATGATCACCGACATAACTGAAAGAAAAAAGGCAGAAGAGGCATTACGAAATAATGAAGAAATGTACCGCCGAATTGTGGAAACAGCCAACGAAGGGATAGGTATGACTGACGATGTCGGTACGGTATTATTTGCTAACCATAAATTGGCTGAAATGCTTGGTTATGATGCTGATGAAATGATCAATATGTCACTATATGATTTTACTTTTAAAGATGACAAATTGTTGATTGATGACCTTATGGAAAGACGGCGCCGGGGAGTTAAAGAAGTCTATAATATCAAATACCGACGTAAGGACGGTTCTGCTTTATGGGCAATTGTTGTCGTCCAACCTATTGTAGATAACTCCGGGAACTATGTAGGTTCGCTAGGTATGGTTACTGATATCAGTGAAAATAGAAAGTTGGAAATGGAAGTGGCCTATCTAGACCGTCTAAATCTGGTGGGAGAAATTGCTGCGGGTATCGGCCATGAAATAAGAAATCCTATGACTGCAGTACGTGGTTTCTTGCAAATACTGGGCCAGGACGAAAAGTACCTCCATGATAAGGAACATTTTAATCTGATGATTGAAGAATTGGACCGCGCCAACTCCATCATTACAGAATTTCTCTCCTTGGCTAAAAATCGGGAGGTTAAGCTGGAAGCAGGCGACCTCAATGATGTAATAGCAGCCATCCTTCCCTTGATACAAGCAGAGGCCATAGTCCATGATAAACATATCAGCATTAATCTGAAACCAATACCAGATCTCCTGTTGGATGAAAGAGAAATCCGCCAGTTGATCCTGAACCTGGTTCGCAATGGATTGGATGCCATGCAGTCAGGGGGAATTCTGAGCATAGAAACATTTACCAGCAATAACGAGGTGGTTTTGGCTATCAAAGACCAGGGAAGCGGATTAGATGAGAGTATACTGGATAAACTTGGCACTCCCTTTATTACTACTAAAGAGAATGGGACCGGGTTGGGCCTGCCAGTGTGCTATAGTATTGCAGCTCGACACCGTGCTCGAATAACATTGGAGACAAGTCCTGATGGCACCAATTTTTATGTCATATTCCATGTGCCGCATATTGACTGTTAAGGTGTCGCGGGGACGGTTCTTTTGACACCCCCGCAAAGATCGGATAGCGTGTCAAAAGAACCGTCCCCGCGACACTTTACTGATTAATAAATCGTGGTACTTTGGGGACCGGGTTTACCCGGTCTAGATCATACAGTACTATCATAGGATCGATGGAATAGGGAGCAAGTTTCTCCTGTACCAGATTTTTTTCATTATCCAAATCGGAACTGGCTGGGATCCAGATGTCTATAAGTATGGGCCTTTCCTGTTCGGACATCGGGTTGACTATCTCCAGGGCTAAAACACAAACCTCACAGTGGCTGGAGAAAAAGAGAATATAGTCTTTATTGATGTCAATTTGGACCGGACTTCCGTCAGCACTATAAAAAGTCGTCAAAGTATTTTCAGGATCTTCTGGCTGGATGACCTCCGCGGTTTCCCCTTCAGCAGTCCTATCAGTCGTAGCGCTGCCGACCTCTTCACTCTTTTGATTATCATCAATCAGACCTTCATTAACGTTTTCTGTCTCTTTCCCATCTGCTGCCGTCTCCGAGGATTTTCCTTCCCCCAGGTTGATATCTGCTACCGCTTCCTTATCAGGTTCCTGGGATATAACTGTTTCTTTTTCGTCTGTAATCTGAGCTGCCTCGACAGCATCAAAGGAATTCATCCTTTTGTCAGGCTGGTTTGCGGTATCACCATAAGGCAGCACCAACATAATAAAAACCCCTGCCACCAGTATCGGGGCCAGGGGCATGAACCTGGCTAGAGTCGATTGCCGCTCCTGATACCACAGCAACAGCCATAAAGTAATCATTATTCCTGCTGATATCATGCAAAAAACACAGAATTGTTTGAGAATAAAAGCCTGTATGATGATCAACATCATAGATGTTACAGCACCGGCAGCAGTTAACAATAATCCATAATTTCTATTTCCGGTTTTTATGCAGATATAAATCAACCCATATCCCAGTGCGCCAAAATATGCTATGGGTATTCCGAAAGGCTGACCCCATATGCTGTTATGGACCGTCTCACATATTTCACACCCATATTTCGTCAGGCTGATGTACAGACTATCGATTAATCCCATTATGGCAAGTAATTTAATAAGCAGGTTATTATTAAGCAGGATAATGCCCCCCATGACACAGTTTTCTAATTTTTATATATGTTTAATATGTTACCATTAGATTCCTCAAGGATAAAGATAAAGTATTGATCTCTATTTACTGTTTTCTCCTACCTGCCACTATTAAAAACCGCTGCATAAATATGCTGCTTTTAAAGGAACTTGTAAACTTTTATAGAAGTTCATTTAAATTGAATGCCATTTAATAGGAGGAAAATATGAAATTTTATGGACGCAGGTATGTGTGTTTGCTCATCGTTTTTCTAATGGGTATAAATTTATTCTGCATACCGGATAGAGGATATGCCGAAGCAGAAGCAGTTGAATCAAAAATAAAGCTGGAGCTAGAAGAGAATTCACTTACCCATCGTCCTTATATTGGGACAGTATGTGGTTCAAAAGAAGGTCTGCAAATCAAACTGAATTTCCCGGGCATAAAAGAGGGCAGTTTAAAAGTTAAGCCTCCTAAGCTGGGTATAATTCAAGGAAACTCTTTAGGTTGGAACGATAAAATAAAACTGGAGAACAACAGCGGCATAATAAATTACATTCCCCCAGATTATCTGGCCGAATGGCAGTTAAAAGACCAGGATCCTCAAACTTCAAAATGGTATACCCTGGATATAGTTGCTTTGACTTATCTGGATGCAAATGACAACGAACAGGAAATAACTGCTGATATCCGTCTTTACCGCCCTCCTATAATACTGACATCTGGATTCACAGGAGACGATAAGATTTGGGCTAACTGTTCCCTATACCTTAATGAACAAAAATTTGATACGCAAATATGCAGTTGCAATGCCCTGGATGAATCTATGAGAGCTCAGACCCAGACACTTCAGCAGAGCATCGACATCAAAAAGGAGGAATACCTGCAGCAGGACATAAAGATCCAGCAGGTAGATATGGTGGCCCATGGCATAGGCGGCCTAATCGGCCGGTTTTATGTGGAAAACAATCAAGATAGTAATATTGATATTCGCAAACTCATTATGGTAGGTACTCCCAATCATGGTATCAATATAACCGACCTGCCTGCTTCCAGCCTGCAGGCCCAGCTTTTATCGGGGCATGAATCTAGTATAAAACAGATTAATAAAAATAGTGATTTTCTTAGAGCGCTGAATGAAGGAGAAACATACGGCACTCACCTTAATGATAATGTTCAATACGCAAACATTTATAGTTATTCACCTTATCCGGGCTATTATTCCGGAGACATGCTGATAACGGCAGCATCAATATATTTGAATGGAGTTCCGGGCTATGCAGTCTCTGGTGATGTGCACTCCACTGCTTTCCCGGGAACCCCTATAGCAGATGACCCCCGGGTGTGGGAAGCTATCACCGCCTGGCTTAACCAGGAAATTTATCGTCCTGATTTGGATCGTCTGAGCATTGGAGTATGCAAAACCGAAGGTGAGGTAACTATCAGGAAATATACTGAAGAGATAACAGATATTAAAGTTCAAGATACTTCAACCAGGCTAACGGCCGGGGAAGATTTATGCACCGAAGATGGGAAATGTGTGCTCAGATTTATGATCAACGGAAACAGCTGGGCTTACGTTTACCTGGACCGTAATACAGAAGCTGCATTTGACTATATATCTCCTGAACTTATAGAAATAAGGGTAAAACGAGGAAATGTAAGGTTTAATACCTTAAAAGAAGGTGGTCATTTTTCGGTAGTATTGGTGGAAGATGCTAACATTCAAAGAATCAGGCTAACGGACCGAGATACTGATTTCATAGTGTCCTTAAATGATAACATTGAGGTATATACATTTACCGGCCAGGTTTTTGCAGGGGTCATGAATACCAGCAATGATATGGAGATCCGCACTTTAAGAAGTGCCGAAGGCATCCTGTTAGATACAAATAATAATGTTCATAATTTAGTTACAGTATCTGATCTCTGGTACGAAGATGATTTTTATAAATTTACGTTCTGGGATAAAGTAAAGGAATATCTGATCCAATTAAAGGAAAAAGCTCAAATACTGGTCAAGCGCATCCTGTAGCTAAACATCATGAAAAGGGACCGTCCCTCTTCCCGCTAACGCAGAACAGATGGGACAGTCCCTGATGTTTCCCAGCACAGCCCCTGGAATTATATTTTCAGAGGCTATAGGAGGGCTTTATTCCTAGCTCTATCTTAGCAGGGTAGATTATTATTTTTCAGCCAAATCATCCAGATAGTCATCTGTTTCCTCTCGGGCTTTCTTGAAATTGCTCAGGGCTTTACCTATCGATTCCCCTACCTTGGGCAATTTGCCGGGTCCTACTATTATTAATAAAATAACAAGAATAAATACCATTTCCCAGGGGCCAAAGTTGCCAATCAGTCCAAACATAGTTCTTCCTCCTCTTTCTTTAGGCTGGGCTGCCCACAGTTTCCATCCGCCTGCTGCCCGTTATTCTCGCTACTACAACACTTATTTCAAATAGGATATATACTGGAATGGCCATCAAGGCCATGGAAATTGGGTCTCCACCGGGAGTTAAGGCCGCGGATAATACCGCGATAGTCAATATAGCATATTTGCGATTACTCGATAAGAGCTGGTGGTTAATTATTCCCAGTCTGCTCAAAAGCCATGACAGCACCGGCAGTTCAAATACCAGCCCAAAAGGCAGGGTAAAAGCCAAAATAAATCCGGCATACTCAGTTGGATGGATACCCCGCTAATTTCTAACCGTAGCTGTGCAGTCCAGATAATAGATAGTTAACTCCGAAAAAAGTAAAGAGCACTAAAATGAAGCCTGCTAGCGCTATAAGGTTAGCATTACTGCCTTTCCAGCCTTTGCTGCGATATATGTGGAGATATATAGCATAAATTATCCAGGTTACCAGGGCCCAGGTTTCTTTGGGATCCCAGCTCCAGTAGGTTCCCCAGGTCTCCTCCGCCCATACGCCACCTAAAACTATAGATATAGATAACATTACAAAGCCTCCGGCTACAGTCCGATAAACATTAAAATCGCCATTTTTTTCTTTCTTCATTAGCTGTACTAATGCCAGGGCTGCACCGAGGGTAAAGGCACTGTAGGCAATTACTGCTGTTAATACATGACTGGTCAACCACGGGCTCTTAAGGGCGGGCATCAACGGGCTAACTGTTCCATGTTGGTTCGGCATAAGAATAAACACCGATGCCAGCAATAAAGCCGCAATGAACATCAATACTGCCCCACCATTTTTGCTCTGACTCATCTTTTCATACATCAGATACAGCAGCACACTTACAAAAGTGAAGCTGAGTATGAATTCATACCCGTCAGTTAAAGGTAATCGGCCGCTTAATATAGTCCGTACCACAAGAGCAGTCATATTAGCAAGAACACCAATAACTGCTGATGCTGATGCCAGCACTAACAGATTTTTTCCTCTATTTTTCAATCCTACCATATAGAAAACGCTGCTTATTAAATACATAAATAGTGCCAGACCTACACCTGTTTTAATCAGTACTGCCATTATCATTCCTCCGCCCGGAAATCTGAGACCCATTCTCTGCTTTCCTTCTGAAAATACTAATCTCTGCCAGAGCTGCCCCGATCATGAATATTATCCCTCCGGCTCCTGCGTATGGCAGACCTGGATCTTCTTTTACTTTGAAAATCGAATAAGTTCCTAAGCCATTAAACTGTACCCAGGAGGTGTCATCAATTTTGATCTCTTCTCCGAAAGGTGCTGCACCTACCCCTAATAGTACATCACCCTTATAAACAGAATAGATTACTCTGGGATTATTAGCTTGCATTGATCTACTCTCCATACCATAAGCGGGATCAAAATCCGGTACATACTTGAAAACCTTCACTCTCCAGTTTCCACCTGGTATGTCAAGTACTTCACCTTCAACTGCTGTATGGTTTTCAGCTTTTTCCTCCCCTTGAATCGTTACATCTACCATATTGCCATAACTCTGCTGGTATACTTTTATCCCCTGGTATTGCAGTGGATTATTAACACTGATAATGGACTGTAGTTCCAGGCTCTCACTTTTATATAGCTGTACTTTCGAGTAGTACTGGGAAGGCATATCGTTTTCATAACGTTCGATCTCAAAATCTTCTAAGAACAAGCTTATCTTTTCTCCAGCTTCATTCTCTGCAATAACCGCTCTTTCTCCTTCTGCAATCTGTACGGTCCCACTTTGCCCTACGCAAGTATTAATAATTCCCCCCACCAGAATTAATATTAATCCAATATGCAAAGCCAGCAGCCCCCACTGTCTTATCTGATTCATAAGATTATGCTGCTTTATAAACACTTGTCTTCTAAGTTGGATAAGCCGGTTTATGGTACATAATACCAGGTTTATAAATAACATTATCATTAAAAGATTAAACAGCAGCAATCGATAAAATATATCCGGGAGTATACTGGTTCCTAATGCTGAAAATATTCCCAATAAAGCCAGCAGCACCAATCCGGTTTTCATAGAATAGGAAGTTTTGAGCAGTATATATAAAAATTGACGCATACGCTTGCTCCTTTATGCAGTAAACCAGGACGGTTTTAAACCAGCCCTCTGCTTCTCTATGTTATACAGCTTGTTTATTGGTTACACGTTATTTACATTGTACAGTTTTTATATTTAAATGCCTTTGGATAAATCACCAATATTGAAGCACTTTGTTTGTACAGCTGTCTAAAACCAACCTTTTACGATATTAACCACTTTAAATTTCTGCCCCTGCCCACCCATCGTCTAGTTCGTCGATCCAATCAAACATGTGACACTCTGAACACATTACCTCTGAGGGCTGATGCATGCTGTGACAGACATTACATTCCATTTTCCCATTGTGCGAATCATGAGGGTTGGATTCTTCAAAATTAGTTGCTGCTTTAACCGCAGTATCAAAATCATCATGGCATTCCAAACAAAATTCCCGGGAAAACTCACGCTTCTCCAGGGGTATCTGGTAATCTCCGGTAATAAATTTAAAACCTTCCTCGGCCTGTATCGCGATTGAACTTTCATGACAGTCGTGGCATACCAGATCCGCTTCAGCGTGCTTATTGGCTAATAGATCACTGTCATGATAGGAATTGTAATAGGACTGCATAATATGACAGGTAGCACAGAAAGCTGGTTTTTCACTGGCTTTTACTAGATAAGCTCCTACCCCAACTCCCATAATAACAGCTAATCCCAATGCTGCAAGCAGTACTTTTTTACTGAATACAGCTTTCCATCCCTTTTTACCCTTTTCTGCATCATTTTCCACTTAAAGCCCTCCCTGTTTTGTTTAAGTGCTATTTATTTTAATGTTGTTGCATATAAAGCAGCGTACATTATAATGATCTTCTCTGTTTAATCGCAGAACGTATTGATTTGTTAGATTCAACCTTTTTAAGCATTATTTGGTTTATGATATAGCGTTTACTCTGAGTCTGCTGCTTTAAGGAGCCTTCGCAGGGCATCTATACTTTCCCCTCCTCACTGTACAAAAGGACCGTTCACGTTTATAATTAACAACGTTGGTAAAAATCCATATTAAAAAAACACCTCATAAATAGCACCTCAATTATAATCTATCCACCAGCTAATTTCTTTTAGAGCACACCCCAAGTTTTTGACCACATTTTAGTATCGCCCCCTAATCGTATATCTTAATTCCGCGTGGTACCATTAAGCTAAACTCAATACTTTTTTTACATTGTTCGCGTTTTTTTTACAAATTACCAATAAGAGAGGAGAAGGATCTATGAGTTTAGAAGAAAATGGTAGCAAAGGTATCTCCAGAAGAAAATTCATCCAGGGCACAGCCATTGGGGCTGTAGGCTTAGCTTCAGCAGGCATGCTGGCCGGCTGCAGCCCGAATGAGGAAACCCCTTCGGAAGGACAGGCCGGCACATCAACTGACAGCAAATGGAGTTGGGATACTAAGCCTGACCCGATACCTGCCTCTGAAATCAAGAAAACCGTTGATACCGAAGTTTTAGTAATTGGTGCCGGACTGGCTGGCACAGTTGCAGTTTTATCAGCTCACGAAGCAGGGGCCAAGACTATTCTTATCGACAAAAATGATACTACGGCAGCTCGCGGAGGTCATATCACCGCTTTTGGCACCAAGCTGCAGCATGAAATGGGCATAGAGGTAAAGTACCGCGAGGTCATAAGGCGTTGGATTTACTGGGCTCAAGGCAGATGTAAGGAAGATTTACTCTGGCTCTTTGCAGAAAAGAGCGGCGCCTGTTTCGATTGGGTAAGGGACCAGGTTGAACCCCGGGGATTGAAAATAGCCATGTGGGACGGATATTTTAAAGGGCCTGATTATACCGAATATCCTGTTACTCATTTCTTCTATCAGGACGGCACCGACTTTATGTACCAGAATGGTAACATCGAAGGGGCTGGCAACGCAGTTTTGCTTCCTATTCTGGAACAGATCATCAAGGAAAACGGAATTGAAATCCATTATAAAACCCCGGCTGTACAGCTGGTTAGGGATGGAGATGGACCGGTTACCGGCATAATTGCAGGAGAAGCAGGCAACTATATCCAGTATAATGCCAGCAAAGGCGTAATAATAGCTACCGGTGACTATGCCTCTGACAAAGAGATGGTAGAAAGATACGATCCTTTCGCTCTGCAGGCTGATTCCCAGATTTATTTCCCCAACAAATGTAATACCGGTGATGCTCATAAAATGGCCATGTGGGCCGGCGGAGCCATGCAGAAGGTGGAACCCCATGCAGCAGTTATCCACCTGGAATCTGGCGCGCAAAGCTATGCTTTCCTGCATGTTAATGCTTTAGGGAATCGCTTCAAAAATGAAGATGTGAACACCCAGTCCAAGAGCTGTACCAAGGAATATGAACCGGAAGGTATCGCCTGGACGGTATATGATGCTGATGGTTTATCCGAGGTTAAACAGCAGATTGATGCCGGCATCGGCGGCGGATTATTCTATGGTCAGACCTTCCAGCGCATAGGGACCAAATTCGACCTGGCAGCTGAACAGCAGGTGTTGGATCTGCATTTGAGCAACGGCAAAGTGGTCACTGCTAATACCCTGGAAGAACTGGCAGCAAAGATGGAAGTACCGGTTGATAACTTTGTAGCTACGGTTAAGCGTTATAATGAAATAGTGGCAGATAAAAATGATGTGGATTATGGTAAACGGGCTGAGCTGCTAACTCCAATAGTAAAGGCACCTTTCTACGCTGGAAAACTCCTGAGTACGGTACTGACCATGGTAGGCGGACTGCGTACCAATACTAACTTGAATGTACTGGATGAAGATGACCAGCCTATCGAAGGTCTTTTTGTAGCCGGGTCGGCTGCTGGGGACTTCTTTGCCAACGACTACCCCACTATTTGCCCTGGTATAGGACATGGTCGCTGTATTACTTTCGGTCGTCTGGCTGGAATTATTGCGGCTGGCAAGTCAGTTGATATTGTTCCATCAATAGAAGTATAATCCTTACCTGTCAAAATCAAAGTTGTGTAGAGTCAAAATATGAGTATATAGGGAGCATCGATATATCCGATTCTCCCTATTACTTACACTCAGAAATACAATAGTTTATCATTTCCTGAGACAATAATAATAAACTTAAGCTAGAATATTATCATAAAGAATGAAATACCTGACTGGGGAGCATCACAACTTCTTTTACTAGCCATACTATGAAAAGCCGTAAACACTAAACTAGCATTGGTTTAAAAATATTGGTGGTGTATTTTATGTCAATGGACTTTAAAATTTCCCATTATTTACTGGAAGGTATGCTGGATGCTGGTCTGCCTTTCATAGGTGCCTATCTAGAGAAAAAAATTGGCAAAGCCGTAACTATAACTGATGCATCCGGCAGAATAATCTACCCGGATAAATCAGATGCGGTATATAAAGCCAACGATTTGTTTTTAGATATTCCAGATGAGTTTACTACCCATGCCAATTCCCTATTAAATGATCATGGTCTTTATTATAAAATCCAACACAACTCTACCTGCAGCGGTTATGTAATAATAGAAAATATGTCCCAGGAGAACACAGCTTCAGTGCTGGCGATTCTAAAAGAAAGTAATCTGGCTTTAAAATATCACTTTTTTATGTATAATGAGATGATTAAAAATAAGGAAGATTTTGGGCAGAGCCTTTATGATAATTTCTTCTTATCGGCCGATGTAAGCATTCCGGATAAGCTAAAAATGTATGAACAGAAGATGGACATCAATAATTATTATTTTGTGTCGGTCTTAGATATCGAAGAAAGTCCTCCCAATCTGGACTGGACTACACTTCGTTCCTATATCAATGCAACTATGAACAAAGATGGTTCAGAATATATCAGTTCCATTATAGCCCCCGGCCGCCTGGTCAACATTTTACGGGCGAATCCTAAAGGCGGTCCTATGGATATAGATCCTGACTGGCCGGGCAGGGAAACGGCCACTGCAACTAAACAGACTATCGAGAACAGATTCAGCCTAACTTATTCTCAGGGCTTAGGACGAATATGCAAGCCATCGGGTTTACTGCAGAGTTATCAGGAAGCTTGTATCGCCATAGCCCTGCCCCGCCTGATGGGTCAAAAACAGTTTATTCAATATTTTTCTCAATTAGGTGTATTTTCCATAATATTTTCCCATGATTCTCAAACGGTCAAAAATTACTGCCTGCAGGTACTGGGTCAGTTGATAAAACATGATGAAAAATACGGGACTGATTTAGTGGACACTCTAAGAATTTTACTGGATAATTCGTGCAGCTGGACAACAACTGCTAACCAGATGTATGTGCATGTTAATACTGTTTATTACAGGATGTTCAAAGTGCAAAAACTTCTCAATGTGGATTTTTCTTTGTTTGAAACCCGTCTTCATCTATATACGGCTATTAGAGCCTGGGATACTCTTAATGCCTGCAATTTCCTGGAGTAGATCATGTTCTGGCAACAAAACAAAGATTCCACAGATCAAGCTTTTTTTGGACTAGCTAAATTAGAGTTGCAGTTAAAAATAGAAAATGATTTTGTAGATCAATGTTTTAAGAAAGTCATTATTTCTAGTATTATTAATAAGGGAAATTATTACCAGAGCTTTATCAATGGGGGATGATTTTATGAACACTCCAAATTGTAAATGGAGTTGGGAAAAGCAGCCTTTACCAATCCCGTCTACCGAAATTAAGAAAACACTGGATACCGACATAGTGGTGATTGGGGCCGGACTGGCCGGAATGGTGGCCGCCCTGTCTGCCCGGGAAGCAGGGGCCAGTCCCATCATTATTGAAAAAAACTGGACTTTCTCGGCGCGGGGCTATCATAATGCTGCGTTTGGCAGCAAGTTGCAGCAGATGATGGGTATCGAGGTGGATTACCGGCAGGTCATCCGGGATTGGATAAGATGGTCTCAGAGTAAAGCCGACGAGGTGTTGCTCTGGGAGTTCGCAAGAAAGAGCGGGGCATGCATGGACTGGCTGGTAGATATTGTTGAAGCCGGTGGAATGAAAGCAGGTATCTGGGATGGTTATTACAAAGGGCCTGATTATACCGAATATCCGGTAACACATATGTTTTATGCACCAGATGACCCAGATAATTCCTGGAATTACGGTTTAAGCAAGATCCTGGAGAGAAACATAAGAAATTGTGGCATAGACATCCAGTACAATATGCCTGCAGTACGATTGATTAGAGAAGACGATGGTCCGGTTACCGGGGTTATTGCTGGCAAGCCTGGGGAGTATACTCAGTATAATGCCAGTAACGGTGTCATAATTACTACCGGTGATTATGCATCGGATATGGAGATGCTGGAGAGATACAATTCCTTTGCCCTGGAAGCTGATGCCCAGGTTTATTTTCCCCAGGAAACCAACGTGGGCGAAGGCCATAAAATAGCCATGTGGGTAGGAGCAGCCATGCAGAAAGTTGAACCCCATTCTACAGTTATTCACCTGGAAGCCGGAGCCATGAGCTACTTCTTTCTGCACGTTAATGCTAAGGGTAAACGCTTCAAGAACGAAGATGTGAATACCCAATCAAAAAGCTGTGGTAAACTGCTGGAGCCCGGCGGTATAGCATGGACCGTCTATGATGCCAATGGTCTGTCCGATGTTCAAGAAAGTATCGCCAGCGGTATCGGCGGCGGCTTGTTCTGGGATCAAACTGAACGCTTGAAGGGCCAGAAATGGGATATGAAAGCTGAACAGGCCGTGCTGGAGGAGCATATCAAGGCTGGCAAGGTAGTTACCGCCAACACCCTGGAAGAACTGGCCAAGAAAATGAAGGTTCCGGCAGATAATTTTAAGGCCACGATAGCTCGGTATAATGAACTGGCTGAACAAAAAGATGACGAGGACTTTGGTAAAAGGCCCGAGCTGCTTACCCCGATTGTAAAACCTCCCTTTTACGCCGGTAAACTGCTGGCAACAATACTGACTGCATCAGGTGGTCTGCGTACTAACACTAATTGCGAAGTGTTGGATGCGGATGATGAACCTATTAAAAACCTTTATGTGGCAGGATCCACAGCGGGTGGTTTCTTTGCTAATGATTATCCTACTATCTGCCCGGGCATAGGGCACGGCCGCTGTATTACCTTTGGACGCATCGCTGGCATTGTTGCGGCCGGGAAAAATGTCGATGATATTATCCCTTCCAGGAAAATTTAGAATGATTTTATTAATCCAGATGATGTTTCTCCCTTTTCGTTCCGCCAGCCGACACAGAGAGGTTTATCTTTGCTGCCTCCTTAATTATCTGCGAGATATGCTTACCAGGTGCAAATTAGCAAATTGTACCATAATGGTATTGCAATGAAATGACGGTACATCAGCTACCCTGGTATGGGATGATACCCGTACCGGGGCTCATCTATAAAATCTTATATTTTTTCCCATCCATCGCCTAACTCATCAATCCAGTCAAAGATATGACACTGGGAACACAGTACCTCGGATGGTTGATGCATACTGTGGCAAACATTGCATTCCATTTCCCCGTTATGCGAATCATGAGGGTTGGATTCTTCGAAATTGGTTGCTGCTTTAACGGCAGTATCAAAATCATCATGGCATTCCAGGCAAAAGTCCCGTGAAACCTCTAGTTTCTCGAGCGGTATAGTGTAGTTTCCGGTAATAAAAGCCCATCCTTCCTCAGCCTGTATTGAAATTGAACTTTCATGACAGTCGTGGCATACTAGATCCGCTTCAGCATGCTTATTGGCTAACAGATCACTGCCATGATAAGAATCATAATAGGGCTGCATAATATGACAGGTAGTACAGAAAGCTGGATTGTCACTGGCTTTCACTATGTAGATACCCCCCCCTGCTCCAACAACAACTATTACCAGAACCATTATCAGCAGTGCCTTCTTATTTAGAAACCTTTTACGGAAACCATCTGGTTTAATATCTTCTTTTTCCATAGTCAGTCCTCCTAATTGATAGCATTTTACAGAAAATCTACCTGAAATCATAATAATAATAATATAAATTTGTCGAGTTTAAATATATTTTACAATATTAATTCGCATTCCGCCTTTGGTTTTTTTTACAATGTTTATTTAAATCTTTCGTAAGTACCTCCAATGTCTGTTAAACTACTGAGTGCTATACTGAAATCAAACAATATCCATAATTGAGGACTTGACTTTATTTGCCGAGCAGCTAAATAATACAGCCCCCTCTCTGGGGTTCACCCGGTGGGGGAAACTAAGGAAACCTTCATTTTGTTGCGGCACCATAATACAGGACGCAATTTATGCTCGGCAGGGGAACAACGCTAAGGAAGCGAAAAAGTAGTATTTGCTTAGTAGCTAAGGAAGGGAGATAAGATTGTGAGTGAAGAAGAAAAATTACCTAAAGGCATATCACGCAGGAAGTTTATCCAGGGAGCAGCCGTTGGTACAGTAGTACTCGCTTCGGGCAGCACCTTAATTGGTTGCAGCCCCAATGAAGAGACACCTGCCCCATCAGAAACGACGGGCGAAAGTTCAATTCCCAGTTTTTTAAAAAAACCGGATCCCATTCCGGACAGTGAGATTAAACAAACTGTCACTGCTGATGTGGTTGTAATTGGAGCAGGAATGTCCGGTTTATGCGCTGCCATGGCCGCCGCTGAAGAAGGTGCCAAAGTGGTTATTTTGGAAAAGACCGAAAGGGTCAACTTCCGCGGTAATGATTATGGAGCCATTGGAACTAAGATG
The DNA here is from genome assembly GCA_016841875.1 of Syntrophomonas sp. Lineage (GTDB taxonomy): Bacteria > Bacillota > Syntrophomonadia > Syntrophomonadales > Syntrophomonadaceae > JAAYJK01. The sequence goes on from JAENYG010000017.1 coordinate 59,927, forward strand.
CAGAAGCAGATCAACAATGAAATAAACAAAATGGACGCCGTCCAGGAGATCATGAGGTACAGTGCTTACAAAGGCAACCAGAGAGTTGTTTCCCTGTGGGCAGAAAACAGCGGTGCGGTTGCTGACTGGATAATGGCCAAAGCAGAAAGCTATGGCTGCCAACCTAAACCGGTACCCCTGGATGAAACCGTGACCCCGGGAACTACGATCAAAGGCTATCCCACATTAAGTTTCAGAATGGATCCCAGTGAAGCAGCGGTAGCAGATGCACCAACCGGAACCGATCCCTGGACTGCTTCGATGCGTTACGCTCTAAAAAAAGGCTGTGAAGATGCTGGTGTAGAATTCCATTATGAGACTCCGGCAGCCCAACTGGTGCGCGAGGAAAACGGCCGGGTCACAGCAGTCATTGGCGGAGCCGAAGGAGCTTATACCAAGTTTGTTGGTAATAAAGGGGTTGTCATCTGCTCCGGCGACTACAATGCCAATCAGGAAATGCGTGAATACTATATTCCTTCCACCAAAAATATGCACGCCAACATGTATGAGATGGTAACCGGCCCATGTAATACCGGGGATGGACAAAAGATGGGCATGTGGGTTGGAGCAGCCATAGATGAATTCCCTCATGCGCCGATGTATTTCGATTTTGCGGTTCCGGGAGCCCCCATCCTGGCCGATGCCTTGATGCGTCAGCCCTGGCTGCATATCAATGTCCGCGGCCAGCGTTTTGAAAATGAAGAACTGCCCTATGCCTATCTCTGCAATGCAATGCGGCAACAGCCGGAACACTTTAGATGGGCAATTTGGGACGCCAAATGGACGGAAGAAGCACCCTCTTTTAAACTGGTGGCCTGCAAGGACATGCGGACCAATTTCCATAATCCTGAAAATGTAAAGGCCTACATCGAAAAAGGTTATATCCGCAGTGCTGAAACGCTGGAGGAACTGGCTGGCAAAATAGAAGTCCCCAAAGAAGTATTTTTGAAAACTGTAGCGCGCTACAATGAACTGGCCGAACAGGGTGTAGACCTCGATTTTGGCAAGCGGGCGGCCTGCCTGACCAAGATCGAAAAACCCACTTTCTATGCAGTACCATTGGGCACTGCGCTCCTGGTTACTCTGGGTGGGTTGCAGATCAATGAACAGCTGCAGGTACTGGATGAAGAAAAGAATGTCATCCCTGGCCTTTATGCCGCTGGCAATGCCTCGGGAAGCTATTATGGCAATGATTATTGCGTAAACCTGCCCGGCAACAGCCACGGACGAGCTTTTACTTTTGGTTACCTGGCCGGTAAGAATGTACTGAGTCTGGGTTAGAAAGTTACCAATACTTTTATGCTAAATGAAAATAAAGAGAGTCTGAGTTTTTTCAGACTCTCTTTATATTACAATGTTATTAAATCGTTATCTGCTAAGAAGAATATTCAGGCAATAATTGATTGTAAGCTTATTCTTTTGGTCTTATCTGATCAAGCAGATTAAATTCCTTTATCTTTCTATAAAGGGTAGATCTGCTCATCCCTAATATGCTTGCAGCTTCCGAGACATTAGATCCTGTTTGCAGCAGAGTCTGAATGATGGTTATTTTTTCTATCTCCTTAATAGATAGGCTGTTTTCAACAGCTGTATGTTCTGGCATATAATCAAGTTTATCCATTTCATGGCTGGCAGCAGCAAATAAGCCGCTGATTTCCTCCGGAAGATTATTAGGTTTAATAACCCCATCGATGGAGGTATTGACAGCGTAAAGCATAGCGTTTTCAAGTTCCCTGATATTACCCGGCCAATTGTACTGACACAAGCGGAATATGGTTCCGTCATCCAGAGAAGGTACGGGGATTTCCTGCTTTTGAGCTATGGTATTTATAAAATATTTGGCCAGCCTTATAATATCTGCCCCCCTATCCCTGAGAGGCGGAATATATATCTTCAGCACCTTTAAGCGATAGTACAGGTCCTCCCGAAAGTGTTTGTCATGTATTAAATCCAGCAGGTCTTTGTTAGTGGCGGTAACCAATCTAAAATCAACTGGGATATACCTGCTCCCTCCAACCCGCATTAATTTTTTTTCTTCCAAAACCCTGAGCAGTACCGGCTGTATTTCCAAGGGCATATCACCGATCTCATCCAGGAACAAGGTTCCCCCATCAGCCATCTCGATTTTTCCCGGCCGCCCTTGACGTTCGGCTCCGGTAAATGCTCCCCCTTCATAGCCAAACAACTCACTTTCAATCAATGTTCTAGGTATAGCCGCGCAATTCACAGCTATAAATGGTCCCTCTGGCCGGCTTTCATTATGAATAGCCTGAGCATACACCTCTTTTCCGGTACCGCTTTCCCCCTGGATGAGTATATTGGCATCCAGGGGAGCAAATTTTCTGGCCATATTCTTAGATTCTGCCAGCTGGGGAGAACTGCCAATTATCTTATCAAAGGTAAATCTTGCTTCTGCACCACTTATTTTAATGCTGCCTATCTTCTTAATCCGGTCGATTTTTTTCAATGTCAATACACAGCCGAAATTTTTGCCATAGTGATCTTTAACCGGTTGGGCAGAACGCAAGTGCAGCCGCTGGTTCCATCTCTCAATTTCTATCTCGGCATCCAGTATCGGCTTTCCTGTTTCCAGCACCTCTCTTATTAATGGTTGATTCCCCAGTGCAGCTTCAACTTGCATACCTACCAGGTCTCTATCCAGATATTTCACTATCTTTTTAGCCGTTAAATTGGCCTTGGTGATTATTCCTGCTTTATTAATCGTTATTACCGCCTCTTCGGCCGATTCCAGAGTAACACTTAGAAGCTCGTTATTCAAGGCTAGTTGAAATTCATTCTGAACCGCCCAGGCCATTGAGACCACCAGACCCAGAGAATGATAACTCTGCTGGTGAAAACTGGGACTGACTATACAAAGAGTACCTGCCATATTGCCATTCCCATCATAAATCGGAGCAGACGAACAAGAAATCTGCTCATAGGTTTCGCAATAATGCTCAGGACCGCATATCTGCATAGGAGTACCTGATATCAAGCTTATTCCATGAGCGCAAGTACCTACTGTCTCTTCGGTCCAAACCGAACCCGGCACTAAATGGAACCTTTTATTCTGTTTCTTTAATTGCTCATTACCTGCAATTACCCGAAGCATCGCGCCCTGTTCGTCAGATAAGAGAATTATGCATTCCGATTTTGATAACATGGTCTCTAGCTGACGAAGATATGGATCAGCCGCCTGAATCAGCGGGTCTTTTTCTCGCAGCAATTCTGTAAATTCGGGTTTATCTAAAATTGGGCCGTAATTGTAATTAAAGAGATCCAGGCCATAATTATATGACCTGATCCATGATTCTACTACCTCCGGGAGAACCCTATCAACCTGGGATGGGCTGATACGTTGATAAACTACATCAATTTTTTGCTTTTGGATTTTTTCCATTAGCATAATATCACTTTGATCAAGAGTTTGGGCAATGATACCTCGGTTTTTAATCATCGGGCTCAGCATCTGTTCCAGCGATTTCATGATTATCAGTCACCCCTTTTCAGGCTTACCCTAACTTCCTTCATCAGCAATATAATATCTCTATTCTAATTAAAACAAATTCGGCAATCTATTAACCTAATGAAGATTCTCATTTTAGTACACATTCAAAAATTAATATATAGGATTATCTTTTTATGACCGATTTTAAGAACCCTTTAATTCTATTAAACGACGATTTAGGCTGAAAGTCAAAGTGCAAAAAGCTGGCATATTTATTGCAATATGGTTATTTAGACTACGGTTATGATAAGGAGGATGTTTTATGGCTTTAGCGCGTACAGCACCTAAAAGTGTCTATCAGCTAGTTGATGGGGTTCTTGATGAAGGCCTGTCTTTCGTAGCTTCCTATCTGGAAAAAATGACTAATCGTCCTATAATAATAACCGACACCAATGGTCAAATACATTATCCGGATATAACTGGAAAACCTGAGGAAATTAATGATATTTCTATTCAGCTTCCTATGCATATAACCCAAAATGAGCCTTATTACCATGAATGGGAAAAGTCTCTATATTACCGGGTTGGTTATAATGGTTCCAGTGCATTCATTATTGTGAAAAAACTCCCTCCCGAGCTGATGGCAGCAACTGTCCCAATTCTAGAGGAAGTAAAATTGGCGGTTAAATGCTACTTTTCTAAGATAACTATGGGTAACCGTACCTTCGAAAAAGAACTGGCTGATTATCTAATCTACGAGAGTAATGTCAATATTAAAGACATAATCAGACTAAGTGAAAAAAACCTGGATATAGATAGGCCATACCTGGTTTCTATAATAGAAGCGGAGACAGTAGATCCTATAAACTGGCAGTTAATCAGCGTATATTCGCGGGAGTATCTAAAAAGATTAAAAATAGATGTCATTCCTATTGCCAGCTCCGATTGTCTGCTGCTTATCATCCCAGCTCGTTTCGAAAACGATACTCTGGAAGTTAAAGCAAAGCGACCTGGCCCCATGAACAATTATGATTTAAAGGATTTCCTGGAAAAAAGATTCAACATTATTACTTCCCATGGCATAGGACAAATTTATCCTTTGATAGATTTGCATAAAAGCTATGCTGAAGCTCGCACTGCACTGACTTTGCCTCGGCTCATGGGCCAGAAGGGTATGGTCCAGAAATTCTCTGATCTCGGTATATTCTCCATCCTGTTTTCCCATGATGCAGCTAGTTTGAAAAGTTACAGCTTCAATACCTTGGGAAAATTATTGGAATATGATAATAAAACCGAAAACAAACTATTGCCCACCCTGCGCGAACTGTTGGATAACTGCTATAATTTCAAAGAAACCGCTGATAAACTATTTGTGCATATCAATACTCTGTATTACCGAATAAACAAAATAGAGGAGATACTCGGTCTGGATCTTTCCCAGATGCTTACCCGGGTGAACTTGTATACGGCCATTAAGGTATGGGATACACTTGACATTAATGGTTTTGAGGACTAATCAACCACTGTAATGTCTTCCAACACGGAAAAATATATCCAGTAATAGGTGCAACTGCCGAATTATCTAATCTTTAAGAGGGAGACTGAAGTTTCAGTCTCCCTCTTGTCAATCCTTGTACTGTTAATCATAGCTATGCGGAAATATATTAAGCCTTAAACACCGGTAACAGTAATGCACCAAACATATTATACTCCTTTATTTTCTATCTCGATCAGTTAACTGATACCAATTATGCCCAGGCATCTTCTTGGGCGGCATTCTGACCCGCTACCCGTCCGCACACCAGGGAATCTAGAATAGCGCAACTACCCACCCGGCATGCTCCATGAGTTCCACCGGCAATTTCTCCAGCAGCATACAGGCCTTTGATAATTTCAAGATTGAAATCCATAACCTTACACTCCAGGTCAGTCATTACCCCACCCATGCAGTGGTGTACTTTGGGCCACAGGCGAACGGCATAAAAGGGGGGCTTTTCAATCAGGGTAGCCATTTTGATGGTCTGTTTATGAAAATCCAGGTCTTCTCCATTAGCTACAAATGAGTTGTAGCGAGCAACCTCTTGTTTGAGCGCATCAGCTGGTATTTCAAAGTGACTGGCCAGTTCATCCAGGCTGTCAAATTCCCACATGGTCTTATTAAGTATTTTATCTACTACTCCCTCCTGCACCGTTTGTATACCAACTGAGTCAACAAACATTACGGCTGCATGCCCGGTTGCTAAGATAGCATCCGATTTCTGTTTTCTATCTCCCATTTCATTGATTATTCTTTTACCAGTAGACGGATCGACCATGATTCCCCATTGTGCTCCTTCCAGGGTGGAGAAAAATGGTGTGAGTCCAAATCCTTTTTCATCCGGGCTAGCCCAGGGCCCCAGCTGTATCCAGGATAAATGAACCGGCAAAGCATCGATTTTCAATGCTTCAAGCAGTGCATCTCCTGTACAGCCGGGGTGGTTGGTACAGTCAATTGCTTCAGTTAAACGCGGATCCTGGGTGGTTCTTAATGCCACATTGGCTCCAAAACCACCTCCTGCCAGGACCACCGCCTTTCTAGCCTTGATATATCTAGAACCGCTGCCAGAATCGGAACTGAACTTATACCTGTCTATAGCCTCAACCCCCTGTACGCGCCTATTCTCATCGCATATTATCCTGGCCATTTTCATATTGGTTTCTACCGGCACTCCTAATTCCTTTAATTTAGCCAGGGCGGGTTCCAGGATACCTGATCCCGAGTTGTTTGCAGCTCGATAAGTTCGCATTACCGAGTGTCCTCCGGGCCACATCATCTGGTCGCTCCATTCAACTTTCAAAACATCCATGGTCCACTGCAGTGTCTCTAACGATTTTTCTGCTATCATCCTTACTTTTTCTACATGATTAAGTCCCAATCCCGCTTTTAACATGTCTTCTACCAGGAGCTCAGGTGAATCCTGGATGCCCTCCTTCTCCTGCAGAGGTGATTCAGCCACCGCCATAGCACCTCCGCAGATGCGAGAGTTCCCACCAGTGATGTCCATTTTTTCCAGCACTTTAACCTGGGCTCCTGCCAGGGCAGCTTCAATAGCTGCAGCACATCCAGCAAACCCAGATCCAATTACCAGTACATCAGTTTCCTCATCCCATTTTATTGAGCTGCTATCCGAAGCTGAGGATTGACTGCATCCTCCCAGTGCAGCAGCACCGGCCAAAGCCGCACCGGTTAACGCCATATTCTTAACAAAATCTCTTCTTCCTATCTCTTTCGCCATTTATGATATCTCCCTTCCATTGATTGATACATTGTAATATATAGCCTTGGGGTAGAAAATTTCCCCCATGCCTCAATAATTCCAATTTTCACCTAGATATTCAGCCCATTCAAAATCATGACACTGGGTGCAGTATACTTGTGATTGCCCATGCATACTATGACACATGGTACATTCCATGTCCTCCCAGTGAGGAGAATCATGGGGATTTTCACCGCCGCCATGGTCAGTACTGACCATAACCTCTTCAAAGTCAGTATGACATTCCAGGCAATCTTCTCTGGAAAAATCAAGCTGTGGTAATGGTTCTTCATAATCACCGGTTACATACTTGAAGCCCTCCTGAGCTTTGGCACCGAGGCTTTCGTCATGACATTCATGACAGGTCAAACCCTCTTCAGCATGGACATGGGCCAGCAAACAACTATTATCCCAGGACTGGTAATAAGGTTCCATAATATGGCACGCAGTGCAAAAAGATGGGTTTTCACTGGCCTTTACTAACCCCAGAGCAGTACCGGATGCTAAAACTACAGCAAGCAGGGCAACAATTAGTATGGTTCTGTTTTTCCCAGGATACCTCCGGTGATTAGAATCCCGGCTTTTATCCTCCAATTCAATACCTCCTGTTTCTCAACTCATACCCACAACCAACCTCTTATAGAAATACTTTCGCCTTAGGTGGCTGTTTTTTTGTTTTTATTCAAAGCTTTGAAAGTTTGGTTTCTAGAAACTCTTATGCCTGATAAATTAGTGCTATTAAAGACAGCTAATTTTCCTGACATTCTAAGCAGTATTTCTTTCAGTACCCAAAACTTACCTTTGTCCAGAAATACAAGAATTCACTATAAAATCTTGTATCCCGGAACAAGTTACCGAATAAATAATTTCTGCTATACTCAAGTTATAATTGGTGAGTTATTAAGCAAGATAATCGTTTAGCAGAATAGATAGCAGCATAAACCTGCTTGTCGGGAGGTGACCATGGTGCCAGCGAATGAGATGATAAGCTACCAACTGCTGGAAGACACACTGGTGAATGGTTTAAAGGGGGTAACAGCCTACCTTAAACACAATATTAAACAACACTTTATCATCTGTGATGATAATGGAAAGGTGCATTATCCTGCCATACCAGAAGGACACCCGGGACTGGTAGATGATCACTACATCAATATATCTGAAATGCCTGATAACAGTGAATTTCTTTACCAGGAAGCGGAAAAAAAATTATGCTTTCCTGTAGGACAGGATAGTATCGATGCCTATATTATTATCTATGATATCGAGAAAAACAGCTTACCCGATGTACTGCCCTTTATTAACCATACCAGACTGGCCTTTAAATGTTATTTTGCCAATTTGAAGTCTATTGAAAGGGTGGAAAAATCGTTGAAGAATGAATTGCTGCAGGATCTGTTGTATAACAATAATGCTCATCTAAGAGAGGTATTGAAAAATACTGATAAACAGAAACTGGATATAAACCAGATATATTACATCGGGATTATCGAGCCCGAAAGTGATATTAATATAGATACTCTGTATTCGTACAGTAAAGAATGGCTGCAAAGCAGGAATTACGACCCGATCTGCAGCATATGGATGAATTCACTCATTGTAATCTGCCCGGTTCACTTTAAGGATGATACCCTGGAAATAGACTCTAACTGGGACAGACATTATAACAATATAAGTAAGCATAAAAATGATATGGAAAAAAGATTCAACATTAAATGCTCGATTGGTATTGGGCAGAAGTATCCTTTAATGGAACTGCATAGAAGCTACAATGAAGCCAAGACCGCCCTGCATGTCAGCAGATTAATGGGTGAAAAAAATTTTATTAAAAATTTCCAGGACCTGGGAATATTCACTCTGCTCTACATGCATGATCCAGAAGTATTAAAAGACTACTGTTATAAAATGCTGGGAAAACTCATCGACCACGATAATGCATACGAATCTGAACTAATAGCTGCCTTGCGTCTGCTTTTTGATACTAATATGAACTGGAAAGGAACGGCCAGCAGCCTGTTCATCCATGTAAACACTCTGCGCTACCGGATGAATAAAATCGAAGAACTTCTGGAAGTTGACCTCAGCACTACTCAAACGCAGGCTAATCTTTTTATGGCCTTAAAATTATATGACTCCCTGGTAGCTAACGCTTACATTAATGAGTAAGCGACTGTTGCTATAATCCCTTAATAGTTTTTTACAAGAGCACCTCTATATTATCCCAGGCATAAGCTGCGAACCTAATTTCGTCTTCTTCTATGATAAATGGTTTATTTATAATGAGCCTGCCGCCCAGTTTTTCATAAAAACCACAGGCTGATCCCTGGGCCAGAGTCCACAGCATCAAAGACGAGATCCCGGACTGAAAAAGCTGGCCGGCCGCTGCCTTAACCAGCATTTTACCAATACCATTCTTCTGCCATGGCTCTGATACATAAAGGGCATATATCTCTCCCGCATAATGATCAATGCCCTCTCGTTCTTTCCCTCCCATGGTAAAACCGACAATTGCTCCCACCTCATCTTCTGCTACATAGGCAAATTCCAAATCGCCCGATTGGCAAATAAATTCATTAAAATTCTTTGCCCTATCGGCATATGATAGGGCTTTAAGATAAGCATCAGAAATAATACCGCAGAATGCTGACCTCCAGGTGTCTACATTCACTTTAGCAATAGCCGCTGCATCATCGGTTACAGCCTTCCTAATCAGCATATTTGACCATCTCCAGCACGAAATTTTCTACGATTATACACCTAATCACACTTACATACCATTCCGTTTTTTCACCAGCCTAGCCTATTTTAAGAAGCAATTTAGTATTTCATCTACTTAACAGACTGGTAAATCATTATCAGCGTTTGCAGGTTTAGAAGACTCTCCCTCTGATCTGCAGCTGAGACATAATTCATGCACGGTAATATCACGCACCTTTCCCGAGCAATATGAATAATATGGATCATAAAGTGTTCACGGGGGATTGAGGTATGAGCAGAAGTTTAAATTATAAGAACGTAACCCAAAAGCGGTTTAACTGCATGAAGTCCGCCATGCGTTCCAGGGTCAGTGAATTTGCCCAAAATAACAACTATAAAATTACCGTTTGGACGGTTCCGGATAAGGATATCGGGAGATGGCATATAAGGTTGGAAAGTGACAAGCTGAATAAACCTAGCCTGGATTTTATCGCCAATGTCAAGCGTACCAGCAACAACCTGCTGACTATTGATCTAATTCATATGCCAGCATTTATTTCCACCGCCAGTGCGGTTAAAGAAGTAAATTCGGTTTACAAAAACTGCAGTGAATAAGGGGACTGTCCCTGCTGTCTTGCGCTATGGAGGCAGAGGGACTGTCCCCCGGTTCTCCTTTGTCATGGTTTAAAATGGTTAAAAAGCCTGCCTACAAGTGGAGTCACTATTTCTATGGCTCCCTCCGGGCACATTTCCTGACAGCAATAGCATCTTATGCACCGGTCATAATTATATACCGGTGTGTTCTTTTTTTCTTCCCCTTCCCAATCAACCGCCTTGGGGCTAACCGGACACATATTCACGCAGATACCGCATTGAATGCATTTGGCATCAATTATGGCTGGTCTGGGAACGATTATATTTCTTAGACGCTTACTTTTAAAATTGGAAACCAAACCGCCCCTGGCAACTGCAAAATCACTGGTCACAAATGTGTTTAACGGGTCCCCCACCAACCTTAAGAAATCTTCTGCATACTGCCCCAAACCATTTTCTTGACCTATTTTGATGGTGGGAACATCATCGGGTTTTACACCCAGCATTCTGCAAACAGTAGCATCTAGAGCTACTGGATCAGTGGAGAACAACAGCACACTCATTTTTCTGGGCTGGCCGCCTCGGGGGCCATTTCCTTCCATAGCCATAATACCATCCATCACATACAATCGCGGCCTTATCAAAAGGTTAAGATCCACCAGCATGGTTGCGAAGTCATCCAATTCAGGTAATTTGGCATGAAATTCCCCTTTTAATACTCCCGGAATACATCCAAATTGATTTTTGACTGCCCCGGTCAGGCGGGTAAGTCCGTGAGTCTTCATTTTGGAGAGACTTATGATCCCATCGCTTTCTACTACTCCCCGGGCTAAAACAAAGCTTTTGTGCTGCTTCCCTTCGTGAAAAGATATTTTGATCCCTTCCTTAAAATCAGCCATTTCTATACCTAACTCCTGACCTGCCTGATAAATCCCTGATTTCCTGGCAGCATTGAAGGGACTGCTCATAGCCGGAGAGTCACCATAGCTCAGCTTTGCACCTCCGGAGGCCAATATTTCGCCAACCGCTTTAAACACTGCTGGATGAGTGGTAACGCATTCTTCTGGAGAGGCAGGGGCCAGAAGATTAGGCTTTAGCAGAAGCCTTTCTCCCACTTTAAAGAACTGCTCGCATCCACCTATCAGATCCAGTCCTCTTTCAACGGCGGCTTTAACCTCTGAATAATCATAACTTTCACATTTTACCAGGGCTACTACGGCCATTCGCTTACACCTCAACATCTCCATAACCGTTTGATCGCAGTTAGAGTATATGCAATATTCCGTTATATAAACCTGATTCAAAGTCGTTAAAATAAAACGGCCGGCATTACCGGGCTGACAGACACTGAGGACACAAGGGGACGTTTTTGGTGTGTCATCTTTAAGCCCTTTGATGACACACCAAAAACGTCCCCTTGTGTCCTTCGTCCCCTCTGACTCATTCTAGGTATCATAAGTCGGATGTCCTTCCGGTATGATTCCCCATGAACTGCCATCAGCGTTGCGGCAGATCACTTTATATATGCCTGCATTTAGTATTATCCTTTTGCACAAAAAACATGGCTCTGCATCTATTAATTTACCAGTTTGTACATCATAGCCAGACAGATATAATATAGCACCCAGAGTTTTGCCCCGGCCAGCATTCACTATAGCATTCATTTCGGCGTGCACACTCCGACACAGCTCATAACGTTCTCCACTGGGTACACCTTTGGCCTCTCGATCACAAAAGCCTAGATCACAGCAATTAGGCAGACCCCGGGGGGCTCCTGTATATCCGGTGGAAACTATAGCATCGTTCTTTACAATTACTGCCCCGTAGTTTCTTCTCAAACACGTACCTCTAGAGGCTACATCTATGGCAATATTCAGGTAATAATCGTTTTTGCTAGGTCTGGGTTTCAAAACCATCACTCCTGTAAAAAATTCAAGCACTTTTTATACAACTGCTTCTATATTATTATCGATATTTCCTGCCCACTATTTAATAGGACCTAGGTAAGTAAATAATATATAATCGGCCTAGCACTATAGCTATACTAAATTCAGAACTGTCCCAGGAATTAATATAGATACCGGATTAGCTAAGCCTGCCTCATGGACAGCGCCACCCGGCCTCGATCTTTATCTATTGAAAGCACCCGTACTTTAACCCGGTCACCTACATTGACTACGTCCATGGGGTGTTTCACATAGTAATCGGCTAGCTGCGATATATGTACCATACCGCTCTGTTTTAGACCTATATCTACAAATGCTCCAAAATCAACTACATTTATTACTGTCCCCTGCAGTTCCATTCCTTCTTTCAGATCATCCAGGTTCAGTATATCTTCTCTGAAAACCGGAGTGGGAAGATCTTCCCGGGGATCCCGTCCTGGCTTGCTGAGATTATCCACAATGTCTTTTAAGGTAGGCACTCCAGTATTAAGATGTTCGGCTGTACTTCGTAAATTAAGCTGTTTTAATTTTTCTTTGAGTTCAGTTTTTCCTATATCCTCCAGATGGGCATCAAGCATTTGCAGCATTTTTTCAGTCAGTGGGTATGACTCAGGATGTATGGCGGTTGCATCAAGAGGGTGCTCTCCTCCTGGCAGCCTTAGAAACCCGGCGCATTGTTCAAATGTTTTTGGTCCCAGGCGGGGAACCTTCAGTAAATCATGGCGTTGTTTGAATTCCCCATTGCTCTCTCTGAATCTGACTATGTTTTCTGCTACCGGCATATTGATACCAGCTACATAACTTAACAGCGATGGAGATGCAGTATTCAAGTCCACACCAACATAATTTACTGCTGTTTCTACTACTGCAGCAAGCTTCTCCTCTAAAATTTTATCATTTATATCATGCTGGTACTGACCTACCCCAATCGCTCTAGGTTCTATCTTCACCAGTTCTGCCAGGGGATCCTGCAGTCTGCGGGCAATAGAGACCGCACTCCTTTCCGACACATCCAGCTGTGGAAATTCATGGGCAGCCAGGGTAGATGCTGAATATACACTGGCCCCTGCCTCATTCACGATTATGTAAAAAAGACTTCGATCTTTTTGTTCTTTAATAAAATCGGCCACAAATTTTTCAGTTTCCCGGGAAGCGGTGCCATTTCCTATGGCTATCAAGTCAATATCATATTGGGAGACTATCCGGCTTAGAAATCTTTTAGCCTCCGCTGTCTGGTTATGAGGTGGGGTAGGATATATAACCCCAGTTTCCAGTAATTTACCGGTTTCGTCTACTACCCCCAGCTTACAGCCAGTACGAAAGGCGGGATCTATCCCCAAGACCTTATTTCCCTTGACCGGGGGCTGCAGCAGCAACTGTCTCAGGTTTTTAGAGAATATAATAACAGCTTGTTTTTCCGCCTTTTCAGCAAGTTCAGCCCGGATATCCCTCTGCACTGCAGGTTGAATAAGCCGTTTATATGAATCCAGGATTGCCTCACGTACCATTTCTGAACTGAGGGACCCTGCTTCAACAAACTTTTCCTCCAGATATTTAACTATCCGGGCTTCATCCACATCGATCTTTACTTTTAATATATCTTCCCTTTCACCGCGGTTTATGGCCAGTATTCTATGGGCTGGTATCTTTTTAATTTCTTCTTGATAATCGTAATACATGGTATATACTGATATTTTTTCCTGGTCGCGGGCGGTGGACCTAATAAGTCCTTGACGGCGGGTAAAATCACGTATCCAACCCCGTACTGATGGATCATCAGCTATATTTTCAGCTATAATATCCCGAGCTCCTTTAAGAGCTTCATCGATGGAACTCACTTCCTGGCTCAAAAATTCAGCAGCTTTATCGAAAATGTTGCCCTGTAATGGAAATGACAGCAGATACTCGGCCAGCGGTTCCAGTCCTTTTTCTCTGGCCGCACCGGCTCTGGTTTTCTTTTTGGGGCGGAAAGGCCGGTAGATATCATCCACCCGGGTAATGGTAGTTGCATTCATAATCTCCTGCTGCAGTTCAGCAGTCAATTTTCCCTGTTCTTCAATCAAGCGAACTACATCCTGTTTGCGTTCATTGAGACTGCGATGAAAATTCAACAGCTCTGCGATCTGCCTTATCTGTACCTCATCCAGTCCTCCGGTCATTTCTTTCCGGTATCTGGCAATAAAAGGTATCGTATTTCCATCATCCAGCAGCTTTACGGTACTGCTAACCTTATTGATATCAATACTGCTGGTTCGAGCTATAATATTTAAGATTTGATTTTGCATAAATCCTCCTGTATTACAAATTTAATATTAAAAATAGGTATCAATTATCTTTTCAGCCAGCCTTCTTTCCGTTTCTGCCCGGGTCAGCAAAAGCATAACCAGCAAAAACCACTGTAATTGCTCAGATTCCCCTTCGATCCTGCTGCTCAGGTTATTAATAGACTCCATCTCATGAAAGGCATATTCCTCCAGCCGGGTATATCTGTCCTTCTCTATCTCCAGAAAAGTATCATATACTTTCTCCAGGAATTTGTCATCCTGTTTTAATCCTTCAAAAAGGTGGGAAAATAATTCTCCGATATCGTTAATAGACAGCATCTGTTTGAGCTTATAAATAAGTATCAAAAGAATCATGTTATCCTTGGAATACTTTTTGTTTTTAGGCGGGATTAATAGTCCGGCTTGGGGGTGCGGACATTATTTTGGACTTACTCATGCCACTAAACCAATACTTCGTC
>JAENYG010000066.1 GCA_016841875.1 Syntrophomonas sp.
GTATTATTGTCATTTTTTATAAGGTGTTTTTCAGTGGTCTCGAACCGTCCCCTTGACACCTTATAATTCGCTTCTAGAAGATATCTCTTCCACAAAAACATCCACCAGCTTGGGATCAAATCTAGTACCAGCACAGGCCTTGATTTCCCGGAGAGTCTTGTCTTTTGACAGAGCTTGCTGGTAGGGGCGACCATTGCGAACTACATCATAGGTGTCAGCAATAGCCAGAATTCGAGCCAGCAAAGGTATACTTTCACCTTTTATTTCTAATGGATAACCGGTTCCGTCCCAGTTTTCATGATGGGTGAGTATGGCCTCCGCTATAGGGGCCAGTTCGGGAGCCGAGAGGGCAATCCTATAACCAATTTCCGGATGTTTCTTTACAGTATCCCATTCTTCTTCCGAAAGTCCGGTTTCCTTCTCCAGTATACTAGGTGGAATAGCTATCTTACCTATATCATGTAGGGAAGCTAGCAATTTCAAATTAGCTATCTCACTATTATTTAATCCTACTTTGTAACTGACCGCCTCCAGTATTTGATGCAGCCGGCTAGTATGTTCTCTAGTTTCATGTCCCCTGCTCCACAGGGTTTCCTCCAGAGAATTAATAAATGAGTTTCTAGTACTTCTATTTTCCAGGAGTTTATTTCTATACATACGTTCTTCTGCTTCATGCTCTATTTCGGCGATGTCCTGCTCTATGCTCTCTTTGGTGGCCATACCCAGTGCAATACTCAACTTCATGTTGGCAGTTTCTACTTTCTGGCAATTCTCCTTGATACGCCGGCATATATTGCGAGCTACTTGAGCACTGGTTTTGGGCAGCAGAGCAACAAACTCATCTCCTCCCACACGAGCGATAATATCTTCATGACGGCAGGAAACACGAAGTACTTCAGATACCTTTTGCAGGGCGATATCTCCCTGTTTATGTCCAAAAGCATCATTAATCAGCTTCAACCCATTTAGGTCCCCCATAACTATCGTAAGAGGCAGCTGCCTTTTGGTATCCAATCTCTTAAGCTCTTCTTCATAAAAGGCCCGGTTGTATAATCCAGTAAGACTGTCATTAAAACTCAAGTATCTTATTTTATCCTCGGCCTTTTTCCTATCAGTAATCTCTTCACATGCTAACATGGCCTCCAGGAAATTGCCCTCTTCATCGATCACGGGATCAATGCGATAGTAGATCCACACATCCTTATTCCATCTAGTAGTTATCTGTAATTCCCCGTTGGCACTTTCACCGCTAGTGCATAACTCCTGCAGATCGTCCAATATCGGTAATATCTCTAAATTGTCTTTAGAGAATATGTTTAGCTTTTGAATTTCTTCCTGAGAAGAAGCACCTAAAATATCTACCATGGCCGTATTAACATCAGTAACATTACCTACCCGATCGAATTTGCATAATCCTATAGGATTTTTTTCAAACAAATCTCTGTACTTAGCTTCACTATCTTCCAGTTTTTGACGAGCCTGTTTCTGGCAGCTTATATCCTGTCCAAGACCTATCATTCTCAAGGTTCTGCCTCTGTTATCCTGGAAAACCAGCTTGCCGGTGACCAGCAGCCATATATATGCACCTTGTCCATTCTTAACTCGTACTTCAACTGTAAAATGCGGTGCTTTTCCTTCCAGATAAGTTTGCAGGGCTTGGCTTAAAATCAGAAAATCATCGGCATGAAAATAACTCTCCCACTCCGAAGTAAGTATTTCCTCCTCATTCCAATTATACCCAAGAACATTGGCCCATTTATCATAAATGAGGAATTTTCCTGAAATCATGTTCCATTCCCACATGCATTCGTTAGCGCCCCAGAGTGCTAATTGAAGCTGTTCTTCGCTATTCATTAATAAAGCATTGGTTTCCAATAAGGTTTCCTGGTATTCATTAAGCTGGTTATTTAATTCCTCTATTTTTTCATAGCCACGGTGCAGTTCCTCATATTGCTTTTCCATTTGATTCTCCACGATCTTTTGATCGTTGACATTCCTGGCCCTTAATAGAACTACTGGGATGTCGTCCCCGTCATAGATCAGTCTCCCTACCACTTCAAACCATACCAGGCCACCATCTTTTTTCTTATATCTAAGTTCGCCATATGCCTCACTCACCTGCAAAGTGCGATTAAAAATTTTCAACAACTCATCTTTATCTTCCCCATAGACCATATCAGTTATTTTGAAGCTACTACTTCCAACAATATCTTCTTCACGATAGTCCAGAATATTAGATATGGCAGGATTGACATATAAGCACTCACTGCCATCTATACTATGTAAAGAAATGATATCACAGGCATTATCAGCTAACAGTCGGTATTTTCTTTCCATCTGCTGTAGAGTTTCTACCAGCCCCTGTCTATCTTCATGGACTAATTGAAGCTCACTGACCTTCCGACGCATCTGTGTTATGCCTGATTTTAATTCTTCTTTTATATTATTTCTACTATCCATTGTTGCACCTCAAAATAATGCCATTTTCGCATTATTGCTTTTTTTAGGGACTTATTTATCATTATAAACGTAATTGATTATTTTTTAAAGACTTTTTATGTTTTTTTGATAATTAAGTCCTATTATTTTTTTAATGTAGTCCTATGACTTTCAGTTCATATATATAGAATACCATTATCAGTGTTGTTTAAAAATAATAGATATAATTATTTGTAGTTTTTGTTTTTTGCTGTAGTTTTATCAACAAAAATAGCATCAACTATACTCACTGATATTAGTTAAAAAATAAAAAAGCCGTACCCGGCCATTTTATACTATATTGTTAAAAATATCCAGTTTTTTATGATTCGGTGCTTAATTCTCTAACCAATTTTTTTAGCGCCCGTTTCTCAATACGGGACACATAAGATCTGGATATTCCCATCTTGCGCGCTATCTCTCTCTGTGGTTCCTTCATCCCGTTAAAAATACCATATCGCATTTCGATTATTTGACGTTCTCTCTCGTTCAGCACATCAATTTTGGCTAGTATTTTTTCCCCCTGCAATTTCATATCCACTATATCTACTATTTCATTATCTTCAGCCAAAATATCGATTAGAGCTATTTCGTTGCCTTCCTTATCATAACCAATCGGATCATATATGGAAACTTCAGTTCGTTTCTTTTTCAGGTTCCTTAAATGCATTAATACTTCGTTGTCTATACAACGAGCAACATAAGTCGCAAGTTTAACGCCTTTTTCAGCATCAAATGTTTTTATGCCCTTGATAAGACCTATAGTACCGATCGATATCAGATCCTCCATGTCTTCACCAGTACTCTCATATTTCCTCACCACGTGAGCAACCAGGCGCAAGTTGCGTTCAACTAATATATTTCGAGCTTCTTCACTACCCTCCCGTAATTCCTTCAGATATTTTCTTTCCTCAGCTTCATTTAAGGGCTGGGGGAAAACTTGATTATTAAGGTATGCAAATAAAAATAGACTGCCTTTTACAACCGCAGCAACGGCTAAGAACCATCCCAGGAAGGACACTAAACCACCTCCTGATATTTGCGCGAACCAAAAAAATAGAGCGCTTTACACTATATGCAGGCGCTCGGCTTAATGTGACTTTTTTTTACATGAAAATTATGGTGGTATGCCAGGGGTAGGATGTTGCCCCATTCAGGGCTTTAACTGAAGTTCTTGTTATCCACATCGATATCACTTACCCGGTTCAAGCTGATATGATGGTACATATGATAGCATCGCAGACGATATACGTCAATTAGGCATACAAGTCAAGAACCGTTCCCGCTTGTATTAGGTTAATTTGTTATAATGGTAACGCTACGATATTTTTGATTTTGCATTGAAAGGAAGTGATGAAAATGCAGGAAGGCAAAAATATTAAAGTTGGAATCGGTTTTGCGACGGGGAGAAAGACTTTTCAAAGGGTGCTGAGAACCAACATATACAACTGGCAGGAATCCGGTTTGGTGGAAAACATAAAAATCAGTTTAAATCTTTTTGTAGCATATGATCTTAATTATAATAAAACCAAAACAACGGATTACACCAATATAAAACCAGACCTGGTCGAGAAGATCGATAGCAGCACATTTATTGCAGGCATCGCTGTCAAAGAAGAAATTGACTATTTAATTCGAGAAAACGTCATCAATTTTGATGAAGCACGCATGATCTTTGGCCGAGGGTATGCAGCCAAGCGTAACGCGGTGCTATATTACGCTATAAAGCGCCAAATGGATTATCTGATTTTTATGGATGACGACGAATACCCCCTGGCAGTGACTAATACGCGCAGCACTACAATTTGGGGAGGACAGTATGTTCTGTTAAACCATCTTGAACATATCACTCAAGCAGATATCACCCACGGACATCACTGTGGCTACATATCGCCTATTCCCTATTTGGAATTCAATGACACTTTGACCGAAGCTGATTTCCGTTCTTTTATTGAGGCTATCAGCAATGATATCATCAACTGGGATAGCTTGAAAGCCGTTATGCTAAACGGCGGGGTGACCTATGCCGATACCAAGATATTGACTAGCGATGAGGCTATAGAGGTGCAGGAAACAAACCACGCCAAATTCATCTCCGGCGCAAATCTGTGTATTAACCTTACCGACCCTCGCCGTATTTTTCCGTTTTACAATCCACCGGGAGCGAGAGGAGAGGATACTTTTTTAAGTACCTGCCTGAGCGAACGAAAAGTTTTGCGCGTGCCATGCTACACATTCCACGACGGGTTTTCTACCTATAATCACCTCTTAGAAGGTGTTCTCCCCATCCGATTAAAGTTCATCAAAGCTGATACTGAAAAGATTACCACTCGCTTTTACAAGGCCTGTATAGGTTGGATTCGTTATAAGCCATTACTTCTCTATATCACCCAGCCGGATCGTTATGAGGAAAAGATTCAAGAGATGCGGGAACAACTTACCGTGACTTTGCCTAAAATCTGCGCTTATTTCGACCAGCCCGATTTCATGAAAGTCTTAGCTGAATTAGAAAAATACAATAAAAATGTCAAAAAGCATTATTATGAATTTCATGAAACACAACGTATTTGGGCAAGAATCATGGAACACTTTGCGTAAGATTTACATCGATTAACAGTGCATATCTTCACTATATAGATGTGATTCTTGACCATGATGGTTCACCACTGCGGCTGCGGCTCCACGTGCATCTCCTGGGGAATTCCAACATTATTTAAAGTCTTTTCATTTAAGCATCGGAAGCACCCTGCGAGCACCACAATTGGGGTTCGCAGGCTCAAAAGTATAAGGTTGAAACTGCGGAGCAGTTTCAACACACCGCTGCAACGAGTTATAACCTAAGTTCCCGAAAAGTATAACGATGAATTGTTAATAAAACGTTGAAAAATCA
>JAENYG010000018.1 GCA_016841875.1 Syntrophomonas sp.
GGGATGACATTCTAGCTGACGAGTTATACCATGACATTATCACTGATTAACAACATCCCCTGCTTCCCAGGATTGTATAAATGCCATTGATAGTATATAATTGCCATATAATGAAAATAAGAGAAAAATAAAATAAATTGCTAATTCATGTTTTTATACTATCGGTGACGTTTAGTAAATATAATAGCAGCAGCCGGAAAAAACATGAATAAATGCCCATTACTTAAAGAGAGCCAGGAGCCCCTTCTTGTTAGAAGGGGTTTTTATTTTGAGGGGGGTGAGGTTAAAAGGTTAGTTGAATCAAATCGTATGGTATGGATACTGATATTGATGCCAGTATGGTCAGGTTAGACATCGAGCTGCTCGTAGAGAAATCACTCTGTTATAATAAATAGTGAGAATATTATTAACAGAGTAAAGGAAGGGTTTTTATGGGGTCTGGCTATATATTTAACTTGAGGTATCTAACCAGAATAGTTGCCATCCTGGTCGTGATAAGTAGTATTACCTGGTGTCATTTGGCATGTTTTATTCCTGAGGTAGAGGTGCCAGTTGATAATCAGGAAGTACCGGATATAATAACGGAATCTAAACCGCTCAGCAGCGATATAACTTTAGTTGCGGTTGGGGACTGCTTGATGCACAACACTCAGATTTGGTCAGGACAACAAGCAGATGGCACCTATAACTTTGATTGTTTCTTCTCCGAGGTACAGGGCTTTATTGAGCAGGGAGATTATAGTTCGATATCCTTCGAGGCCCCTATGGCTGGATCTGAATCAGGCTATACGGGTTATCCCTTGTTCAACAGCCCGGATGCCATTGCTGATACCTTCAAGAAATCTGGCTTTGATCTGGTTACCACTGCTAATAACCATGCCTTTGACCGGGGTTATGACGGAGCTATGCGTACTCTTGATATTCTAAGGAAATCGGGTCTGGATACCGTTGGAACCTATGCCAGTGAAGAAGAAAGCAAGGCTTTTCTGATCAAAGATATAATGGGAGTAAAAGTAGGGTATCTTGCTTATTCATATGGCACCAACGGAATACCGATACCTTCAGGAAACCCTTATTGCTTTAACTTACTGGATAGAGACAAAATTTTGTCAGATATCGATCAACTCAGGTCTCAGGTAGATATACTCGTTTTAATTCTGCACTGGGGTAGTGAGTATATGTCTCAGCCCGATTCGGAACAGGTAGAACTGGCCCATGAATTTCTGGCTGCAGGCGCTGATGTGATCCTGGGCAGCCATCCCCATGTTATTCAGCCTATGGAAATCGTTAAAATCAACGATCAGGATAAACTGGTCATATATTCGATGGGAAATTTTATCAGTCATCAGAATGGATTAGAAAGGAACAGCGGTATCATATTAAACATGAAATTTAATAAGAATTTCAGTACTGGAGAAACCACGCTGGTTGAAGTTAAGTATATTCCTACCTATTCACATAATTATTTGGACCAGGGGATCAGAAAATTTCGAGTTATACCGGTAGAAAAGGCTATAGATGACATCCTGGAGGGGAGAGAACCATACCTGAAAGAGCAGGATCTACCTCTATTAGAGCAGGTATTAGAATTAACGAAAAGCCAGCTGGGTGAAGAATTTATTGCCAATAATGATTAGAACTGGTATGCATTTTTAGACGGAATACTATCGGTGTTCCTTTTTTAATAGCCGCTTTGAGCGTGAAAGTGATTTGTTGTACCAGGGGAACATAGATTAGAGAGGTGAATTAATTATGACACTACCCTTGACAGGGATACGTATATTAGATTTGTCTCGTTACCTGCCTGGACCATTCTGCACGCAGCTGCTGGCAGACTTCGGAGCAGAAGTTGTTAAGATAGAACAACCAGAGGTGGGTGACCCGGGAAGGTTGCTGGCTCCAGTAGTAAATGGCATCAGCACTCGTTTCTATACTGTTAATCGGAACAAAAAGAGTATTACGCTGGATATACGGAAAGAGGAAGGCCAGAGAGTATTTAAAAAATTAATACCCCAGTTCGATGTAGTAGTTGATCAATTTCGGCCTGGATTTATGGATGATCTGGGGATTGGATATGATGACATAAAGGGTATCAATGATAGAATTATATTTTGTGCAATAAGCGGTTATGGACAGGATGGTCCCATGTACAAGGCAGCTGGACACGATATAAATTATTTGAATCTGGCCGGGGTAACTGGAACTACCGGAAGCCGTCAAGGTGCGCCAGCTATGTCTGGGGTACAGATTGCGGATATAGCCGCGGGGACTCTATATTCAGTAATAGCTATACTGCTGGCTCTTGCCAGCCGTGAAAAAACCGGCCGGGGGCAGATGTGTGATGTTTCTATGCTTGATGGAGCAGTTAGCCTGCTGGCCTATACTATGGGAGAATGGTCAGGAGATGGAATAATACCAGGGATTGCTGACGGTGTGTTATCCGGAGGATATGCATGTTATAACATATATGAAACCATGGACCACCGATATGTAAGTCTTGGGGCAGTGGAAAGAAAATTCTGGGCAGAATTCTGTGAGAAACTGGGTCTTCCCCATTATGCTGCTCGCCAGTGGAAAAAGGCTGAGCAGAAACAGATTATAGACGAGGTTGCTGATGTGATGAAGCAAAAAACCAGGGATGAGTGGGTTGGATTTTTTGCCGAGAATGATATATGTTTCTCACCAGTACTGGATCTGCAGGAAATGAGTGAACATCCACAGGTACAGGCCCGGCGAATGGTTGAAAAGATTCCTGATCCCAGTGGGTCTGGAAAGATGATCGCACTAACCGGAGTCCCAATCAAACTATCAGACACTCCCGGTGAGATTGTGCTCAACTTCCCCGGCCTGGGAGAACATAATGAAGAAATCTTGCAGGCCGCAGGTTATGGAGCTGACGAAATCAAGCATCTGCGCAGCAGCGGTATCATATAATCAAGGAAATAGGCAATTAATAAAAGCCCGGCTTGAAAAGGCCGGGCTTTTATTCGAGGGACAAGGAATCTGTCTCCTTGTCCCTTCTGCCCCTCTATTGTGCTAAAAGATAGTCGATTTGTAGCAGAGTTGGGGTTAATAACAGAAAATATGGGGTATGGTTTATAGATCATGCATACTGAGGCTGTGTTATAATTAGCACAAGAAAGACTGGGGCTGGGGGGAAAATTTAATTGAAAATAAAAGAATTTATAAAAGGGGAATTAATATCCTTAACAGCTGATGTTACTATTCGAGAAGCGGTGAAGATACTTATTGATAACAAAATCGATGGAGCACCCGTAGTGGACGATGATTTCAAGCTCCAGGGTCTTTTTACTAAAAGCCATATATACCGGGCTATCGATCAAGATATGGATATGCAAACACCAGTAGGAGCAATTATGACCCGGGATGGCTTTATTGTAGGGCATCCGGAGGCGGATATTGATGATGTTATCTACCCTGGTTTAGGCCGCCTGCCAGTTATAGATGATGAGGGCCGGGTAATAGCATTGATTACACGTACTGATCTGGCCGGAGTCTTTTATAATTCGTATCAAGTTCTAGCCAGTGAATTGGATACCATAATAGACTCTACGCATAATATGATTATCGCTACTGATTGTCAGGCCAGGATAAGAGTTTTCAACCGGGCAGCAGAAAGAATGCTGGATGTGAAAAGTGAAGATGTACGAGGTAGGCCTATCGTAGAAATTTTCCCCAACAGCGGTCTGCCGGATACCATAAGAACCGGTGCTGAACAACCCCTGCAGAAGATAACTTTAAATAATCGGAACTTTATATCCAATCGCTCTCCGATTAAAAAAGATGGGGAACTTATTGGAGCTGTAGCGGTTCTGCAGGATATTTCCGAGTTAGAACAGATATCCCAGGAATTAAAATATGTTAAAGAATTGAATGAAGAGTTGGATGCCATAATTGAATCATCTTTTGATGGCCTATATATATCTGATGGGGATGGAAAAACACTGCGGGTGAATAAAGCCTTTGAAATGATCATGGGCATAAGCAAGGATGAGTTTCTAGGTAAGAATGTAGAACAGATAGAAAAGGAAGGTCTTGTTTCTGAATCCGTTACTTTCCTAACCCTGAAGAAGCGAAAACCGGTTACTATAATACAGGAATCCAAAACCGGAAAAATCACGCTGGCTACCGGCAGTCCGGTTTATGATAAGAATGGCAATATTTTCAGAGTGGTATGTAATGTCCGCGATATAACGGAACTCAATTTATTAAGGCAAAAACTGGAACAGGCGGAAGGACTGTCTCAGCATTATGAAAGCCAGCTGAGGACTTTGAAACTGCAGTTTATAGGTTCCAGCAATATGATTATTAATTCTAGTTCTATGCGAGATATACTGGAAGTGGTAAGCAGACTCGCGCAGGTAGATTCAACCACCTTAATAACAGGTGAGTCAGGTACCGGCAAAGAGCTGATCGCAGAGACTATTCATAGCTACAGTGCTAGAAAAGATGAGCCCTTTATTAGAGTCAACTGCGGTGCGATTCCTGAAAATTTGCTGGAATCAGAATTGTTTGGTTATGAATATGGGGCTTTTTCTGGTGCCAGGCAGGAAGGAAAGCCGGGGTTTTTTGAACTGGCCAACGGGGGAACCATATTTTTGGATGAAATAGGGGAACTGCAGCTCAACCTGCAGGTTAAATTACTGCGGGCTATTCAGAGTAAGGAGATCACCCGGGTGGGAGGAGAAGCCGCTAAAAAAATAGATGTGAGAATTATTGCCGCTACCAACCGCAATTTGAGGGAAATGGTACAGAATAAGGAATTCCGGGAGGATTTGTACTATCGTTTAAATGTAGTGCCTCTGAATGTGCCGCCATTAAGGGACAGGAGAGAAGACATTCCTCCTTTGATAACTCATTTTGTTCAGATCTTCAACCGTAAATACAATATGAACAAGAGGGTTGCTGCTGAAGTAATTGATCTTTTCATGGGATACAACTGGCCTGGTAATGTACGGGAACTAGAAAACCTTATTGAAAGAATGATTGTAGTTACACCCCATGATGTTATTAGTAAAGAAGATTTACCATTCCAGTTTGATAAAAATGCCCTCGACCATTCCTCTCAGGTTTTAGTAAGAGGTGTCATCCCGCTGCGCGAAGCTGTTGAAAGCACTGAAAAACAGCTGCTGGAAAGAGCCTATAATAATTATAGAACTACCCGGCAGATGGCAGGAGCCTTGAAAGTCAATGCGTCAACGATTGTCAGAAAAGCTGCTAAATATGGCTTGAATGTCAAGGATTAGAGCTATTGATAACAAAAGTGTTGCACATCGGCAACAGACGCTGCTAGAACGCAACAAAAACCACCGCAAAAAGCTGCTCCCTATCAATGCATGGTTCATACGTGCACGAATACAATTATCTATTAATAAAACCAATTTATGACAATTAATAATAAAATAGTATGAATATTTCATATAGGTTGTTGCTGTTTTGCAACGGTTGTTAGTGTTAGAACAAGTCGAAATATTTACGCAAATGGCAGTATAGCAAGATCAACTATAGATTTAGAAAGCTGGCAGGTTTCTTGCAGTACATATAGATGGAGACATATCCTTGATAAGCCACTCATAATATATAGGAACCAAGCTAATTACAAAGAGATGAAATGTCAACTGACCATTTCTGCGAATTGCACTAGAGATAAGGGATAGCGTCTTATTACTAATATCACCCCTGACCGTTATCCCGGTAATTAATTAAACTGGAAGGGGTATTAAGCAGTGATAGACTTCAGGTGCAAAAACTGTAATCGTTTACTGGGAAAATATAAAGAATGCAAGCAGCTTGAAATAAAATGTCCTCGTTGTGGATACAATAACCAGGTCTACTGGCAGGATGGAAGTTTATTGAAGGAAGGTAATGGAGTTAAGAAAATCAGAGAAAAAAGAAGCTGATGTCCATATAGTCGGTCATAAGATAATCAAATACATTTCTTAGAGAGCCTTAGAGCCCCATCCATTGATAATCGATTGGATGGGGCTGTCGTTTTCTGAATGTTGTATATAAAGAAGGAGTGAGGGGGATATGAAGGAATTCAGGTGCAGAAAATGCCACAAGTTGCTGGGGAAATACCGGGGTAATCTGGAACTGGAAATAAAATGCCCGCGCTGCGGCGTAAACAACCATTTATTGCAGACTGAAAATCAATCTATTGCCTCAAGAAGGTTCGCTTTAACGGTTAAACCAGTTCTGGAAAGATAAAAAGAGACATTGGCATTAATTACATATAACAATGAGAGCCTTAGAGCCCCACAAGATTATTTGATTATAATCTGTGGGGTTTTTTTATTGGGGAAGGAGGTGGAAGGTGAATAAATGCCCGCCAGCATATCTTCAGGTTCACAAGCCTGATCTGTGCTGACATTTTAAATGATGGAAAAGGATTTTTAGAAAAGGGGAGGATTAGTAATGTCGGATTATGTTCAAAAACTAGATATGAAAAGAGCCGATTACCAGAAGAAAATACCCATAACCGGTTTTGGGGAAAGAAAATGTACTTATGAAGGTATGGGCAAAAATGTTGGTAATATATACAAGAATTTTAGAGAAGTGGTATGCGTAGAAGCATGCCGTACTCCTTATGGAGTAGTGGGTGGGAAATTAAAAGAATATGATGCTCCACAACTGGGTGCACTGGCTATAAAGGAAGTACTGAGGAGGACTAATGGTAAGGTAAAGCCTGAAGACATTGATTATGTATACATGGGTCAAGTAGTACCGGCTGGAAACGGTCAGATCCCAGGACGCCAGGCTACCATACTGGCCGGACTGCCGGAAGCGGTACCTGCCATATCGGTCAACAAAGTCTGTTCTTCTGGTATCAAAACTATTGATTTGGGAATTCAAGCCATTATGCTGGGCAAGGCAGATATAGTAATAGCCGGAGGGCAGGAAAGTATGAGCAACTGTCCTTATTCTCTGCCTAATATGAGGTATGGACAGCGTATGGGCCTGCTCAATACCCCCTGTGTAGACTTGATGGTTTATGATGGCCTGTGGGATGCTTTCTACAACCGCCACATGGCAATCCATGGATCGGAAACATCTGATGAATTTGGCTTTACCCGTCAAGATAATGATGAATGGGGCTACCTTTCTCAGAAGAGAGCGGTTGCCGCTATGGAAGCAGGAAGACTGGATGATGAAATCTTCCCGGTAGAAATCAAAAAAGGCAAAGAAGTTTTTGCTAAAGATGAAGGTCCCCGACCTCAGACTACTATGGAAGGCCTGCAGAAACTTCCGCCGGTATTCAATCACAAGAGTACGGTTACCGGAGAACCAGGGAGTGTAACAGCTGGAAACGCTCCTGGAGTTAATGACGGTGGAGATGTATGTCTCTTAATGAGCCGGGAAAAAGCTGATGAACTGGGGATGAAACCGCTGTTTACCATTGTAGATTATGCAGAAGTATCACAGCCTACCAAGGATATTGCTACCGTACCTGGTCTTTCCATCAAGAAGGTACTGGATCAAAATGGAATGACCTACAAGGATGTTGATCTTATAGAAATCAATGAAGCCTTTGCCGCAGTTGTGCTGGTAAGTGCCGGCAGTGTTCTGGGCATGAGCAAAGAAGAGATGATTGAAAAGGTCAATGTAAATGGCAGTGCTATCGCTTATGGTCATCCTATCGGCGCAACTGGGGCCAGAATCGTTATGACCCTTGCTTATGAACTGCGCCGCCGGGGCGGTGGATACGGAGTATGTGGAATTTGCTCCGGTCATGCTCAGGGCGATGCTATGCTGATCAAGGTTGAGCCATAGAAATCTTTTAAATAGTAATTGATAGGAGGCGAATTTTGGTGGAAATTAAGAAAGTTATGGTTATTGGAGCCGGTCAGATGGGTGGAGGAATAGCTCAGGTATCTGCTCAGACCGGTTGGGAAACCGTTCAATATGATATAAATATGGATCTGGTCAATAAGGGCATTGCGGTAATAGACAAAAATCTATCCCGCAATGTATCCAAAGGTAAGATGACTGAGGATGAAAAAGCAGCTATATTAGGCCGGATTAAGCCGTCTATAAGCCTTGAGGATGCAGCCGATTGCGACCTGGTAATAGAAGCTATCGTAGAAAATTTTGCTGTCAAGGAAAAAGTCTTTAAGGAATTGGACAGAATAGCACCTCCGCATGCTATCCTGGCTAGCAATACTTCATCCCTGCCTATTACTCAAATTGCAGCAGTTACCAATCGTCCGGATAAGGTTATCGGCATGCATTTCATGAACCCGGTTCCGGTAATGAAGCTGGTTGAAGTAATCAGGGGTCTGGCTACTACTGATGAGGTATACCAGATAGTGGAAGAAGCTTCTATTAAAATGGGTAAAGTACCGGTATGGTGTAAAGACGTACCTGGCTTCGTATCCAACCGCGTACTGCAGGTAATGATCAATGAAGCTTTGTGGGAACTGTATGAAGGTGTAGCTCCGGCCGAAAACATTGACAATATTATGAAGTTGGGGATGAATCATCCGATGGGACCCTGTGAACTGGCAGATTTGATCGGCCTGGACACTATTCTATCTATCCTTAATGTTATGTATGACGGTTATGGAGATCCTAAATATCGTCCTTCTCCTTTATTAAAACAGTATGTCAATGCCGGCTGGCTGGGCAGGAAAACTGGCAAAGGAATATTTGACTACAAGTAAGCTCAAGAAGTTTTTACAAACTGCAAGAAGGAGGAGTGAAGGTGGAATTTGCTAACATATTACTGGAAAAGGAGAACAGAGTAGCTGTTTTGAGTGTTAACCGGCCTAAAGCCTTAAACGCTCTGAATAAGGACACCTTACTCGAAATCAAGGCCGCCGTGGAAGATGTCAGAGATGATGACTCTATCGATGTGTTGATCATTACCGGTTCGGGAGATAAATCATTCGTGGCTGGAGCTGACATAAGTTTCATGGTCAATATCAACGCCCTGGAAGGGCGGGAATTCGGCTTATTGGGGCAAGCTGTATTCCGGCTGATAGAGTCCATCGAAAAGCCGGTTATCGCAGCCGTAAATGGATTCTGCCTGGGTGGTGGATGCGAACTGGCTATGGCCTGTGATATCCGGATAAGTTCAGAAAAGGGTAAATTCGGTCAGCCTGAAGTAGGTTTGGGGGTTACCCCCGGTTTCGGTGGAACCCAGCGTTTACCTAGAATTGTTGGACCCGGTATGGCCAAGCTGCTCCTATATACTGGAGATACTATAGATGCCATGGAAGCATTGAGGATCGGTCTGGTTGATCAAGTGGTTGCCAAAGAAGACCTGATGGACTTTGTGAAGGGAATAGCTAAAAGGATTGCTGCTAAAGGTCAATGCTCAGTAAGGTTCTGCAAAGTAGCAGTTAATGAAGGTATGCAGACCGATATAGACCGGGCCATGAGCATCGAGGCAGATTTATTCGGCTTATGTTTTGCTACCCTGGATCAAAAAGAAGGCATGGCGGCTTTTGTTGAGAAAAGAAAAGCCAACTTTATAGGTAAATAGAATTAGGGAGATGAGAATTTATGGATTTTAGTTTAAGCGAAGAATCATTAATGATGCGAGACATGTTCCGCAAATTCGCCAAGAATGAAGTTGAGCCGCTGGCAGCGGAGCTGGATAAGACCCACGAATTCCCCATGAATAATTTCAAGAAAATGGCCGACCTGGGTTTGACCGGACTGCCAATCCCAGAGGAATGGGGCGGAGCAGGAGCTTCATACCTTGACTTTGCAATGTTTGTAGAAGAGTTGGCCAAGTGCTGTGCTTCTACTGCCGTTATCATGAGTGTACATACTGGCTTGGGATGTATGAGTACCTATCTATATGGCAGCCAGAGATTAAAGGAAAAGTATCTGCGGGCTCTGTCAACCGGGGAAATCATAGGAGCTTATGCTCTCACCGAACCTAATGCCGGTTCAGATGCTGCATCACTCAAATGTAAGGCTGAAGATAAGGGCGATCACTTCCTGGTCAATGGCAGCAAGATATTCATCACCAATGGTGGGGTAGCAACAACTTATTGTACATTTGTAAAAACTGATCCTACCCAGCCTTCCGGCCGGGGAATTACCTGTCTGATAATTGAAAAAGACACCCCAGGATTTACTATGAGTAAACCGGTGGCAAAAATGGGCATGAGCGGTTCACCTACAGTTGAACTATATTTTGAGGATGTTAAAGTCCCCAAAGAAAATGTGCTGGGTGAGATCAATGACGGCTTTAAGGTAGCCATGGGGCTACTAGCCGGCGGCCGCATAACCATAGGTGCGCAGGGTCTGGGTATTGGTGAAGGCGCCCTGGACTATACCATCAACTATATTAAAGAAAGACAGCAGTTTGGCAAACCACTGGCAGCTAACCAGGGGGTTCAGTTTATGGTAGCTGATATGGCCACCGCCCTGGATGCAGCCCAGATGTTGATATACCGCGCTGCATGGCTGAAAGACAATGGACTGCCTCATAATGCTCAGGCTTCCATGGGTAAGAAGTTTGCTACTGATACGGGTATGGAAGTATGTACCAATTGTGTACAGCTCATGGGTGGTTATGGCTACTGCAGCGAATTCCCAATTGAGCGTATGATGAGAGACGTTAAGATCACTCAGATATATGAAGGTTCCAATCAGATCCAGAGAATGATCATAGGCAGAGAAGTCATAGGTAAATGGTAAAAAAAGGGATTTCCGGGGAACTTCAATAAAAGTTCTCCCGGATAAACCCCATAATAGAATCAATTACATTTTAAAAGTGCTTGTGGGAATTTGCAACACCCGGTTAGGTAAGGTAGTTAAATGAAGGAGGAGGTTCGAGAATGGGAAAACCACAGAAAATCAATCTAAAAGAAGCTGCGAGTTTGATTCAGGATGGTGATATGTTATCCTTTAGCGGATTTACCATCTGGCGTCGTCCAATGGCCCTTATCTATGAAATGGTCAGGCAGGGTAAAAAAGACCTGCACCTCTTTGAAGTAAACGGGGGTACTCATACTGAAGTGCTGGCTGGAGCTGGCGCAGTGAAAATGTGGGAGTCCTGCTGGGTTGGACATGAGCTTTACGGTAAACTAGGTGAAGGTATAGCTCGCGGACAGGTAGAAGGCAGCATACTGGTTGAAGATTACAGCCATGCTCATGTTGTCGCCAGGCTGCTCGCAGGAGCTTTTGGATTACCGTTCTTCCCCACTGCACTATCAATGGGGACGGATATCTTAAATCCCAAGTTTGATATGCTGGGCAAAGCAGGTTTAAGAGACGGCTCCAATCCCAAGATACCGCTTAAGAAATATGATACTATCAAGGATCCCATGTATGACATGGGAAATATCCTTTTGATGCCAGCAGCCAATCCCGACTGGGCATTAGTTTATGCTTCACAGGTGGGTGATGAAGGGACTCTTCGAGTATTATCACAGACCTATGTGGATCCGGAAGTAATCAAAGCTGCTGACAAGGTTATCGTAATCGCAGAAGAAATAGTACCGGACAGCTATCTCAGGGATGAACCGGAAAAGAATATAGCAACGGGTTATGCAATAGACTATGTAGTTGAATGTCCGTGGGGGGCACATCCAACCGGTTCACAGTTCTTCTATGATGTTGATGCAGATTTCATCCGGCAGTTCTATACCGCCTCCAAGAGCAAGGCTGCCTATGATAAATGGGCAGAGGAATGGATATTCGGAGTATCCGGGCATGAAGAATACCTGGAAAAACTGGGAGTTAACCGACTCCAGAACTTGAGAGCAAACTCCGTGTTAGGGTACTCAACTACCATGAAAAGGGGGACGAGATAATGACTGCACAGAAAGAATACGCCAAAGATTATAAACCTATTGATATGCTGGCGGTAGCAGCAGCCAGAGAGGTAACTGATGGTGATATTGTTTTCGCAGGTACTGGTCTTCCTATGCTGGCGATCATGCTGGCACAGTTAAGCGGGTCTCCCAACGCAGTATGTATCTATGAAGCCGGAAGTATTGATGGCAGACCGATAGATTTACCAACTTCTGTTGGAGATTCCCGGTGTGCCTATCAGGCAGCCTTGGCAGCAGGTTTAACTGAAACCTTCTACGGCCAGCTGCACAGCGGTTATGTGGATCTGGCGTTCCTGGGCGGAGCTGAAATCGACCAGTACGGCAACGTTAATACTACCGTAGTTGGTGACTATGCATCTCCCAGCAAGAGGTTTACCGGCAGCGGTGGAAACCCTGATATAAATTCCTTTGCTAAAAAGACCGTATTTATTATGTTACAGGAAAAAAGGCGTTTCAAAGAAAACGTTGATTATATAACATCACCGGGATGGCGTCTGCCCAAATGGCCATCTGGCGAAATGGTACCCAAACAGGAAATATATGGAAAATACTTCCAGGGCGGCCCTTCGGCTGTAATAACCAATATGGGTGTTTTCCGCTTTGATGATAACGGTGTAATGTACCTGGATACTGTACATCCCGGTTTTACAGCTGAACAAGTCAAAGAAAACTGTTTGTTTGACCTCAATATATCCCGGTGCAAAGGTGAGACAGAGGCCCCATCAGTAGAGGAGGTTGAACTCCTTTACACCAAGGTTGACCCGGAGGGCATCTTCTTGCCATAAATCAGGACCCCCTTTAATATAACCCTCTTAATGTTTGTGCACGACTTCAAGAACTTATTTTTGAAGTCGTGCCTTTCTTGTGTGCCCGGCATGGGCGCAGTCTAACGGGTGAAAGTCCCTAGTGCGGGTTGATAGTACCAAGCACCTAGCCAAGGGCAAGGGTGTCCATCGCGAGGTGGAATCTGAAGGAAGCCGGAGGCAAACTTCTGGTCTGACGAACAGAAATCACATCAGGCATACGTAGACTGGGTAAGGTTGCAAGACAAACTGAAGCCCCAAACTATCCGGAAGCTTACGGTGTAGATGTGGCAGATAGATGGAAGGAAAGACTGCGTCCTTACCCGGGGAGGTCTCACGGACGGGCGGAAACAGAGTAAGAAGCCCGGTTGAAACAAGATTTATCGTGAGAAGTCAGCCGAGGCCATAGTACGGAGGCAGCGCGATGCCGAAGGAAGGGCTGAACCAAAGGAGGTGTGGGTCAATGAAAGTTACTGAAAGTGACAATTTAAAACACAGACAACTTCGAAATGAAGGCTATCTGCAAAGGGTATCTGCGGAACAGAAAGAGTATGCAGAAGTGTGCGAGTCACCTAAGATGACCGAAACCGACAGCACCAACACAAACCAGCAGAGGGAAGGATTGCTAGAGCAAATCTTGAGCAGAGACAATCTGAACCGTGCCTACAAGCAGGTCAAGAGAAACAAAGGCGCGGGTGGAATTGATGGAATGCAGGTAGATGAACTTTTACCCTTCCTGAAAGGAAACAAGAATGAACTTGTGCAATCCCTCCAGGACGGCAAATACCGTCCAAAACCCGTGCGCAGGGTAGAAATACCCAAAGAAAACGGGAAGACCAGAAAGCTGGGGATACCAACCGTCGTAGACAGGCTTATCCAACAAGCGATATGCCAAGTCTTGACCCCAATCTTTGAAGAGCAATTTTCAGACAACAGCTTCGGATTCAGACCGAAAAGGAGTGCGCATGATGCGCTTAGAAGATGCCAGACCAACATTACAGAGGGCTACAAATATGTAGTTGATATGGATTTGGAAAAGTATTTTGACACGGTCAACCAGAGCAAGCTCATCCAGATGCTGTCGGAAACGATAAAAGACGGACGGGTTATTTCACTTATCCATAAATTTCTGCGAGCAGGAGTCATGATAGGCGGAATATTTGAAGACAGCCCCAAAGGAGTGCCGCAAGGGGGGCCACTAAGCCCATTACTTGGGAACATTATGCTGAACGAATGCGACCATGAGCTGGAAAGGCGTGGACACCGGTTTGTGCGCTATGCGGATGACCGTGCGCCACGAAGGCGCAGAGATGCAACCGAGCAGGTTGCATAATGCAGCCATGCTGCACAGAAGATGAGGGAAGGCCCCTCGAAGCCGCCATACAGGTGGAGGCTTCAAACCACCTTAAGCTGCTGTGGACAAAAGCCATGGTGGTGAGCGTTAAGGAAAAGGCGAGGCTAGACCTCGTCAGGTATGTGCTAAGGAGACGAACACCAGTGAATCGCTGATAAAGTGTCGAAAGCGTAGGGACGTCATCAAAACCAGGGGGAGATCGTTAACCTGGGATAAGCCTGGAGGAAACCTGTTTACTGTCCAGGCGGTGACCGGCATGAAGGCGGCGTGAACTTAGCATAGGCTTCTGTGCGGAACGTGGGAACCTACGACTTTGATGTTAAGGGAGAAATTCAAATGGAAGAACCACAAGGATGAGAGTACCGATGCGAAGTATAGGGGCGGAATAACCCGTAGTAGTGATGAAACTTCTGTAATGGGAGGGGAGCAAAGGGGTTGTGTTATCCAGTTTTTGAAAAATGGTCAACCGAAAGGGAGGAGCCAATGGACAAAACAAAGTCGTATAAAATCTCCAAACATGTAGTGCTGGAGGCATTCCAACGAGTAAAAGCGAACAAGGGAGCAGCCGGAATAGACGACGAAAGTTTGGAAGCATTCGAAGCAAAATTGAAGAACAATCTCTACAAGATTTGGAACCGAATGTCTTCCGGCAGCTATCTTCCCCCGCCTGTAAAAGCGGTGGAAATACCCAAGAAAACCGGGGGGAAAAGAATACTTGGAGTGCCCACTGTGGCAGACCGAGTAGCGCAGATGGCGGCCAAAATATATTTTGAGCCGCAAGTGGAACCACATTTCCATCCGGACTCTTATGGATACCGGCCTGGAAAATCGGCAACTGATGCGCTAGCCATTACCCGGCAGCGATGCTGGAGGTATGACTGGGTGCTGGAGTTCGATATCAAAGGTCTGTTTGACAACATCGACCATGATTTGCTGATGAAGGCGGTCCGTAAGCATACCGATAATCCATGGGTTATACTCTACATTCAGAGATGGCTCAAAGCAACTTTTTTGATGCCAGATGGCACTGTCAAGGAACGGACCAAAGGCACTCCGCAGGGAGGCGTCATTAGTCCGGTTCTAGCCAACTTGTTTCTCCACTATGCGTTTGATATGTGGATGGTCCGGAATCATTCCGACAAGCCATTCGCCCGTTATGCGGATGATGCTGTAACACACTGTCGCAGCAAGGAAGAAGCAGAGAAACTACATGACAGCTTAAAGGAACGGTTTGTGG
Source organism: Syntrophomonas sp. (assembly GCA_016841875.1). Taxonomy (GTDB): domain Bacteria; phylum Bacillota; class Syntrophomonadia; order Syntrophomonadales; family Syntrophomonadaceae; genus JAAYJK01. The sequence continues at coordinate 15,208 of JAENYG010000018.1, forward strand.
AATGTGGATTGGAACTCCATCCGACAAAGACCCGTATTGTCTACTGTAAAGATGATGATCGGCGGGGAGAGCACCCGGAAACGAAGTTTGATTTTCTGGGATATACTTTTCAACCACGCAGGTCCAAAAACAAATACGGAAAATACTTTGTCAACTTTACCCCGGCAGTAAGTAACAAAGCGAAGAAGGCCATGCGTCAAACCATTCATGATTGGCGTATGCATCTAAAAACGGACAAGACACTTGAAGACTTATCGCATATGTTCAATCCGGTAATTAGAGGCTGGATTAACTATTATGGGCGCTTTTACAAATCGGAACTGTACTCCGTACTTAGGCACATGGACCAGGCTTTAGTTCGTTGGGTGCAACGAAAGTACAAGGAATTCGCCACACATAAGCGGCGGGCTACTTATTGGCTTGGTAAGATTGCCAGACGGGAACCGAAGTTGTTTGCGCATTGGCAAATGGGGATTCGTCCTGCGGCTGGATAATGGGAGCCGGATGAGCTGAGAGGTTCAAGTCCGGTTCTGAGAGGGCCTGGGGGTGGGATTCCCCCGGGCTACTTACCTGATGATTTTCTGCAAGAGCAAGAGAGCAGCCAGTCGCACGTTAGACCACATCCTCCCATACATCGAAGGAAAATTATTTCTGAGAGTGAATCGGGAGAAAACACAGGTAGCATACGTGGGCAAGGTCAAATATTTGGGGTACAGCTTCTACATCTGCAAAGGAGAAGGAAGGCTCAGAATACACCCCAAGAGTGTCCGAAAACTCAAGGATAAAATCCGGGAAATTACAGGACGCAGCAACGGGATGGGAATTGAGGCAAGAAAAATCCGGCTGAACCAGATGGTTCGAGGATGGATGAATTACTTCAAACTGGCAGATGCAAAGAAGCTAATACAGGGCTTAGATGAATGGATTAGAGCCCGCATACGGATGGGAACATGGAAACGATGGAAGAAAATCCGCACACGTTTCGAGAATCTCAAGCGCTCAGGAATCAAGGAAGAACAGGCATGGATGTGGGCAAATACAAGAAAAGGCTACTGGCGTACTGCCCATAGCCCAATCTTAACAAGAGCCTTATCCAATGAGAGGTTCAAACGCGCCGGATACCTCAGTCTGACTGAATGTTACTCTGCAAAGTAATGTGTAAACTTTGGAAGCGCCGTATACCGAACGGTACGTACGGTGCTGTGGGAGGTCGGCTACTCAATTAATGGGTAGCCTCCTACCCGATTTTAAAAGCAATTGGCATAGCCCTTCCATCGAATAAATAATATAATCAACTGCCAGGGTTAATTAATTGGATAAACGGCGAAACCATGGTAATATATAGATTAGAAGCCATTATATATAATCGAACAGATTATTACTGCGGAAGTAGTAATTCTTTTCTTAGCGTCATGTCCAGCTGTGATTCGCACTCGCCGAATTCTTCCAGCAAAAATACACACAGCATTTTCTGTATCATTGCTAAAATACCAAGCATAGAAACAGCTGCATTTATAGAAACCCACAATTTTTAGATATAGGTTAATCCTTATAAAACCAGTATTAACTCATGAAATGGGGTGATGTTATATTAAACTGGGAAATGTTGGAGTTACTATTTGAGCAGAATCGTTATATGGCGGTAGTATTTTTAGACCAAGATGGAATTATTAAATACCTTAACGAAACCTATCTAGAAATCCTTAATTTACCCCGGGATCAAGTGGTGGGAAAACATGTTTTGGAGATTACCCCCCACAGCCGGGCTTATATTACTCTGCAAACCGGCAAAGCTAAAGTAGGTTATGAGTGGATTGTGAACGGACACCATACTTTAGGTACCGCCCTGCCTATATTTGATGGGGATGAGGTTATCGGTGTATTTGGATATACTATGTTCTTGGACCTGTGGGATGGCAAAAATATACTAGACGAAATTTTGTCCAATCTTAACCTGTATAAAGATGAAGTCCACAGGTTGCACAGTGCGGTCTACAAATTTGAAGATATTCACTATGCAAGCAAAGCCATGAGCGATATCATCATACTGGCCCGGCAGGTAGCCAACCATCCGCTGACTACAGTGCTCATTACCGGTGAAAGCGGCACCGGCAAAGAACTTTTTGCCCATGCCATACATAATGCCAGCCGGCGCTGTCAAAGGCCTTTTGTCAGGGTTAACTGTGCAGCCATCCCCGAAAACCTTCTGGAATCAGAACTATTCGGTTATGAAGAAGGGGCTTACACCGGTGCCAAAAAGGGTGGTAAGTTGGGCAAATTCGAATTGGCTGATATGGGTACCATATTCCTGGATGAGATTGCTGAAGTGCCGATTAATATGCAGAGCAAGCTGCTGTTCGTACTGCAGGAAGGGGTAGTAGAGAGATTAGGGGGAGTGCATCCCACTAAAATTAATGTCAGAGTGATTGCCGCTACCAATCGTGACCTGGAGAAGATGGTGAAATCTGGCAGCTTCCGTCAGGATTTATATTATCGTTTGAACGTAGTGCATATTAAAATTCCGTCGTTGAGAGAAAGAGTTGAAGACATTCGCTTGATAACACCACACATAATGTGTAACCTGAGTCGACGTTTGAATATTTCAGCAAGAAAAATCGATGACTACGCCCTCGGATTGCTGTGTAAACATGCCTGGCCGGGTAATATCAGGGAGCTGGAGAATGTATTGGAAAGAAGCTTAATACTGGCTGAAATGGAAGGCTCCAGGGTGGTGTACAGCAGGCACATAAATATCTCTGATGAAGAATTTGGTTTTAATTTATCCGAAGATAAAAGTCTAAAAAATATGCTGGAGGAATATGAAAAAAAACTGCTGGCTAAAACTCTGGAAAACTGCCAGTTTGACGTTCCGGGTGCAGCCAGGCAGCTTAATATGGATCCTTCCTCGCTGTATAGAAAATTGAGAAAATTCGGTATATGCATAAAAAGGGAGTATTCTATTCATTAGACAACTGGCAGTTTTGCCATAACGACTCGGATAACTGGCAGTTTTGCCACAACACTTTTGTTTCTACCAGAACCCGCAACCAGGCGCAACCAATATTTCTAAAAATATTGGTATAAATACCAGAAATAATCAATCGCAGAATAATAAACATCGAGCCAGAATACCTTTTAATAGGGGTTCCGGTTCTTATTTTTTCTGGCATATATATTGCTAAATAGATAGTCAACACTGATGGAGGGGGGATTGATTCAAGATAAAACTGGAGACGACTTAGATTCAATAAACATGAAGGAGGGAAAGGAATTGAGTTTTGGATTTACTTATAACGAAGACCAACTGGCATTACAGCGAACGGTAAGAAAGTTTGCTGAAAATGAAATTGTTCCGGTAAGACATGATTATGATGAATCGGAAGAATTTCCCTGGCCAGAAGTTAAGAAAATGCATGAGTTGGGTATTTTTTGTATGAATGCACCTGAGAAATACAATGGCATGACATTTGGCAATGTAACGCTCTGTATGGTCTGTGAAGAGATATGCAAAGCCTGTTTAGGAATAGGCATTACTCCATTGGTCAATATGCTGGCTTCAGAACCAGTTCTGTATGGTGGAAATGAAGAGCAGTGGGACTGGTGGTACCCGAGAATCTGTGATGAGGGAAAACTCGCTGCTTATGCCGTAACTGAACCTGGTGCAGGGTCTGACGTGGCAGGTGTATCTACCACGGTCAAGAAGGATGGAGATTATTATATTCTAAATGGCACTAAATGCTTCATCACCAACGGTCGGCATGCTTCTCAATTATGCGTCCTGGCTACCCATGATAAGAGCAAAGGGAATCGGGCGCAGTCCTTTTTCATGGTAGATACCAGTACCGAAGGGGTTTCCTTTGGTAAAAGTGAACATAAAATGGGCATGCGCTGTTCAGAAACCTCGGAGGTGATTTTTGATAATGTAAAAGTACACAAGAAATTCCTTATTGGGGCAGAAGGAGATGGATTTAAGCTGGCCATGAAGTCCTTTAATTCTTCCCGGCCATTTATAGCATCCGCATCGGTAGGCGTAGCCAGTGGAGCTTTTGAATTTGCCAGGGATTATGCCAAGGAGAGAAAGGCCTTTGGGAAACCTATTGCCAGTTTTCAGGCCATTCAATTCATACTAGCAGATATGGCCATGGAGATCGAAGCATCGCGTCTTTTGTGGCAGAAAGCAGCCTGGCTCTTAGATGAAGGCTTGATGGCAGCCGAACTTTCGGCTATATGCAAATGCTATGCAGCCGATATGGCCATGAAAGTGACCACGGATGCAGTGCAGATACTGGGAGGATATGGATTCTGCCGGGACTATCCAGTGGAAAAAATGATGAGAGATGCCAAGATACTGCAGATTTTCGAAGGCACCTCCCAAATACAGCGGGTAATAATCGCTAAAGACGTTCTTTCCTAGAGAGATATAAGAAAATAACCGAAGGAGGAGTATTTATATGAAGTTTGAACCTATTCCTATCCGGAAGGGGAGAGCTAAACCGCCAGCCTATAAAATAATGACTGCTAAGGAAGCTGTCACAGAATTTATCCAGGACGGCTGCTACCTGGGCATGTCCGTTAGTGCCGCACCGGCTGCCTTAATATGGGAAATTGTTCGTCAGAAGGATAGAATAAAGAACCTCAGTTTGAGTATAACCAGTCAAATTGGAATGTCTTCGGCCCTGATAGGCTCTGGATTAGTCAGCAAAATCGAGATGGCCTATAACTGGGGAGGCATTGAAGGTGAAGATAAAGTTTTCCGGCGGGCAGTGGAAAAAGGGATTCCCCGGCCCCTGGAAGTTGAAGATTACAGCAACTACGGATGTGCCATGAGATGGGAAGCAGCTTCCATAGGTTTGGATTTTATGCCGGTTAAATCCCAATTAGGATCTGATATTATCAAAAACAACCCCCGGATTAAGGTTATAGATGATCCTTATACCGGAAAACCTGTATCCCTGGTACCTGCTTCCAACCCGGACGTTGGCATAATGCATTGTTCTCGAGCTGATGAAATTGGTAATGTTCAATGTTATGGCATGTATGGTAATACCGATCTGCTGGCGCGGGCTTCTAAAAAGGTCATAGTCAGTGTAGAAGAGATCGTCACCCAGGCAGAGATCCGTCGTATGCCTAACCTTACCGTGATTCCTTACTATTACGTGGATGCCATAGTGCAGGCACCTTTTGGAGCTCACTGGCGGGAGTCTAACTTCTATTACCATCACGATTTGGCCTTCGGCCTGGATGCTTACCGCCAATTTGCCACCAAAGAAGGTTTTGATGCCTGGGCCGATAAATATATCCACGGCACTAAAGATTGGGATGAGTACTGTAAAGTGGTAGGTTATGACCGTTTGAATCGATTGAGACTCAGTGAAGGCAAATATCAGAAATTTGGAGAGGTGAGGTGATATTAATGGCTGAGTATGCAAAAGATTATTCTTTGCCAGAATTGATGGCGGCTTCAGTAGCCCGGGAAATAAATGACGGGGAATTATGCTTCATAGGGGTAGGAATGCCATTGATGGCAGCTACCATAGCCAAATTCACCCATGCCCCCAATTTTAATATGATGGTCGAATACGGGGCAGTTGGGCCATCTCCCAGAAGGTTACCTATGTGTGTCGACTGTGCAGTAAATAATGAAAGAGCTTATTATACCGGTACCCAGCGCGAGGTAATGGGGGCCCAGCAAGCTGGTTTTGTAGATGCTGCCTGTATAAGCGGAGCCCAGATAGACAAATACGGTAATCTGAATTCTACCTGCATCGGGGATTATCAAAACCTCAAAGTGCGTTTGGCCGGCAGTGGGGGCGCCAATGACCTATCATCATCTGCCAACCGCACCATAATCATGATGCGTCAGGATGGCCGTAATTTCGTTAATAAACTTGATTATATCACTTCTCCCGGGTACCTGGATGGTCCTGGAGCCAGGGAAAAGGCTGGACTGCTGGGAGGGGGGCCACATGTGGCAGTTACTACCATGGGCGTATATCGTTTCGATAATGAAACCCGGGAGATGTATCTGGAAAAAATACATCCGGGTGTCAAACTGGAGGATATCAAACGCTCTATACAGTGGGATATTGCCGTATCCCCTAATTTAATAGAAACCGAACCTCCAACCGAAGAACAGGTAATGGTCATGCGTACTCTGGATCCGCTGAAAGTGTATCTGGGGAATGGGAGAGAAGTGCTGGCCGGTGATTTCGAGGCCTTTATGAAGATGTTTGAAGATAGTTACTGGCCTATGACTGAACTAATGAAGAAAAAAGGACTGCTGTAAAAGAAAGAGGGGGAGAACATATGACAGTGAAGAAACTGGGCGTACTGGGAGCAGGCACCATGGGAGCAGGAATCGCCCAGGTCGGAGCGCAGGCCGGCCTGCAGGTGACTCTGGTTGACATTGACCAAAAGTTTGTAGATAAGGCCCTGGCGGGCATGAAGAAGAATTGGGAAAAATCAGTTGCCAAAGGTAAACTCAGTGAGGAGGCTATGAAAAAATACCTGGACAATATCCAGATCAGCTGCAGTAATGATGATTTAAAGGATTGTGATCTGCTCATTGAGGTAATTGTTGAAAACATTGATATTAAGAAGAAGGTTTTTAAGGAATTAAATGAAATTTGTTCACCCGATACGGTTTTTGCTTCTAATACTTCCGGCTTTAGTATAACGGAGATCGGGGTAGCCAGCGGCCGGCCGGAGAAGATGGTAGGAATGCACTTCTTCAATCCGGTACCAGTAATGAAGCTGGTAGAAGTAATACCTGGGGTAGAAACTAGTCCAGATACTATTGCTCTGGCCACGGAAACCTGCCAGGTAATCGGTAAAACACCGATTCCGGCTAAAGAAGCACCGGGCTTTATCGTCAACCGTCTGCTGGTTCCCTACCTTAATGATGCTGCTCATGCTTATGATGAAGGTGTAGCATCAGTTGAAGCAATCGATGAGGCCATGAAATTGGGGGCTAATATGCCCATTGGCCCATTGGCTTTGTGCGATCTGGTGGGGATAGATGTACTGTTGAATGTGGTCGAGTATTTTTACAAAGAGTTTGGTGATCCCAAATTTAGACCGGCTCAGGCATTGAAAAACAAGGTTCGGGCCGGGCACTATGGAATTAAAACCGGCAAAGGTTTTTATGACTATGCCACTAAATGACGATAAAATGAATACCAGGTAAAAAAAGGAGGGGCTGGCATATATTAATGAACAAAAATTGCTGGGAGCATTACACTCTTCTTTGTAGCCCCCCTGGTATTTTCAAAACAATGGAAGAGGAGGTAAGCAAGAATGGTTGGAATTATTGGCTTTGGAGCATATGTTCCCTTTAACCGTCTAAACCGAGCCCATATCAAGGACACTTTCGGAGCTCCAGTTCCCAAAGGCGAAAAGGCTGTGGCTAACTATGACGAAGACAGTATTACCATGGGAGCCATGGCGGCCCTCGATTGCAGTGCCAACCTGGATACTAAAAGCATTGATGCTGTGTACTTTGCTACTACTACCGCTCCTTATAAGGAAAAGCAAAGTGCGGCTACCATTGCTGGCGTACTGGATACCAGGCTGGATATAAGGACCGCGGATTTTTGTGATTCTTTACGGGCAGGTTCCTCGGCTATTCTGGCCGGGGTAGATGCAGCTATGCAAGGCTTAAATACAATGGTAGTTGCAGGTGAATGCCGACTGGGATATTCTGCTGGTTCATATGAAAACCATTTCGGAGATGGAGCAGCAGCATTTCTGATCGGGAATAACCATGTTATTGCTGAGTATATCGACAGCTGCAGCATTTCGATAGATTTCCACGATTTGTGGCGAGCTGATGATGAAAGGTTTGTGCATAGCTGGGAAGAAAGATTTTGCATTAACCAGGGCTATAACCAGTTTGTCAGTGACTCAGTGCAGGGTGTTTTAAAGAAGACCGGCTTAACCCCGGGTGATTTCAGTAAAATTGTCCTTTATGGAGTTACTCCTCGGTATCAGGGACAAATCGCTGCCAAGCTGGGTTTTGCACCGGCTCAGATCCAGGACAGTCTATATAACCAGGTGGGGAACACTGGGACTGCCAATGCCCCCATGATGTTGGCTGCTGCTCTGGAGGAGGCCAAGCCGAACGATTATATTATGCTGGTCAGCTACGGTGAAGGTAGTGACGCCATAGTTTTTAAGGTGAGTGATGAGATTGCCAATTTTTTTCCCGCATGCGGCTTAAAGGGGTACATTGAAAACAAAAAAGTCACCATGAACTATGGAAAATATCTGCGTTGGAGAGAACTGATTGAAACAGAACCAGCTAAAAGACCAGTACAAAAGAGATCATCATTGCCTGATATGTATCGTAATCGCAAGAAAAATCTGGGATTTTATGGAGTTGTCTGTAAAAATTGCGGAACCGTTCAATTTCCGCCCTCCCGGATATGTATCGAATGCCGAACTATAGATCAGATGGAAGACTACCGGCTTTATGGTAAACCCGCCCGGGTGGCCACATTTACAGTTGATTATCTGGCGGAGTCCCTTGATCCACCGACCATAGTAGCAGTAGTTGACTTCGAAGGTGGAGGACGTCTGATTTGTTATCTGGTCGATTGTGATCCGGATGAGGTGAAGGTAGGTATGGAGGTGAAGATGTCATTCCGCCACATATTCACGGTTGACAGCATCCGTACTTATTTCTGGAAAGCCGTACCAAAACTGTAAAGATAGGAGTGAATGAAATGGCCATAGGAATTAAAGATAGAGCTGCGGTAATTGGAATGGGATGTACTAAATTTGGCGAACGTTATGACCGCAACCTGGAAGATTTGATGATAGAAGCAATAGATGAGTGTTTAGAAGATGCTGGGATAGAATTCAATGATATAGATGCGTTCTGGTTCGGAACATTTACTTCCGGTATGGCGGGATTAGCATTTTCCAATCGAATGAAATCCCACTATAAGCCGGTAACCCGTCTGGAAAATATGTGCTGTACAGGATTGGATAGCTTTCGTAATGCCTGTTATGGTGTAGTCGCAGGGGCCTACGATGTAGTAATGGCTATAGGGGCGGAAAAGTTGAAGGATGGCGGATACAGCGGTCTGGAAGTTCCTACAGAAGATTCTGACCGTACCTTACCAGATCTGACCGCACCATCACGGTTTGCTTTTGTTGCTCCAGCCTATGCTCATAAATATGGCCTGGATATGCAGCAGATGAAAGAAGTTATGGCGCGCATAGCCTGGAAGAACCACAAAAATGGGGCACTGAATCCTAAAGCTCAATACCGGGCCGAAGTATCGATGGAAAGTATTCTTAAATCTCCGATCATTTGCAGCCCCATGGGGGTTATGGATTGTTCGGGAGTATCGGATGGTGCGGCCTGCGCCATCATTACCCGCACAGAGGATGCCAAAAAGTACCGGAAAGATCCCATGTATGTTAAGGGGATTCAGATTGCGGCCGGTCCTGGCCATAGTGAAAAACATCAGAGTTATGATTTCACCACCGCATTTGAAACCTATTATGCCGGGCAGGCAGCGTATCGTGAAGCAGGAATTACCAATCCGCGGGAACAGATCAGTTTGGCTGAAGTTCATGATTGTTTTACACCTACTGAGTTGATCATATATGAGGATTTGCAGTTCAGTGAACGTGGTCAGGGCTGGAAAGATGCTATGAATGGATTTTTTGACCTGGATGGGGGGCTTCCGGTGAATCCGGACGGAGGCTTGAAATCGTTTGGTCATCCCATAGGTGCCAGCGGTATACGGATGCTGTATGAATCCTGGCTGCAGTTTCATGGTCGAGCAGGCAAACGGCAGCTGGAAAATCCCAGAATAGGTCTGGCTCAAAATCTGGGTGGGCAGCCCTATTCATGTGTAGTCGGGGTAGGTATTGTAGGAAATGAGTTAGGGTAGAGAATGGGTACTCTAGAACAATTCGCGGATTATTTTTGCCCTTATGTGGGGCAACAGGTGCATATTCGAATAATTTATAATTGTTCTAATACCCGGATATGTCAGATCAATATCGAACCGGCTTTTTATGAATGTCTGCTAAGTGAAAACTGTCCGGGCAATAAATTGAAAGATGAAGGCTGCCTGCTGTTTCAGTTTCATGATATAGGTGATGAATAGGGTGGGCGAAAGTGATAAATGTGTAAGGGGAGGTGGTTTAAGATGGAATTTAAAACGATAAGCTTGAGCTTCGATGAAGGGGTTTGCACCCTGACTTTGAATAGTCCTGAAACTATGAACGCTCTCAGCAGTGAGTTGATCAGTGAGCTGGCGGCCGCTATTGATATGGTGATTTTAGATAAACAATTGCGAGTATTGGTTATTACTGGTAACCAGAAGGTTTTTGCGGCCGGGGGAGATATTAAAGCTATGGTTTCCTGCAATCCAGAGCAGGCCAGAGCATATATAGAACCTATTCACCAGGTGTTTGATAAAATTGCCAATTTACCCCAGCCTACTATAGCAGCTGTTTCAGGGTTTGCCTTTGGCGGAGGAGTAGAGCTGAGTCTTACCTGTGATTTTCGCATAGCAGCGGAAAATGCTAAATTCGGGTTCCCGGAAATTAATCTGGGCATTTTCCCAGCCGCCGGTGGCAGTCAGAGGCTTCCCCGGCTGATAGGTACCCAGAGGACGAAAAGTTTAATGTTCTCCGGGGATACCATAGATGCAACAGCGGCCTTATCCTTTGGACTTGTGGATCAGGTAGTGCCTACCGAAACGCTTATGGAGGAGGTAAAGAAGTTTGCCGCCCAACTGAGCAAAAAACCTCCGCTGGCTTTGATGAAACTAAAAGAGTCGATTCAGCAGGGTATGAATACTGATATCTGCACTGCTTTGATCATGGAGATGGATAAATGCTGCAGTCTTTTTGCCAGCCAGGATCAGAAAGAAGGTATGCAGGCATTTATGGAACGGCGACCGGCAGTTTTCAAAGGGGAATAATGTGAAGACCACGATGGTTTATGGGGGCCTGGATGCTCCTTAACCATATCTCAACCCCCTTCAATATAACCCATTAATACTTCGCAGGACTTCAAGACCAGTAGTGATCTTGAAGTTCTGCTTTTCTGTACTCTCTGTTTTGGTGCCCGAAGTAGAGCTAAAATAGGTTAAAATAGGTTATAGGAAATTTTATGAAAAGGATGGATATTACCTATGGAACATTTCCCAGCCCTCTTTGCTCCGATCCAGGTAGGTGATCTGACGTTGAAAAACCGTATTATTATGGCCCCTATGCTGGTAGGTTATGGACATCTGGACGGCAGGGTGAGTGACTCTATTATCGATTATTATGAGGCTCGGGCTCAGGGTGGTGCAGGGCTGATAATTGTGGAAGCCGCATGTATTGACAGCCCTGCCGGACAAGAAGGACTTGGACAACTCAATATTGATAATGATCGCTATGTTGAAGGCCTGGCCCGGTTGTCCCATAGTATTAAGAGACATGGAGCGCGAGCTTTTATTCAGCTTTTTCATGCTGGTCGGCAGACCACCAGTAAAATAACTGGTCAGCAGCCGGTTGCTCCTTCACCGGTTCCCTGTCGGATTACTGCTGAGCTTCCCCGGCAGCTGGAAATACCAGAAATACAAGCCCTGGAAAACAAATTTATTAAGGCTGCCGCTTATGCCCGAACAGCAGGTTTCGAGGGAGTGGAAATCCATGCTGCGCATGGATATTTAATCAATCAGTTTCTATCAGGACACAGCAATCAACGAAATGACTCCTATGGTGGAAGTCTGCAAAATCGGATGAGAATTTTACTCAATATCATAAGTGGAATCAGACATTCAACACCTGACCTGGCAGTATCGGTCAGAATAAATATCGATGATTTTGTGCCCGGTGGGTTGCAGCCTGATGAGAGCAGTATTATATGCCGTTACCTGGAGCAAGCCGGAGTTAACATGATAAACTGCACCTGCGGCACTTATGAATCAGGACTTACCAGTATAGAACCCTCCTCCTATCCGGAAGGATGGAAAATTTACCTGGCGGAAGAAATAAAAAAAGCGGTATCTATACCAGTGGCTGGTGGTGGTATGGTCAGCAGTCCGAGGTTTGCCAGTGAGTTGGTAGAAAAAGGCCGCTGTGATCTAGTTTATCTGGGGAGGAGTCTCCTGGCTGATGCCCAATGGATCGATAAAGCCCGGCTAGGAAAAATAACAGATATCAGGCCCTGTATCAGGTGCAATCAATGTATTGGGAGCAATTTTCAAGGCTTGCCGGTAAGCTGTACGGTAAACCCGCACTCCGGGAGGGAAAGCCAATTCAGTCATTCCGGGATAAAACCGGCCGTAAAAAGTCGGGTCGCTGTAATAGGGAGCGGCCCGGCCGGACTTCAGACGGCTCTTTCGCTTTCCCGTTTGGGCTTGGAGGTGCATCTGTATGAAAAGGAAGTACAAGCCGGAGGTCTGATGAATCTGGCCGGTATTCCACCTCATAAACAGAGGGTAGCTGAACTGAGAGATTATATGCTTCGTCAGCTAAAGCAAAGCAGGATAGAGAAGAATTTTGGCCATGAATTTACCATCGCTGATGTAGATGAGATCCAGCCGGATGATATTGTGCTGGCTACCGGCTCAATTCCGCTGTTGCCAGATATAGAAGGCCTGGAGAAAAGTAGATATTGTACCCTGGAAGAGATTCTAAACAAAAAAGTACAGCTCAAATCACAACATGCAATAGTCATAGGCGGGGGAGAAAATGGGTGCGAAACTGCAGACTTTTTACTGGAATCAGGTAATCAGGTTACTATTATCGAACAGGGCAGCATTTTAGCTGCCGGCATGGAGAAAAAGAACCGGAGAGATTTGATGAATAGGCTCAGTGAGGGTGGAGTAGTTAAAAGGACTTCCTGTCAGGTCATTAGAATAGATCATAAGCTGTTGTGGATTAGTGATGGGAAAGGTGAGCCGGAGAAGATGGAAGCGGATGCCATTGTTCTAGCAGCTGGTTATAAACCTTATCATCCCTTGTATATGCAGTTAAGGACCTTTAATGATAATCTGTTTGTAATCGGTGATGCATTAAGGGTCAGAGGTTTTAAGAGCGCTATACTGGAAGGCGAAATGACAGCCTATACGATTGCTCGGAAAAATCTTGCTAAGTAATTTAGTCAGGGAGTGCAGATTTGAGTATATTTAATGATACAACTATTGCAGCAGATGAACTACAGCGGATCAAGGTGTTAAGTTTATTTGAAGAACAAGCTTACGAACATGGTTACCAGTACATTGCAGGTCTGGACGAGGTTGGCCGGGGGCCGATTGCCGGACCGGTGGTAGCTGGAGCAGTTATACTGCCTGAGGGCTTCGTTCTGGCGGGAGTCGATGATTCAAAAAAACTGACTGCTAAGAAGAGAAGCAGTCTGGCTGGAGAAATAAAAAAGCAGGCCCTGGCCTGGTCGGTGGTATCTATTTATCCAGCCTGCCTAGACCAGATAAATATTCTGAATGCTACTCGCCAGGCCATGACGTTAGCGGTAAGCCATCTAAATATAGAACCGGATTATTTACTTATCGATGCGTTAAAATTAGACGATATACATATTAAACAGAGGGCGATAATAAAGGGTGACAGCCTGAGCATTTCTATTGCCTGTGCCTCTATCATCGCCAAAGTAGATCGAGATGAATCAATGCAGGAATTTGACTCCATTTTTCCAGGATACAATTTTTCGAAACATAAGGGCTATGCCACCCGGGAACACCTGGAGAAACTATTTGATCTGGGGCCCTGCATGATTCATCGGAAGAGTTTTGAACCGGTAAAATCAATGCTTTCAGGAGGGAATAATGAACAGCAGCAGCCAGGTCTCTTTAGCCAGGATGATATTGAATGTTTCCACCCCGGCAGATCAGGGGCTGAGTCTAAATAAGGGTGAAATATTGCAGGGTCTGGTTCAGACTATAAAGGATGGAGGCCTCTTGACCCTGTTATTAAAAGGCAGAATGATCGAGGCCGTAACCCAGGTGCCGGTAAACACCGGAGAGGAGCTTTTTCTCCAGGTGGATGGCTTTAAGGACGGTCGGGTATTTTTGAAAGTACTTACCCCGGTTGAACTCCAGCAGGCTCAGAGTGCCAACCTGGCTTCCAGTCTGCTAGACATGGGTATAACTCCCGGGAAAGATAATCTGTTGATGGCCCAGGTGCTCTTGGATAATAACCTGCCGGTAACCCCGGATAATTTAAGCTCCCTGAGCCGGGCGGCAGTAATACTAGGTGGTATAAATGAGACCAACCTACAAGCGGCAGCCTTTACTTTAAGCCGGGGCCTAAAAATGGACCAGCAGATTCTGCCGGCAGTTAAACAGCTGCTCGATCCAAATAGCAGCCTGGCCAAGATCGTAGAATCACTGTTAAAAAACATTGATCTTATTGAAGAGCAGGCTCCTCAGGGAAAAGTGATCGCAGATACTGCAGAAAAAGCGGAAGTGCTTGCACGGCAGGTGGGAAATAATAACGGCGAGATGAATAAACCAGCTGTTTTAACTGGAGAACGTGAACCGATAAGCAGGTCAAACATCAATGTCGTTTCCGAAGGACGTGAACCGATAAGCAGGGCAAACAACATAGCCGTTTCCGAAGGACGTGAATCGATGACCAGGCCGAACACCATGGGCGTTCCCAGAGGGAATCAGAATGATGAACTGGAAGGGGTAAGGCAGCCTCCCATACTGGGAAATTATGCTGTGGCCCAGGGATCGGCAGAGGAAAACAGAATTGAGAGCGCAAACACCAGAGCCCAGGCAGCAATTATACCTGCAGGTCGAGAAGAAATGGCTTCCGACTTAATCAAGCAGCTGCCCTTCTTAAAGGAATTAATAGAACAGATCACTGTTAAAATACAGGATGGAACCGGGGAATCGGTAGAAAAATTAAAGAATATGCTCTATTCCGAAAGAGACATTTTAAGAGGAATCATGATCCTGGAAGAAATAGCTAAGAACGAACCGGAACCTCAGAAGAATTCACTAATAAATGAATTCTTGAACCGGCTGGAGACTCTGGATAAGGAACTAGCTGGCCCAAAGATATTCAATTTTACCAGCAGAGGGTTGGTTGATAATAGCGCAAATTGTTATTATTTCTCGGTCCCCGTGCAGATAGACGATAAAACCCATCTGTGTGAGCTCCGCTTGAATAAGGAACCTGGTAAAAAAAGCCTGAACGACCTGGAAAATATCAAGCTGGTGGTGGCCCTTGAAACCGGGCGGATGGGCAGGGTATTATTCCATATCAACTGGTACCGTCGGGGAAGTATTGAACTACAGGGGGTAGTTGAAAAAATGGGAGTAAAAA
Organism: Syntrophomonas sp.; assembly: GCA_016841875.1. Lineage (GTDB taxonomy): Bacteria > Bacillota > Syntrophomonadia > Syntrophomonadales > Syntrophomonadaceae > JAAYJK01. Next base: position 30,514 of record JAENYG010000018.1, read on the forward strand.
AACACCTGGAAGAAAACCTGGCCGTTCTCATCAGCAGTCTTGAGGGTCTGGGATATATCATAAATAATCAGGGGATCAAAGTGGCTGAAAACTTAGGGGAAACTGAAAGCCTTAAAACGGGTCTGTTAAATAATACTGAAAAGATTAAGACATTTTCTATAGATATAACCATATAGAGGTGGAACACTTATGGAAGAAAAGAAATTGGACAAAGCGGTAGCACTTCGCTATGACCGGGATAGAGACCTGGCTCCGGTAGTAGCAGCCAAGGGAAGAGGTTTGATAGCGGAGCGGATAAAAACTATAGCTGAAGAAAATGGTATTCCGCTGCAGGAAGATCAAGCCCTGGCAGAATACCTGATGTCGCTGGATCTCTATGAAGAAATTCCACCTGAATTATACCAGGTTATTGCCGAGATACTGGCCTTTATTTACAGTATGGATAAAAAATATTAACCGGGGTACTTTATGAAAAAAGAACTGGGTAACTACGGAGAGGAACGGGCTGCCCGTTATCTGCGGAATAAAGGTTACAAAATAATCACCAGAAATTACTATACCCGCTATGGTGAGCTGGATATCGTGTGTGAAAAGAAACAGGAAATCATTTTCGTGGAAGTTAAGACCAGAAAAAGCGTCAGCTACGGAACTCCTGAAGAAGCAGTCACCTATAGGAAAATGCAAAATATAAAAAAAGCCGCTATGATTTACTTGAATGAAGGGCAGCAGGCGTTTCGGGGAATTCGTTTTGATGTGATTACCATTCTTATTGATAATAAGAATAAAGAGATGATCAACCATATCGAGAATGCGTTTTAGAGGTGAGTATGATAGTAAAACGGCCGCGTATTGGAGCACATCTATCTATCGGCAGGGGACTGGACAAAACCGCAGATGAAGCTGTTGAAAGAGGTATCGAAACGCTGCAGATATTTCTGCGTAATCCCAGAGGCCGGGGGGCCAGAAAATTCATCAGCAAAGAGATAGACTATTTTATAAAAAAGCTGGCTGAAAGTGATATCACCCCGTTGGCAGTACATATCCCTTATATATGCAACCCGGCAGCGGTAAAAGAAGAATTATATCAGTTTGCGCTGGAGACTATACGGCACGATTTAGAACGATGCAGTTCAGTAAGAGGAGATTTTCTGGTACTGCATCCTGGCTCATACACTACGTCATCCATGGATATTGGGATAGAAAGGGCAGCTGAGCTGTTGAACCAGGTATTGGATGAATATACGGGTGAGACTATGATCCTGTTGGAGACCATGGCAGGACAGGGGACAGAAATAGGCAGTCAGTTTCAGCAATTGCTGGCAATTATGAACCGTATAACCCGGCAAGATAAAATAGGAATTTGTCTGGATACCTGTCACCTGTGGGCAGCTGGCTATGACTGCAGCAGTGATGAAGGCATAGATGAGATACTGCTGCTGGCAGACGGAAGTTTTGGATTTGATAAGATCAAATTGATACATGCTAACGATAGTAATAGTCCGTTGGCTTCCCACAAAGACCGACACGCACATATAGGGGAAGGTTTTATAGGATTGGAAGGCTTTCAAAAACTTATTCAAAAGGAATCTTTGCAAGATATCCCCTTTATTGTAGAAACACCTGCTGAAAAACTGCAGGAAGATATCGATAGTTTAAAAAGATTAAGAGACCAGGGCATTAAGTATAGAGGATAGTCGATCATTATTAAAGGAAAACTGGCAGGAAACGATGACCTGATAAAGAAGTAGTAATTATGTTCTGGTTCTACAAGAAAATTCGAAATAGATGATGGTAATAGATACATATAAAGGGGGGGCGTGCCTGATGATGAATTTTGGACCCTGGGAAATTGCATTTATCCTGTTACTCATTGGTCTTTTGGTCTTACCTTTAATGGTGGTGTTAAAGATGCTATCCATGGAAAAAAGGATGACTATTATTGAAGAACATTTAAGAAAACCAGACCAACAAGATGAGTTATTCTAACCCTGTGTAAGAGAGCATAACATTTTTATTGTGGCATTCTGGCATTATATGGAATGCAGCAATGGATTTAAATACCTGGCCTGGCAGGGAGGAATTTCTGCAGCGAATGGAGAATTTATATTTCAACAAATTTATATTATCTCCGAGCTTTTTTACCTACGGTGCAGCTAGGGTAAAAAAGCCGATGGGTATACCTGGAAACAGGCCTGCCTCCCATGTTGGAAAGGAGAACGCCGCGATCATCAGTGTGCCTGGGATGGGAGTTTTTCGCCTACCCGGGTTTTTTTTGTTTATTTTCTAATTTCGTTGAGGAGGGAATTTGGTGACAAGGAGAAGTTTTGGGAGTAGAAAATGTTTTTTTATTGTTGCTTTGTTGTTGGTGATATTTCTGGCTGCTCCAGTTCTAGCAGCTGATGGAGACGGAACTGGTGGAGGAGATGAGCCTTTGACTTTGGAGTCTTCGAGTATCGCTGATGGAACTGCCGGGGTTGACATTGCCACTGATCGGATTACATTAACCTTCAGTAAAAATGTTGTTAATATGACAGTAAAGGATAATAATGCCGCCTGTTTCGCAATCACTGCCGATGGTGCTGCGGTACCGTTTACAGTAGAAATGGCAGATGATCAGCTTTATCGGGAACTGAGGCGTGATATTGTACTGCGGTTTAGTGCTGAGCTGAGGCCTGCTGCGGCATATTCGGTAACGGTATCTCCTAACTTGATGTCTAAAAGCGGAGTATATCTAGGTGAGGAAGTTACGGTGAAGTTTACAACTGCAGGCAATATAATAACGGCTGCACCTGACCAACCTGTTGTCGATAGTAGTGAAAAAGCTGCTGGGGAAGAAGATCATAGCCAGATTACTCCAGACCTGGAGAAGGAGGCAGAAGTTATTATCGACCAAGAAGCATCAGATACTGAAGATATCCTGGTTAGTACTGAAGGAGAAACGGCTGCCGAAGAAGCTACCGGCGGAACGATTGAAGACAAAAATGCTTCAGAATCTGCCGGAGGAAACAATATCCCCATAATACTAGCGATTACTGCGATCATCATTATGGCAGCTTATATATTAATTAGAAAAAAACAAAAAAACTGATGATTTAGAAGTTATTGTAATTGATATAAAGAACCGGAGGACTTAGTGAAGAAGAAAATATGCGCCTTAATTTTTATTACCGCTCCCCTGTTGGTGATCTTTTTTTCTCTATTTATCGGTAGATATCCGGTTTCCGTCACCAAGGTTCTGCAGGTACTCTGGTCAGGAAACACAGCTTCCACCGGGGGACCGCCTGATGTTTTAAACACTTTGATCTGGCAGATCAGAATGCCGCGTGCGATTCTGGGTGCTATGGTGGGGGGATGCCTGGCTATAAGCGGGGCTGCTTTTCAGGGTTTATTCAGAAATCCCCTGGTGAGTTCAGGAATATTGGGAGTAAGTGCAGGTGCGGGTTTTGGTGCCGCCCTATCCATTCTGATCTTCCACTCGGTTACAGCAGCTACCTATGTTTTTGCATTTGTGTTCGGACTGCTGGCGGTATTTCTTAGTTTTTTGATAAGTAAGGTATACAATTCTTCGCCTACCATCATGCTGGTTCTAGGTGGTGTAATTGTAGGATCAATATTTTCCGCTTTAATATCCTTTGCGAAATATGCGGCTGATCCTTATGAAGAATTACCGGCCATAGTATTCTGGTTAATGGGAAGTCTGGCTAATTCCAGTTATAAGGACATTCTGGTGGCAGGAATTCCAATGCTATTAGGTATAATCGGTCTAGTACTTATACGTTGGAGAATAAACGTGCTTTCCATGGGGGACCGAGAAGCCCATGCCCTGGGCATTAATCTGGCAGTTGACAAAGGGCTGGTTATCATATGCTCTACACTAGCTGCTGCGGGAGCTGTTTGTGTTAGCGGGGTGATCGGATGGGTGGGACTGGTGATCCCTCATATTGCCCGGATGTTAGTAGGTAATGACAACCGAGTCTTGATCCCCACCAGTTTATCGCTAGGGGCATGTTTTATGGTTTTGGTAGATGATGTGGGCCGGATTATTACCGGTTCTGAGATGCCGTTGGGGATACTAACTTCATTGATAGGGGCACCTTTCTTTATATGGCTGCTGAAAAAAACTAAAGCAGGTGGATGGTGATAGTATGGCATTGGTAGAAGTTTTAGACGGAGCATTTGCTTATAATAAAACCCGGATTTTTACTAACATCAACCTGTCAGTTGAGCAAGGTGATATATTCTGCCTGCTGGGGCCCAATGGGTGTGGCAAGACCACCTTGATAGATTGTATCCTGGGCATGCATATGCTGGATGAAGGAAAAATATTAATAAATGGCCTGGATGCCCAAAAATTCCATCCCGGTGAGTTGGCCAGATATGTAGCTTACGTTCCACAGAACCATGAGCGTACTTTCCCTTACAAGGTTTTAGATATCGTACAGATGGGACGTGCGGCATATACTGGCAGGTTTTCTTCTCCAAGTCAGCAGGACCAGGATATAGCTGCAGAGTCACTGGCTATGGTAGGACTAATAAATCTAAAAGACCGCCCTTATACACAGCTCAGCGGCGGTGAGGGTCAATTGGTGATGCTGGCCAGGGCACTGGCCCAACAGACTCCATTGATCATAATGGACGAACCCACTGCTCATCTTGATTTTAAACATGAGATGCTGGTTCTGGAAACGATTCTAGATCTAGTGAAAAATCAGAATTTAACTGTTATCATGGCTACACATTTTCCTAATCATGCTTTCTGGTTCGAGAATAATGGTCTGAAAACCCGGGTGGCGCTAATGCATGAAGAGCATTTTATTGAAGTCGGGCCGCCTATGGATGTGATTTGTGAAAAAAATATGAGATTGCTCTATAACATTGATACCAGGCTGCTTTCGTTCCGGGTAAATGAGTTAGGTGAAATGCATCAGATTGTACCGGTTAAAACTTTATAATTGAAAAAGGCAGAGGGAGAGGGAGGATATGATGTTAATACTTATGCAAAAAACAAGATTAATAAGCATAGTGACTGTTCTTATTCTGATCAGTGTTTTCTTTATCACTGGCTGTGCACCGTCAGGTGGTCAGGATTCAGCCGGAGAACAGAAGACGGGACAGCAGGTTAGGGTGGTCAGAGATTATCTGGATAGGGATGTTGAGGTTCCCCTCGAAGTAAAAAGGATAGCCACCCTGTATGCTTATACGGGATACGTAACGACTATGCTGGGTCGTGGACAGGATATAGTGGCTATAAACAATGGTTTGAGCCGGGATGTGCTTTTGAATATGGTATGCCCCGGGATTGGAGAAAACCCGATACCTTTTAGCAGTTCTTCAATTAATATTGAGGAACTGCTAAAAGCGGAACCGGATCTGGTGTTTATTAAAGGTGACGTGGGTACCAATGCTGCCGAAGTAGAAAAACTTAACAAGTTTAATATACCCTATGTGGTTATTGATTGTAACAATATCGAAGAGCAGATGAGATCAATAGAAATAATGGGTGAGGTATTAGGATGCCAGGAACAAGCCCGCAAGTATAATGAATATTTCCAGCAGTGCATTGATCGGGTCCAGACGGTGGTGAAAAATATTCCTGAAGAGCAGCGGGTAAGGGTATTCCACTCGATAAATGAGGCCAGCCGGACAGATGTAGCTAACACCCTCCCGGCAGATTGGATGGAGAAGACAGGGGTTATCAATGTGTCGTTAGATAAAGACCTTAGATTGGTAGAAGGAAAATATTTCGCCAGCCTGGAACAGATACTGCTCTGGGATCCGGATGTGATAATTGCCAACGAAGCCGGAGTAGCAGATTATATACTCACCAACCCTCAATGGGCACCCCTTAAAGCAGTCCAAAATCAGAAGGTCTACCAGATGCCTATCGGCATTTCTCGCTGGGGCCACCCAGGGGGGCTGGAAACTCCGCTGGCCATCCTATGGACAGCTAAAACAGTTTACCCGGAATACTTTTCGGATCTGGATATAGAGGCCGAAGCTAAAACATTTTACCAAGAATTTTTTAATTACGAAGTTTCAGATGAATTAATACAGCAGATTCTAGCCGCTGCCGACATGAGACAGGTAAAAAACGAGAGACCTCAAGAGTAGGGATAATTTAAGCTCCTATTATCTAATAATGAGCTGGAGTACAGCTTATTAATAATTTCAACTTTTGCACTTGGCCAGGGGTGAGCACGATGTGGTCTGAGCAAGGAAGGAAAGCTTAGCTGTAACCGGAATACAGCTTGAATATCTAGTGCGGCTTAAATTAATTATCTGCCCTTGATTGGGCAATTAGAGACCGGCTGCGTCATTAATCACGACCAACGGGAGTATGGGTTGTGCCCGGAGGGCCGGAGAGTGCGGCGTGATAAAGCATCATGATCGCCTGCTCCAAAGTCGTTATTATGTCAAGAGCGAAAGTTGTGTTATTTAATAGAGAGTAATGCGGTATATTTCATCTATGTTATTTTAATTGGCCCGCTCCAGTTGATCCAGGTATTCCCTGGAACCTATCAAAACCAGGGTATCTCCTTCATGGATAATAGTATTGCCGCGAACATTGATCATAAACTCAGAATCTCGAATAATGGCAATGATGGTCATTTTATCCTGATTACCCAGCAGGGTTACAATGTTCTTGCCTATCAGGGATGATCCCGGAACCACGTTAAATTCTTCAATATTAATATGTTCATTTTTTGAGGTGTAGAGCGTATCAATAAGACCAACCGTGAGGGGTTTTACCATAGCCATGGCCATTTGCGAACCAGCTATGAGGGTAGGGGCAATCACCTTGTCAGCACCTGCCCGGCGCAGTTTTTTCATGGTTTCTGGATTTTCTGCTCTGGATACGATTTTTATCTCAGGATTTACGGAGCGGGCGGTCAGGGTGATAAATAAATTATAGGCATCATCCGGTAAGGCACATACAATACCTGCTGCCTTCTCTATACCCAGCTCCAGCAGAACCTCATCCTGATTGGGATCACCGGTTACGGCGGGATGTCCTTTTTCCCGGTTCTTTTCCACCACTTCAGGATCAATATCCACCAGTATATAAGGTACTTTTTCATCTTTCAAAGCAATTGCTACGTTGCTGCCTACCCGGCCTGCACCACAAATAATGATATGATTTTCCAGGTTTTTAATATACTTATCCTTTTTGTTTTTATCCATAATATTACTAATCTGCCTTTCCAGTAATGTATTAGTTATGGCTCCCAGAGCATAAGCAACGACTCCAACACCAATCAGGAGTATTATAAGAAGAAATAATCTTCCGGCTGGTGTGATAGGGACCAGGTCGCCATAACCGGTAGTAGTGAGGCTTACCACGATAACCCATAATGCATCAAATACCGGCCAATTTTCCAGATAGGCCAGCCCCAGAGTCCCAGCTACCGTAACTCCTATAAGTGATAGTATAGCACTTAATAATCTTAGTTTGGCTTCTGACAAATTAACTCCCCAATTCAACTTTAACATTAGCAATGCTGCAGTATTAAAATAGTCCTATGGTTGTCTTTTCTCACATCTATTTGAAGCAGCAGTTCAATTCTGTTTATTGTGAACATATAAATTGTACAAGAAAAAACGAAGATTGCGCAAGGGATGATATGTTGAAGACAATATTTGTACAATTGTTCTTAAATAGCATTCGTATATTCAGGGTGTTAAGTTATTTATCGAAAAAAGATATGCATTTATGAAGGGAATACCATAAAGTTTGACGAATAATGGGAAGAAACAGAAAAAACCAAATATAATAAGATGTTCTTCGAGCTGAAAAATCTAAAGGTGCAAAAGCTTATGATTTACAGCCGATGGGTTAGAATGGAAATGTTCTGGCCTCCCGTGTTTGGAAAGAAGAGCTGATTGGTTGATAAATAGGTGTTTTTGACACGTTTACGGTGTCTTTCCATTTACTTATTTATGACCAGCATTCAATTGAAGTATGGCCAGCACGGGATAATCCATGTGCTGGTTATTTATTTTAGGGCGTAATTTAAGGTAATTACTATCTAAGGAGGGATGTTTTTAAGTCTAAAGGGATGGATCACTTAACATAGAATTTGAAAGAGGAGGAGAGTATAGAATGTTTAAGAAAAGGACCTGGATAATATTTATGCTGTTACTATTTGCAGTTACTTGCGTGCTGGGAGGGTGTGGAGGAAGTAATGCCACTAATCCGGAACCAGCTCCAGAACAGGCAACTGAATTAGAAGGTACGGTAGTAATATACCATGCTGGAAGTCTGGCTATACCTTTTGAAGCTCTGGAGACAGAGTTCGAGACTCTTCATCCCAAAGTAGATATTCAGAGAACGTCAGGTGGCAGTACCGCTCTCGGCCGTCAGATAGTAGATCTGGGAGACAAAGTGGATATATTTGCTTCAGCAGATTATACCATTATTGATAATGCGCTTATGCCGGATTATGCGACCTGGGATGCCCTTTTTGCAAACAACTCCATGGTGATCATGTATACCGATCAGAGTAAGTATGCTGATGAAATAACCAAAGATAACTGGTATGAAATCTTATTAAGAGATGGTGTCAATTATGGACACAGCAACCCCAATGATGATCCCTGCGGATACCGGAGCGTTCTATGCTGGCAGCTGGCAGAATTGAAATATGAACAAGAAGGTTTATATCAGCAGTTGTGTGATAGCTGTCCGGATGAAAATATCCGTCCCAAATCAGTTGAACTCATATCTCTGCTTGAAACTGGAGCACTGGATTATGCCTTTGAATATGAGAGTGTCGCCCGGCAGCATGCTGCGGCTAACCAGGCATTCAAGTGGGTGGAACTGCCCAGTAAGGTTAACCTCAGTAACATAGAAGATTCAGAAATTTATGCACAAGCTACTTTGGAAACTGCCGGTTCTGCTCCAGGAGAAACAGTGACTAGAGTGGGAGAACCTATAGTTTATGGGATCACTATGCCTAATTCAGGTGAGAATACAGAATTGGCTATAGAGTTCTTGAAATTCTTCTTTGATAAAGAACAGGGTCTCAAGTTACTTGAAGATAACGGCCAACCGGTTCTTGATCCAATAATAGTAAATGGAGATGGTTTCCCAGAAGATTTAAATACCTTAATACAATAGAGTCTTTAGTTGGAATTATTACAGGAGGTCAGGTGAAGCCTGACCTCCACTTTACTTCTGGAGGCAATAATGAATCGAAAAAGGACGGAATCATTATTCATAGTATCTTTTATTACCGGCACAATTATTATGCTGTTCTGTATATACCCGCTCATCAGTACCTTGTTTTGGACTGAACCGGGAGTTATATTTGATACCTTTAAAGACAAGCAAGTCTTACAGTCCATTTACTTAAGTATGGGGGCAGCAACCATAACTACCATTGTTGCTTTTATTCTCGGGGTGCCTTTTGCGTATGTCCTGGCTAGAAAAGAATTTAGATTCAAGAGCCTGGTGGAGAGTATAGTAGATATACCTATTGTAATACCACATCCCGTAGCCGGGATCTGTCTTTTGACTGTTATCAGCCCCCGCAGCTGGACCGGGCAATTGATGGAAAAGGCAGGTATCGAGGTGCTGGGAACCGTTGCAGCTATTGTGCTGGCCATGACCTTTGTAAGCATGCCTTTCTTGATCAATGCTGCCAAAGAGGCATTTAAATGGGTACCGCCTCGGATGGAGAATGTATCCCGCACTCTGGGAGCCAGCCATACCCAGACGTTTTTTCTAATAACTTTTTCTCTGGCCTGGAGGGACATATTGAGCGGTATGATATTGACCTGGGCCCGTGCTATCAGTGAATTCGGGGCAGTAATAATTTTAGCTTATCATCCCATGATAGCACCGACCGTGATTTATGAACGCTTTACCGCATATGGGATGATGTATGCTGTTCCGGTAGCAGTGATCTTAATAATATTGTGTTTGATCATGTTTATTATTTTGAGGCTTTTGGCATCAACCCGCAGGGAGGGGGAAAGCATATGATAGAAGTAAAAAACTTATTCCTCCAACTGGGCGAGTTCAACATAAAAGATCTTAGCCTTTCTATAAACACGGGTGAGTATTTTGTCCTCCTGGGACCGACCGGGAGTGGTAAGACTGTACTATTGGAATCTATTGCTGGATTAAAGTCTATTCAGGCGGGGAGCATTTATATTAATAAAGAGGAGGTTACCGGAAAAAAACCAGAGGATCGGAATATTTCGATTTGCTACCAGGATCTGGCATTATTTCCGCATATGCGGGTCAAGGACAATATCAAATATGGCCTCCGTTTTCGGAGGGATACTAATACGCTGAAATATGAGAAGAATTTTGAGATACTGATAGAGTTATTAAGGATAAACCATATACTGGATAGATATCCGGTGTTTTTAAGCGGGGGTGAAAAGCAGCGGGTAGCCTTAGCCCGGGCCCTGATTGTAGATCCAGATATTCTTCTGCTGGATGAACCCCTGACTGCCCTGGATTCAGGGATGAAAGCTACAATAGAAGAAGAGCTGAAAAATATACATGAAACTTTAAAAATTACTATACTTATGGTCACCCATGATTTCAAAGAAGCCTACTACCTGGCGGACCGGGTTGGAATAATCAAAGATGGCAGTATCATGCAGATTGGTCCGATTGAGGAGGTGTTTGAAAAACCTACTTCGATTTGTACGGCTGATTTTGTGGGTATGAAAAACCTGCTGAAGATCGATGAACTTAAGAAAAAACCAGTATTTGAAGTGCTATTAAAACAAATTGAAAACAGTGCAGAATTCATCGGTATCAGGCCGGAAAATATCGTAATAAGCAATAAAATCATAGACGACTGTTGCAGTATTTTCGGGAGAATATCCCATATCAGAAATAATGGTATATATCGTGAAATAGATATTAGCAGCCATGGAGTTGAGTTCAAGGCTTACTTGACTGCCAACAGTTATAATGATCTTCAGCTCTTTAAAGGAAAAGAAGTTTTTTTTGGAATAGATATTTCAAGGGTCGCTATCATATAAAAGGCCGCTTTGCTGATAGCAAAGCGGCTCATACTCTTGACAAACTCAACAAGATGGCAGGGCGCCTTTTATATCAGCTTCCCAGGAAACACCAGCGTTCCAGGCCCATGAGTTTTGTTGCTGCAGCACCTGTAGTGCCAAAGAATAAAGCAGGTTTATCGTAGCAGTAATCGGTGATAGTTGCATTAACTACAGTACTGCCGGTGGCGACGATGAGATCACACCAATCCAGTACCTCGCGAGTTGCTCCGGGACCTTCGATCAGCACCCCGGATTTGATCTGGCCAATGTTATCTGCATCTAGGTCTACTGCGCGCACTTCAAATACCTCTTGCAGTTTTTCCAGCATAGCCGGCTGAAATCCTATGAGCGCTACTCTGGGGGTTCCGAATTTATCCTTGATATGCTGTGCCAATTCCAGCGAACAGCGTTCGGGATCCTCATTATGGCAGTGAATGGTCTTATCAACCTGACCCAGGTATCTAAGTACTGCATTCATAGTGGATATTAAGACCGCCCGATCTAAGTTGCTCTCCGGTTTTTTAGCCAGTACCTCTTTTAAAGTCCCCTGGAAATCCCCAGCCATATCGGTAAAAGCCTGCCCCTTTTGATCTTTGAATACCGCCTGCATTAGTTTTTCTTTTCCTTTCACAATAGGATAATCCTGGCGCTGTGGGCTGCCGATAGCTTCCTCGACAGATAGGGTTCGGCCGGTAACAAGTATTTCTTCATCCAGAAGTCCGTTTTTCTCGACGATTTGCCGAAATTTATCTATCAGCTGATCATAAAACAACTAATCAACACCTCCTGTAATTAATTTGATTATAACACGTGTACGGCAGCACTCTTAAATGTAACCCAAACCGGCACATCCTTCTGCAATCCCATTTCTTCAACTGCCTGCATGGTTACCAGGGCTGTAAGAGCAACGCCAGCATCGACCGTTACCCGGTATAAAGGTCCCTGATGAATCATATTAATAATTTTACCCGGTATATTATTCTGGGCACTGGAAAACAATTTTTCACGGGAAAGAATAATATCTTCCGGGCGTATGGTCAAGGTTGAGGGACCAGTTTTATCTATGATAGTCTCAATATTTATGCTGTTTGATATTTCAATAGTTTTTCCGCGGGCATTTCCCTCGATAATATTTTCTGCACCTACAAAATCAGCTACAAAATGTGAATTGGGATGACGAAAGACTTCCATAGGCTTTCCAACCTGCATAATCTCACCATTATGCAGGACTCCCACCTGGCTGCCCAGAGCCATGGCTTCTGAGAAATCATGGGTGATATGCAGAGTGGTGGTTTTTAAATTATCATGGATCCTGCGTAGTTCTTCCTGGAATATCTGCTTGGTGCGGGGATCTAGAGCACTGAGAGGTTCGTCTAAGAGCAGTATGCGGGGAGAAGTTACCAGTGCTCTGGCAATTGCAGTTCTTTGCTGTTCTCCTCCGCTCAGGGTAGAGGGAAACCTATCCAGAAGATATTCAATATTAAGAAAATCAACAATTTCTTTAAAACGTTTATTCCCTTCGTTAACATCAATACCCCGGCATTTAATACCGAAAAAAATATTTTCTTTTACAGTGAGATGAGGGAATAATGCATAATCCTGATAAACAAAACCAATACTGCGCTGTTCCGGGTATAAATCACTGATTTTTGTGTCACCAAACCAGATGGATCCCTTATCAGGTTGATACATACCGGCGATTAATTCCAGCAGTACTGTTTTCCCGGTACCGGTTGGTCCCAGCACGATGAAGTATTCATCTTTTTCTATATTGAGGTTTATATCAGTAAGTTCAAATGAACCTAGTTTTTTAGAAAGATTTTCAATTCGCAGCAAAATAACCCCTCCCCTCTAATACAGGCTGCTTCGTGACAGTTCATACTGCTTGCCGCCCATGATCTCAAAGAGGAACAGGGAAAGCACAGATATTATTATTAATATGCTGGCTGCGGCCAGAGCCAGTTTAAGATCGCCGCAGGACATGTTCAAAAACAGGGATACTGGTAAAGTTTCAGTTTTTAAGCGGGTGGCCCCGGCCAGCATCAAAGCTGCACCAAATTCTCCCAGGGCACGGGCCCAGGTGATAACAATTCCTGCCATAAGACCGCTGCGGGCCAGAGGAAGGGTTATTTTGAAAAAAGCCTGCAGACGGCTGCAGCCCAGAGTTCTGGCTACAAATTCCATGCGGGGGTCGATATCGTTCATAGTCGAACCCAGTACCTTGATCATATAGGGGACATTAACAAAAAACTGGGCCAGTATGATACCCAGGGGAGTAAAAATGAATTGTATTCCTCTGGCAGCCAGTGCATGTCCAAAGTCGGTAGTGCCAAACAGCAGTAATAAGGCTACCCCGGATACTATAGGCGGCAGAGCTATGGGGATATCCAGCACCGTACTTACGAAGCGTTTCCCAAAAAATTCAAGGCGGGACATACCGTAGGACACCGGTACAGCTACAGCTATACAGAGCAAGGTCGAGATAATTGAGGTAGCAAAGCTCAGCTTAATAGCAAACTGAATTTCCCGGGAAAGGATACTGGGTATGATATTAGGTAATCCCTTCAGAAGTACCATGGAAATAGCTAGAATGATAAAGCCGGTAAGAAATGCGATACTGATCGATATGACGGCAGTAAATAAGATATTCTGTCCTCTTACTTCTGATTTTTCCATTAATAAAAGCTCCTTTGTTGCAATATAAGAGGTTGTAGAAGTAAAGCAGCCAACACCGAAAGCGGTGTTAAACTGCTTTACTAGTTACCTCCATACTATAGGCTGAACTGCTTATTGTATGACTTGAAAACCATATTTTTCATAGATGGCTTTTCCTTCCGGTCCGGCTACAAAATCAGCAAATTGCTGAGCCAATTCAAGTTTTTCTGATGTTTTCAAGACACAGACAGGAAGAGTCTTAACCTGGTTTGATTCATCAGGAATTTGGATCATCTCCACATCTTCAACGCCTTGAACATTATCTTCCCATATAATAGTGCAGTCTGCCTGCTTCATTGAAAGGTATACCAGGAGCTCATTGACAGTAGCAGTAGTAGCAACAGTATTAGCAGATACTGCCTCATACAAGCCATTTTCGGTCAGCATCTTCTTGGCAGTTTTACCGATAGCAGCTGCTTCAGGATCACCCAGTACTATTTTCAGCCCGGGAACTGCCATATCTTCAAGACTATGGATATTGGCTGGATTCCCTTCAGGAACAGCAATAACCGGGATATGGTAAGCGAAATTTACCATACTCACAATTAGATCTTTTTCCTGGGCAGCCTGGCCGTAGTATACGTCACCCGGTGTCCAGGCATCGCCCTGTCCGGTTAACTCGATCTGGCTTAGATTCTGGGCTGAACCAGCATAGGAGTATTCTATCATAATATTGTACTTTTCTTCGAAAACCTGACCGATCTCATCCATAGGTTTACGAAGTCCAGCCCCGCTATATACCAGCAGGCTGTCTGTCGGCTCGGTAACGGCTGGTTCTGATGAGGCTTCCTGAGAAGGGGTATCTGTACTGCTGCTGCATCCAATCAAAGTACTCAGAGCAAAGATAAGTAAAAAGACCATTAATATTTTTTTGTTTCTAAACATTCTCCCAATCCTTTCTTTTTTATAAATCGAACATTCCTATAAAACTGCCTAAATTCACTCCCTTCTCCAGAAAATAAAAAAGTCTTTTCGTAATTGGAAAAGACTGCGCCTTCAACGTGTTGACAAAATTTTCTTCAAGCATAAATAATGCAGTTATAGATGCTAAAAGTGAAAGTCAAGCTGCGCATAACTCCTTTCCAAACACGGGAGGCATGATCGTTTCCAGTCATACCCTAGCGACCCGGGTACCATAGCCATTAGCATTAGGATTGCCGGGCTCGGAATTACAGCTTATAATATTCAGTTTGCCGATTATTCTTCGATGCATGATCGTATGATTGCGTATAATTTTTAACTTAATGGGTATATGTCTATTATACATGAATTATCTGCTTGGATAAATTAAAAATATATCCCCTGCCATATATTTTAGTTAAGGTCAAATAGATCAAGACAAATCACAGGTTTCCCAAAATGAGGGAAAAACAGGAATATATGAATTTCAGTACTATATTTACGTTAAAATAGAATTAAATCTAATTTACTTGGATGGAGGGTAATATGCTTAATGATCAAGAGTACGGCGGCTTGTTAGAGCGACAGCGGAATTATTTCAAGCAGGGTAATACCAGAAATCTAGATTTTAGAATTGCTCAGTTAATTACCTTAAAAAGGATAATCAAGGCAAGTGAGAATGATCTGTTGGAAGCATTAAGATTAGACCTGGGTAAATGCAGTGTGGAAGGCTATGTAACTGAGATAAATATTTTGCTTCACGAAATAGATTATATGATCAAAAAGATAAGGTGCTTTAGCAGACCCACTAGAGTAAAGACTTCCCTTATTTACCCTGGGGCCAGGAGCACAATATACAGCGAACCACGGGGAGTAGTTCTAATAATAGCTCCCTGGAATTATCCGGTGCTGTTACTGCTGACACCACTGGTGGGAGCCATGGCAGCAGGGAATTGTGCAGTTTTAAAACCTTCCGAGTTTGCTCCGAATGTTTCAAAACTGATGGCAAAAATTATCAGCGAGAATTTTTCTGGTGAATATATTACATTAATTGAAGGTGATTCTGAGGCAGCGCAGAGGCTGCTGCAGGATAAGTTCGATTATATATTTTTTACAGGAGGTTTAAGGGTAGGGAAAATGATCATGCAGGCAGCAGCCCAACACATCACACCGGTAACGTTAGAGCTGGGAGGCAAGAGTCCCTGCATAGTTGACCGGGATATCCATCTTGATATAACAGCTCGGAGAATAGTCTGGGGGAAGTTCATTAATGCCGGGCAGACTTGTATCGCTCCTGATTATCTGCTGGTACACAAAGACATCCGCAATGAACTGCTGAATAAAATTACAGAAATCATTAGAGATTTCTATGGTAGCTGCTCCATTGAATCTAAGCATTATTCACGTATTGTTAATGACCGGCATTTTATGAGACTTACGGGATTGCTGGAGGAAGGAAACATTATTATTGGAGGAGAGACCAACCGGGAAGAAAGATACATAGCCCCTACGGTTATTGTTGATGTCCCCCTGAGTGGACAGCTGATGCAGGAGGAAATATTCGGACCGATCCTTCCTGTTTTTGAATATGAGACTCTTGAAGAAGTAGTTGATATAGTTAATGACAGGCCTAAACCGCTGGCGTTATATTTCTTTTCTCACAACCGAGAAAAACAGGACTTCATTCTGAAAGCAAGCCAGTCTGGTGGTGTATGTATAAATGATACTCTAATACACACCAGCAGTTGCGAACTGCCTTTTGGGGGAGTAGGAGAAAGCGGGATAGGGAGTTATCATGGGAGAGCATCCTTTGATACATTTTCTCATCGTAAAAGTGTTATGAGAAATACTTTTCGTATTGATATGGAAATGAAGTATCCTCCATATAAATTATCATTTAAAAACCTGAAAAGACTGATGAAGTTTATGTAAAGCATAGCCTGGATAAAAAAAAGCCCGCTTTAGTCAAAGCGGGTAGAAAAAGATTGGGATTGTATGCAAAAGCTCCGAAGAGCCTTTTACCAAAATAAAAAATCGCGCCTATGAAATAGATAGACACGACAAATTTCCAATTATACCAGCATAACAGTAATGGCAATAATGCGCACCAAAAACACACATGCCAGCCAACACAGGCATAATTAAATAAGATCTTGTCTCCTTTCCACAATAAGGGGAGGCACAGGTGTTTCCTCCTGCACCCAGGTCAATAAACCATAGCAGTGCATGCCTTAGGCATATTAACTCGGAGTCCTATAAGATTATAGTAAGTCTAGCACAATAGATTTAATTATTCAATATTAACCTGTGAGAAAAATAACATAATTTAACTATTGATTCCACTGCAAAAAGTAATATTCGTGATATATTCAAAAAAGTTATCTTTAGGGTTTTTACAGTGGAATCAACATGTATATCAGAAAAAAACTGAGAGTTGATCTGTACCCCGGGGCAGTCTCTTTTCGGGGTATTAGTAATTTATTATATGCGATAAGATTCAAATTAAATTGTGTGCTTAATCTGACACATTAATTAGGCAGTTTTATTAAGGCGGAGCAGGCTGTTTCTATTATAATCGGCAGGGAAAGTACAGCTTGGTGCAGAAATATTTTAGTGCTATTCATAATATAGGGAGGATGCCCATGGAATTTTTCAAAGGCATACGGGGTCAGCGTTCCCGAAAGAAAATGGCCAAACAACGAGAAAAGGCTGAAGAGAGCAGGCAGAAAAAAAAAGAGCGCAGAGAACAGATGGACAAAATCCATTCCTTGATAAAGCTTAACCGGGAGAACAGAAAAGAAATCCAGCAAATAACCGGAGAGATGAATCCTTCACTGGGTAAAGCTGCCCGTGCTTACCACAATGTACTGGATACAATTGATAATTATATAGAAAGTCGTGATAATGGTCTGAACCGGATGCTGTTTGCTGACAATGCATCAGATATACATAAAGGAGACCACTTATTTGTACAGCGACCAGGTTTTACTCACCATGGTATTTATATGGGAGAAAATCTGGTACTTCATTATCATATGAGCAAAGTTAAAATAACCGGGTTTGAAGAATTTGCCGAAGGAGCAAAAATACAAAAAAGAAGTGATGAAGAAAGTCCCACCGCCTATTCCGCGGATGAGATCATTAAAAGAGGCCTGAGCAGGTTTGGCGAAAGCGATTATAATATTGTTTTCAACAACTGTGAACACTTTGTCCGCTGGGCCAGGAATGGGTAGCGCTAGGTCAGGCATGAATTTAATAAACTGGTGTCAGGAGAACCACCGTCCTCCTGACACTCTGATTCTAAAAGATGTCTGATAGATCCGGAATAAGTTCCGAAAGGTCTGGTATAAGTTCTGAAACATCCGGTATGAGTTTTGATAAATCTGGTATTACAGGTTCCAGGGGAAAATCAGGATAGTTTTGCTGCATAAACTCCTCATATGCATCAGATGTATTTGTTTCATCGCTTATGGTGGTATCTTTGACTCTGAAGCTCTCATATATTTCGGTGATCCCATCACTATGCTTTTTAAATGGAGTAGTAACAATAAGCTGATCAATTGTATGTACTCCATTATCTTCCAGCTTTTCAACTATTTCCTCAGCATCGGAGCAATCTCCAGCAACTATAAGGGTAGTTTCTTCCTCGTCATCATAGGAAGCTATGATCAACATGGCCAGGTCTTCACAGCCATTAAAGATGTGGACTTCCATATGAACATTGTTTACATTTTCAATATTTATTTCACTGTGAGAGTTTACCATGATAGTCCTGGAGTTCCCAAACCAGTCAATATTGCTGCCAAAAGCATCGCTGATAAACCGCAGAGGCACAAAGGTGCGCCCGTTGATTATTCGGGCCGGAACATCGATCGCTACAGCCTTGCCATCAATAGTGGGCGAACACGAGCCGACAGTTATTTTAATTTCAACATCATCTTTGATAGCAATGACCGTTGAGCTGGATTCATCCCAGTAAACAGGTACCCCCATGGCTTCAAAGATAGCTCGCAGAGGAACCAGGGTGCGATCATTTTCGATTACCGGAGGATCATCAAAGATCAACTTATGACCGTTAACATATACTTTGATATCATCACTGCTTGCCTGGGCAGGCATTACGCAAATGGCAGACAGGAGCAGCACCGCTAAAAACAGAACGCTAAACTTGTAACGTAAAAGATACTTATTCATAGGAAACCTTCCTTTCAATTCGTGCTTTTTTCCATTTTAATACAAATGAAGTCAGCCATCAACTTATGAATGATAACCTATCTATTCTATACGCTAAGTGCCACGATTTATCTGCCATTTTCGGCTAATTACTAAGGTTTTGACTGCTCACCTTCCACAGCTTCACTGCCAGTGTGCAGCTTACCGCGGGAATAGGAAAAATAAATTCCTACTAGGCAGAGTAGGGTGAAGATGCTGAAGGTAATATGACTGCTGTTCAGGAAGAGTTCATAAGTGGCGGGTGATATTTGGGCCCTGCCTATATATAGAGTAATCATCAGTGTGGCCAGGGCCATACTAAAATTCTGTCCCAAAAGGCGCATAGTTGAGACTGATCCAGATGCAATTCCATAATACTGCCTGGAGACCGAACCCATAATGGCATTGGTATTGGGGGATCCAAAGAGCGCAAAGCCAATCCCAAGTACAATCAAGGCAGTGATGATATAAGGAAGCGGGGTCTCGGAATGTAAGAATATCAATAAAAATAAACCCAGGGAGGTAGATGCCATACCCAGGGATGAAATAAGGCGGGGCTCAATCTTATCTGATAGATTGCCCGCCACTGGTGATAAAATAGCCTGGATGATGGGCTGTACTATCAAAACCAGGCCTGCAGTCTGGGGAGGCATTCCTTTTATATACTGCAAATAAAGGCTCAATAAAAAAGTTACTCCGGCGGTTGCTCCGTAATTAATGAGAGCTGCTATATTAGAAAAAGCAAATACCCGGTTATTTTTAAACAGGCGTACATTAAATACGGGATATTTTGCAGTTAACTGGCTTTTAACAAAAGCAACACCTCCCAGCATACCTATAAGCAGATACAATATGCCGGATGCTGCTGGAAGCAGTGTTAGCCCATAAGTTATGGCTATAACACTAAGCGCATAGATCAGGCTGCCCTTGATATCCAATTTTTCTTCCCGGGCGTCGGCCCACTCTCCTTTCAAGGAGTACAGGGTTAAAAGTAAAGTGATTAAGCCTAGGGGAGCCGACATATAGAAGATACTTCTCCAACCCAGATGGGCAGTAAGCAATCCACCCAGGGTAGGGCCGCTGGCCAGACCGATATACACCATAGACACGTTCACTCCCAGAGCTTTGCCGCGTTCCTGAGGCGGGTAAACTGATGTAAGGATAGCGACTGCAGTAGTCATAACAATGGAACCTCCCAGTCCCTGAAAGATCCGCATCAATATCAACCAATCGATGGTAGGAACAAAGGCAGATAAGAGTGAAGCCAGGGTGAATACCAATATTCCTATGATAAAGAGTTTTTTTCGGCCATAGATATCTGCAATTTTTCCAGCCGGCATAAGGAATACTGCCGTGGACAAAAGATAAGAGGTGGCGATCCAGCTAAGCATTACCGCGTTAGCGGCGAAATCTCTCTGTATAGAGGGGAGAGCTATATTAGTTGCGGACAGCATAAACGGGGTTAAAAATGAAGCTATAGCGATAGTCAGTAATACTTGATTTTTCGAAAGATTGTTTCCCATCTGCATTTCTCCCACAAATTCATATTATTTTACTTAATTTAATGCGACTATGACTATTATAAAACTTATAAGGATGAGGTGGAAGGGGCAAGCGCTTCCTGCTGAACTTATTCTGAATAACAAAAAAACTTAGAAATATTTAAGTGATTTCGTCTATGATAGCACTGAAATATAACATTGGATGAATAGTTGTATTAATAGACTGAACTTGGTAAAATTAAATGTAATATTATGGAAATGAAGTGGCGTTTGAAGGCAACTAGTAAAGAGATGTTTGGATTAAGTGGGGGATCTAATTGAAAAAAGCTGTCTTATATAGTTTAGCAATTTTTATTCTGTCCGGAGTTATAGCTATTATTTTAAGGGCAATGGATTGGTTGATCAATATACCTTTTGCAGCTGGAATGTTGTTTTTGGCTATGGCTATAATAACTTCGGGATCACTGGGGAGCGGTTACCAGGTCAGGGCCATAAACTATTCCGAAAGCCGCGAAGACAGACAGGAAAGGCATGAACGCGAGAATACTCTGCTCATTATGGGATTAATCAACCTGTTCGGTGCGATTATCATTTATCTGCTGCTCAGGTGAAAAGCAGAAATTTACTATCTTTTGATACTGTATATTTTTGTCGCTTCCGGTCAGGGAATCTTTACGAATCGGGGCTTTCTTTGTTGATAAGCGTTAATATATTTAAAACCTACTTCTCTGAGGAGGGTATAGGCATCATTAAAATCTGCGCAAAGATCCCGGGGGCTGTGTGCGTCAGAGCCTACAGTTATGATTTCGCCGCCCAGTTTTTTATAACGCCTTATTATGTCCTCCTGGGGATGCATGTGCTGCAGGCCATACCGATATCCCGAGGTATTAATCTCGATACCTTGACCATTATAAATAAGAGTCCGCAGAATTTTATCAATTACTTGTGAATGCTCATGGTAAGAAAGCACCTTAGAGTCATAATCCCCATATCGGACTATAAAATCCAGGTGCCCGTAAACATTGAAATTAGAAGGCTTTTTTATGCTTTGCAGTACGTTTTCAAAATATCTCTGATAGGCAGTATTCCTTTCCTTGCCATCAAAAAAAGCACCGGTATAAAAATCAAGCTGGTCGGCCATATGAGTGGAATAAATCACGAAATCAAATCTTATGCGAGACAGCAATTCCTCAATCTTAGATTCAACATGCGGCTGAAAGCCTATTTCTACACCCATCAAGACTTTTATATCCCGGCGATATTTTTCTTTAACATGCCTAAAGTGTTCCAGATATTCTTCAAAATCAATTTTTTCAAAAACAGGATCAGCATAATCATAGTCAACATGATCGGTAAAAACCAGTTCAGTTAATCCCAGCTCTATTGCTCGCTTAACCATCGATTCCATGGGGGCTTCACTGTCCCCGGAAAAATCTGTATGGGTATGATAATCGGCAAAATAACGCATTTAATATCCCCTCTTGAATAATCGCAACCTAATCCATCTATATATTATAGCACCAGTGTCACGTCCCTCGCCCCTCTTGTATTTTTATCCCATATAAGTTAATTTATGTATATATGCTTTGAGGGTTGTGGTTGTTTATGCTGGCTAAATTAAATTCTATGGTCTTAACCGGGGTTGACGCTGTACCGGTAAGAGTTGAAATAGATGTTCAAGGCGGTCTGCCTACCGTTGAAATTGTGGGGTTGGCTTCTACATCTGTAAAAGAAGCTCGTGAAAGAGTACGATCGGCCATCAAAAATACCGGCTTCGAATTCCCCAACCGCAGAATAGTAATTAACCTTTCACCTGCCGACATGAAGAAGGAGGGAACCCATTTTGACCTGCCTATTGCCCTGGGTATTCTCCTGGCATCTGGGCAAATAGAGACTACTCTGACTGATTTTTGTTATATGGCCGGGGAACTTTCTTTGTACGGTGACCTGCAGAAGATAGCTGGAGTCCTGCCTATGGCTTTGGAGCTTGCTAACTTTGACCATCCGATCGATTTCATCATACCTTCCGAAAACGCTGGAGAAGCAGCTCTGGTAGAAGAAGTGCGAACGTTTACCGTCTCCAGTCTCAAGGAAGCTGTGGACTTTATGACTTCAAGCGGAGAACTGCCTATGGTAGAGGTCAAGAATATGAAACAAATAAGCCAGAGGAGCAAAATATTTGATTTTGCCGATGTGAGAGGTCAGGATATCGCCAAGCGTGCCCTGCAGATAGCGGCTGCCGGACACCACAATGTGCTGCTGATCGGTCCTCCTGGCTCAGGAAAGACTATGTTGGCCCGCCGGATACCTGGAATCCTCCCGGAGATGACCCGCAGCGAAATCCTGGAGACCACTCGCATATATTCAGTTTCCAATCTGCTCAATGAAGAGAGGCCGTTAATCCAAGACCGGCCTTTCAGGGCACCGCATAAAAATGCTTCAGCGGTAAGTATCATCGGTGGGGGCAAGGACCCGCGTCCTGGAGAAATCAGCCTGGCGCACAATGGTGTGCTCTTCATGGATGAATTGCCTGAGTTCAACCGTGAGGTTCTGGAATCCCTCCGTCAGCCGCTGGAAGATAAAACCGTTACCATCGCACGAGCTCTGGCCACTTATACCTATCCCTGTAATTTCAGCCTGGTAGCAGCCATGAACCCCTGCCCGTGCGGCTACTTTGGTTCTGATACGGAATGCCTGTGTACTCCTACTCAGATACAAAAATATCTCAACCGAATCAGTGGACCCCTTTTGGACCGCATGGATATGCACATAGAAATACCAAGAGTAAAATATGAAGAACTGCAGGATAAGGCAGCCGGGGAGGATTCCTCTTCGATGCGGGAAAGAGTTAACCGTGCTCAAGAGATTCAGGGAATACGATTCAAAGATCTTGATATTAACTTCAATGCCCAGATGCGTCCGGGAGAAATCCGCAGATACTGCCAACTGGATGAAAATTCGCAGCAGATTTTTAAAAAGGCTTTCAATACCTTGAAAATGAGTGCCCGGGCTTACGATCGGATACTAAAGGTAGCCCGTTCCATAGCTGACCTGGAAAATTCGGATACTATTACCCTCAACCACCTGTCAGAAGCACTGCGCTACAGGAGTTTGGACAGGAAATATTGGAACATGTAAGTACAAGTAAGACCAGCTAACTGAAGTCAAGCAGTTTTAATAAATAGGTTAGTATCTTAAAATGGACGCAAAGCAGCACCTCGATCTTCGAGTAACTAACATATGCTATTAAGTATCAATCTAAGCAACCCGATATAGTCTTTGAGCAAATAGGGTCTTTTGTTCTTCTGGTGTTATCAGAACAAAGGGCCTCTGTCTTTTTAATATTGCAAAAACAATTTATTCATTATTGCGCCTAATGCCTGCTTTTTTGGTTTTGAAGTAATTTTTCCCTGGTAATAGTCATGAAGTACTGAATTAATACAACTGCCGTTAGGATTTTTCCTGATGGCTACGGTGGCTGCTATGTAAAGTGCCCTGCGAATGTAAGGTGACCCCCGTTTGGTTAATCTGTTTTTTGTTCCGGTGAAGTTACCGGATTGTCTGACTGATGGATCAATACCGCAGTAAGCCTTAAGCTGTTTGGCATTTTTAAATCGCTTAATGTCACCTATTTCAGCTGCGATTATAGGGGCCAGGTTTTCTCCGATACCTGGAATCGTTTTTAGCAGCCCCCCACAATCTTCCATAAAATATAACAATTTGAATATAAAAAGAAAATAATCCGGGTTTTTTACCGAGATGTTCCAGCAATGTTGTATAATTGGTATATAAGAAAGTTGGAAGACGAAGGACTGACAGTGGCTGAAAACGTTATAATATTAGGGGCGGGAGCTTCTTTTAATGATCTCCCTGTATAATTTCTTTGAGGTTGTTGAAGATTTATTAAAGCCTAAAAAATTCAATCAAGAAACTTCAGAGATGGCTATTACATCAAAATTAAATTTATTGATATAATTCTATTAGGGAGTGTAGTTACGATGGCTTTAATCCAGTTGTCGAAACTGCTTTTTTATTATTTAAATTTATCCCTTAAAATACTATTTATAAATTCACAAGCAAGGAGAATGATTTATGTTCAAAGTGAATGATTATGTTGTGTATGGCTTAACGGGAGTATGCCAGATTACAGATATTAGAAAAGACGAGCATATCAGTAATGATGAAACCCAATACTATGTTTTAAACCCCGTTTACGATAGTAATATGACCATTATGGTCCCTGTAAATAATCAAAATATTTTGATCAGGTCGATCATTACTAAAGATGATGTATTATCGTTAATAGCGAAGATGCCAGAAATGGAAACCGTTTGGATTGAGGATGAGAGACAAAGAAAAGCTAATTTTAAAGCTGCTCTTAGATCAGGAAAAAATGAAGAATGGGTAAAACTCATTAGGACGCTATATCTGGAAAAAGAAGCAAGATCCGTCATTGGTAAAAAACTAACCAAAACAGATGAAGACATAATGAATGCAGCTGAAAAACAACTAAATCAAGAATTTGCAATAGTTTTGAACATTTCACCCGACGAGGTTGTTCCCTATATTCTTGAACATATTTCGCAAAACAATGAGAGTACAAATTAAATTGTGCTTTTACACTTTCTAATACAATTTAGAAAGGAAGGCTTTAAATGGTATAGAAATAACTAGTAGTTCGCGCTGAATTAAAGCAATCAACGCTTTTTAATAAATTACTTCAATTATCTCTTTTACCGTGTCACATTTATATGCCCACAGATAAATCCAAAAAATGTGACCATTATTATCAAAGGAAGCAGTTACTATGATAAAGAAGTAGAATCTGGTTCCAGACAATTTCCTGTTACCAGATGTTTATGATAAAGTTACATAATAGTAAGACAAGGGAGGCCGTATTATGCTGAATATTTTAAGCAAGCGGAGGAGTATTCGCAAATATAGAGAGGATAACATTGAGCCGGAAAAGATTGAACAATTGATAAAGGCAGCCCTCTTGGCACCATCTTCAAGAAATTTAAAACCATGGGAATTCATAGTGGTAGATGATAGAGACCTGCTGAAAAAGCTGGCTGAAAGCAAAGAACACGGTTCTGCTTTTCTTAAGGGAGCAGCTCTGGGAATTGTTGTTCTGGCAGACCCGGAAAAATGTGATGTATGGATAGAAGATGCTTCTATTGCTTCTATAATACTGCATCTGATGGCAGAATCTATGGGACTGGGTTCATGCTGGATTCAGATCCGGGAAAGGCGGCATGATGCTCACCAGATGGCAGAGGATTATGTTAAAGATTTATTAAAGATCCCAGATACATATAAGGTTGAATCGATTATAGCGGTGGGCTACCCTGCTGAACAAAAATCTCCCCATAGTGAAAGTGCAATCCAATACAGTAAAGTTTATTTAAATGGCTATGGTATCCCATACCAATTATAGTGTGCTAGTAAACTGATGCGTACATTTTCAGGCAGGTGGTTTAACCAAACTTCATAATGTATGTTTGGACAGCAACGATAATAAAAATTATGATAAGGCCGATCCACCAAATTTTCCATATGGTACTTATATTCTTCTTGCGTTTCTCTAACTTAATTTCCATCTCTTTCGCTAATTTTTCTTCTCTCTTTTTTTCCATCTCTATTTCCATATTTTTTTTCCGGTCTTTTTTCAAAATTATCACCTCAGATATACTATTCTTTCCAGGGGATTGATTTCCTCTATGCTTACAGGAAAACTGAAAATAGGCAGGGCTAATTTAGGAAGAGCTTCATTCCGCTGCAGGTTGACAAAAAGAACTCGTCCCATTGACACTTTTTCACACGAACTGCTGCTCGTGACACCAGTCAGAAGAAACGGGTGGTTGCCACAGAAACATAGTTTGCGATGTGCTGCACGATGTAATCAATACCGGTCACCGGATTGGGAACCTTCATATTTAAGCTGATCATAATAGTGATAATCATGCCGGGAATCAATAAACCAACAAATGCAATCAATTCGCGCTGTTGCTTTTTTTTGATCAGATCTGGTATTTCTATCAGACCGATGATAATGAATATAAAAATCGCCAGTAATACCAGCACATAAGCACTCCCCTTATTACCGAATATATACTTGTTTACCAGTTAGGCTATCCTGGACCGATCATTTTATACCTTCCCTTTTAAGATATGAGAAAGGTTCAGGCACTTGCCCGAGCTGTTCTGCCAGCGAGAGCTTTCTTGATCCGGTCGATAGTAAGGGTCAACGCGGGCAGAAATGCCTGGAATAAAACTGCATAATAAAGATACGTTCTTTCATGAAAAATAAAATTTTCAATAGAACTGTTAAACTGTATTAGGCTCAAAAGGAACATCAAGGTTCCCAGCGGCAGCACGATAGATGTATAACTGCGGAGTTTGAAGATCTGAGCAATCCCCAGGGCTACTGCATATAATATAACCGAGGCTTTTAGCACTCCCAGGGCTAAATCAGCAGTTGCTCCGACAACGTCGATACGGGTGATGATCCCGAAAATATCAACCCGGCGGATAACTTCATATCCCGGATAAGTTGCGGTTGCCAGGTTATTTCCCAGACCAGAGATAACATATACATTAAATATAGTACCAAACATACAGGTTAGTGCTAGAGCTGTAATTATTGAACGTTTTATTTTTGAATAGTCATTAGCGCTCTTTATTATCATTGTAAACACAATGATTTCACCAAATGGGAAAATAGTCACCTCATAATTGGCCTTTAAAAATTCCCCGGCGCCGATGCTATTTATGGGTAATAAATTGGCCAGATCAATGTTATTGGAAACTAGAATAAAGACTAGCGGAAGAAGCAAAAAAGAGAAAATTACGATAATCAAGCTACAGCGGGCCATGACTTCAATTCCGTTTCTGACCAGGTACGCAACCAGTGCTGTTGTAATCAGGAGAAAAACTGAAGGAGGGGTTACACGCATAATCGTAGACATAAAATCTCCAAAGTCTCTTAAAACAATCGCACCCAGATGAAAGAAATACCACAGGTACATAAAGGAAAATATTTTTCCACATAAAGGCCCCAGGATGACATCGTTAATCTCCACCAGGGTCTTACCAGGATAGTCACCGGTCAGCTTTATTACTATCCACACCATTGGGGATGCCATAGCCAGCCCGGTTATTACTGTCAGCCAGGAAGCACTTCCAGCGTTTAGGCCGGGGGATAGTACCACCGAAGACCCCAGCATAGAGCCTATGATCAAAGCCGTCAATTGAGTTGAGGATATTCTAACTTGTTCCAGGTCTATTCACCCTCCGTTTCTATATTTATTAAGAAGAAAAAGATACTGCTCCCTTTATTTTCTTCCTGACCTGGCTTACCAACAAGGTCAGCAGGGGGAGAAAGAGTTGGAACAGAAGTGCGTAATACGGATAAGTCTGGTAGTGAAACACAAAATTATCTGTTGCATTGGGGAACTGCAAAATACTGAGGTCAAATATTAGCAGACCAATGGGCAGCACCACCGGGGTGTAAGTGCGCAGATTTAAGATCTGGGAGGTTCCCAGTACAGTCGCATAATACATAACCGCCATTTTCATGATTCCCAATAATAATCCGGCTGATGCTCCTAATATATCTACCCGGGTTATGATATGAGCTATATCGGTGCGGTAGATCATCGCATGGATGGGATAGGTTACGATATCGGCGAGATTATCCAATGCTGTGATGGTAAGGAGACTGAGGGCCAGCAGATTTAATGCCGCCAGAGTCATGCCTAAGATTATTGATGAGCTCAGCTTTTTTTGGTTGTTTAGAAAAGCAGCCACCATAAGAAATACAATAATTTCTCCAAAAGGGAAAATCCCAGTTTGGAAGCTGGCCTTCATGAAATCCCGGGCCGAAATGTCCAGGATGGGCAGCAGAGTGCTAAAATCCATTTCATTACTAATGGTGCTGCTTATGAAAACCAGGGTGAGCATAATTAATGGAAAAATGACAGTTGCACAGTGTACAATCACCTCGAGGCCGCTGCGTACCATGTAGGCCACCAGGGCTACACTGATAAACACAAAGACCGCGACTGGGGTCAATGGCAGCATGGTAGCAGAAAGGAAATCGGCAAAATCACGGACCGCTATAGACCCCAGGTGGAAGAAATACCAGATGTATAACAGGGATACTATCCTGCCTATAATAGAGCCGTAAATACAATCGTTGATTTCGATCAAATTTTTCCCGGGATAATCATGGGCCAGTTTGATGACTATCATAGCTACAATAAGAGCTGCAGTGAAACCTGCTATATAAGCCAGCCAGGCATCATTACCAGCTTCTCTTCCCGGATAGAGAATAACTGCTGAACCTGACATAGAAGTAAAAATAAGTATTATTAGCTGATAAGAGCTGATTTTGCCCTTTTCTATACTCATACTAGCGGCTATCCTTCTTTTTTTCCTTTAATGCTCTGCAGTATCATGTTGGGACGGACCAGAGTAGTTTGCGCCTCAATTTCCACTTCCAGGGAAGGAAATATTTCCTCCCAATCCGGCTTCATTTTCTTCCATTCTTGGGGATATTTTTTGTACACTGCGTCACCAAATCCAAAAATATCAGCTTTCAATGTCCGAGCTTGTTTCAGAGATAATAGAATATCTCTGCGGATAGCTTCTGCCTGGCGCTGGTTGATGCTATTCCAGGTATTTTCATCAAGTACATCGACGTAGCAATTGGCATCTCCCAGAGACCCGCTCACTTTTATATCTATCTTGATTTTAAGCCGTCCATCCGATATTTGCGGTTTTATCTTCGCACTGGAGTTCAATATTTCTATTCCTAACTGGCCTTTACTATCCGGAGCTTCAACTACCAGCAGCCCACTTTCAAATTGATCTATTGCCAACAGCATTCCCCTGGTCTCTAGTTCATTAAGGGTTCCTATCATTTTACCATCTTGATTGAAAACCGCTGTGCCGGAGAGGAGTGGGATCTTTTCATCATTTTCATCAACAAGTTCTATTAATGACATAACCGGAGCTGTGGCTTCACTCAACATCCGGTTGCTGAATTCATAAAGATCAACCGCCGAGGCCTTACCGGTATATTTGCGGTTTTCAATCAGACTGGCGATATTCACAGCTGGAATAGGTTCTAGCTTGGACTCCATCTCCAGGATATCACTGGCTTTACCTTTACTGACCAAAACCCAGGTAGAAACCCGCGGTTCAGCATCCCGCAGAAAGAAATCCAAATACTGTCTGACCCCACTTTCTCTGGCCAGGTCTTCAGAGAAAACGATTATTTGATTATGAGCCCAATACAGCTTGTGGGTTGACTGTTGAGAAGCATTGCGGATGCAATCGAAGACAGTTTGCCCGGTAGTCTTGATGTTCCAGTAGGGAGGTGCCGCGATGGTCGAGTGGACAGCAACAGGAGCCAGGGTATCCAGATTAATAACCTGGGTGGTCATGTCAATCCCAACCTTTGACTGTGGTTTATCAAAAGCGGCACCGGTGGCGATGGCCAGCGAAGATAGCTCATTTCTATCCCAGCACCCGCCCAGGGCGAACATTAGAATCAGTACCAGAGATATAACCTTTATGGTGGTAAACTTACCATAACTGTGCAGGATTCTCACCTCTTCTGCCAAATACTCTAGCTTGGCCTTACTATTAATTGAGTCCAGGCTGCTAATTTTTTTCCGGTGGAGCTGGTTTCAAGTGTTCACCCTGCCTGGTAGGATTACGGTTTCCTATCAATTGTGGGCGCTTTATCATAGTCCATAAAGGAGCCCTGATAAAGCTGTCTTTAAGGTCCCCGATGATCAGGGGTGCTACTGGTGCAAGATAGGGAAATCCGAAGGAACGCAGGGATGCCAAATGAACCAGAACTGCCAGCAGACCGATAACTATGCCGAAAGCACCCAGGGCCCCGGCCAGAAGAACCAGGAGAAACCTGAGCAGGGTCGCTGCATCGGTGTGGGTAACCACCAGGAAAGATGAGACAGCCGTTACTGCTATCACAATGATCATGGTTTGATCTACCAGACCTGCTTGCACCGCGGCCTGTCCTATCACCAGAGCTCCGACTATGCTGACCGCCTGCCCTACCTGCTGGGGCAGCCTTAAACCTCCTTCCCGCAGGATCTCGAACATCACTCCCATCAGAAGAGCCTCCACCAGGGCAGGGAAGGGGGTACCCTGTACAGACAGGGCCATAGTGATCAACAGTGGGGTGGGAATGAATTCTTGATGATAGGTTAACAGGGATACATAGACGGCCGGGGCCAGGATACTCAAGAAAAAGGCCATAAATCTTATTAATCTAACGAAGCTGGCGTAGTAGGCCCGCGAATAATAGTCCTCGGCCGCCTGGAATCCTTCAATAAAGAGCATAGGAACCGTCAAGACAAATGGGGTGCCGTCTACCAGTATGGCGGCACGTCCCTCCAATATACGGGCAGCTGCTATGTCTGGCTTTTCGGTATTGCCCACCGTAGAAAATATAGAAAAAGGCGCATCTTCTATGAATTGCTCAATATAACCGGATTCCAGGATGGCATCAGTCTTTATGCGGCTCAGACGAGCCTTCACCTCTTCTACTAGTTCTGGACTGGTTACTCCTTTTAGATAAGCCACTGCTACATTGGTGCGGGTCTGTTCCCCGATCACCATCTGCTCTATAGTCATATTAGGATTCAATATTTTTCTGCGTAAAAGGGCGGTGTTAAAGCGCATATTCTCAGTGAAACCTTCTCTGGGTCCCCTGACTACCTTTTCGACGGATGGTTCCTGTACCGAGCGGGCCTGCCATCCTTTGGTATCTATATCTAGAGCGGCTGCAAAGCCATCCAGGAGTAAAATAGTATTTCCATATAATGATCTCTTAAATACCTCATCAAATAGAGTTATATTTCTTACGTCACTTACTGATAGCAGGATATTTCTCAAATCTCCGAGATTGTCCAATGAGAATTTGTGTTCTCCAGTGACAATATGCATATCATACATAAGCGGCTTGATGATATTTTCATTGATAATTGTTTTATCCACCATTCCATCCACAAAAACCAGAGCTGCGTTATAAGAATATTGGGGACCAAAATTGAACTTCCTGATAATAATGTCCGGACTTTGCCCCAGAGTATTTCTTATTATTTTAAGGTTTTCTTCCAGATTTGCTGAAAGCGCCGGCCCGGCTGGCTTTTGGGGGGCGTTCTGTCTATTCTGCTCTTTTGCATTTAAATTATGCAGCTGCATAGCCCGGGCTTTTTTCTTGAAAAATCCGAACATAGAAATCCTCCTTCGATCTATACATGAATAATATTTCATAAATAGGTTGGATTTATGTAACTATTACCGAAGGTTACTATTTTTACCGGACCGTAATTATTTGTATAATTTCACCTTTTCTATGGCAACATAAGATTGTCGGAAAAGCATAGTATTATCGATTAAGGAAGGGAGTTTTTATATGAGTGGGAGCTGGATAGGAACTATTGTCCGCTTCGTAGTATCAGCCATAGTTTTGATGTTAGTAGCTTATTTAGTACCTGGTATAAGAGTAGCAGGTTTCGTAGGGGCAATTCTTGCCGCAATAGTAATTGCAGGTATCGGTTATCTGATAGAGATGGGATTTGGTGATCGGATTTCCCCTCGTTCGCGTGGATTCGTGGGATTTATCACCGCTGCGGTAGTAATTTACCTGGCGCAGTTTATTATTCCTAATTATCTATCAATATCTTTGATTGGAAGCCTTCTGGCGGCATTAGTGATAGGACTGGTAGATGCGTTTGTTCCGACCGAACTGCGGTAACTACTGTTATAGGTTTATAAAATTTTAAAACCAGTAAAGAACTCAAGAAATATGTCCATATAGAAATGATTTGGTTTCTTTATGGACTTTTTCTTATAATAATCATTGTCGGCCAGGTCGACATATTATCGTGCAGTTGAGCGGATGAAGTAGTACCTGTTAGCTTCAATGGTTATTAAAATACAGCATTGCCCCTTCCAAAGTTAATTATCAGCCTCTCTGCTCCTCGGCCCGGTAGGGTATTGATGAAAAATTAAACATTGCTAATATGAAGAAATACAAGTAAAATAAATAGCGAATATAGTAGGCAGATGAGTCATAGCTATTGTATCTCCAGCTGCCTGGTAAAGGAGATAATAACATGTTCGGATTTATAGGGAACATAGGACCCTGGGAATTAATATTTATTTTATTAATTGCTTTGATTGTGGTAGGGCCAGGCAAACTGCCTGAAGTTGCCAAAGGCATGGGGAAGGCCGCCCGCGAATTCAAGAAGGCTACCAGTGGAGTCCAAAAAGAAATAAATGATGTTATGAAGTTTGATGATGACAAGCCAAATACGGTAAAGAAGGAATATGAAGCCATCATCAATACCAAGAAGGAAGCTGCGGTAGAGAAGACAGAGCCTGCAGCCGAGGAAAAAATCGAAGAAGAGACTGAAGTTAAGGATGCTAGCCAGGCGTAATTTGCCGGGGCAGCTTAAAGTCAATTAATAATACAGTTTAATACTCTTATCTAGAGAGGTGGAGGGAAAGGCCCGATGAAGCCCGGCAACCGCCCATTGAGGTAAGGTGCCAATTCCTGCAGGATAATCCTGAAAGATGAGAGGGGGAAACAGATTCATGGACCCTCTCATGTGAGGGTTTTTGTTTTGCCAGCCTTTACCTGGCCCAGAAACAGGGGGGATAAAATGACTATCAAGGATATTAATAGTATATTGAAAGACAGAATTTTGGTGCTGGATGGAGCTATAGGAACCATGCTCCAGGATCGAGGACTGCAGCCTGGACAATGCCCGGAATTATTTGGTATTGAAAACCCGGCGATACTGGCTGAAATTCATTACCAGTATGTGCAGGCCGGATCAGATATTATTCAGACCAATACCTTCGGTGGAAACCGCTGCAAACTGTCTGAATACGGCCTGGCTGAAAAAGTGGATGAAATAAATGCTGAAGCGGTCAAGATAGCCAGACAGGGAGCCAAAAATAAAGCCCTGGTAGCAGCTTCGATTGGCCCTACCGGCAAGCTGCTCTATCCTATGGGGGATGTGGATTTTGATTACTTATATCAGGTTTTTTCTGAACAGATGTCGGCCTGTGAAAAGGCTGGAGCGGACCTGATTTCAATAGAAACTATGACTGATGTTGGTGAGATGAGAGCGGCACTAATTGCCGCTCGGCAGAATACTCGCCTGCCAGTTATAGCTCATATGACTTTTGAGAACAGCGGCCGGACCATGATGGGAACCGACCCGCTTACAGCTCTCATTATCCTGGAAGCTCTGCAGCCTCTGGCCATTGGTGCCAACTGTTCCGGCGGTGCTAAAGAACTTCTGCCAGTCATTGAGACGATGGGTCGTTACTCCAGTATATTTCTATCGGTTGAGCCCAATGCGGGTTTGCCCCAGTTGGTCAGCGGTCAAACAGTTTTTCCCGATTCTCCGGAAGAGATGGCAGAATATGCACTTAAACTTCGGGATGCTGGTGCCAATATCATAGGTGGATGCTGTGGCAGTACACCTTATCATATTCAGGCCATGGCCAAGGCGGTTAAAGGACTCACCCCGGCCCAAAGAATCAGGAAGAATCTTAGTGCATTCGCTTCCCGCAGCAGGTATGTGGTACTGGGAGAAGATCAACCTCTGGCATTCATTGGGGAACGCATAAACCCTACCGCTCGGAAAAAACTGGCTCAGGATATAAAGGATGGCAGTATGCAGATGGTGGTAGAAGAGGCCAGGAAACAGTGTGAAAGCGGAGCACCCATTCTGGATGTCAACATGGGAGTACCAGGTATAGACGAAGCTGCGGCCATGAAAAAGGCGGTTATAGATATACAAGCAGCAGTTGACATGCCTGTTTCCATCGATTCAGTGAACCCGGAGGCGGTAGAAGAAGGGCTGAAAAACTTCGTGGGACGGGCCCTTATTAATTCAACTACCGGGGAAGAAAAGCATCTTGAGGTCATACTACCCCTGGCCAAGAAATACGGGGCAGCGGTTCTGGGCTTGTGTCTGGACGAAACTGGAATACCTGATAAAGCGGAAGACAGAGTAATAGTTGCCCGCAGGATTTACAATAAAGCTATAGAATATGGCCTGCGGGATGAAGACATATATATCGACTGCCTGGTTAAAACTGCCAGTGCTGAACAGAATCAGGTGATGGAAACTCTAAAAGCTCTGCAGACTGTAAAAAGGGAACTGCCGGTTAGGACAGTGCTGGGTATTAGCAATGTTTCCCATGGCCTGCCGGCCCGGGAGATTTTAACCTCTGCTTATCTGGCCATGGCCTGGGCAGCCGGCCTGGATTTACCAATAATTAATCCCTTTGATAAAAAAGTAATGGATATTACCCGGTCAGCAGCGGTGCTGCTTAATCGTGATGTCAATTGTACCGGGTATATTGAGAAGTATAAAGATTATAAAACAGGGGGTACCGATCATACCGGGTTGATGAGACACCCGGTGTGTTCGATGTGCAACATACCAGATTTGATGGTGGGAAAACCCCTGATGGCTGATATTCCTAAGGCCAGAGCAGGTATTGAAGAAAAACCACCAGAATCAAGTGTCGGTCAGCTTGTGCAGCAGGCAGTTCTTAAGGGAGATCGAGATAATATTGAGTCCCTGCTGGGGCAGGCTCTATTTGAAGAAAAAATAGAGCCTCTGCAGGTAGTAAACACTTATCTTATTCCAGGAATTGAAAAAGCTGGGCAGTTATATGATGAAAAAAAATATTTTCTGCCTCAGTTGATGATGGCTGCCGATACTATGAAAAAAGCATTTGCTTTTGTTAAACCGCATCTCAAGGGAGATGAAGGGAAAAGCAGTGGGGTAATCGTTATGGCCACAGTAGAAGGGGACATTCATGACATAGGTAAAAATATAGTATGTGTCCTGCTGGAAAATTACGGCTTTAAAGTGATAGACCTGGGGAAAGACGTGAAGGCGGCTGATATCCTGGATACGGCTGTAAGTCAAGAGGCGGATATTATTGGCTTAAGCGCATTAATGACTACTACCATGCCCCGCATGAAAGAAGTCATTGCTGGGGTCAAGGAAAAGCATCTTAAATGCAGGGTGATCGTCGGAGGAGCAGTCTTGAATCAGGATTATGCTGACCAGATCGGCGCTGATGGATACGGGGAAGATGCTCGTAAAGCAGTATTAGTTGCTCAGAGTTTATTAAAGCTATATTGATTAACCACCAAGTTCGAAAAAGAAAAATATTGTGCAAGATACCGATAAATATCTAATTAATAATGAAAGTTAGGGGGGCAAATATGTCATATCAAAAGAGTTATGAAGAAATAAATGAAAAAATAAGAAAAGGCGAGGCAGTAGTTGTTACTGCCGAAGAAGTAATAGATATTGTCGAGGAAAAGGGATACGCCCAGGCGGCCCGCGAGATCGATGTTGTTACCACTGGAACCTTTGGCCCTATGTGCTCTTCAGGAGCCTTTATAAATTTCGGCCATGCCAACCCGCGTATCAAGATGAAAAAAGTATGGTTGAATGGGGTAGAAGCCTACACCGGTATGGCCGCAGTAGATGCCTATTTAGGTGCCGGACAGCTTCCTGAATCAGATCCGGAAAATAAAGTGTACCCGGGCCGATTCACCTATGGTGGTGGTCACGTGATACAGGATCTGGTAGCTGGTAAAGAAGTAAGATTGGAAGCTATCGCTTATGGCACAGATTGTTATCCAAATCGCGCGCTGGAAACCATTATTACCCTGGATGATGTGAACGAAGCCTTCATGTTTAATCCGCGCAACGCTTACCAGAACTACAATTGTGCGGTTAATTTAGGTGACCGGCCCCTTTATACCTACATGGGTATATTAAGGCCGAAACTGGGTAATGCAGCTTATTCTACCTCCGGGCAGTTGAGTCCATTGTTGAATGACCCCCATTATAAGACTATCGGGATAGGCACCAGGATCTTCCTGGGGGGCGGTATTGGCTATGTATCATGGAATGGAACCCAGCATCATCCCAACGTATTACGGGGTGAAAATGGAGTCCCCAAAACTCCGGCTGGAACTCTTTCCGTCATTGGCGATCTGAAACAGATGGATCCCAACTGGCTGGTAGGTCTCAGTTATGTTGGTTATGGAGCCACTATGGCTATAGGGATAGGTATTCCTATACCCATTCTGGATGAAGAGATTCTGCATTATACCGCGGTTAAAGATGAAGATATTTTCTGTCCCATAGTAGACTTTTTTGAAGGTTATCCATATAAAAAAGATATAGACCTGGGATTTGCTAATTTCAAAGAACTTAAGAGCGGGAAAATTACCATTAATGGCAAACAGGTGGTAACTACCCCGCAATCCAGTTATCCTCGGGCCAGAAAAATTGCAGCTACATTAAAAGAGTGGATTACTGCCGGAAAATTTGAAATCAGCCAACCGGTACAAATGCTGCCCGGGGCAGATTCAAACATCGATTTCAAATCAATACCTGATCGACACCCTGCTAATGGGATAATATTTAATTCCAGGATGGGAGGAAATAAATATGAAAAATAGGATTGTATTATACTTTTCAGCTACGCAATCAGAACAGCCCATAATATACCAGCTAGTAAAAGAATACGACCTGGTAGTGAATATATTAAAGGCCAATATCAATCCTCAGAAAGAAGGATTAATGGTAATGGAACTTACCGGAGAAAAGGATAATTATGATTCAGGTATTGAGTATCTGAGCAGCCTGGGGATAGCCTGTGAACCATTAAGCGAAACCGTAATGTGGAACGAAGCATTGTGTATACAGTGTGGTGCCTGCGCATCCTTCTGTCCTACTGAGGCACTGGCCATGGAGAGAGAAAGCATGGAGGTATCATTTGATAATTCTAAATGTGTGGTCTGTGGTATGTGTTTGGAATGTTGTCCCACACGGGCCATTACCCTTCATTTCGATATCAAGGAGGCTGTGTAAAATTTTACATGGATAACAGAGAGCAGCAGGATTATGTGGCTCGGCACTACCGGGCCCTGCATGAGGGACCTAACCTCAAATACTTTAAAATAAATATTCGGGAAAGTGATCTGGCTATCGGTGTAGACAACAAGAGCTATACCGATAGCCTTGTGTCATTATCACATCAAGAACTGAGACGCATAAGGGCTGGTCTGGAGAATTATATTAAACTGCAGCCGGAATTCCAGACTTCGCTGGTACCACTGCCCCTGCTCACAGGTGCTCCAGAAATAGTTCGCCGTATGGGACGGGCGGCCTGGGCAGCAGGTGTAGGGCCGATGGCGGCAGTTGCCGGTGCCGTATCAGAGATGATAGGGGAAAAGCTGCTGGAGACCTGCAGCGAAGTGGTGGTGGAGAATGGGGGAGATATCTTTCTTAAATCGGAATCCGAGAGAATTATTGCTATCTTTGCTGGCCCATCAAAATTCACCTATAAAATAGGGATTCGAGTGGCGGCTTATGAGACTCCGCTGGGTATTTGCACCTCTTCAGGAACAGTTGGGCCAAG
Organism: Syntrophomonas sp.; assembly: GCA_016841875.1. GTDB lineage: Bacteria > Bacillota > Syntrophomonadia > Syntrophomonadales > Syntrophomonadaceae > JAAYJK01. Next base: position 68,385 of record JAENYG010000018.1, read on the forward strand.
TTTGAGTTTCGGAAAAGCAGATGCGGTAGTTATCAAGGGTACTACTGCTGCACTAGCAGATGCCGCAGCCACGGCAGCTGCGAACCGGGTCAAAACAGCTGAGGACTTGATGAAAGCAGTAGATTTTGTTAAGGGTATAACCGGGATTACTGGTATACTAGCTATAAAAGATGATAAGATGGCAGCCTGGGGCCGGATTGAGATGGTTCCCATAGATAGGAGGAAGTATGGTGAAAGTAGTTGATAACATATTAGAGCTTATCGGAGAAACACCGGTGATAAAACTGAGCTCGGATCATAAGAGCGGGGGAGCCGATGTCTATGTTAAACTAGAGGGCTTCAACCCCGGAGGCAGTATTAAAGATCGTCCTGGCCTATATATGATTGAAAAAGCAGAGCAGGATGGGTTTCTCAAACAGGACTCCATTATCATCGAAGCCACCAGCGGCAACACCGGGATAGGTCTGGCTATGGCTGCTGCGATAAAATCTTATCCCCTGGTGATTGTTATGCCGGAAAATATGAGTGAAGAACGCAAGAAGATACTCCGTGCATATGGAGCCAAGCTGGTGCTGACCCCGGCGGCGGATGGTATACCTGGGGCGGTTAAGAAAGCAGAACAGATGGCTGCCGAGGACAGCCGATACTTCGCGGTAAAGCAGTTTGAGAACCAGGCCAACGCTGAAAGCCATGAGAGATCAACTGCACTGGAGATATATGAGCAGATGGATGGGCAGCTGGATGCACTTGTATGCGGTGTGGGAAGCGGGGGTACTATAAGCGGAATCGCCCGAGTGCTCAAACAGAAAATACCAGGTATAGAAATAGTAGCGGTTGAACCCGCAGAATCCGCAGTTTTAAGCGGCAGGCCAGCAGGGACTCATAAAATTCAAGGGATTGGGGCAGGATTTATTCCCCCGGTGTTGAATTTAGAATTGATTGACAATATTTTTACGGTCGAGAGTGACATTGCTATACAAACCTGCCGGGAAGTTGCGGCAAAAGATGCACTGCTCCTGGGTATATCTTCCGGAGCAGCCATATATGCTGCGATACAAGTTGCAAGGCGGATGGGTAAAGAGGCTAAAATAATGGCTATTGCAGCGGATGGGGCAGAAAAATATATGTCAACTGAAATGTTTGATTAAGGGGGCTTATGAGATGAACGCTGAGGCTAAAGTCGATTATCTAGTTGACTGGCTCCGGCAGAAGGTAAGAGAAGCAGGTTTTTCAGGGGTAGTCGTTGGTTTAAGTGGTGGTGTGGATTCAGCTGTGGCAGCAGTCATTGCTAGCAAAGCATTTCCGGACAACTGTATGGCACTGATTCTGCCTTGTGAAAGCCAGGTTTCAGACTTAATGCATGGCCAACTCCTGGCAGAGGAATTCAACATACCTTACCGTATAGTCGACCTGGATAATGCTTATAACCTGCTGGTAACCCATTTTGAATCTTATATACGATTGGAAGGCGAGCAGGGACGGCTTATTCGCTCAAATTTAAAACCCCGATTGAGAATGATAGCTCTTTATTATTCAGCCCAGGCCAGAAACTATATGGTACTTGGTACCAGCAATAAGAGTGAGATCTGTACCGGTTACTGCACCAAATATGGTGATAATGCGGTAGACTTACAGTTGCTGGGGGATTTGACCAAAAAGGAAATTTATGAAATAGCTCGTTATTTAATAATTCCCCAGGTTATCATTGATAAACCCCCTTCCGGAGGACTGTGGGAAGGACAGACTGATGAAGGGGAGATGGGGTTCACGTATGATGAACTGGACCGCTACCTGAGTGGTGAACGGCAGGGAATCCAAAACATGGATCGTATCGAGAATAGGATAAGATCAAGCGAACATAAACGGAAAATGCCTGAGATTGCACGGATACCTAGCAATAGAACCTTTGAATAAGATAAGCGGAGGCGATGAAGTTGGACCCCAGGCAGCGAAGAGTGTTGATAAGGATTTTTACTTTCCTCCTGGTCTTTATTTATGTCGGCTATTTTGCCTACAAAATGCTGCCCCGCTTTGACTTTGAAGTCATAATGCTGTTTTTTGCGGTCTTTCTTACCTGGACGCTGCTGTCGGAAACCCTGGCCTATCAGGCTCCTGACGTATACGTGATTGATGATGATGACCGCAGAACATTCCTCTATCTCCAGTTATCGTTTTTTATAGCCCTGTTTTATTCGGCCATAGACTTTGCCGGTCTTCATTATACAAGATTGTCAGCTCTGGAACCCTGGGTGATAATGATTGGATTTATACTGTTTTTGATATCCTGTCCGATAAGGTGGTTAGCATTTAAGAAGATAGGAAAATACTTTAACCACCGGGTGGCACTTTACGAAGGACATCGTTTAGTTACCACCGGAATATATGAAAAAATACGCCACCCTATATACCTGGGGAACTTACTTAGTTTTGTGGCGGTACCCTTGATTTTCAGCTCCTGGGGAGGATTATTGATAATACTTCTTGCCACCGTACCGGCTTTGATTTACCGGATTAGAGTGGAAGAAGAGTTTCTGCTCAAGCATTTTAGTGAAGAATATAAAAGATATATGGGAAAAACGTCAAAAATGATTCCTATTAAAAAATGATTGATAAGGAGGCTTTGTATATATGTCAGGACATTCTAAGTGGTCAACTATAAAGCATAAGAAGGCTCGCTCGGACGAAAAAAGAGGCAAGGAATTTACCAAACTGGCCAAGGAAATTACCATAGCGGTTAAGACCGGTGGCGGTGGAGATCCCGAGGCTAATTCCAAACTTAAGCTGGCCATTCAAAAAGCCAAAGCTATCAATATGCCCAACGATAATATTACCCGGGCGGTCAAGAAGGGAACCGGGGAACTGGATAGTGAAGTTTTTGAAGAAATAATATATGAAGGATATGCTCCGGCTGGGGTTGCAGTTATGCTGGAGATTGCTACCGATAACAGGAATCGAACCGCCCCGGATATCAGACATCTGTTTTCCAAACATAATGGAAACATGGGTGAGACCGGCTGTGTGGGCTGGATGTTCAAGCGGGTAGGATATATGAGCATCAGCCAGGAAGGCTTGAAAATAGATGAAGATGAGTTAATGATGTTAGCTTTAGAATCTGGAGCTGAGGACTTCAAAGATGAAGGGGACAGTTATGAAGTAATAACCTCACCCGATAACTTCATGGAGGTCAAGGAGGCACTGGAAAAAGAAGGTGTTATTGCCCAAGAGGCTGATATAATTATGATGGCGGAAAACACAGTCGATATCAACGACGAGGATACCGCTGCTAAAGTCATAAAACTAATTGATTTATTAGAAGACCATGATGATGTACAGCGGGTTTATACCAATATGAACATACCTGATGAAATACTGGAAAAACTTAGCTGACCGTGGTGAAAAGTATAAGTCGACAAGATGCCAGGCCTATGACAAGAGCCCACAGGATCACCCCGTATCGGGGCAACTGATGTGCTTTCATTTTATTGCGGCACTATTATGGGTGCAATTTATGTTCGCAATGCTCACGGATGATTAAGGTTGCAATTCTGTGCTCGCTGAGCTCGAAATAATAAAGAGGCCCGTGATTGAGGCATACCTGAATACGTCGATTGAGGGAACTTTTTCAAATAACGCAGATATCGGGCCGGGATGCATCCCGGCTTTGTTGTTTTTTGGAGGAACAATTGCTCTATCTGTCCTCAAAAGACAATAATATTATACGTGCTTATCAAAAAATCTTAAAATGGTGGGCGGTCAACCTTAATGCAACCTTTGACAGAGTAAATTAGACTGGGTT
>JAENYG010000001.1 GCA_016841875.1 Syntrophomonas sp.
TGTGTTAGGGACTTTCACCCGTTAGACTATGCCCATGCAGGGCGAACAACAAAAAAGCCACCGGTATAATCTTTATACCCGTGGCTTTTCATCGTTTCGTCTATCTCTATTTTCTTATGAGCTTAATAAGCTTAATCCTCAATCACCTTGTCTTCTTCCTCCCGGGCTTTTTTAAAGCTATTCAAAGCTTTACCCACAGATTCGCCCAGCTGCGGTAGTTTCCCCGGTCCAAATATCACTAATACGATCACTAGAATAAATGCTAATTCCCATGGTCCAAAGTTTCCTATTAAGCCAAACATATGTTCACCTCCTGGCTGCCTGTCTCATTTACAGCTTAATCATACACCTCCGTGACTCAGAAGTCGATAGGCACTTGGGCAGGCTTTTTAAATATTACTACTTCGCAGTACACGCCACCCCTCAAATCCCAGAAGAATGCCTCCCCGCCCTATATCCGAGCGGCTCCGGTAGCTTGGGCAGCCGTCATGACCGCCTGTGCAACCTGCTCTACGATGCATATATCAAATGGATCAGGTATTATATAGTTCTCATGCAGGTCTTCATCTCTGACTATTCCAGCAATGGCATAAACAGCTGCCATTTTCATAGCTTCATTTATTTCACGGGCTCTAACATTGAGAGCTCCCCGAAAAATACCAGGGAACGCCAGGACATTATTGATCTGATTGGGAAAATCGGAGCGTCCGGTAGCGATGACTTTTGCTCCAGCGGCCCGGGCCAAATCCGGCATGATTTCCGGGGTAGGATTGGCCATCGCAAATACAATGGCATCCCGATTCATTGATCTTACCATCTCCTGATTCAGAATGCCGGGCACCGATACTCCAATAAATACATCGGCACCCTTTAAGGCCTCCCATAAAGTACCCTTTATATGTTCTAGGTTAGTAATGCGAGCCAGCTCCTGTTTGTGCACCGGCAACCCGTCCTTCTCACGCGGCAGAATTCCATGCTCATCACAAACTAAAATGTCACCTGCTCCCAAATTCAACAGCATTTTTACAATAGCAGTACCTGCGGCCCCCGGACCATTGACCACTACTCGTACATTGGACCAGGTTTTTCCTACCAGTTTCAAAGCATTCACCAGACCAGCCGCAGTAACAATGGCTGTTCCGTGCTGGTCATCATGGAACACCGGTATTTTTAGTTCTTTCTTTAATCTATCTTCTATTTCAAAGCACCGGGGAGAGGAAATATCCTCTAGATTTATTCCCCCAAAGGTTGGTTCCAGATATTTTATAGTTTTAACAATTTCATCCACATCCTGGGTGGCTAAACAAACCGGTACCGCATCGATGTCGGCAAATTCTTTGAACAGAATAGCTTTACCTTCCATCACCGGCAGAGATGCTTCGGCTCCAATATTTCCTAAGCCCAGGACCGCAGAACCGTCCGACACTACCGCAACCAGGTTTGATTTACAGGTGTATTTATATACTTCCAGAGGATTCTGATATATTTTCTCACAGGGACCAGCTACTCCAGGTGTATAAACAACACTCAGGTCTTCCTTATTGTTAATTGGTATTTTACTGCCCATGTTTATTTTGCCATGATGCTGCTCGTGTACCAGCAGCGATTGTGAATAATGATCCATATACAGCAGCTCCTTTCCCCTATTATCCCAAACTCCAATCATTTATTAGACTTCTCCATAACTGCAATGTTATTCTCTACTGACATGATATTTGATATTATCATAAATAAAAAATATAATATAAGTATGTTTGTATAGTTTGAAGCTATAGTTGGAGGAGTACGAAGTGGAACTAAGGCAGTTGGAATATTTTCAGATGGTATGCCGGGTTGGCAATATTACCCGGGCCGCGGAACACCTTCATGTATCACAGCCTTCGGTATCCAATGCCATCATTAAGCTGGAAGATGAATTAGGAGTAACCCTTTTTGACCGGCAGAAAAAGCAGATCAGCCTCACCAGTGCAGGCAGTATCTTTTGGCAGCGGGTTGAGCAGATACTCAACCTGGTCAAAGATGCGAAAGCAGAAATGAATGATTGTGGTCAGTTAAAGAAAGGCCTGCTCAGACTGGGCATACCTCCTATGATCGGCACCTTTTTGTTCCCCCCTATATTTATGAACTTTACAAGACTATACCCGGAAATAGAACTCAATATAATCGAAAGCGGCTCCATGACCCTGCGGCAGATGATTGAAGAAGGCGAATTGGATCTGGGCATCGTCATTATTTCTGAAGCATCTGAACTGCTTGATACCCGGCCTATATTAGAAAGTGAAATAGTAGTTTGTTTTAATAAGGAACATCGCTTGAGCAACAAAAAACAAATCGCTTGGGAAGACTTGGGAGATGAACCGATAATCATGCTGAAGGATGGTTTCTACAGCAGCAGCCAGATCATGACGCAGTTCAAAACGCTCAACATCAAACCTGATGTGGTACTATCCTCTAATCAGCTGGAAACAGTCAAAAGTCTTATAAGCAATGGAGTCGGTGTTTCCTTTTTGTTCAGAGAAATTGTAGAACATGAGCAAAACATAATTAGTCTGCCGCTCAAAGAGCCAATGAAGGAAAATATCGGCCTGGCCTGGAGAAAAGATAAATACCTTACCAATGTTTCCCGGACCCTGATTGATTTTATAACTAATTTTTATAAAGAATAAAATAGCGCTGGTGATAATTCATCATTAATTACCGGATAGCATTACTGAATTGACACCTAGAACAACACTCATTATAATAGATAAGTACGCAGAGTTTTAGAGTTTACGCATCATACTTCTTAAAACTTACGCGTTAGATTATTTAAGGTTAAATACCTTATACAATGTCTAAATATCACAATCTCATGCGGATGTGGCGGAATTGGCAGACGCACCAGACTTAGGATCTGGCGCCGCGAGGTGTGGAGGTTCGAGTCCTCTCATCCGCACCATAGAAAAATAGAGGGTTTTGACCCTCTTTTGTTTTTTCTGCTTAATTGCTATTTTAATTTCACTGCCGTTTTCATACACCGGGAGAGGGAGTATCCCCAAATTATTCCAGACTATGGTAAGATTGATATGAATAAACCCCATCCGCTGTGCTGGAGAATACCACGAAGAAAACGGCTGCCAAATATTATGTGAATACCTCTGATGCAGGCAATAGAAAGGATTGATGTAATGCAGCATGAATTAATAATAAGTTTACTAATGCTCATTTTGGGTTCCATAATAAGTTGGTTAATCGTGAAAAAAAATCAATGGTCTCTAAATATTTATAGATATTCAATATTATGTTTGTTTTTTCATTTTTTAGTCATTAGTATGTGGGCAATAAAATGCCTTTTCGTTACGCAGCTCCGCTAATAAGCGTAACCATGTTATTACTGATTCCATACAGTAAATTGATAATGACAATGGCTCAGAAAATAACAACACAATTTTTGAGCAAAATAGAGTTTCAAAAAAAATTCGTTATGTACTGGGAACTGTCATATTAATTATTTGTGGATATCTTCTTTATGTGGATTATACGATGTAAAAGCAAAATAGAAATTAAGCTTGTTGAAGACTAATGTTAATGAAGTCAAGGTGTCCGGATGGCCCCGTGAATCCTGTAAACAAATAATTATCGTTCCATAAAAAGCAACTCCATCCACTATACCATTTTCAGAGATTTCCAATCAATAAAGGTTTGATACAATAACATATATAACACGGGGGGTACAGATAAAAACAACAATCCGACTTTTCGATTCGCGAGATAGCATATCTGCCGAAACAACGGCTTAACGGAACGCAGTTCCGAGTGAGTTCGGGATACTTCCCGACAAGCCGCAAGCAGTGGGTATGGACTGCCTCTCCATACCCGGCAAGCACGGAATTTGCTGCCGCAAATCCTCTTACCGCTTGTCAGGGTGAACCCTGAAACCCTCTCAATCCTATCGGATTGTTAAGCCCGCTTCGCGGTCTGCTGCGTGTTCGTTCTGAACGCTAACTCGCTAATTTCTCGACCATTCGCACGGCGATGGCGAGAGCCTGTTCGCGGGTGGCTTGGGCGTAGCCTTTTGCTTCTTCCTCGCTGGTTGTAGCTTTGGGGGCGAATGTGTTGTTGCCCACACCGCTGATTATGCCGTTGGCAACCATAAAGTACACGCCCGGCTTCGCCCAGTCGGAAATTTTCGCGTCGTCGGCAAAGGCGGCTAGCTTGGTATAATCAAGCGGGAAACTTCCGTCTGCGGAGAGCGTCCAGCCGGGCATTGACACTTTCTTGAATACTCTTGTCAGCATAGTCGCCGCTTGTTCGCGATTCAGGAGAACGTCAGGGCTGAACTTATCCGCCGCTGTTCCTGCCGTAATGCCGACATTGTAGGCTTTTAAGACTTCCACATCTTTCGTATCGGTGAACGGATTATTGACCGCAGGGATTGCTTTCACGCCGGAGAGGGCTTCATAGACTTTGACCGAAACGGCGGCGAACTCGGCGCGGGTAATCGGCTTCGTCAAGTCCTGCCCTTTCAGGCTATCGGGGATAAGACCGAGCGCGTCGGCCATCGCGATTTCTTCCGAAGCCCAGCCGGACGTGTCCTGTTCATTACGGGAGCTTGTTGACCAAAGTTCCCATGAACCACTGTTGCCGTATCTCCACCAACCGGTGAAGCCTTTTCCGTCCTCGTTCATAACGAAAACAATCTGCCCAGCATCGCTCGGCGGCGCGTATGACGGCGATTCAGACCAATAGCCGTATAGAACACCGTCCGTGACAACGCCGTCTATTTTGCCATTCTCCCATTCGGGATATTCGCCAGAAACATCCTTTCCTTTTTGGATAAGCGACAGCGTTTCATAATTCGTTTCGTATGTACCTGTCCATGAGTGGTTTCCCGGCGTAAAGGTAACGAGGCTCCAGTCAAATTCATCGTGGGTCGGATAACGTTTAGTTGTGTCGTCCTGCTCTGGTTGTGTTGTTGTCACAGGGGGTGTTGTAGTTTCGCTGCCACCCACAGTAAATGGGACTGATGTCACAAACGCGGGAGCGTAGTCGCTCAAATGGTCGGCGCTGTACAAACGCATTTCATAACTCCCATTTTTCAAAGGAGCTGTAAATGTCAAAGTATCCGTTCCTGCTTTTGGATGATCATAATCGCCCCATTCATTGTGAGGCGCGCCCGCTTTATAAATGCTGACAAATGCTTCATCTTGCTCCATCTGCGCAGTAATATTACTTGTTTTTACGGTAATGGTTTCCCCGGCATTGTAATTGCTCTTGTCAAGAGATAAATAGTGATCTGCCGCAAACGCGGTCATGGGGAGCAGGGAGAGGCACATGATAAGCGCCAACGCGAGGGATAATAATTTCTTGGATTTCATTTGTAAAACCTCCGTAAATTTAATTTGATTTTGCCGGATTACCTCCGGCGAGGTTTGCCTGTATTCAGCGACAGGCGGCGCGATATTGTTTTACCGACTGTTAGGGCGGTCTCGCTTTACAACCCGCGTTTTCCATAACGTCCTCGCTTTCCGGCGCAAACGCAAAAAGGCGCAAGAAGAACGGCAACAAATTTTCCGAAAAAACCGGAAAATTCAGCCGAACATCAAAACAAGCTTACAATAAAACTAAATATACAGGAAAGGATGTGGATTGATTACCCCCAAAAGTATTAGGCAAAGGAAAAACCGCTAATTTATTTTTAGGCGGGGTTCCTCAAAGCGGCAGGGCTGAAATAAACCCCGACCTTTGAGGCTTAATATATAACTAATTTAGAAAGGGGAACCACTATGAAATACGTATATCCTGCTATTTTTACCCCGGAAGATAATAACTACAATGTAATTGTCCCTGACTTACCTGGTTGTTTTACTTTTGGTACCAGTCTCGTAGAAGCCATCGAAATGGCCTGGGATGCTATCTCTATGTGGCTGGTTGATGCAGAAGATAAAGATGAACCAATACCAGCACCAGGCAACCACCAAGATAAAGCATTTGAGCCCAATAGCTTTGTCAATTTTATCGATGTTGATACTGCTGAATACCGCCGTGAAAATGACAACCGTGCCATAAAAAAACACTTACCGTTCCTAAATGGTTAAATGCTAAGGCTGAAAAGGCTGGTATTATTTTTTCCCAAACTCTTCAAAAAGCCTTAAAACAACAATTGGGAATCCAAGATTAAAATATAAAAATAAGCATCCATTTCTGATTAATCAGGCTAGATGCTTGTTTGATAAATTATTCTAATTATTTTTTATATCGATAGTTACACAATAACACATTTGACAAAAATTAAGGCCCCGATCATTCGGAGCCCTACTTACACTTCTTCTATCTTAGCAGAGCATATCAGCTAAAAAGGCGTGTAAAGTGCATGATTTTTTCACCTGAAATGTGATCAAACCAAGGGTGATAATGCCAAATATGATTACTATGCACAGTGGTTTTTCCCTGGACTAGAAGCTCCGCACCCAAGGCTCGGGGGGAATGATTCCCTTTTCCTGAATCACCCCGGTTACCAGCCTAATAACCTATCAAAACTATATTCCTGAGCTCCCGACAATTGCATCAATCTCAATCTCAATAAGCTGAGTAGGACGGTTTAAGGCATTTATGCCCACCAGGGTACATAAGGGTTTTACATCTTTAAAGTATTCGGAGTAAGCCTGGATATACTCTTTGGATCGGCTCATATCAGTAGCATACATTTTGACCCGGATTACTTCTTCGCGTTTTCCTCCGGCTTCTGTCAGGTGTTTGATCATTTTCTCAAGAATAAATTTGGTTTGAGCATAGCCGTCATTTTCTCCATATACACTGCCATCGGGCTGAACCGAGGTGGTTCCTCCAACATATATAAAAGGTCCTACTTTGACTACCCGGCTGTAGCCGGCTGTTTCTTCCAGGGGCGCTCCAGATGAGTAATTAGTTCTGCTTAAATCCATATTAATAATCTCCTCTCCATATTATGATTTTGGTTGGAAACGATCATAACGGAAGGCATCCAACGACAGGGTTGGATTTCCATTTATGACTAACTCGGCAATAGATTGTCCTACTGCAGGCGCTATGCCATAGCCGTGACCGCTGAAGGCACAGGCCAGGGTCAGACCAGGCAGTTCATCGACTTTACTTAATATCGGCACATGATCAGCACATACGTCCAGCCATCCTGACCAGGTTCTTACTATATTAGCCTGCCCGATAGCCGGGAAATAGCCCAGTATTGCTCTGCAGATCGAAGGTGCAGTAATACTCCGGGTAATTGGATTATCTACTTCTGAACCATAGGGCTCCATCCCGGTCATACCGCCAAATACAAAAGACCCATGTTTAGTCTGATGACCGTAAAAGTCAGAAGCAGCTGTTCCAATCATCTGCGGAAACATATAAGGCTGTTGATCAGTTACCAGTGCTTCAACCAGGGTTCTCTGCATGGGGATATCGATCCCTACTGTATTGGCAATTGCTCTTGACTCATATCCAGCCGCCAATATTACCTGATCTGACTCATAAGTACCAAGGTTAGTTTTTATTCCCCCCACCTTACCTTTACGTATTAAAATTGATTGCACCATTTCACCGGTAATAAATTCGGCACCCATCTCCCGGGCTCTTTTATAATAGGCCAGGGTAGTAACCATGGGATTACCATGTCCATCGGTAGGACAATAGCTGGCTGCTATGACTTCGTCCGATACATAAGGACATATTTCCCGCACTTCCTGCTGATCAATAAGTCTAAGGTCGAGTCCGAGTGAAATCCCCTGAGCAATAACCCTTTCCAGGATTTTGATATGCTCTTCCGTTTTGGCCAGACGCAAATTACCTTCCTGGCAGTATTCTACATCTACTCCCAGTTCATCAGAGAGATCAGGCCATATATAGCGAATAGCGTGCATAGCCAACGGCAGTTCACGCGGATCACGAGCTGATTGCCGTACCCCGCCGCCGTTGCGGCTGGAACCTCCATGACCGATCTCTTCACTTTCTATAACTAAAGCTTTAACATTTAACCTGGCCAGGTAATAGGCAATAGCACAGCCTATTACCCCACCGCCAACTATAATCACTTCTTTTTTCTGCATATCGTTTGCCACCTCTTTATTTTTTTACCCCATCCTTGGCCATTTGCTTCATCTGAATAGGACGAGCCGGAGAACGGGAAGTAGATATCTCCACTTCACCCGGGGCAAGCCCAAGTTCTCGGGCAATTATATTTTGCACCAGCCGGCTGCAGGTTTGTCCCTGGCACAGACCCATTCCTGCCCGCAGGTACCTTTTAACTTCATTCATGGTGAACATTCCATCATAAACAGCTTTTCTAATTTCTCCCTGGGTAATTTCTTCACAGCGGCAGACAATCAGTTCATCATCTGCCCGGGGAATAAAATCACCCTGTATCAATTTTCTTTCCATTTTCATCGTCATGGTAGGCCTCCTTAATCTATAAAACAGTAACGGATACTGTTTTCCCATTCGGTGGAGTATTTCTTGCTGCAAGATAATAATCTATAAAGTCAAAGTTCTTCAATAAACCTGAAAAAATCTGGCCTGCATGGACCATTCTACCGGCACCTTCATGGTTAAAACTGCGGTCTCATCCATCGCTTTAGAACTTTGAACCTTTAATACTTCTGCCTCTCCCAGCGACGTACCTGAGCGATCTAGAGCCAGCCCTTTACTGCCGGGTTCTGGCAAAGGATAAAACTCATACGGTATAGCAACCGAAGCATAGCCGGGAGCCAGGGTTTCGTCTACCAGGAATATCGCCTGACCGGGACAGGATACTACACACATGCCGCAGGCAGTACATTCAACCGAAGTATCCACACTGGGCAGATTGGTTATTTTGCCGCTGACTTTAATACAACCGCGCTTGCATGCATCCTGACAGGGGTTACAGGGGATATTTTGAGAGCATTCTATAACGGGAAATACCCCTTTACTCCTGTACTCGGCCGGATAAATGCCGGGATACTCTCCTATTTCTTCAGCCTCCATATAACCTTTGCTTAAGAGGCTCTGGGAAAGAGTGTACCCTTCCTCAGTATGCTCCGTATCTGCCGAATCTTTGTCTTTATGACCAAACATACCCTCCCGCAGCTGCATTAATGAATTCTGGTATTCTTCATAGCGAGTCGTAAATTCTGCTTCACTTATATAACCCTTATCAAATGAGATAGCTGCTCCGGCAATTTTACCCTGGATCATAGCCGAACTGGCTTCTTCAATACCAGCCACATCTCCCACTGCATAAACACCTGGAGTGGACGTTTCACCATATTTATTGCATATTGAAACCAGCCCGCCTTTCAGCGGGTTATTCTCCATTTCACAGTGAGCAGTTCGAGCTAATTGGGACATAGGTGACAAACCAACTGCCATACAGATGGTATCTACCTCCAGGTATTTTTCACTGCCGGGAATCGGCTGCCAGCTGCTGTCTACCGCTAATATGGCAGCTCCCTTGACACAGCTGTCACCATCAGCTTCTTTTATGGTATGGGACATATAAAAAGGAACTCCGGTCCGGGCTAACTTGGCGGCATGTACTCCATATCCGCCTACCCGGGGAGCAGCATCAATAACTGCTTCCAACTTGCATCCAGCCTGCAGTAGTTGATAACCAACCACCAATCCTACATTGCCTGATCCCACCATAAGCACCCTGGCACCAGGCTTTAAACCATGCAGATTCATCATAGTTTGAGCCGCACCTGCACCTATTACACCAGGTAAGGTCCAGCCGGGAAAAGGAAGCATTTTTTCTGAAGCACCGGTAGCAATTACTATATTATTAGCACGATAGTGTTCAACTCTCCCATCCAGCATTACCGATATTTCTTTATCATCAAAAATACCCATTACAGCAGCCTTTAACTGGACTTCAACTCCCAGGTCTTCAGCTTCCTTAAGCAGTTTTTCCCCAATTCTAAAGCCTCTTTCCTTGGCTTTATGTTCCTTGGAACCAAAGAACTTGTGGATCTGCTTGAATAATTGGCCTCCAGGTCTTTCATTTTCATCAAATACGATTACCTGCATGCCATTGGACGCCGCTTCAATAGCTGCAGATAGCCCCGCTGGTCCCGCTCCGATAATAATTAATTCATATCTTTTCATATGCTTTCATCCTCTTTATTATTTGATATTCCGTATTGGGTTTCGATCTTCATGTCTTCCTGCAGCGGCGTTATGCAGGTACGTATATTAGGTTCGCCATCGACCACCATTACACAATCAGTACAGCGGCCGATAGCGCAAAACACCCCGCGGGGATCATTATGTTTGGAGGTATAGCGATGAATCATTACTCCATTGGCTCTTAAAGCAACAGCGATAGGTTCTCCTTCATAACCCTCCATGACTTTGCCGTCATATAGGAATTTAACCAATTTACCTTTTTCAAAGGTTTTCAATATCGGATGATGATCTATTCTCATTAGTTCACTACCTTTCCCTTAGCACTCAAATCCAAAGCGTTCTCCAAACACAAAATTGCTGCCTACCAGTGGAATACCGGTCATAGCACAGGCCTCCAGAGTAAGCGTTCTAAGATCTTCCCGCTCCAAATTTCTTAATTTGGTTTTTCCGGCAGCTTTAGCCAGAAGAACGGCTTCGGCAGTCATAGCCTTTATATAATTGGCTACCCTTTCGGCAGCTTCTTCTATATCCAATCTTTGTCTTAATTCCGGGTCCTGAGTGCCGATTCCAAAAGCACATTTGCCATTATGACAGCGCAAGCATACCCGGCATCCCATGGCGACCATGGCACCTGTCCCTATGGCTACTGCGTCTGCTCCTATAGCCAGGGCCTTGGCTAGGTCCGAGCCATCAGTTATACCACCGGAAACAATAATACTGATTTCGTTTTTCATACCCATTTCTTCCAGGGTTCTAACCGCCTGTACCAGGGCTGGCATAGTGGGAATCCCAAGGTGGTTGGTAGCCATTACCGGAGCCGCTCCGGTTCCCCCCTGGGCTCCATCCAGAATAATACCATCTGCCCCGACTTTCACCGCGATTTTAACATCGTCTCTGACTCTTCCTGCGGCAATCTTGGCAAATATGGGTACTTCTCCATTGGTTAGTTCTCTTAGCTGTTCCATTTTAACTACCATATCGTCTGCTCCAAAAGCATCGCCGTGACGGGGATGGCTGTGAAGATCAATTCCTACCGGAAGCTGTCTGGTTTCGGCAATTTCTTCGCTGATTTTACTGCCCATCAAATGCCCGGACAAACCAGGTTTTGCTCCAATACCAACTAGAAATTCCAGCATATCCGCCGCTTCCAGGCTGCGCTTGGAAAATCCAAAGCGACTGGGAAGAATTTGTATCGACTGCCGGTAAGAATACTGCCTTTCCTCTGGAAGTAATCCGCCTTCCCCATTGCTGATTACTGTCCCGGTGAGAGCGGTAGCTTTAGCCAGGGCTATTTTAGCTTCTTTGCTCAGGGCACCATAAGACATCCCGGCTATCATAATCGGTGTTTCTATTTCTAAAGGTTTACTGGCACCTCGTTTCCCTAAAATGGTTTTTGTCTCACAGCTTTCGCGGTAGGTATCTAAAGACAAGCGTGAAAGCTGAGAAGGCAGAATCATAATATCGTTAAAAGTGGGCATATAACGAGTTGCCCCACAGCCTCGAATCCTATGCTGCCCGTACTGCGCTTTGTAGTCTATTTCGGAGATGGTTTCCTTGTTCCAGATACCATGCTGTATATCTTTTGGTTCAAAATCTTTTTTCTTTTCATTACTCATAGCGCTCTCTCCTTAAGTTTTACACTGGCATTTTTCGAGATAATTCAGGTTTTAAATCCGGATCAAATAAGACATAGGTATGCCTGCCAGTTTGCATAGGACGGATAACCTTAAATTCCGCCGGATCAGCGGTTATATCATACCTGGCAAAGAGACTTTTCAGCTCCTGTTCTTCATCTGCTTTAATGCTGTCCAGGAAAACATTGCTGCCCATTTTATCTCCCGCTTCAGGATCACGAACAAATATGGCTCCTTTATACATGGATTCCCCAACCTTGCTGCCCACTTTTCCAAGTATAATAAGCTTGCCCCCCAGGGTCATCTGTCCGGCCCAGGGTCCGGCTGAACCACACACTATAATAGTTCCGCCTTTCATGCCGTATCCTACCCGGCTGCCGGTATTTCCGTAAACTACGATATTCCCGCCGTATATATAAGTGCCGGCATTGCAGCCAGTATTTTTACTGATCACGAGTTCCCCATCCATCATGTTGTCACCAGCGTACCAACCCACATTTCCTTCAACCAGCAGAGTAGTCCCTTCCATAAAGCCCCCGGTATAAAAACCGGTACTGCCCTGGATAATAACCTTACCTGGATCTGGTAATCCCGTGGCAACATTGTGCATGGAGTGTGGGTTTTGGATAGTTACTTCACCACATTGCTTAAGTTTATTGATGATTTCTTTATTAAGTTCAATGCTTTTTAAATTGGCAGCATCTATATATTCCATACCCTCACCTCCCCGGGCTCGATTTCCTCGGCATATACATCTGGAAAAAGAGCGGTGAATTCTATTTGCTCTGAACCTAACATGGTAAGTCCATCTTTTTCAAAAAGCAAGAGGGGTTTTATACCCAGCTTGTCCCTCACAAAACCTATCTGCTGGGCAGTAGCTGCTATAATGCAGAAAACACCATCTAATTCCTCACCGGCCATTCTTAGGGCGTCCTCTAAATCCCCGCCATTTTCTCTCATCGCGTAAGCAATCAGATGGCTGGCAGCTTCAGAATCGTTGAGAGTTTTGAAAATGGCTCCTTTGCTCTCCAGGTATCTCCTTAAATTAAAGTAGTTAGTAAACTGACCATTATGCACGATTGAGAGATCCGGGTAAAAGGGAGATACAAAAGGATGAGCGGCATTAATATCTTCAGCACTCTCAGTTGCCATCCGCACATGACCAAGCCCATGAGTAGCTATATTGTTGATAATTTTATGATTACTATTCAAATCAATTATGGTTCCACCGTCTTTGTATACTCTCATGCCCTTACCCAGTGAATGCACATATAGACCTTCAATTGAGTTGATAGCTGCATGCAGCAAAGGTATATCATTATCATCAATAGCCAGCTGCAGCTCGGAAAATATAACATTCTTAATCCACTGGGATACAGGTGGCGATAATACGGTTCCATACTGCCCCACAATATTCAGCAATACTTCTTCCATATCTTTTCTTTTAACAGATACCCGCAAAGACACTTCATCGGTTGCACTGCCATATATCGATATTCCGCTGGCATCAGGTCCGCGATGCTGTATCAGGGAAAGCATTTCTATCAACTTGGATGATATATCCATACCTTGTCGATTAATTAATCCAGCAATTCCACACATAATCAATTCCTCCTATAAATATGAAAAATGAGCTGTTTTTTAATAAAAATCCCCCCTTGTGCTGCAGAACTATCTGCCTTCTGACTTATAAGTAATTGAAGCGCTAATAAATAGCGCTCAAATTCATGAGGGTTAATCAAACAGATTCGATTCCCAGCCTCCTAAATATGGTAGGAATATTGTTTCCATTCCCAATCGGTAACGGAATTACTGAAATTATTTACTTCCATATTTTTTAAAGCAATAAAATTATCAATTAAGGCCTGGCCTGCACATTGGCATAACCATTCATCTTGCTCCAGCTCTATTAAAGCGCGATACAGACTCTTGGGTACAATCTCACTCTGTTTTTCGGTATCGTGATAGAGGTCAGTCTTGATAATTTCCGGCGGCTGTAAATTATTCTTTATCCCATCCAGACCTGCCGCTAAAATCCCTGCCAGAGCCAGATAAGGGTTACAGGCTGCACTGCCGGCTCTAACCTCTACTCGAGTCCCCTTTTCACGTTCTTCCGGTATGCGAACATAGGTGGTACGATTATCATATCCCCATCCAATATAGTAGGGGGCAAAGGTATCCGGTTGATAACGCTTAAAGCAGTTGACCGTAGGTGCCAAAAATGCTGTCAATGGCCTGGCATGCTTGAGTACTCCGGCTACAAAGTTTCGCATGAGCGGGGACAGTTGTTCAGGATCATTATCATCATAAAAAACATTCTTTCCGGTTTTAATATCATTTAAAGAAACATGAAAATGGCAGCCGCTGCCGCCGGTATCATTTCTGGGTTTGGCCATAAAGGTAGCAACTAAATCATTTTGTTCAGCTATGTCTTTGCATATCCCTTTAAACAGGCTGCCTTCGTCAGCGCTGCGCAGGCTGGGGGTATGACTCCAGTTGTACTCATACTGACCCGGATAAAATTCATGGTTCATATACAAAACCTTAAAATCCATGTCTCTCAGGGTTTTAGTGAGTTTATTCAGAAAACCCTTGGAATCAATCCGAATATTGCTGGTATAGCAGTTGCCCGTTTGATTAGTGTAAGGTTCATAGTCGCCGGCCTCAGTTTTATTAAACAGGAAAAATTCAATTTCAGAAGCCGAAATTGGGTTGAACCCCAAATCGTTATATTCTTTTATCATATTTTTCAAGAACCAGCGCGGGGATTGCATCATCGGCTCTTTATGATAATAAATATCACCCAGCAGCATGGCTGTGTTTTCCAGGTAAGGCAATATGGTAAAGGTAGCTGGATCTCCGATCACCTTCATATCATCATAGTATTCTGACAATCCCTTAACCTCAGCCACACTGTTATCCATACCTATAGCCATAATAGCAGCAGCAAATGCTATTCCCTCCTTAAAGACCACGTCGATCATATCAGCAGGGAGAAGCTTACCTCGATTGATACCATTCAGATCCACAAATTCTAAGCGAATCATTTCTATTCCCTGGTCTTTGATCAAGCTTTTTACTTCTTCTATTTTTGTATGCTTATATTCATTTGCAATTTGGATTACATTACTTTGTTCCATGGTCAGGCACTCCTTTCACTTAATGCAGTAATATTACTGTCATTCGTTTTCCAGGCTGAGAAATCTCACCGCATTGTTTAACAACTGCCGGAATAATAAATAAGTGTCCGGTACAGCATCAGTATTTTTATTAAATTCATCTATCGGCAGATCATGCGGCAGTTCCAAATATTCTGTACCGCGGTAAGTTTGATAATAGGTTTTTACTATTTCCCTGGTATACTCCGGATGAAATTGAAACCCTACCGCCGGCCAACTATTACTGACCAAAACCTGGTTGGCGGCTGTAGATGTATATGCCAGGGATACACAATTTTCTGGAAGTTCATAGTGATCTCTGTGCCACATAAAGCTTACAAAGCCTTCCTCCAGTCCTTTCAGAACCGCATGTCCCTCGGCCTCCGGTATGACTATTACTTTAATCCAGCCAAATTCAATTTCTTTATCCTGGTATATCTTTGCCCCCAGGGCATCTGCAATAATTTGACTGCCCAGGCAGAATCCTATAACAGGTTTATGCTCCATCAGTACTTTTCTTATATAATCTGTTTCTGCATAAAGCCATGGGTCGGCATCCTTGTTCCAGAGGTGCTGCCCCCCGCCATGCAGCAGAATAAGATCAAAGGTATCCAGCTCCGGAAAGTTATCACCCTTATAAACCAGCACTTTTTGAGACTGATGATTATATTCCTGAATCCACAAATCAATATTGGAAACTTCAGGATGATCTTCATCATGAAAGAATTCCACAATTCTCATTAACTTCTCCTAAATCATCCCCATAGCATAGATGGGACCTATAGTGGTTTCTTTTACAATTTCTCTGCTCTGATAATCCATGCAGAGTATATTTCCAGACATATCTGCTACATATACATACAATCCATTTCCTGAAAACAGAATATCAGACACATAAAGATTGTTGGGTAAGTCTACCCTGGCTATCATTTCCCCGCTGGAAGCATCAAAACAGAGCATAGTTTTGTCCCTGCCGGCTGATAAAATTGTTTTTCCATCAGGGCTGATGCATAAACTGAGTATTTCACTGTTATGACCCTTCAAAGTATTTAAACATTCCAAGTTTTCAGAATCCCAAATCTTTATCAGAGTATCTGAACTAGCCGTATAAAGATGCTTACCATCCGGTGAATAAGAAACCTGATTTACGGCTCTGAAATGACTGTTCTTTTTTTCTTCGATCTTATCTCCCGTTTCAACATCCCATACTGCCAGCAGGTTGTCCGAACCAACTGAAGCAAGATATTTACTGTCAGGGCTGAAATCAATATCTAAAACATAGCTGCCATGCCCCTTCAGGGTCTGTAAGGATGTTAATGAAACAGCATCCCATATTTTAATGGTTCTATCTTTACTGGCAGTGGCAAAATACTTACCGTCAGGTGAAAAGGCAACACTTAATATATCTCCTAAATGGGCATCGTCAAGAGTACTGGCCTTTTGATTTTTTACATCCCATACCACAACTTTTCCTGTTTCATCACCACTCACCAGCAGACTATTATCTGGAGAAACTGCTACCGCATTGCTTTCATTTTCATCTAAAGTTGGAAAGTCCATGATCTTTTCCAGGTCCAGAGAATAAGCAGACAGGTTGCCATTCTTTCCCGTGAAAAACATCAGTTCTTCATCATTGGCAAGAGCATCATTAAGCTGTCCCAACTCGACGTTAATGCTTGCTTCCTCCTCGCCAGAAGAAGCCAGGCTGTCCCGGGTCAGGTTAGATGCGATAAGCAATGTACCTAATGCCAGACAAACTGCAATTAATATCCAATATCTCTTAAGTGCTATCATTTTTATTTCTCCTCTCTTTCATTGCCGGTCCTTTTCATACAGCCACAATACAGCTTTGCAACAGCTCCGATGTCCTAAATAACGAGGTATTAAGCTGACTTATTTCTTCTTTGGGAAGTGTTCCTGAATAACGCATGGGCGGAAATACCATGTACATAAAAGACCCACTTATCGGAGACATTATTATGGTGTATTTCTCATCCTCCAGCCTTATTTCTCCGGTTTCAAGATCTAGACGGCTTAGCATATCTATCAACTTGGAATCATTGTTCAATTGTCTTATAAGTTCATCATGCATATCCTGCTGATGTTTGAAGTATGCCTTTCCTTTGCTTACCATCCCCTTATAATGAAGCCGGATAGGGATTCTATCTTCTACCAGGCCTTCTTTATTGATCTCACCGATGATTTGCAGGGCATATACTCCACCCAGCAGGGATTTTTTCTTTTTGATATTTATTTTTACTTTCGATAAAGGAGGCGGAGGATCAGTAAAAACTACTCCATCCCTATGTGTCTCCATTTCACCCCAATAGGGAGCAAATTTGGCTGCTAAAAACTCCAGGTTAGTTTTGGCATCATTATCAATTTTTTGCTTCATAGCTCATTCACCTCAATTCAGAGCTGCTTTTACAAAATCATTGCCCATTTCTTCTTCTAAAGAAACCGGTTTAAATAGTTCTTTTTTCATTACAAATTTCACCCAGATCAATGCATAAACTATACAAATTATCAGCGCAACGGCGGCGTATTTGTATATCATCATTTTAGTAACAACATCTCCCCAGATCTGCCATATGGCATAAAGCATCCCCAGACTGCCTATAATCTGCGGTATCGGGTAAAAGGGAGTTTTGTAGGGTCGTTCCAGAGTAGGATACCGGTTGCGCATAACAATCACAATAATGTGCGTTAATATATAAGCTAACAACCAGCAGGTTGCGGCCGACATGATAAGAATAATGATCTGCTCAATTCCGGCAATACCCATCAAAAGAAGCAGGGCATATACAGCAAACACTAGAACAATACCCACCCAGGGTGTTCTGAATCGGGGGTGAATTTGAGCTAATATTTTTGGTGCTTCCCCCTCTTTCGCCATGCTGTAGAGCATCCTGGGAATAACCGCCATGAAAGTATTGACCGAACTTGCTGTAGCCAAGATAGACACAATCCCTATCCATATTTCTCCGGTCCGGCCCAGAATGGCTTGAGCCACCAGAATATGCGGAATATCAGAGAAAGCTAAAGCAGCGGCAGCTACATATTTTATTGAGGCAAAGCCATATAATAAGTTGACTACAACAATTACAACTAAACCTATAGTCATGGCCATCGGGATATTTTTTGCCGGTTGATCAATTTCTTCTACCAGGGGGCAAACAAATTCTATACCTATGTACAGCCAGATAGCTAATGCCGTAAGACCCAAAACTGAAAATCCCAAAGGATTAAAAGGCATTTCCGGAATGCTGGGAGTCGGCAGTCCCATGTTAGCCAGGCCAATTATACCCAGCAGACTCATTGATATAATCATAGTAACCGTTAAGAAAATTTGGAGTTTGGCAAAGACATCAACCCCCATTAAATTCGCTGCAGCAAAGATAGCCAGTAAAATTATGGCAAAAACAGCTGGAGAAAACTCGGGTGCAAAAACCCCGTTAAATACCGCCCCAGCCACTGCTAACTCAGCCGGGACAGTCAAGAAACTCATATATACGTAGCCGGCTAAGATACTGATAATTCCTACAACCGGGCCAAACGCCATACGTGCATAAACATTCAAACTGCCTGACTTGGGTAATGATGTGGTCAACTCTGCAAAACTTTGTGCCGAGAACAACTGCAAGAGCCAGGCAGCAATCATAGCAAATATGAAACCGCCCCCGGCCATACCCATTCCCTGACCCAGAGTAACCAGGGTACTGGAGGCTACCACTAATCCTACCGCGACTGAAAATGCGGATAAAAAACCTAGTTTCTTACTTTGTTCCATAACGACTTTCTCCCCTCAATAGTTTTACTTCCTAAGCTGATGTTAGTTTTTGAAGTTTATCTCCTATGTCATCATTAATATCAATCACTTCCTTTATCCAACTCCAATATTTACAATTACTTGAATTTGGAAATAGCTATGAACTAACTATCCCCTTATTAATAAAAGCCTGCAGTTTGTTATCTGCAGGCTCCTTTGCCTTCAATAAAAAAACCTGCCGGGAAATCCCCACAGGCCTCACTGCCATTATTTTTTGTTTTTATTTATCTTTCGCAGATTCTCTACAACAAAGTGATGTTTCGGGCATCTTTACCTTAAATACAAAATCCGCAGGATCATTTCCTGCGGGCTCCTTTGCCTGCATTAAAAAAGCCTGTCGGGAATCCCCACAGGCTTCATTGCCGTTATTTTTTTGTTTTTATTTATCTTTCGCAGCAGCAAGATTCTCTACAACAAAGTGATGTTTCAGGGCATCTTCACCTTAAATACAAAATCCGCAGGATCATTTCCTGCGGGCTCCTTTGCCTGCATTAAAAAAGCCTGTCGGGAATCCCCACAGGCTTCATTGCCGTTATTTTTTTGTTTTTATTTATCTTTCGCAGCAGCAAGATTCTCTACAACAAAGTGATGTTTCAGGGCATCTTCACCTTAAATACAAAATCCGCAGGATCATTTCCTGCGGGCTCCTTTGCCAACCTTAACTCATTAATCAAATACTTGTATTTTGTTCTTGCAATTACCAAGTATTATTATGTTACAATTATTCTCTTACTACAAGTCGATTCTAGTACCAAAAATGCCTGGCACAAGTGAATATTATCATTTTTCTTTATATTTCTTTAACATGCTCATTTCTTCATCATACCTACAAGTAAAATCTTCCATTTGCAAACACTTATAAATTTACCTCTTGTAGGGACATTCTGATATAAAACCCCGTTCTATTCGATTCGAAAGATAGCCGATCTATTTAATATGTATATAAGTAAGGGTCATAAGATATGTAAGAAAAATTTATTATCAGTACGAAAACCCTGTATCGGCAAAAGATCTGGACAGGAGAACCGTCCGAGACCACTGAAAAAGTAGCCTTTTTAAACCGATTGAACGTCAGACCCAATCCAAGCTGGTCGGATAATGAATAACAAACAGTATAAACAGTATAAACAGTGCCGAAAATAAGAGTTTAATCCATCTAAAGCGGATACCAGCTTGGCTATCGCTTTAGATTTACCGCCAGGGCTGTTAGTTTTGCTTGGATGCCAATACTTCGTAGACCGTAGCCTCTGGCTCGGTCTAACCCATGGAATCTTTTTAATTCTGCATTCTTGGATTCGATTTTCGCTCGCTTACGGTATTCCTCAAGGAATTCCGGGGTTTTTGCTCTTTGACTGTATTCGTATAGTTCAGGAGTATTTATACTGATTATAAGAACTCTAGCTATCCTCTTGCTCTTACCTATGCATTCAGCTCGACGAGGGCAATTTCGGCAGTGCTTACGTTCAAAACTATATTCCAAGAACTGTTTCTTTTTGCCATTTCTTTTACGGGTTCTAGGGACCATTTTTACCGTTTCGTTTCCCATAACACAAAACCATTGATCGCTGTCTTTGTTGTAGCTGAACATTTCCTCATTGATTTTGTATGCACTGGCGCTTACCGGTATATAGGCTGAAGCTCCTTTTTCCTTGATCAGGTTAAGGATGTCGGGACGGAAATAGGCTTTGTCGCCATATACTCCGGTTACGGTCAATCCGGATTTTCGGGTTTCTTCAAGATGCTCTTTAAAATTGCTGCCATCAACATACGAACCCGGTTCTACAGTAACGCTGGTTATTAAACTACCGTCAGTAGTTTGGCATATTTCCGCCTTGTAGCCGTAAAAATTCTGGGTCTTGCTTTTATGGCCTACTCGGGCATCTTTGTCTACCAGGGAACGGATGCCTTTTTGTTCTATGAACAAATCACTTTCTAAGATTTCCTGAGCCTCCTGGACTGCTTGGCTGACTTCCTCGGAGCTTTCTTTGCCCACTTGTTCTATCAGGTCTTCCAGATAATCCTTCATAACTTGCTTGGCTGCAGCATGGTCTTCTATTTGAGTGTAATCCGGTATTTCATACTCTTCCTGGTCCATGGCTTTAAATATATTTTTGGCCAACTGCTTCATGATACGTTCAGGTACTTTTTTGATGGTGTTGGCTTCAATATGGGTGGTATCTATGACAATGCCATTGTTGCTTTTGATTATGCCTTTTTCTACGCATTGTCGGACCACTTCTTTAATAATATCATCCAGGCGGGTTTCTTTTAGCCGTTTGGTTTTAAACTTAGCAAGCAGACTGGGGTCGGGAAGGTCATCTTCAGGATTGATACCGATAAACCACATATACGCTAAATTGACCTGGGTTTCTTTAATAACCCTTTCGTCTGAATAGTTATATAGATACTGCAAAATCAACAGTTTGGCCATCATTTCAGGTTCTTTTGCTGGTCTACCGTAATATTTACAGTAGGAGTCTCCCAGAAGCTTATTAATAAAACTGAAATCAACCGCACTATTTATGCTTTTAAGTATATGATTTTCTGGTATTTTGTCATACAATATTGAGTATAAACTTAATTGCTTGGGACCAGTCCTGAGCATCTTAAAACCCCCTTAGATATGGTGTTTGCTTCACATCCATTATATCATAAAGGGGGTTTTTTGATTCTGCTTTACAGGTATTCATTTGTATTATTGTCATTTTTTATAAGGTGTTTTTCAGTGGTCTCGAACCGTCCCCTTGTCCATCCATTTCTATAGTTACTTAAAAAGTGTTAAAAACTAAGCCATATACAACTCAAATTGACAAAACTAAGTACTAAAAGTATAATTTGTATTACAAGTTATACTATTATTTGGGGGAATTGATATGAAAAATAAGTCCAAGGATGATGGTAAATATATGGGCTCAGTTAAAGTAGGACCAAAAGGTCAAATAGTGATACCCAAAGAAGTACGGGATATGTTTGGGATCTAATATGGAGATACCTTGATTTTACTTGCCGATGCCCAGAAAGGTATCGCAATTGAAAGAATGAGTGTTTTTAGCAGAATTGCAGATGCAATTTTCAGCGGAAAAGGCAAAGAAATTTATCCCGAACACAGCGAGGAAGACAGCATGATTTTCGCCCAGGAAATAAAAAGAATCAGCGATGGTGAGGAGGAAAAGGGATGATAGTGATTCAAACCATCAATCTCACCAAAAAATACCAGGGGAAAACGGCTGTTGATTCTCTGAACCTAACTATTGAACAGGGAGAGCTATTCGCTTTGCTGGGAATAAATGGCGCCGGAAAAACTACCGCTATAAAAATGCTATCATGTCTGACCAAACCTAGCAGTGGTGATGCGATGGTTTTGGGCAATAGTATCTTATCAAATCCAATCAAGATTAAGGAACATATCAATATTTCACCTCAGGAAACAGCAGTAGCTCCTAACCTGACTGTTAGAGAAAATCTTGAGATTATTGCAGGCATATATGGCAATAACAAGAAACAGTCCAGGCAAAAAGCTGAAGATACCATATCTTCTTTTGGGTTTTTCGACATTGCACAAAGCAGGGCTAAAATCCTGTCGGGCGGATGGCAAAGAAGACTCAGTATTGCAATGGCGTTAATTTCAGCACCGCAAATTCTATTTCTTGATGAGCCTACACTCGGCCTTGATGTACTCGCCAGGAGGGATCTCTGGGGCATCATCAACAAACTGAAGGGCAAGGTTACGATTATTTTAACCACTCATTATTTAGAAGAAGCAGAGTCCTTATCCGATAGAATTGGCATTATGGCGAAGGGTAAGCTAAGCGCAGTCGGCACGGTAGATGAGCTAACGACTAAAACAAATAATGCAAAATTTGAAGATGCCTTTATCGCACTGGCAGGAGAAGGGGGTTAGCAGATATGAAAACATTTGCCTTTGCTTCACGAAACAGTAAGGAGATTTTAAGAGATCAACTCAATTTAGCCTTTGGTATAGGTTTCCCTGTTATTCTGCTCCTGCTTCTATCAGCAATACAGTCAAATATTCCGGTTGAATTATTTGCGATGGACCAGCTTACTCCTGGGATTGCGGTTTTCGGGCTTTCATTTATTGCACTTTTTTCGGGTATGCTGATCGCAAAGGACCGAAGCAGTTCTTTTGTGCTGCGCTTATTTACTTCTCCACTTACATCGAGTGATTTTATTTTCGGGTATACTCTTCCATTGCTGCCGATGGCAGTTTTGCAGATGGCTGTGTGCTTTATCGTGGCATTTTTTCTGGGCCTGTCTTTTAATTTAAATGTATTACTTTCTATTACCGTATTAATCCCGACAGCAGTCATGTTTATTGCCATCGGCCTGCTTTGCGGCAGTTTGCTTAATGATAAGCAGGTGGGCGGTGTATGCGGTGCATTGCTGACAAATTTGAGCGCATGGCTTTCCGGTACCTGGTTTGATCTCGATTTGGTGGGTGGTGCATTTAAAGAAGTGGCCTATGCACTTCCCTTTGTCCACGCGGTTGAGTCAGGAAGATCTGCTCTTGCCGGAAAATATTCTTCTATTTTTCCGGATTTGTGGTGGGTAATCGGATATATGGTTGTCATTATAGTGATTGCTATTCTGGTATTTACGAAAAAAATGACTACCAATTAGAAAGACAAGATAACTGTCCCCTTGTCTACTTTGTCAACCTTTTCTGTTCCTGAATAGTCCATATTTTTAAAGGACTTTTTATATGGTAAGATAAGTAATAGCTTTACAAGAGGGGGGGCTTAGTATGCGGTACTCGTATTTTTTATATGGAGTTTTGGCCTCCTTAGTTTTTTTAATTTTTATGGGCGTTATTACAGATTTACTAGGTATTTCTGATTTCACCTGTATTGCTATATGCATTATTTTGGGTACAATTATAACTTGTACACTTTATATTTTGGAATCAATAAATGATTTAAAAAAAGATTTGAATAAAATTAACGATATCCAAAATAAGAATAACTAATTTGATCTCCACAACTGGGATACTGGCACCTCGCGTTTACCCCGGAGTTCTTGGACAAGGGGACGGTTCTCTTGTCCACTTTTCTTTAAGTCTGATATTATTTAAGTGGGTGTTTTCTGTGCCAAGAACTATACGGCTCAAGAGTTCTACTGGTGTATACCACGTTATGATAAGAGGAAATGAAAAAAAGAATATTTTTTCAGATGATGAAGATCGGGAGAAATTCAATGAGGATCCTGGAACAAAAAAATCCTGACAACAACTGGCATATTTATGCTTTAACCTAATAAAAACAATCAAGCAATCCTCTAACTTATCAATTAGAGAGATAGCAGATCTTCTTAAATTGAGCAAAAGTACTGTTCATAATGTGTGTAAAGAACAATAAAAAACTGGACAAGAGAACCGTCCCCTTGTCTATCCAAAGATTCTTCTCTGCCTCTTGCCATGCTCGCATTTTTTCCGTATTATCTGTATATTAATAATATGGAATAATTAACAATACAAAATTATAGGGAAGTGACTCAATATTTTTATTTTCTCGATTGCTGAGACTGGTGCTTTTAATTTCACAACCTTCTTCTGGCTCATGGTCATTGCTACGATGGTGGCTATGATCGGACGTTTTATTAGAATACCTTATGCTCTGGCTCTGGTTATTACCGGCTTAATAATTGCACCCTTTCATGTTCTGCCGCAAATACAACTGGAGCCGCACATTTTGTTCACCGTTTTTCTTCCTCCTCTATTATTTGAATCAGCCATAAGTATTCGAGTTCGGCTTCTAAAAGAAAATGCTTTGCCTATTAGCATTTTTGCCCTGGCCGGAACTCTGATCTCCACTCTGGTAGTGGGGTATGCCGTATCCTGGCTGCTTAACCTCCCACTGGCTGTAGGTCTGGTATTTGGAGCGTTGATATCTCCCACCGATCCAATATCGGTCATTGCAATTTTTAGGGAATTAGGAGTAGGTAAGCGTTTATCCCTGATTATGGAATCTGAAAGCCTGTTCAACGATGGGGTGGCTATAGTACTATTTACTCTGCTGGTGAATTATGCTTCTGGCCAGGAAATCTCCATGTTGGGTGGTATTCAGTCGTTTCTTCTAGTGGTTTTTGGCGGAGTATTGATAGGTGGAGGTCTTGGTTTTGTAGCCTCTCGATTGACTCGGGAATTTAACGACCATTTGTTTGAAATCATGCTGACCACCATAGCAGCATTCGGCGCATACTTGAGTGCAGAGACCCTGCATGTATCAGGAGTTATAGCAGTAGTTGCCGCCGGATTGGTGATGGGTAGTTATGGTATGCGAACCGGCATGTCACCGTCTACCCGGCTGGCGGTCAATTCTTTCTGGGAGTACCTGGCTTTTGCCGTTAATTCGGTGGTATTTTTATTGGTTGGTTTTGAAGTTGCTCTGGTTGACCTGACTATACGGGGGGCAGATGTAGCGCTGGCCATCCTTGCGGTTCTGGTCGGGAGAGCGGCAGCTGTATATCTTTTATCCCCGCTGGTTAACAGACTTAAAGGGGATATCCCTTTCAACTGGCAGCATGTGCTGTTCTGGGGTGGACTGCGGGGTGCGATTCCTATGGCTCTGGTACTGGGATTGGGAACAAATTTCCCGCATCGTTCCGAACTGCTGTTGATTACCTTTGGTGTAGTCTTATTCTCCCTGCTGGTACAGGGCCTCAGTATTAAACCTTTGATCAGAAGCCTGGGGCTGGCTAACAAAGGCAGCCTGCTGGCTGAATACGGCCGTCTGGCCAGCCAGCTTCTAGCCGGAGAAGCAGCGATAAAGGAACTGAAGCGCTTAAGAAATAATAAATCATTATCTTCCGGCACCTATGATGTTCTTTACCAGGAATATAGAGAACGGCTGGAAGATATCGAACTGCTTCTGGAAACCATGAATCAGAATGAAATTATTTTAAACATGACCCTGGAAAATAAAGCCCGCATCCAGGCTTTGCAGACGGAGAAAAGCGCACTGCAGGAAGCAATGCGCCGGGGTATGATCGATGATAAAGATCTGCAGGTTTTGAGTGCCAGGATAGATTATGAGCTGGATACCTTGCGTCAGAAAACCCGTGATGAATAGCCATCATCCAGTGAATCAAACTGGAGTTTGGGTTTCCGAATCTGTAGTTATTGAGTTCTCACCAATTATTTCACCCCCATTGGAATAGCTGCTGCTATAACTGTAGTTATTAGTCTTATATTTTTCATGGATTATTGCGGCGGTTATCTCATGTCCAAAATATCCGCCCAGTATTATTGCCATCAGGTAAGCAATGGTTTTAACCAGTTCTAACGCTTGAGGTTGAGTTAAGGCCTTGTAACAAGCGTAGAAGAACCCCAGGGTAAAGAATATGGCTAACAAGTCTTTGAAGCTGAAGGTATACGGACTATTATAGAATTCCGGACTTAATCTGGGTCTTTTTATATATTTCCTTATGGAATTCATACTATCACTCCTGGTCGGTACCAAGTTTGCTACTTGCAATACATTCCAAACCTACCATTTAGCGGGTAGATGTCTAATATATGTATATCCTTCTGCCCATAGAAAGGTGACTGTATACCTGCAAATTTGTTGCTGAGAAATAGGGCCAATAATTAATCCAACATTGGATGTTGACATACTGGTAATGCCTTTAGAACACTTGATCATAAAGCCTATGCCATTTCATTACCCTTCGGGCAAACTTATACTCCCGCTGGTTGTGATTAATAACTCTTATTAGCCACTCGAGGCATAATATTCAAGCCTTTAAGGTGCCCTTATATTCAAGCTGATTCTAGTTTCAAATTAATTCCAAACCTGGATGAGTCAAGGATTGGTCCCCTTAACTCATTAAGAAAATTGTTAATTATGCCCATAAAATCTGATATTATGAGTACAAGCCTGTAAGCTGGTACATATTAAACCTAGTTATCACTCTAAACATTAAAGGGTAAAATATGCTTATCCAGCCTCTTAGCCAACTAATTTGACCTGGAAGGATGAAGTTTAGTGGAATTATTAATGAGTATAATAAAAATATCAGGAGCCCTCCTCCTGATTCTTTTTAATGGGGTGTTTGTGGCAGCAGAGTTTGCATTTGTAAAAGTACGGCCTACCCGAATATCGCAGCTGATCGCGGAAGGTAATAAAAAAGCTCTCGCCGTAAAGGAATGCATAGAAAATATAGATGCTTATCTCTCTGTTAGTCAGCTAGGAATAACCCTGGCCAGCCTGGGCTTAGGATGGCTGGGTGAGCCGGCCGTAGCGGACCTGATCCGGCCCTTGTTTTTCAGCTGGGGCCTGACATCCACTACCCTGGTGAATTCTATTTCATTTGTGATTGCCTTCAGCGTTATTACTTTTTTGCATGTGGTCTTCGGGGAACAGGCACCCAAAACGTTTTCCATCCAGAGAGCAGAGTCCATATCTCTTAAGCTAGCCCCCACCATGCGAATTTTTTATCGCATCTTTTATCCTGCAGTGGCACTTTTAAATAATTCTGCCAACCGGGTAGTCATGTGGATGGGTTTTCAGCCCAACACCGAAGGGGCCCTAACCCATACCGAAGAAGAAATAAGTATGATTATTACTGACAGCTACAATGACGGCCAAATCAGACAGGTTGAAAAAGATCTGCTGCAGAATGTTTTCCGCTTTGAAAGGCTGGTCGCCTATGATATTATGGTGCCCCGCCCGGAAGTGGTATACCTGGATACCACCATCAGTGTTCATGATAATATCCAACGGGCCCGGGAAGCAGGCCATACTCGCTTTCCCCTTTGTGAAGGCAACCCGGACCGGATAATAGGAGTAGTAAATATTAAAGACCTGATCTATATGGATATAGAAAAGGTATCTAACATCGGTGACATTAAACGTGAAGCCCTTTTTATACCGGAAAGCATGACTTTGGATCGTATGCTGACCGAGTTTCAGCGCCATCACCAACACTTAGCCTTAGTTATAGACGAATACGGGGATATCGCTGGCATAGTGACCCTGGAAAACGTACTGGAAGAACTGGTGGGGGAAATACAAGATGAATTCGATGACGAGGACCCAGATTTAGAGCTGGAAGAAGATGGGGCCATGCTGGTGAGCGGCCGGATGATTATAGATGATGTGATCGAAAAACTGGGGTTAAATGTCTCAGACAATGAGGAATACAACACTCTAGCGGGTCTGGTTTTGGAGAAAATCGGCAAGAAACCCCACGAAGGAGATGTTGTATATGTGGACGGCACCAAGCTAGAAGTAGTGAAAATGAAAGGTATGCGAATTGACCGTATTCGGGTTCACCCAGCTGAACCGCTTCATAATGATTTAACCTAGTGGTATGTAATCTGATTAAAGGGGCTTATGCCTGGTTAAGAGTTATTAGAGTTCCCACTGCCAGCTGACAAAACAAAAAGCCGCCTGCTAATAACTGGCGGCTGCTTCTGAGAACAATTTAGCGACGCGATTTCAATTCGGCAAAGATCTCACCCAAATCCACTCCCTGTTCCACCAGTAGTACCAGGAGATGATACAGCAAGTCTGAGGTTTCATATATAACTTCTGATTTTTCTCGGTTCTTGGCAGCTATGATAACTTCCGCATTCTCCTCGCCCACCTTTTTAAGAATCTTGTCCAGTCCCTTCTGGAACAGGTAGGTGGTATAAGATCCTTCCGGCATCTTAACCTGGCGATCCTTAATAATTTCATACAGCTCATATAATATAGCCGGGCTGCTTTGGGCAGATTCATAAACCCGATTCAAATCAAAAACCTGTTCTTCCACTTCCTGGCCATTAATATTTCTAAAAAAGCAGGAGTAATGTCCAGTATGACATGCCACCCCGGTCTGCTCCACTTTTATTAGTACCGAGTCTTCATCGCAATCATACAGTATCTCTTTAACTTTCTGTACGTGGCCGGAGCTTTCCCCTTTCATCCACAGTTCCTGCCGGCTGCGGGAATAGAACCAGGTCTTACCTGTTTCTATAGTTTTGGTCAGGGCTTCTTTATTCATGTAAGCCAGCATAAGAACCTGACCGCTGATGCAATCCTGGATAACAGCCGGAATTAGTCCGGCCTGTTTTTTAAAATCAATTTTTTCTATCATTATCTGACTGGTACTCCTTTTTCTTTTAAATAATTTTTGGCTTCATCTATGGTATATTCACGGTAATGAAAAATGGATGCACACAAAACCGCATCTGCTCGACCATACTCTATCCCCTCATAGAGGTGCTCCAAATTTCCTGCTCCCCCTGAAGCGATAACCGGTATGCCTACCGAGTCGCTGATGGCATGAGTCAATCTCAAGTCGTAGCCATCTTTGGTGCCATCCTTATCCATACTGGTGAGCAGAATTTCACCCGCCCCCATCTTTTCCGCTTTTTGTGCCCACTCCACAGCATCCAGTCCCGTCGGAACTCTTCCTCCATTCACATATACTTCCCAGCTGCTTTCGTCCTTCATGCGGGCATCGATGGCTACCACTATGCACTGGCTGCCGAATTTCCGAGCCCCTTCTCCGATCAGGTCAGGGTTTCTTACGGCGGCAGAGTTAATCGATACTTTATCTGCCCCGGCTACCAGTATACTGCGTATATCATCTATATTACCAATTCCACCACCTACTGCAAAAGGTATAAATACCTGCTGGGCAGTCTCTCGGACCACCTCGATCATAGTTTTTCTGCCTTCGTGGGATGCGCTGATATCCAGAAAAACCAGTTCATCAGCACCTTCTCTATCATAGAATGCTGCCAATTCAACCGGGTCTCCTGCGTCCTGCAGGTTAATAAAATTAATTCCTTTAACTACTCTGCCCTCATGAACATCCAGACAGGGAATAATTCTCTTGGCCAGCATATGCTCCCCTCCTCCCAGCTCTTTGCTTCTATCTTGATCAATCTTCTGCAGCTCGTAATGCTTCGGGAAGATTTATTTTACCATCGTATAATGCTTTTCCTATAATTGCCCCCACAACTCCGAAGGGTTCAATAGCTTTAAGATCTTTTATATTTTGCGGACTGGAAACCCCTCCTGAGGCAATGATTTTTAGACCCGTTTGTTCAGCCATTTGCCGGGTCGATTCCAGGTTAGGTCCGGTCAAAAGCCCATCTCTGCTTATATCGGTGAAAACGCAGGTGGCAATCCCCATGCTTTTCATACTATGCCCGAATTCCATGGCACTCAAGGCAGAAGTTTCTACCCATCCTTCCACCGCCACCATACCCTCCCGGGCATCTATACCCAGTACTATTTTTTCAGGTCCAAAGCGGTCCAGTAATTCTTTGACAAAATCAGGACTTTTAACTGCTCTGGTTCCTACAATAGCCCGGGCAGCGCCAAGTTTCAATACCCTGTGAACATCATCTACACTGCGTAATCCTCCCCCTACCTGGAAAGGGATATTGATGCTGGCTGCAATTGCTTCAATTGCGGCTGCATTTTGGGGACTGCCAGTAAAGGCTCCGTCTAGATCGACAACATGCAGATAGCCAGCTCCCTGCTTTTCAAAGGAGGATGCCATCTGGGCAGGGATATCAGAATATACTGTTTTAGCATCGGCCCGACCCTGTACCAATCTAACACACTGGCCGTCCTTAAGGTCAATAGCGGGATATATTATCATCGATTATTACACCTCATTATATCTTTACTCGGCCAGCTTAAAAAGGCCTGTGGAAAATTCTCACCTGCCCAGGGAGGATCGTTTTCAAACAGAATGCAGCCGGGTAAGACGATTCAGTTACTGTACTGCCTGCTTTAAATACATAAACACTATAAGACATGCAGTTATCACTTTTTTACATTGGATACCAGCCGCCAACGAGTTTTGAATACCGAGCGTCCCACCCAGAAACTTCATCAGGGGATCATTAAATGCCGGCGAAGTTCTGCAGCACCTGCAGCCCTACCTGACCTGATTTCTCGGGATGAAACTGGGTAGCAAATATATTATTCTGCTCAACCGCGCATACGAAATCAATTCCATAATCGCTGTGCGCAGCTATGACTCCATCATCATCGGGAAGCACATAATAAGAATGCACAAAGTAGAAGTGGCTGCCGGCCGGCAGACCTTTAAACAGCCGGCTGTTATCACGGGGATAGACCTGATTCCAGCCCATGTGCGGAACCTTATATTCTCGCGGCAGCTTAAATTTCACCACCCGGCCTTTTATAATATCCAGACCTTGGTGTATACCATGTTCCTCACCTTGAGTAAAAAGCAGGTGCAGACCCAGGCATACACCCAGAAATGGTGTGCCCTGCCGTACTACTTCCTTTACCGTAACATCAAGTCCATAGTTACGAAGGTTATCCATTGCATCAGCAAAAGCGCCTACCCCCGGCAGTACTACCCGGTCCGCCTGTAGTATTTGTTCACTGCTGCTGCTTATAACTGCTTCATAACCAAGTTTAATAAAGGCATTCCTGACGCTGGCCAGGTTGCCAACACCATAATCTATTATAGCTATCAAATTTACTCCCCCCGGATTTTGAACCTTGTGGCAATTACTGCCGTTCTTCTAAAGCTTGCCCTTGGAAGACCATATTCCTTCCATGCGTGGTTCTATCTCTATGGCTGCTTTTAAAGCGCGGGCAAATGCTTTAAAAATAGATTCCAGTATATGATGAGAGTTGCTTCCCCTTAAAACATCGATATGAATTCCCATCCGAGAGCTATTGGCTACTGCTCTGAAGAACTCCTGGGCATTTTCCGTGGCAAAATTACCGATCAAGCTTCTATCTAATTCGGCATTATAAATTAGCATGGAGCGGCCGGAAAGATCCAGCACTACCCTGCTCAGGGCCTCATCCATCGGGATAGTGGCTTCCCCATATCTGCGAATACCTCTTTTTTCCCCCAGAGCCTGGTCCAAGGCCTGCCCCAAACATATCCCAATATCCTCCACGGTGTGGTGATCATCTACTTCAATATCTCCCCGGGCAGTGACCTTCAAATCACACAGACTGTGCAGTGAAAGCAGGGTCAGCATATGGCTTAAGAACGGTATCTCGGTATCGATTTGATGGCTGCCAGTCCCATCCAGGTCCAACTGCAGCAGAACCTCGGTTTCATTGGTTCTTCTCTGTACTTCCGCTGTTCTTACTCTTTCCATCAATTATCACTATCCTTTCTAACTCTGATCGAATTAGCATGAGCACTAAGTCCTTCAACCTGGGCCAGTTTAATAATTTGATCCGCATCCTCTTTTATCCCTTGTTCCGAGAAGTAAACCAGACTGGAAGCCTTGGTAAAAGTATCAACGCTGACTGGCGAGTAAAACCGGGCGGTCCCCCCGGTGGGCAGGATATGATTGGGTCCGGCAAAGTAGTCTCCGACTGGTTCTGGTGTATAGCGACCCATAAAAATTGCTCCGGCGTTTCTTATTTTACTGAGCAGATCAAAAGGATGTTCAACCATTAATTCTAGATGTTCCGGAGCTATCAGGTTGGCAACCTCACATGCCTCTTTCATATTATCCACTAGTATCAAAGCCCCGTAGCTGTTAAGAGCTTGCTCTATAATATCCCGGCGGGAAAGATTCTGGATCTGCCTGTTTAGTTCCTCTTCCACCCGGTCCAATAATTCCGTATCAGTGCTTACCAGAATACTGCGAGCCAGCACATCGTGTTCGGCCTGGGACATCATATCAGCTGCTGCATATATTGGGTCGGCCTTGTCATCTGCAAGGATTAATATTTCACTGGGGCCCGCCAGCATGTCAATATTTACATCTCCATAGACCATTTTCTTAGCCAGGGTTACATATATATTGCCGGGTCCGCTTATCAAGTCTACTTTTCTAATAGTCTCGGTTCCCCAGGCCAGAGCGAATATTGCGTGCGCACCGCCCATCTTATACACTTCCTGCAGACCCAATTCATTAGCTGCTACCAGGGTATAAGGATTCATCTTACCGTCTTGGCCCGGGGGGCTAACCATAACTATCTCTTCTACGCCCGCTACCTGTGCCGGTATTGCGTTCATCAATACTGAAGAAGGATATGCTGCCGTACCTCCAGGAACATAAACCCCGACTCTTTCCAGGGGGCGAAAAATCTGGCCCAGGATACAGCCTCTTTCGTCTGGTTCCATCCAGGAATTTTTCAGCTGGCGGGAATGAAAGGCTGCTATGTTATCAATGGCTGCCCGCAGGGCAAATATATATTCATCATCCACGGCATCATAGGCTGCTTCAAATTCTGCCTCACTGACCATGAAATTGTCTTCATTTATGGCGGCGCCGTCAAATTTCAAGTTAAAATCAAATATAGCCTGGTTGCCTCTTTGTTTTACTTCCCGGCTAATCTCTTTTACACTATCTTCATACTTCTTCATATCATCATAGTTGGACTGTAGAAAACTTCCTAATTCTGGACTTGAGGCTTTGATCCTGCGCAATTTCATGTGCTGTCCCCACCTTTCACTATTTCCTGCATGTTTTCGATTAGAGGCTGAATGTTCTCGTGTTTAGTCCGGTAACTAACCCGATTGCAAATAAGTCTGGTGGTAGAATCCATTATTTTCACCAACTCTACCAGGTTATTCTCTTTAAGAGTACGCCCGGTAGAAACCAGGTCAACAATCATATCCGCCAGCCCCATCAAAGGTGCCAGTTCTACGTTACCATGCAGCTTGATGACATCCACCTGCAGTCCCTGTTCGCGGAAGAACTTCTCCGCTATCAGAGGGAATTTACTGGCTACTCTACGGTAATTGAGTTCCCGGATATGTTTGTCTTTCATACTAGCCGGTACTGCAACCACAAAGCGGCAGTAACCGTACTTTAAGTCCACCATTTCGAAAACATCTTTGGCCTGTTCTACAATTACATCTTTGCCCACTATCCCTAGATCAGCGGCGCCCTGTTCTACATAGGTAGGAACATCGGTGGGTCTGCACATCAGGTATTTAATACCCTCATCCTCATAAGTAAAAACCATATTGCGACTGTCTTCACTGAGCCCACTTACAGGCAGGCCCGCTTCCTTGAGCAGTTCAACCGTAGGTTTTAAAAGGGTCCCTTTTGATAAAGCAATAGTTAAATATTCCTGCTGCATCTTTCTCCTCCATGTGTATTATTCAATATTTCAATGGACTTTCAACGGACTTCTAATCCGTGGTTTCTCCATAACCCGGGACATTCCTGCCACCGAGGGCCCTAAGGGTAGGTGTGTCCCCTGACCTTAGTCGTTTACTCTACATATAATAGGGTCCAATTATTCTTGCCGTTAATTCTCTTCTCCAGCTCGTCTCGACTATGTTTTCCCAGATCCATTTCTACAATATATCCCTGTTCCCGAAGCTGTTCTGATTTCTCTATCATAGCTTGATAATTGCTTCCTCCCACTAGATAATGATCCGGTTCTTCATCCCGGCATTTTAACACCAGGGCCAGCCTATCCATGTGCAGAGCAAAGCCGGTAGCCGGACAGGTCAAGCCAAATTGTCCGAGCAGATTATCGTAGCGCCCTCCTCCCAGAAGACCATACCCCAGATCGGAGGAATACCCCTCGAATACTAGTCCGGTATAATAATCCAGGTTTCTTAATACCCCCATATCCACAACGATATTGGAGGTAACCCCATATATTTTCAACGCATCATATATTTTGATAAGCTCTTCCACTGCTGCTGATGCATTGCGATTTTTTTCCACATAAGGTATGCGATGAATCACATCCAGTCCCCCGTGTAAAACCGGCAGGGCGGCAATAGTATCTTTTAAATCATCTTCTATATTAAGCCCTTCCAACAGCCGGTACAATTCAACCAGGTCTTTATCTTCCACCAGTTTGCGCACCAGTGAACGGTCCTCCGCATCCAGACCGCTGTCATCCAGAATACTGTTAAAAATAGGCAGTTGGTTAATACTGATCTTAAATCTTTCCAAACCCATACTGGCCAGCAGTTTAACCGCTATATTCACAACTTCGGCATCTGCCCATACACCGGCGGCCCCCAACAGCTCTACCCCGGTCTGCCTGAATTCCCGGTACTGAGCCAGCTGTGGCTGTACATGACGAAATACATTAGCCGTATAAAAAAGCCGCCGAGGAAAATCTGCATCGTGCATATGTGTAGATGCCATGCGGGCAATGGATCCGGTAACTTCTGGACGCAGGGACAGGATGCCCCCCTCCCGATCCATAAAGAGAAATAGGTCTTCCCGCCTGCTGCCTCTCCCGGCTTCAATCACTTCTAGAAACTCGAAAGTTGGTGTCATAACTTCTTCATAAGCATAACTGGAAAAAAGCCTGGCGGCCTTTTTTTCCATACTTCTCATCACTTTTACTTCTTCTGGCAGTAAATCACGCAATCCTCTTGGAATTTGCCTGTTTCTCATCTTATCCGCTCCTTCATAATGGGGACATTCCTTCAAACAAGGTATACCCAGGGACATTCCTTCAAACCATGAACCCCAGGAAGGTGTGTCCCTGTTCCTTAACCTGGTGTGTCCCCTTTCCTTAGCCCAAGAACTACATCCTGGCACCGACTGATCAAGGAACCTCTCAATATTCTCATTGCTATAAGGCCAGGTGTGTCCCCTGACCTTATAGCAATCGGTTTTTATTGACCAGCAGTGCAAATTCACAACCCAGGTATTGGGCAGCACGTCTGCACATAAGCATTTTGGTTAAAAATATTTCAAAATATTCCATAACCGAACATACTTCAGTATCTATATCAATCTCCAAAAAGATCATTTTATTTTGTACATCAATCAGCAGGTTGGTATCAGTTACTGCGTAGTTTACCCGATCCCGGGGGGTGAACGCAGACATCTCATTTTTTCTGACCCGGGAGCGGTGTACATCCGACTTATCAGCGAGTATTAAAGCTGCTCCGATAACATTAATACTGTTACCTCCTGCATGTTCCTCATGATTTCCTATAGCTCCCATAATGGCAGCAAGTTCTGCTGGCTCCATTCCCATTTCCATTAGGGTATCAAATGCTAGCAGGGCTCCTGACATACCGTGTCCATACCGGTTAACCAGATTGCCTATATCATGCAGGTACCCGGCAATGGCTCCCAATTCTGCCTGTCGTTCAGAATAACCGAGTTTTTCAAGTATTTCATAACACAGCATGGAAACATATTCTGCATGGTTAAGATTATGTTCAATGGCTCCCATGGTTCCAATGAATTGATTGCCTAGTCTCATGTAGGCCTGTACCATAGCACTTGCTTTGACCTGTTCCAGTGTAACCATCTTGTTCTCCTACTCTTTCAAAGTTTTGATCAGACTGGCTGCCTCCTTATGGGCTCTGGTATCTGATGGTACAGATTCCAGCAGCACTAAGGCTTCATCCTTTTCTCCGGCATTTATCATCACCTTAGCCTGTTCCAGCAGACGGACCGCATCTTTCTCCTTTTCTACCAATGCCAATTTTTTCTCCATAGTATTTAGATCACCATACTGCTCAAGTTCACCAAACTTTTCTGCAGCATCATAATACTTGCCCTCGCTCAGTAAAACAGTCCCATCAATGACGATCTGATGGGTGGCTATTCGCTCCGGCAAACCGGTCAGCATATATATGTACCCCCCCACAGTTACTGCAGCTAATACTATGGCTATTATCCAGGGCAGGGAGTATCTGCTTTGCTTCCGCATGAAAGCCAGGATAAAGATAAAAGGTATTCCCAGCATAAAAGTTGTTTTTAAAAATTCCCGGGTGGGCAAGTATAACAGCATAGCTACCAGGGCTATGAACCCTCCTACCCTTATAAACGGAGCTAGCTTAGGATTCATATTACCACTCCTATATCAGGGCCTTACTCCCTATGTCGGTTCGATAATGCATATTATCAAAATTGATTTTCCGGACTTCTTTATATACCTTATCAATAGCTTTTTTAATATTTTCTCCCCGGCTGACCACGGCCAAGACCCTGCCGCCACTGGTGTAATAAGCACCTGCTCTTTTTACGGTCCCGGCATGGAAAATCAGCGTATCAGGATCTACCTTATCAATACCTTGAATCTCTTTATCTTTTTCATAACTACCAGGATATCCTCCTGAGGCCAGAACCACACATATACAAGTTCCAGTGTCGATTTCCACCTGGTAATTTTCTAATCGGCCCTGGGCTGCTGCTTCCAGCAGCGGCAGGATATCGCTTTTTATCAAGGGCATTATGGCCTGAGTTTCCGGATCACCAAATCGGGCATTAAACTCCAACACCTTGGGACCATCTTCAGTAATCATGAGACCGGCATACAATACACCCCGGTAAGGGGTGCCTTCGGCCGCCATAGCTTCGATTACCGGAGCAATTATGGTATCTAAGACTAGCTGATGCAG
Source organism: Syntrophomonas sp. (assembly GCA_016841875.1). GTDB lineage: Bacteria > Bacillota > Syntrophomonadia > Syntrophomonadales > Syntrophomonadaceae > JAAYJK01. The sequence continues at coordinate 37,053 of JAENYG010000001.1, forward strand.
CTCCGGGGTATATATGGGAGGATTACAGTATGCACCCATTCCTCCGGTATTGGGACCTTCATCATTGTCAAAAACCTGTTTATGGTCTTGGGCTGACACCAGGGGCACAAAACTCTTCCCATCGCTTATGGCAAAAAAGCTGACTTCCTGCCCGAAAAGACATTCTTCTATAACTACCTGATCCCCTGCTGCACCGAACTCTTTATCTTTCATTATAGAATCAATGGCCTGACTGGCTTCCAGATAATCAGCAGCAACAACTACTCCTTTACCAGCGGCCAGCCCATCGGCTTTTATTACCACCGGCTTTTCCAGATCAGTATAGGTTTTAATATGCTCACGGGCCAGTTCCATATCACTGAAGATATCATATTTAGCGGTTGGAATACTATATTTTTTAAAGAGGTTCTTGGTAAAGACCTTACTTCCTTCTAATCTCGCCGCAGATGCGGTAGGTCCAAAGATGGTAAGACCGTTTTCATAAAACCGGTCTACAATCCCTTCCATCAATGGTACCTCCGGCCCCACTACCGTGAGATCGATCTTTTCTGCCAGTGCAAATTGCAGCAGTTTATCCAAGTCATTAACTTCAATACTAATACACTCGCACAGTTCTGCCATACCCGGGTTTCCAGGAGCGGCGTACAATGTTTCCAGTTCCGGGCTCTGCGCAATTTTCCAAGCCAGGGCGTGTTCCCTGCCCCCTTGCCCGATAAGCAGTACTTTCTTACCCAATTTTAAACCTCCCTGTTCTTCACTCAGCTTTTATTTTATATCTTAGTGTTTAAAATGCCTAATATCTGTAAACACCATAGCTATTCCATGGCGATTGCATTCATCGATACTCTCTTGATCTCGAATCGAACCGCCCGGCTGGATGATCGCCTTAATCCCATAACGAGCCGCCATTTCCACCGTATCTTTAAACGGGAAAAAGGCGTCTGAAGCCAGGACTGCTCCCTGGCATTTCTCACCGCCCTGCCCCAGGGCAATTAAAGCCGAACCGACCCGGTTCATCTGCCCTGCTCCTACTCCCAGGGTCATATGGTCTTTGGCTACTACAATGGCATTGGACTTAACATGCTTGACTACTTTCCAGGCAAAGAGCAATTCCTTAACCTGTTCATCAGTAAGGGCAGTATCAGTTACTACTCTAAGATCGTCGGGTCCAATCGCATCTGCATCCGGATCCTGCAGCACAAATCCACCTTCTACCGTTCTAAGCTGTAAACCTTCTCCATCATTAATGGGCAGTTCCAGTACCCGCAGGTTCTTCTTGGTCTGCAGTACCGATAGAGCTGCTTCATCATATCCAGGCGCTATGATGGCTTCCATGAAAGGACCGGCTGCTTTTTCTGCTGTTTTTACATCTACCTGTCTATTGAAAGCAATAATGCCACCAAAGGCTGAAACTGGATCACCGGCAAAAGCCCGGTCGTATACTTCATTCAGTTCATTTCCTACTGCTGTACCGCAGGGGTTGGTATGTTTTATGATCACACAGGCCGGATCCGAAAACTCTTTAACCAGAGCCCAAGCAGCCTGCACGTCAATAATATTGTTATATGATAATTCTTTTCCATTTAACTGTCTGGCATCCGGCAGACCTGTTCCCGGAGTCATATTACGATAAAAACAGGCTTTTTGATGAGGGTTTTCCCCATAACGCAGTTCATATACCTTCTCTCCTGCCAGCACAAAATTATCGTTAAAAACGCTGCCCGTAATTTTAGAAAGATAGGCCGTAATCATGGCATCATAAGAGGCGGTATGGCTGAAAGCCTCCAGGGCCAGCTTTAGACGCATTTCTTCCCCTATATTTCCCTGTTCCTGTAAGGTCTTTAATACTGATACATAAAATTCTGGTTTAACTACCACAATTACATCCTGATAATTCTTGGCTGCTGACCTGACCATGGTAGGGCCACCGATATCTATGTTTTCAATCGCCTCGGCCAGAGTCACATTTTCTTTACTGACCGTTTCACGGAAAGGATATAGATTGACACATACTATATCTATAGTGCTGATTTCGTTGTCCTGCAGCTGCTGCAGGTGATCATCCGTACGCCGGGCTAGAATACCACCGTGTACCTTGGGATGCAGGGTTTTAACTCTTCCATCCAGTATTTCCGGAAAACCTGTAACCTCAGATACCTGAATAACATTCACTCCTGCATCCTGCAGGGTTTTATAAGTTCCACCAGTAGATATTATCTCATAGCCTAACTCATTAAGGCCTCGGGCAAAGTCCACAATTCCTTCCTTGTTGGAAACACTGATTAAGGCTCTCTTCATAAGCTAAATCCCCCTTTATGATAACTATTAACGGGTTAGGTAAGAATTACTTACATCCAGTCCCTCACTTATTGATAAACCGGTTGACTTATTAGTCCTCCTGGCGGTTTTTTATGACTACTCTTCGGCCCTTGATCCATATCCGGCCTTCAGCTATCAACTGCAGGGACTGCCAGTAAATCTGGTGTTCTTCCAATAGTATCCGTTCAGAAAGGGTATCCTCATCATCTGTATCATAAACCGGCACTGCCTTCTGCATTATTATAGGCCCGGTATCCATTCCTTCGTCAACAATATGCACGGTACAACCACTGATTCTGACCCCATAGTCCAGTGCTTGTTGCTGAGCATGCAGGCCCTGGAAGGAAGGCAAGAGGGCGGGATGAATATTTAATACCCGGTTTTCAAAAGCGGCCAGGAATACTCCTCCTACCAGCCTCATATAACCAGCCAGTACCACCAGGTCTACGTTTCTTTCTTTTAATTCATTAACCAGTACCGCCTCATAGGCATCCCGTCCGGGAAACTCCCGGGGGTTGATATGTAAGGTCTCTATTCCTCTGGCAGCTGCTTTTTGCAGAGCCGGGGCATCCGGTTTGTCACTTATTAGAACAGCTATCTCGGCATCAAGATCCTTTTGGTCTATGGCCTGACAGATAGCGTCAAAATTGCTTCCTCTTCCAGATGCTAACACTGCCAGCTTAAGGTGCCGGGCTTCCATGATCTGCTTCATTTTACCACGACCCCTCTTTCCCGAGAGCTAATTCTCCCTATAATTATCGGCTTTTCCCCGTTATTGCGCAAGTGCTTTAGGGCCGCACTGAATTTATCAGGAGATATCACCAGGACGTAACCGATCCCCATATTGAAGGTCCGATACATTTCTTCTTTTGGTATCTGCCCCAGGGTTTGCAAGAGGTTGAAAATCGGCGGGATCGCTACCTGGGAAGTCTCAATTACTGCCCCCATTCCGTTCGGAAGAATACGCTGCAGATTTTCTACAATCCCTCCCCCGGTTATATGAGCCATTCCATTTACTTCGACTTCCTCCAGCAGGGCCAAAACCGTTTTTACATAAATGCGAGTAGGAGTCAAGAGTTCTTCCCCCACTGTTTTGCCCAGTTCCTCTGAATAATCTTCTATTTTTAGACCCGCCTTTTCAAAAAGTACTTTCCGCACCAGCGAATACCCGTTGGAGTGTATCCCTGATGAAGGAAGGGCAATTATCACATCTTCGTCATTTATCTTTTTACCGTCTATTATTTTAGAACGTTCTACAACTCCTACTGCAAAACCAGCCAGATCATACTCGTCTTCGTCATACAGACCTGGCATCTCTGCTGTTTCGCCGCCGATCAAGGCACATCCTGCCTGCAGGCAGCCCTGACTCACGCCTTTAACCAGGTATTCAATAACTACTGGTTTTAACTGGCCTACAGCTATATAATCTAAAAAGAATAAGGGTTCCGCCCCATGTACCAGGATGTCATTGACACACATAGCCACCAGGTCTATACCGACCGTATCACTGATCCCGGTCATCTGAGCTATTTTTAATTTGGTCCCCACCCCGTCAGTCCCCGAGACTAGAACCGGTTCTTTGTACCGGGCAGTATCTAGAGCAAAAAGCCCGCCAAATGAACCAATTTCAGTCAGCACCTCTGGTCTGCGGGTCATGCCTACCCATTTCTTGATCATATCCACTGACTGGTTGGCGGCATCTATATCAACCCCGGCATCTTTATAACTAAGCCCTTCCTTTTCCATGTTAAACCTCCCAACCCAATGATAAGCGCTTCACCTCTTCAGGTTTCCGGATTCCTGATGTATGAACTACCAATCTTTTATATTCTAACTTTCCACTCCTACCGGATAAAAACCGCTGAAGCAGGCATCACAGTATTTCTCCGAATTGCCTCCCAAAGCCTTGAACATCCCTTCCCGGCTCAGGTAATTTAAGCTGTCAGCCCCGATAAACTGCCGTATTTCTTCAACCCCCAGTTTACTGGCGATCAATTCTTCCCGGCGTGAGGTATCTATACCATAATAACAGGGGTAGCTGGTAGGTGGTGAAGATACTGCCATATGCACCTCTTTAGCCCCTGCATCCCTGAGCATCTGCACAATCTGTTTACTGGTGGTTCCTCTTACTATGGAATCGTCAACCATGATCAACTTCTTACCAGATACGATTTTCCCTACCGCATTTAGTTTCAGGCGAACACTCAACTCCCGCATACTCTGGGTCGGTTGTATAAAGGTCCGGCCCACATAGCGGTTTTTCATCAGGCCATCCTGAAAGGGCAGTCCTGACTCCTCACCATAGCCTAATGCGGCGGCAGTTCCGGAATCAGGCACTGATATAACCATGTCGGCATCGATATTGCATTCCCGGGCCAGCTGTTTACCTAGTTCCCGTCGGGCCTGGTATACATTAATACCGTCCAGCGTGCTGTCTGGCCGAGCGAAATAAATGTATTCAAAAACACAGTGGGCACAGCGAGGTGAATTAACTACCTGGCTGGACTTCAATCCATTTTTATCTATAATTACAATTTCCCCAGGTTTCATATCCCTGATGAATTTCGCCCCTATGGTGTCCAGAGCCGCAGATTCTGAAGCCAGCACATAACTGCCTTCATAGTCCCCCAGGCACAGTGGTCTGATCCCCATCTGGTCACGCACCCCCACCATGCGGTCCTCAGTTATGATAATCAGAGCAAAGGCACCTTTCAGGTCAATCATGCATTTAGTAAGACCGTCTTCCAGCTTGTCTTGAGAATAACGGGCCAGCAGGTTGGCGACCAGCTCCGTATCTGTAGTAGTCTGAAATACCGAACCATAGGTAGCCAGCTGTTTTCTCAATTCAATCGTATTGGTAAGGTTCCCGTTATGAGCTATCCCCAGCATTCCCTGCAGGTAATGAAAAACCATAGGCTGGGCATTGACTATGCCGCTTTCCCCGGTAGTGGAATATCGAACATGGGCTACGGCTATATTACCCTTCAGTTGTTTGATAATATCTGGTTTTATTACATCAGTAACTAATCCCATGCCCTTGTGCAGGTTGATTTTATGGCCATTGGATACTGCGATACCAGCACTCTCTTGTCCCCGGTGCTGCAGAGCATAAAGACCATAAAATGCGGTACTGGCTGCATCCGTTTCATCCTCTGGTTCGTTTAAAAACACACCGAACACACCGCACTCATCTTTAAATTTATCCCCTATTTCATATGGCATTCTATTGCTTCCCCCCAGATCTTTGCAGCATCCTGTACTGCCAGGTTAACAAATTCCATCCCCTGATCATTGATAATCATGTCTTCTCCGCCCACTTTGCCCAGTACCCTTATTTCAATTCCCTGCTGAGCTGATACATTTATCACCGCAGCCAGATCTTTTTCATCCAGGCTGATCACCGCCCGGCTGGGGGCTTCAGAAAAGAGTATTTTATCCCTCCTGCTCCCCTTGAAATCCAAGTCCACGTTAAAACCAAGACTTCCTTTAATAGATGATTCGGCCAGGGCTGCTGCCAGGCCGCCATCCGAGATATCATGGCAGGATTTTACCAGGCCGGCCTCGATAATACTTACCAGCAGTTCAATGAGATTTTGCTCTTCTTCTAAGTCAACTGCCGGTACAGCCCCCTTTTCTATTCCATGACAGACAAATAGATATTCGGAACCTCCCAGTTCCTCTCTAGACCTGCCCAGGAGTACAATCAGATCACCTTCATCTTTGAAAGCCATCTGACATCGTTGGTCTATATCCTTTAATATCCCCACCATTCCCACTACCGGAGTAGGGAATATGGCTCCATCTACAGTTTCATTATACAGGCTCACATTGCCGCTAACTACTGGTGTGCCCAATACTTTAGCTGCTTCTGACATGCCTTTGATAGCTTCCTGCATCTGCCAGTAAATATGGGGATTCTCGGGACTTCCAAAATTGAGGCAGTTGGTGAGCGCTAAAGGCCTGGCCCCTACACAGGCTAGGTTTCGAGCACCTTCACATACCGCCATCATGCCGCCCTGATAAGGATCCAGGTAAACCATGCGGCCATTGCAGTCGGTGGCCAGGGCAATACCTTTTTGGTAGCCTTTAACCCTTAGAACCGCAGCATCTGCATCACCAGGTACTATTGACGAGTTGGTCATAACCTGGTGATCGTATTGGGTGTAAACCCACTTTTTACTGGCAATATTAGGTGAAGCCAGCAGTTGACTCAAGGCCTCCCCAGCATCGCATTCGGACAGGTCATCTATATTATAATCGCGGCATTCTCTGTAGTAAGGCGGCTCCATTCCTTCTCGTACATATACCGGGCAGCCTTCGGTCAAAGCTTCTACCGGTACCGCACCCACCAGAACATCCCCTTCAAAAACCTTGAACATTCCATCATCGGTAACTTCACCGATGACGGTGGCATCCAGTCCCCATTTATCAAAAATCTGACTAATCCTGCCTTCCTTGCCTTCCCGAGGTACGATCAGCATCCTTTCCTGGGATTCTGACAGCATAACTTCATAAGGTATCATGCCGGTTTCCCGGCGAGGCACCCGGGATACATCAACTATTACCCCGCGTCCCTTTTTACTGGCAGCTTCAGCAATGGAGCTGGTTAAGCCTGCTGCTCCCAGATCCTGCATTCCTGCCACCAGATCCTCTTTTATCAATTCCAGGCAGGCTTCTATCAGCAGTTTTTCCATGAACGGGTCCCCTACCTGTACTGATGGTCTCTTCTCCTGGGAGGCTTCGCTCAATTCTTCGGAAGCAAAGGTGGCCCCATGGATACCGTCCCGGCCCGTCCTGGCTCCCACCAGCATGAGGGGACTGCCGGTTTCGCTGGCGGTTGCATAAGCTATCTCTTGCTTATTTACCAGTCCCACGCACATAGCATTCACCAGTGGATTTCCCTGGTAAGCGGGATTAAAATAGACTTCCCCTCCTACGGTAGGTATACCCAGACAATTGCCATAGTCTCCTATTCCCGCTACTACACCGGAAAAGAGCTGCTTTACCCGTTCATCATCTATATTCCCGAAACGCAGGGAGTTTAGAGAAGCTATGGGCCTGGCTCCCATGGTGAAAATATCACGAACGATTCCACCTACCCCGGTGGCTGCACCCTGATATGGTTCTATAGCCGATGGATGATTGTGACTCTCAATTTTAAACACCAATGCCTGTCCATCACCAATATCAACTACCCCGGCATTTTCTCCCGGGCCCTGTATAACCTGAGGTCCTTCCGTAGGGAAATTCTTTAAAAGCGGCCGAGAGTTTTTATAACCGCAGTGCTCCGACCACATCACTGCAAATATGCCCAGTTCCAAATAATTAGGTTGGCGGCCCAATATCTCTATTATCTGCTCATATTCTTCATCTAGAAGTCCCATCTCTTTATAACTCATTTCTTTCACTATTTCCCCACCTCCTCAAACCAATTAATCATCGAATCAAATATATAAAAGCCATCCCGGCCTCCCAGTATCTCTTCCGAGCACCTCTCCGGGTGAGGCATCATTCCCAGTACATTGCCCTTCTGGTTGCTTATCCCGGCTATATTGGCCAGTGAGCCGTTGGGATTAAATTCTGGACTCTCTTCTCCGTCTGCACCACAGTAGGTGAATAGAATCTGACCATTATCTTTCAGGCTCTGCAGGGTATTTTCATCACAAAAATAATTTCCTTCCCCGTGAGCTACCGGTATCCTGGTCACTTGATCAACTTGCAGCCGGTTGGTAAACGGAGTATCCGCCCGGTTGATCTTCAGGTAAACCGGTTTACAAATAAACTTCAGGCTGCTGTTTCTCAGCATGGCTCCAGGCAATAACCCGGCTTCCAGCAGTATCTGAAAACCGTTGCAGATACCGATGACCAGTCCACCTCGGGCTGCAAAATCTATTACCGACGGCATTATCGGTGAAAAACGGGCGATGGCGCCTGTCCGCAGATAATCTCCATAAGAGAATCCCCCCGGCAGGATAAGTGCGTCAAAGCCATCCACGGCGTTTTCCTTGTGCCATATGTATTCAACTTGCTGGTTCATTACTTCCTTTACCACATGATAACAATCCGCGTCGCAATTGGAACCAGGAAATACTACTACCCCAAATTTCATGGCTAATTTACCTCCACTATTTCGACCCGGTAGTCTTCAATGACCGGATTGGCTAGCAGCTTGTCACTCATCTCTTCCAGTTCCTTCAAAGCTGATTCACGGTCATCGCCTTCCAGCCATACTTCGATAAATTTACCGATACGCACTTCATCAACCTGTCCGTAATCCAGAACCTTTAATGACTTTTTAACCGCTTCTCCCTGGGGATCTAACACACCATTTTTCAATGTTACATAAATATTGGCTTTTAACACCCTGTCTGCCTCCTTATATATAAATAGTAGCTTGCTTGTTTATCCCAACACCTTTTCAATCCTTCTTGCAACTTCCTGGTAGGCTTCTGCTTCCCCTCCCATATTACGGCGGAAACGATCTTTGTCCAGCTTTTCCAGGCTTACTTTATCCCATAACCGGCAGCTATCCGGGGATATCTCATCTCCCAGAACTATCCTTCCCTCAAAAACGCCAAATTCCAGTTTGAAATCGACCAGAATTATGCCTATACTATCAAATAATTGAGACAGGATTTCATTGATCTTTAGCCCCCGGGCCTGGATGTCCTCCAACTGTTCCCGGGTAGCCCAGCCAAAAACTCGGGCATGATATTCATTGATCATGGGGTCATGAAGCTCATCATTTTTGTAGAATAATTCTACTATGGGAGAAGGCAGTTCTGTCCCCTCCTCTATCCCCAGACGCTTGGAGAGGCTTCCGGCAGCTATATTTCTCACTACCACCTCTACCGGCAGCATATCCAGGCGCTTTACGATCACATTCCGTTCATCTATTTGATTAACAAGATGAGTCTCCACTCCCTTTTCTTCAAGCATCTTGAAGAGCAAACAGGATATCCGGTTATTGACAATACCCTTATTTTCGATAATTCCCTTTTTAGCGCCATCAAAAGCGGTAGCTTCATCCTTATAGGTCATTATAAAATAACGCTCATCATCGACGGCATAAATCTGTTTGGCTTTTCCTTCGTAAAGCATTTCTCTTTTTTCCAATGCTATTCCCTCCTTGTACTGCTAGTCCAGACCGCAGCGCTCGAATATATAATCAACATTATTTGTATAAATCTTCAGATCAAAAATGATTTCTATTTCTGCCGGGGTCATGTAATTCATAATCTCATCATCTTGTAATACCAGTGTTTTAAAATCGAGTTTTTCTTCCCAGCTGCGCATGGCATGGTTCTGCACCAGAGGGTAAGCGTCTTCCCTCAGCATCCCCTTGTTTAGCAGGGTCAGCATCAGTTCCTGGGAGAATATCAGCCCCCGGGTTCGATTGATATTTTCCATCATATTATCTTCATATATAACCAGACCAGCTACGATAGCGCAGAATTTTTCCAGCATATAGTCCAACAGTACACAGCTGTCCGGAATAATGACCCTTTCTACTGAGGAGTGCGTTAGATCCCGTTCATGCCACAAGGCTACATTTTCCAGCGCCGCCATGGCATTTCCCCTTATGACCCGGGACAGCCCAGCCACTCTTTCACTCATCATAGGGTTTCTTTTGTGGGGCATGGCTGAGGAACCTTTTTGTCCTTTGCGAAAAGGTTCTTCTGCTTCCAGTATTTCTGTTCGCTGCAGATTTCTGATTTCAGTAGCCATTTTTTCCAGAGAACTGGCAATGACCGCCAAGATGGTCATAAACTGAGCGTGGCGATCCCTTTGAATGATCTGGGTAGAAACCAGGCAGGGCTGAAGTTCCAGCTTCTGGCACACGTATTCTTCTACCCGGGGATCTAGATGAGCAAAATTCCCGACGGCACCTGATATGGCGCCGCAGGACACTACTTCGCGGGCTTCCCGCAGCCTCTTCACATTACGATCTATTTCGGTATACCATAGAGCCATTTTAAGGCCAAAGGTGGTAGGTTCTCCATGGATACCGTGAGTACGTCCAATAGTTAAGGTGTATCTATATTTCCTGGCCTTTTCTCCCACCAGTTCTTTTAATCTCAACAGTTTTTCCAATATCAGATCGGCAGAATCTCTCATCTGCAAAGCTAATCCGGTATCAAGGATATCTGAAGAAGTCATTCCAAAATGTATGTACTTGGACTCGTCCCCCACATATTCAGCAACATTGGTCAAAAAAGCTATCACATCATGATGTACTTCATCTTCTATTTCTTTAACTCTTTTAATATCAAAATCAGCCCGTTGGCGAATAACTGCCACTGCTTCTTCAGGAATACGTCCAATAAGAGCCTGGCCTTCGCAGGCGGCTATTTCTATTTCCAGCCAGTTACGCAGCTTGTTCTCCTCCGACCATATAGCTCCCATGCGGGGCAGTGTATATCTATCTATCATTGATGATCCTCCCGAAAACTTATTTCTTATCTTTGAGGTAAGCCTGGACTCCAATTTCTTTAAGTCTTTTATCTTTTTCCAGCACTCCTTCGGCCATCTTCTGGCGATAGTCTAGAAGAGCCAGTTTAATGACTTCATCACTTAAGGCCATCACCTGCAGCGCAAGTAAAGCTGCATTGGCACTGCCATTAATAGCCACTGTAGCTACCGGTATCCCTCTGGGCATCTGCACTATCGAATAGAGCGAATCGATTCCCGATAAAGTGCTGCTTTTTATAGGAACTCCTACTACTGGCAGGACAGTATATGCGGCGATAACTCCAGGTAAGTGGGCTGCCCCTCCGGCACCGGCTATAATCACCTTGATACCGTTATCAGCAGCATTTTTAGCATACTCGGCAGTTTCCGCAGGCAGGCGGTGAGCTGAACATATGGTGTATTCATAGCTTATACCAAATTCCCCCAGTATTTCCCCGGCGTCTTTCATTATATCAAGGTCAGAGTCACTGCCCATAATAATACCTATATCAGGCATTTATTCACATCCTTCCTTAAATCTAAGAGAAACTAACCTCCCTCTAAAATAGAATACCCAGGCGGGCTGTTTCGTAACCGAAACCTGTCCGCCTGGGCTTTTATCCCTATACGGTGTAGCACTTACACAAGCGCCTGTGTCACTCGGACCAGTCCATTTCTACTTATGCGGAACCCTAGACACACTTTCGCGTTTTTATCTGTGTATTTAGTTACACTTTGATATTAACAAAGCACGTATCGGGTGTCAACCAAATCCTGGACACAAGGGGACGTTCTTCACAGAATTTTATACTTCTTTTATTCGGATTGTTAATGAGGAAATATATGGTATAATAATTGCATCTGTTTAATTACATTAAATCACTAAATAATTTAGAAAGAATGATAAATAATGAGCAATATTTTTCAAGTTGTAGAAGAATACCATTTTTATGAGGAAAAGCAGGAGAATTCATTTGGCTTTTATTCAAATTATGAGAAAGCTTTGGAAAGAAAAACATGCCTGTTGATGAACAATGATTTAGATCCTAACCATTTATTTATTCGTAAAATTAGATTAGATATAGATGATACCGTCACCTATATTACCAGTATTTAATGGATTGCTCCGTTCTTCATTATTTAGTTTGCAGTCTCTATTGCTATGTCCAGGACTAGATGCCGGATTTAGGAATCTGCAAAGGTTTTTGTTTTTTTATCCACTTTCTGTATCGTAAGTCTCCCAGGCAGGTTATAACAAATACTCGGCCACATTCTCGAATCAATACCACGGAAATGCCCTGGTACCTGACCTCCGTACAATTATCATAATCATTTGGTTTAATACATACCAGCTTTCCTTTAATTGCAACATCTTTTAAAAATTTAATTACTTCTTGTTCTGATGAGTTAAAATCAAACAATCTTTCTCTATATCGAATGATGGCATGTTTAGTTATAACTATGTCCATATATTCATCCTTAAAATTAGTATTCTATGATCTTTAACCGTTGATCACCTTTAATTTGTTGGTCGAAGAGGTTCGGATATATGGGTTAATTTTTGCATATCATCACTTGTATGAATCCTATTTTGTTTTCGCGACAACAATGGTAATAAACTTAGGTAGCGATTTTCATGGAACTGGATAAATTCAGCTTTGTTTTTTGCTAATTTTATACTGACCATATCTAGATTCGATAGAACAGCTATTTCCTCTCCATCAATAATAAGTCTCCTCATAGTTAAATCATTGCTCATAATATGCAGCACCCGCTGTGATGATACTACATAAGAACTTATTGAAGGGTTAACAGCACAAATAGGAGTAATAATAATGCTCTCCAATTCTAAATCAACCACCGGCCCTCCGGCAGACAAGGAATATGCAGTAGATCCCGTAGGGGTAGAGCACAAAATCCCGTCGCCTTCAACTTCCAGGCAAAAATGCCCGTCCACATACAGAGATTGGTGGCAGGGTTTGGGTTTGTTGGAACGTATGACAACCTCATTTAAGGCATAATAATCCTTCATTAAGCGATTACTCTTAAAATTGGCGACCTGCAGTATAGATCGTTTTTCGAAGTAGTAATCCTCTCTAACTAGTCTTGGTAAATAGTCAATAAATTCTTCTGGTTCAACACTGCTCAAAAAGCCTACTTTTCCAAAATTAATACAGATATAAGGTACATTTAAATCCAGGTATTTTCTAAATGCTCTTAATGTAGTACCGTCACCACCGAGAATGATTATTACATCAGTGCCATCGGTTTGGGTCTCCTGATCATCTTCCCACCAGACTTCAATGCCTTCTTCCTCCAGCTTTCGAATCAGCAGTTTACTGTATACCTGAACGCATTTTTTATTTCTATTCAGCACTATTCCGCAGCGTTTCATGTACTAATTTCCCCCAGCCATTTTACCTGCCTTTTAAAGTGTCAGTGCCACCTGCATTAATTTTTCTGCCATTTCCGACATTTCCGCTACCGAGGCTGTTATCTCCTGGGTAGCCGCAGCCTGTTCCTGGCTCTGTTGCACCGTTCCCTCAGAAGCCCGGACTGCCTTCTGTATGCTTAAATCGATTTCCTGAATCAATTGTTCAATCTGTTCAGCAGTCTGCTTTGATTGATCAGATAACTTTTTAATTTCTTCTGCCACCACTCCAAAGCCACGTCCATGTTCTCCTGCCCGGGCCGCCTCAATTGCCGCGTTCAATCCTAACATCTTGGTTTCCGCAGCTATACTCTTAGTAAAGCCAAGAATATTCCTGATATTGGCTGCATTACCCTGCACCGCTTCAATATGTTGAGCCAGGTTTCCTTCCGTAATGCAAACTTCGCCTGCTGACCTGGCGATTTCGTGCATTACACTGGCCATTTCCTGAGTACTGGCGTTCAGCTTACTTGCCATTTGCTGCAAATCATGGGCTAAATTACGGGGTACTGCTATAGCAACGGTTCCTACCAATTTATCGTCTTCCTCATCAAATAATGGAATTCCCCGCACCCGGATGTGCCCAAATTCTTCTTCTCTATAAATATCAACTTCTGTTGTTTTTTGGTTCTTAATCATTTGGATGGTACTGTAATCATCCTTTACCGACGTCCCAACTACAAATTTAGGCAGATCGAACTTTTGTGACCCCATGCTGCAAATGAGCCTTTCCAGGTCGCTCACTCCTACCCAGGCCCCCTGCGACTGGGATTCAATAATGATGGGGGCAAACACGTCAAAGGCCTTCACCACCGGGTGCTTCTTGGGCACTAATACCCCGCAAGTACCGACTACGGCCCGGGTTTCATCATCGTATTCATAAATGGGAGAAATCCAGGCGTACATACGTAAGCCATAGACTTGTTGATCCAGGTTTTCCATGATCACTTGACGGTTCATTATGCACCGGTCGATTATCCCACCCGGGATTATAGGGGTCCCCACATCAATACTGCCTATTTCGATATTGTGTTTTTCCACAAAATCATAGCATTCCGTATCGCTGGTAAAGTAAATAACCCCATCCTTCCCATAAGTTTGAACAAGAAAAGCTGAGGATGACCGGAAGGATTCCTTTTTGCTGCGAGCCTTTCTCAAAACCTTTTCGTGTCCCTCCGCGAAAGTCATCATTACATTAGCTAAATGGGAATCAATTAATGCGACCTCGTTGGATTTAAGATGCTGTATCTGTTCTAATACTCGCTGGTTTCCAGTGGCTTCAATAATCACTTCCACATTGCTCAACTGCATAAATTCAACCAGGTTCTGGAAAGTACTAACGCCCAACTCCCTGGCCAATTTGCTTCCGGGTGAATCCGTATTTATATCACATAACCCTATAATTCGGAACTCCTCAAGTCCGTAGAGGGCTTTTAAAATGGTACACCCGCCTTTACCACCGCCAACAATTGCTAAATTCATCATCCAGTATCCCTCCTTATTTAAGCAAGTCGGTTATTTCTGCTCCAAATATTCATTTTTTCCGCATCTCGTATAAGTTCATCCTGCCAATCCGGATGAGCGATACTAATCAAATCTTCAGCCCTTTCCTAGGCTGAATGCCCTTCAAATTGATTATCCCGTATTCAGTGGCAACACAAAAAGTAATGGTACGGGGTACGGTAACATCGGTTCCGGGAGATAGCACCTCGGTAATGGGCAATACCGGCAGATTTATTAGTGCAGGGTTGGTAGTACTTTCTACTACAAAATCCACATCTGATATATGTATTCCTTCTCTAAAACCTCCGAGGCAAGTGGGAACCGAAGTAGAATCTATGGCTCCTCTTTCTTCCTATCAATAAGCTGCCACTAAAGACGCGGGCACAGTGGCAGCTTATCATCTGCAAAAACTTATACGTAGTAGTTGTAACCATTGCTGCTCAGATATTTTCCTATAACCATTCTTTGCACTTGAACTGTCCCTTCGAAAATCTGAGTTATTTTTGCATCGCGCATGTACTTTTCTACCGGGTATTCTTTGGTATATCCATACCCGCCTAAAACCTGTACCGCATCAACAGTAACTTTCATGGCCGAGTCGGCAGCATACATTTTGGCCATATTAGAAACCATCTTAAAAGGCAGGTCATTATCCTGTAACCAGGCCGCTTTTTGGTAAAGCAGGCGTGAGGTCTCCGTGGCAGCAGCCATGTCCGCCAGCATGAACTGAATAGCTTGAAAGCTTGAAATTGCTTTTCCAAACTGCTGTCTTTCAGCCGCATATGCGATGGCGCTATTCAATGCCGCTGTAGCAATTCCGGTAGCCATAGCAGCAATAGCCGTCCTTGATAGGTCAAGGGTTTCCATAAGAATAGGAGTTGCCTTACCTTCGCCGCCCAACATCATCCAGGCAGGAACTCTTACATCTTCAAAAATAACTTGAGTAGTACTTGTGCTTCTGATACCCAGCTTGTCTTCTTTAGGCCCGATGGATACCCCGGGGAAGTCTTTATCCACCATAAAAGCACATAGTCCTTTATTGCCCAGTTTTTTATCCAAAGTAGCAAACACCGTGAAAATCTTGGCAAAACCTCCATTAGTGATGAATTGTTTGGTGCCGTTCAGAATGTATTCATTGCCATCTTTTACACATTTACAGGACATGCCCAAAGCATCTGAACCTGCACCAGGTTCAGTCAAACAAAAAGCAGCGACGGCTCCATCCAGCATACGTCCATACCACCATTTTTTCTGTTCTTCATTAGCACCAACCCAGATTGGATCAGAAGCCAGTAAGGAAGATGCTACTACGGTAGTAGCCAGGCCAGCATCACCCTGAGCTATTTCATCAATCACTAAATACTTCGATAACCAATCCAGCCCATCTCCGCCATATTCCGCCGGAATACCGATAGTCATCAAACCTAATTCCTGCATATTAGCAATAACATCAAATGGCACTTCATCCGCTTTATCCCATTCACCTGCGTTAGGAGTAATTTCATTAGCTGCAAAATCCGCAGCCATTTTTCTTATCATTTCTTGTTCTTCAGTTAAACGGAAATTCATTCTTTAACCTCCTGTATATCAGCTATATAATTACTACAAAAATAGTTTATCTAATTGTTATTGATACTGTATCTATACCCTCGACCCATTCCAGAGAATTTTCTTATGCCCGCCTTCAGCGATTGCTTACAGCGGGCATAAGATTTAGAGAGGGCATATTTGTCTGGAGGCGGGATCAGTAACTTAGTACATCATCCCACAAGCGAATACATTACTACAGCTTATTAGATTTAACCCAAATGTTCATTTTCTCAGCCTCTTTAATCAGTTCATCACGCTGATCAGGGTGAGCAATGCCAATAAGCAGTTCTGCCTTCTCCCAGGTCGTCTTGCCCTTAAGATCCACTGCACCGTATTCGGTTGAAACATAATGCGTAACCGTACGGGGAACGGTTACGATGGTACCAGGCTCCAATGTCGGAACGATGCGGGACTTCTTGGCATCTCCTTTTCCCTGCATTGAGGACAGGCAGATGACGCCTACGCCGCCTTTGGAATTGAATGCAGCATAGTGAAAATCAAATTGTCCACCGGTACCGCTGACATGTCTATGTCCAGATGATTCTGATGCCACCTGCCCAAACAGGTCAACTTCCATTGCGTTATTGATGGAGACCAGCTTATCAATCTGGGATGCCACAAATGGGCTGTTGGTATAATTTACCGGGTAACAGGCAACAGCCCGGTTCTGGTTCAGGAAGTCATATGATTTATCTGTGCCCAATGCAAATGTGTAGACCATTCTGCCTCTGTTTATGTTTTTGTATTTGTCAGTCATTACCCCTGATTCATACATATCTACATAGGAATCACAAAACATCTCGGTCCAGCATCCCAGGTCCTTGAGGTCCGATTTAGCGATCATCATACCTACAGCGTTAGGCATACCGCCAATTCCCAATTGAATTACACATCTATCTTCGATTAATTCCATAATGTGGCCAGCCACCGCCATATCGACCTCAGTGGGAGGCACGTCGGGCAATTGGATCAATGGCTTGTTGTCCGACTCCACGATCATGTCTATCTCGGATATATGGATTGCTTCGTCAAATCCACCCAGGGTAATTGGCATCTTGTCGTTAACTTCGACAATGATTTTCTTACATTTTTTTGAATTTGTATACATGGTGCTATTGGCGGTACCAAAGTAGAAATATCCATGTTTGTCCATAGGCGATACCTTGCACAGCATAAAATCAGGATAATGGTAACGATTGAGGAGTTCGGGGATTTCCCAATAAAGTGCCGGAATGTAGTTGCATAAACCCTTATCGCTAAGAATTCGGTCTCCACCACCGTAGTGCCAGTTGGCATAAAGGAAGTGTTCACGGGTTGGGTCGCACGCAGCTACCTGAGGCAAACCGGGATAGCAGGTGGCTACGACTTCAACCCCTTTAAGTTCATCCTTCCTCTTGGCCAGATAGGCATCTAAGAAGGTTGGAGCACAGTTAAACTGTCCGTAGTTTACGTTGTCACCTGATTTAATAGCATTGACCGCTTCCTCCGGGGAAACCAGCTTTTTCCTATATTCACTCGTGAAGTCCATATAATCCCCTCCATTAATATTTTTTAATAATCGAAAGTTTCGGTAACTGATTCAATAACCGAAGTATCAGCATCCTGTATAATATCCATAACCAACCATACGTTCGGCACTACGTTCCTTAAGTAGTAATGCGCGGACAGCAGCTTTCCGTTATAGAAATTGTAGTCATAATGTTCCTTGCCCAGTTCTTCTATTTTCTTCTGGGCTATCAGTGCTTGATCCAGCAGGCACATTCCGCCGTAAAGCTGGGCAGTGGCCGTGAGAATACGACGAGAGTAGGTTGGAATAATACCGGGGTTCCCCTCGGATACATATTTGCCCACCGCAGCCATGATAGCCTGGTATGATACCAAAGCCTTCTCCAGGTTGGCAAACTCCTTCGCAAACCCAACAGCAGCCTTGTTCTCACTTATGAATTCCTCGATGTTCTGCAGGAAGGCCGCAAAAACCTTACCCTTGCCCATTATCCACTTGCGTCCTACCAGGTCTAACGACTGAATGAAGTTAGTCCCTTCCCAGATGGAGTAGATCTTGCAGTCGCGAGCGGCTTGAGCCACCGGATATTCTTCACAAAAGCCATAGCCACCGTAGGCTTGAATGGATTCACAGATAAGGGTCCAAGCTTCATCAGTTGGATATGCTTTGGCAAGCGGGGTCAGGCACTCTGCCATCCCTGCTGCGGCTTTCTTACGCTCCGGGTCTTTTTCCAGGTGGCCTACTTCAATATAATAGGCAGCCTTATTTATAATCGCTCGGCAGGCCTCAAGAGTTGCCTTATTAAGCAGCAGCATCCGCCTCACATCTTCATGGTTGATGATTTGGGTCCGTCCGGCTTTGGGGTTGGTCATAAGGCGGCCTTGAATACGCTCTTTACAGTAATCTGCAGCGTTCCAGTATGCAATAGCAGCTACTCCCAAGGCAGCTGAACCAGTCAACAGCCGCTCCTCGTTCATCATCTGGAACATCTGGGCTATGCCCTGGCCTGATCCAGTCTCGGCATCGTAAGTTCCCAGCAGCCATCCGCGACAGCCATTGTTATCACCGCAAGCCAGAGCCACAGTGGCCGACCCTTTCATTCCCATCTTGTGTTCTATCCCGGCTGCCTCCACATCATTAGGCTCCAGACTGCCATCATCATTTACCCAGTATTTGGGTACAATAAACAGAGATATGCCTCTGGTCCCCGAAGCCGCTCCGTCAATGCGCGCCAGGTAAAGGTGAATCACATTTTCCACATGGTCGCCATCTCCGCCGGTAATAAAAATTTTGCTGCCCTTAATCTTATATATGCGCGGATCATCAGTAGGATAAGCCTTGGAAAGAATATCCCCTACATCGGATCCTGCCGTTGCTTCAGTTAAGCACATGGTTCCTGACCAGGTCCCATCATACATCTTGGGCAGAAACATCTCTTGATGGTAATCTTCACCGAAGGACTTGATCAGACCTGCTGCTCCTGTGGTCAGGGCCACATACGGCATAAAGGCGGGATTGGCTCCGGTCATGAATTCGTTGGTGGCACAGGTTAAGAGAAAAGGAAGACTACCACCCTCATCATCCACATTGCTGGTTCCCCAACCATTTTCCTGGATGTATTTGAACAGGTTTTTAAAAGAGGCGGGAATGTAAACCTTTCCGTTTTCAAAATAAACCGGAGTATTTTCACCGTCATCCGCGGTAGGCGCCATTACTTCCCGAGCTATTTTGTCAATTTGATCAATTAAAGTATCAATATCATCAACGCTGTAATAATCCTGGTATTTTTCATAAGCAAAGACTTCGTCGGTTGGGAGCCATTCTTTGAGTATAAATTTTAAGTCTCTGGTTTTGTACGAATAATTCGAAGACATTGGAATAACCTACCTTCCTAATTAGTTCCTTGTATATCGAGAGTTCAGAATTATTTCGAAAAATCATTACGGGGTTTGCGCTTTACTTCTTGGTATAATCGTAAAAGCCTTTACCGGTTTTCATTCCCAGATGGCCAGCTCGTACCTTCTGTTTCAAGGCCAGGGCAGGGCGATATTTGGAATCGCCAAACTCCTTCAAGAAGTATTCCCCAACTTTAAGGCATACGTCCAGGCCCACCATATCTGCTAAAGCCAGCGGACCCATAGGCATCCCCGCCCCATATTTCATGGCCTTATCGATATCCTCAGCGGAAGCAATTCCTTCCTGGTAGGCGATCATAGCTTCTGCCATATAGGGGGTCAGGAGACGGTTGACAATGAAACCCGGGGTTTCCTTGGCTTTAACTGGTTCTTTGCCAATCTTCTTGCACAGATCCATAATAATCTCCACTGCTTCTTCGGTGGTGTCAGCAGCGGGAATGACTTCTACCAGTTTCATAGCCGGGACTGGATTGAAAAAATGCATTCCCAGTACTTTGCTGCTCCGTTTGGTGGAGGCTGCAATCTCAGTGATGCTCAAGGCAGAAGTATTGGTAGCCAGGATGGCCTCTGCCGAACAAATTTCGTCTAATTGTTTAAATACGGCCTTCTTAATATCAATTTCTTCTAAAACAGCTTCGATTACTACATCACAGTCCTTCAACATATTCATGTCTGTACCAGCAGTAATTTTCTGCAAATTTTGGGTTTTGCTATCTTCAGTGATTTTGCCCTTCTCAACTGCTTTCTGCCAGGTTTTGTCAATTCTTTTCATAGCAGCATCAACTATGTTTTGAGCAATATCCACCAGGACTACTGTAAAGCCAGCTTCTGCACTGATTTGAACAATACCCTGTCCCATGGTTCCGGCTCCTAATACACCTATTTTATTAATAGCCATTTTATTAATACCTCCTTGATATACCAAAGTTTACTTGCGATCCCATACTAGATAGATTCAACAATGAAAGCCATTCCGGGGCCTCCGCTGGCGCATAGCGAAGCGCATCCGTAGCGTACACCGCGGCGTTTCATTTCATTAATAAGGGTGATTATCAGACGGGCTCCGGTTGCTCCTACGGGATGGCCGATAGAAATACCTGAGCCTACACCATTGACCCTATCCAGGTCGATCTTGAGCTCCCGGTTCACTCCCAGGAATTGAGAGGCAAATGCTTCATTGATTTCCCAGTAATCAATCTGATCCTGGGTCATGCCGGCATATTTTAAGGCCCGTTGTACGGCCGGGACTACACCCATACCCATAATCTTGGGATCTACCCCGCCAGAAGCAGCAGCTACTACTCGGGCCAACGGCTTAATTCCCATTTCTTTAGCTTTATCCGCCGACATCATGATCATAGCTGATGCGGCATCATTAAGACCTGATGCATTACCGGCGGTTACAGTTCCGCCCTTTTTAAAGGCAGGTGGGAGCTTGGACAACGTCTCTACATTGGTGCTTGCCTTAATGTGTTCATCGGTATCAAAAATACGAGTACCCTTTTTAAATTTTACCTCGACCGGAACAATTTCATTTTTGAACCAACCTTCCTCGCTGGCTTTGCTGCCTCTCTGATGGCTGAGGGCAGCGTATTCATCCTGCTCCTCACGGCTGATATTATATAATTCTGCTATATTTTCCGCGGTAACTCCCATATGATAACCATTCCAGGGGCAGATGAGGCCGCCTACAAACATGGAATCCTGAATTCTCTCTCCATCGCCCAGTCGGTAGCCCTGCCTTGCTTTCATTAGCAAATAGGGAGTATTGGTCATGCTTTCCATTCCTACAACTCCACCGATTTCTATCTTGCCCAGCATAATCTCCTGGGAGAGAATATCGGCAGCCCGCATCGAAGCAGGACATTGCTGATGAACGGTGGTGGCATAGGATTCAACCGGGCAGCCT
The DNA here is from genome assembly GCA_016841875.1 of Syntrophomonas sp. Classification (GTDB taxonomy): domain Bacteria; phylum Bacillota; class Syntrophomonadia; order Syntrophomonadales; family Syntrophomonadaceae; genus JAAYJK01. The sequence continues at coordinate 58,676 of JAENYG010000001.1, forward strand.
GAGTTTAGTGCTACCAACCGGGCCGAGTTGCCTGGCGCTGAAGCCATGTTGGTGTGTCCAGCTATAACCGCCTCAATGACCTCTGGTCCGATACCAGCTTTTTCAAGTGCTGCTTTAAAGACGATAATTCCCATATCCACCGGGCCAAAATCCTTCAGCGACCCAAAATAATCTCCTACTGCTGTTCTTGCTCCACTAACTATTACTACTTCCTTCATACTATTACTCCTTTCTCAACTTTAAATATCAGATTAATTGACATACTCGCAATACTTGTGCCAGAGTATTCCTCAGCAATAATTCCCTGAGAATCGGTTTTTTTGAATTCTTGGATCTGGGACAGCAATAATATTTTTGTAGTATTACTTAACACTGTTGTCCATTGCTACAAGCCAGAAACGGATAGATTAGATTGAAAATGCCCTTAAACCTGTATTATCCGAGGATAATACAGCTTAACGCGACTTAAACTGGGCCTTGCGTTTTTCTAAAAAGGCCCGCATCCCTTCCTTCTGGTCTTCCGAGGCAAACAGGGCTGAGAAACATTCCCGTTCAATCATGTTCCCAGTTCCCAGATCACTGTTCATACCATTGTTCATTGCTCTTTTAGCTGCTGCCAGAGCCAATCCGGGTTTTACAGTCAGTTTTTGAGCCATCTTTTTAGCTTCGGCCATCAGGGATTCCACCGGGACCACTTTGTTGACCAGGCCATAGCTCAGTGCTTCTTCCGCATCAATCATACCGCCCATATATATGAGTTCCTTGGCCCTTCCCATACCGATCAACCTGGGCAATCTCTGGGTTCCGCCCCCTCCTGGAATAATTCCAAGAGTTATTTCCGGTTGGCCAAACTTGGTACCAGTTGCAGCGATCCTGATATCACATGCCTGGGCCAACTCACAGCCTCCTCCTAATGCCATTCCTGCAATGGCGGCAATAACCGGTTTTGGCAAAGCCTCCACTTTATCCATAACTTCATGGAAGATACCGCAATTGATCAAAGTCGCTGCCACCGTGTCTTCAACCATAGAAGCTATATCGGCTCCAGCGGCAAAAGCTCTTTCACTGCCGGTGATAATAACTGCTTTGATTTGGTCGTCACCAGCGATTAAATCAACCGCCTGTCCAATTTCTTTCATCAATTCCTGGTTTAAAGCATTTAACACTTTAGGTCGGTTCAGAGTTATTACGCCTATCCCGTCTTCAACACTGTAAATAATATTCTGGAAATCCATTGCCATCTTTCCCTTCCATAATATTTAATGAACTGCTCTTATAACTCACTACCGGTTACATCGCGAGATAACCACCGTCAACCGCCAATATATGTCCAGTAACATAATTAGAAGCATCCGATGACAGGTAAACGGCTGCCCCCTTGAGGTCTTCATCTCCACCCCAGCGCTTCATAGGTATATGGGTCATCAAACGATCTCCCATGGAAGTGCCTATGGTATACTGGGTAATTTCACTGGGGAAATACCCCGGGCAAATTGCGTTAACATTAATGCCATAGCGAGCCCACTTTACTGCCAGATCTTTGGTCATGATAGCAATGCCGCCTTTACTGACCGTATACCCCAGTGCATCTGTCGCTTCTGCTTCAGCTCCGACTATCCCGGTGACTGAACTAATATTGATTATCTTTCCATAACCTTGTTTAATCATCTCCCGTCCAGCCTCCTGGCAGCCGAAAAAGCAGCCATTCAGATTGATATCCAGGCACTTTTTCCATCCTTTTAATTTGTGATCAACAGCCGCTTCTCCCCATACAACTCCGGCATTATTAAACATGATGTCAATCTTTCCAAATTCTTTTATGGTTGTGGCAATTAAATTGATAACACTTTCCTGACTGCTTACATCACAGGCCACCGGAAGCGCCTTAACCCCCAGTTCCTTGATAATTTTATCCGCAGCCTCTTCACAGCGCTCCAATCTCCTTGCCGCCAGCACTACATTAGCACCAGCCTCGGCCAGGCCTTCAGCCATTTGTTGTCCTATCCCTACTGATCCTCCAGTTACTACTGCTACGCGCCCACTCAAGTCAAACAGTTTTTGAATACTCATGCTGCTTATCCTTCCTTTCCTAACTGATTATTAGAACTGAGTAGTTTTCAGTTCAGATCCGTTTAGTATTTTCCTGGCTACCTCGCTGGCCAGGATTTCTTCCCGGCATGCTTTACCTTCTACTTCCAGGCCGGAAACTGTAATCGTCTTTTTTGCTGGCGGAGCTTCCGAACAAGCTACATTGCAGCCATTAATAACCAAAACCATATCGCAGTCATCGAAATTGAAATACTTAAACAAATATTGCTCAGAATCCAGTATCTCTCTTAGTCTTTTAATCAGAAGTTTTCTGTCTATATACGGGTTGCAGCCGCCACAGAATTTAATACCCAGCTTCATTTTGGTTTACAAACCCGGCCTTATTCTTGGGGAATGATTCCGCAGATTCTTTGGGCCAGTTTCTTGCGCTGCTCCAAATTAGCATCCCTCAGCAGGACTACCCTTTGAGCCTGGGGGGATCCGGCTCCATGCATGGATTCCGTCAACGCGGTGCCGCCTGTCATGTTCTCGATGAGCCGGCCCATCTTAATCCGATTCTCGGTGGGAACTGAAGCTACTCCCTTGAAGTATTTCAAGATCATAGGACCTAATTCCGGATCAGCCAGATCCTGTTCGGTGGGCAGGGTGGCAATAAATCCTCCGGTTATATCGTGGGCTATTCGGCAGATCTCATAGTGGTTACGGGTAATATTCTGCTTGGTGATGTTGGCATAGGTTACATGCGGATAGTAGTTGCCCGCAGGAAGTGGATGTCCTTCATAACCTGCAGCCAGAGAACTGGTGTGCATGGTCTCACTCAAAAGTACCATTTCTACAAGTTTGTCTTTAATATGGCTGGCCTTGCCTGCTCCGTTATAATCGGCGATGGCTGCGCACGCCCCTATCAGAACATCAACCACACCGACTTTGCAAGTACCATAGTTCTGGCGATGATAGGTTGCAAACCGCTCTACCAACATACCGGCAAATTCTGTCTCTCCACACATAAAGACCCGTTCCCAGGGTACAAAAACATCATTGAATATTACCAGGGCTTCTCCGCCTACCACCCCATAAGTAGGATTTCCCTGGTCTAATGTCCCCAGTTTTCTTTCATCATTAGTCTGCCGACCAAAAATTAACACGATTCCAGGAGCATCCATAGGAACCGCAAAGCTTACTGCAAAGTCTCTATCTTCGGACTTCATGGAAACAGTAGGCATAACCAGTATCTCATGCGAGTTGGCTGCTCCGGTTTGGTGGGCTTTAGCTCCCCGGACAACAATTCCATCTTCCCTCTTTTCCACAATGTGGACAAAAACATCTGGATCCGCCTGTTTGTGAGGGGGCAGCCCGCGGTCTCCCTTGGGATCGGTCATACCGCCAACCACCATGAAATCATTCTCCTGGACATATTTCATATAGTCGCACATTCGCTCGTGATATTTACTGCCATATTTTTCATCAATTTCATAGCTTACACTGTAAACGGCATTCATAGCATCTAATCCCACGCAGCGCTGGAAGCAGGTTCCAGTTCTTTGTCCAATCGCCCTTAGCAGTTTAACTTTTTTTACCAGGTCATCATTACTCTGCTGAATGTGCGTAAAGCGGTTGATCTTTTTTCCGGTTAAGTGTGAAGTTGCAGTTCCCAACTCCATATATTCAGGATCAAATGCCATATCATAGGTAGCGGCAGCCGAATTTATATGGGGACGTATATAGGGGTTGTCTACCATGTTGTCAATCTTTTTCCCCTGAAAATAGATTTGAGTCTTCAATTTTCTAAGGCTTTCAGTGTATTCTGCTCCGGTTTTCATTCTTACCACTCCTTAAAATTAATTACCTATAAGCAATACCTTCCTTATCTGTGCAGGTAAAGTATCGACTTTATTAACAAGTGCCCAATTCTCCCAGTATTGCTCACCCCCCTAGATAAATGACTACTATGTTGATATAACAATTGAAGGCATATTATATAATGTGATGGTCACTTTCATTGCTATAAACGCAATAGTCGTGCCAGCAGTAATACCGACTACAAAATGCCTGTTTATTGGGATTTTTTCATTCTATCCGCCAGTAAAAATAGCAATATTTTTATGTAGCATTAACCAACACTGTTGTCTCTCACTACACTTCACTTCGTTTTACCCCAAATAAAAAGAGGGCTTTTCAGCCCTCTTTTAGTCTTTTGTTCCTAGTACCCATTCCTTATTCAAAGAAATAAGATTCTTCCATCTCCAAAAATGCTCTATCGTTTTTCTTAATAGCATCGAATTTCCCTGTTACGGCTGGCAGCAGCGTTCCCAGGTAGTATTTGGCCGTGACTATTTTACTCACATAAAAAGCCGCCTTGGGATCATCCTTAATAACGGCGTCCTGAGCACTTTTCCCATTTGCAGCTCGTTCCTTAAATATGGTATTGAGCTTCTGATATGCTATTTCCGCCTGCCACAGGAACATCCATCCCAGCATAATATCTCCCCATATTTCCAGGTAGATGCCGGCCCAGGACTGAGTCAATGCCACTTCGCCACAGGCATTTTGAGTTTTGATCTGTTGGGTTATTTCCTCCAAAGTTTTCAGGTATTCAGCCAGGTCATTAGCATAGTGAACCAATTCGCTGATTTCAACCGCTGCCTTGATAGTCTCATTGACTTGAGAAATAACCTGCTGGTATGCCGCCCCGTTCTTCATATTAATTTTGCGGCCAATCAGATCCAGGCTTTGGATGCCATTAGTTCCTTCATAAATCGAAGTTATTTTACAGTCCCGGGCAAATTGTTCCACCAAATACTCTGAACAGTACCCGTAGCCTCCCAGAACTTGTATTGCTTTCGTACAGACATCATAGCCTTTATCACTTCCATAAGCCTTGCAAATGGGAGTCAGTACTTCAAGAATGTCACTCCATTTTTTCTTCTCGTCCTTATCTTCACAAATATGCATATTGTCTAAACAGTTTATAGCATAGAGTATTAGAGCTCTGATCCCTTCAGTATAGTTCTTCATCCATAATAGGTTCCGTCTCACATCCGCATGCAGAATAATTGGATCCTGTCCAACACCATTCTTGCCCAAACCCAAACCTTGTTTTCTTTCCCGGGCAAAATTAAGTGCATGCAGATAGGCGGTGCTTCCCTGGGCTAGTCCCTGCATTCCAACCAGCAACCTCTGTTCATTCATCATATTGAACATAGTTACAATCCCATTTTGTTCACTACCTAGCAGTTCTCCTTTACAGTTCCCATTATCGCCAAATGCTAGAACACAGGTAGCCGAACCTTTCTGACCCATTTTATGTTCAATACCAGGGCAGAATACATCATTTTCTTCACCCAGGCTGCCATCATCATTTACTATTATTTTAGGAACTAGAAAGCAGGATAATCCTTTGGTTCCCTCTGGATCACCTTCAATCCGAGCTAAGACGATGTGAATGATGTTCTCCGTCATGTCGGTTTCCCCACCGGTGATAAAGATCTTGCTCCCGCTTATGGAATATGTTCCATCCTGGTTCTTTCGAGCTTTGCTTCGAACTGCACCTACATCACTGCCTGCCTGGGCTTCAGTCAAACACATAGTACCGCCATATCTTCCTTCATACAACGGCAGCATATACTTTCTTTTCTGTTCCTCACTTCCAAAAACCTCAATTACTTTAGCCGCACTATGGGTCAGCCCATAATATCCCGAAAGGCACTGGTTAGCAGCGAAAAACATCTGCTTGCAAACATAGTCAATTACATGGGGGAGGTTTTGCCCACCTGCGTCATAAGACTCCTGGGCACATAAAAAGCCGCCTTCGCAAAACTTCTGAAAGGGTTTATGGTATACTTCCGGTACCCTTACCTGGCCATTGTCCCAGGTACATCCTAACTTGTCTCCTGGGTTATTGGCCGGCGCAAAATCGTTAACCGCAAGTTTTTCAGCTGCATTAATAGTCATCTCAAATGTTTCTATCGAGTGGTCATTATATCTTTCGTAGTTGCACAACTCTTCTACCTGGAGTTGTTCATATAAAATAAATCGCGCATCCTGTAAATCGCATAGTTTATTAGCCATTTTGGTCACTCTCCTAAAATTCTGCCAATCTTTTGCTTTGATTCAAGTGTTAATCAACTTTGATTATGGCCGCGTCCCCTTGGGATAAACCTCCGCAGATGGAGCAAGCCCCGATTCCGCCGCCCCTTCTCCGCAGTTCGTACATCAGAGTCATCAGTATCCTGGCTCCACTGGCGCCAACCGGGTGACCAATGGCTATGGCCCCACCGTTCACATTGGTTTTTGCTAATAATTTCTGCCACTTCTGTCCATCAAAATCCGCCAGTATCTTGGTAGATACCAGTGGTACAGCGGCAAAGGCTTCATTGATCTCAATTAAATCAACCTGATCTATACTGATTCCGGTTTGTTTTAAAGCCTTTTGGGTAGCATAAGCAGGAACCTTGGCCATTTCCCACGGGGTAGCCGCCGCACTGGATACGGTTAAAAGCGTAGCTAATGGCTCTAAGCCCAACTTCTCAGCCTTTTCTCTTTTCATGATGATTAAAGCTGCAGCTCCCGCATCCAAACCAGGAGCATTTCCAGCAGTTACAGTTGGACTCTCATATATTGTCCCGAGTTTGGCCAGGCCTTCCATGTTAGTGCTGGCTTTGGGAAACTCGTCATTCTCAAACATAACTGTTTTGCCTCTTCCCATAGGCACTTCAACGGGCATGATTTCATCTTTGAATTTGCCGGCCGCAAAAGCCTGTTGGTATTTCTGCTGGGAGTCAACCGCCCATTGGTCCTGAATCTCTCTGGTAATATCTAGAGATACTGCTACCTCTCCTGCGTCTTTGGCCAGTGCACTAAACCCATGGTATTGAATTGGGTTTAAATGGTCTATCATGATGGGTAAACCCATACCTGTTCCCCAGCGGTGTCCGTTGATTACTACCGGGGTGTTGCTCATATTTTCCGCTCCTACCGACATAACTCCATCTGCTTCTCCCAGCTTAATGGCACGGAAACCCAGCTGGGCACCGGTTAAGGATGAGCAACAAGCCCGGTCTATAGTCAGCGAAACCAGATCCTCTCTCAATCCAGCCCTGAGCAGGGCCTGACGGCCGTTAACATTGTACTCCAGGGCGGCTTCCGACTGAATGCACATACCGTAGTACAGCTCATCTATATCCTCGTCAGTTACTCCAGCACGGGCCAGGGCTTCTTTAATAACCATGGATCCCAGCTCGGTGCTGTGAAACTTTTTCATGATCCCTCCAAATTTGCTAAAAGGTGTTCTTACAGCACTTACAATCACAATATCGTTACTGGACATTATCTATTCCTCCCAACTATTATTCCTTCTTTATTTCCATCCATCCTAGACTTCCTTCTAAAGCCTACTATTTTTTGTAGTCATAGAATCCCTTACCTGATTTGCGTCCAAAATTATCGGCAGCAAATCTTGCTACCAGGGCTGGGCTGGGTTTATCCTGGGCCAGGCCGGTCTCCTGGTATCTTGCCATACGCACATCATATTCCAGATCAATACCGACTAGATCCAGCAAGGCAAAGGGACCCATGGGATGTCCAAGACCAAAGCGCACAGCATTGTCAATGTCTTCAACCGATGCCACTCCTTGATCCAGCATATAACAGGCTTCCTGGGTAATTGCACTGAATACCCGGTTGGCTACAAAACCGTATATCTCTTTGTTGACCCGGGTTGGAACTTTCCCTAAGGCGCGGCTTACTTCCATTACGGTCTCTACCGTCTGGTCAGATACATGTGGGCCCTGAACCACTTCAACCAGTTTCATTATCAAGGCCGGATTAAAGAAATGCATATTCAGCACCTTGTCGGGCCTTGATGTGGCATCAGCAATTTTAGAACTTACTAGATATGAGCTATTGGTAGCCAGTATGGTATGGGGGGGACAAATCTTATCCAACCGGGCAAATAATTCGCGTTTTACCGCCAGTATTTCGACAATAGCCTCAATAACCAGGTCTGCTCCACATGCGGCACTTTCCAGATCAGAAGTAAAAGTTAAGCGCTTCTTTATGGCATCAGCCTCATTTTCGTCGATCTTACCCTTCTCCTGATTCTTCTTAATCCAGTCCAGGGCAAAATCTTGAGCTTTTTGCAGGGCCGCCTCGCTAGTATCCGTACAAAAGCTTTCAAAACCAGATATTGCCGCTTGAAGGGCTATTTGATGACCCATTAGACCAGCCCCAACTACACAAATAGTTTTTATTTTCATTTTTATCCCTCCATTATTAAGTGTTTAACAAAAATATTACTGCTTAGCTTACAGACCATAGTCCATTATTAGTTTTGTGGCTCATTTTTCTAGGACTGGCAGCTTCCTGCTCAGCCATTCTCATACCATTGCTTGCAGTTTCCTAACATTAAGCAACCAAGACCGGGATTTGAGAAACTTCTGCCCTCATCACGCTGACTACGGGTTAAAGTTGTATGTTCAGCTTATTCCCCCCTTCCCTTATAGTTTCCGGTTGCCTATATTGATGCAACATCTATGCCACTTTAAAAAACCGGCCCAAATCAAGCTTTTTGCTGCTCATCTAGGCCGGTTTTCTCTTATTATCCATAAGTATAAAAAAGCTGCTATTTAAATAGCAGCTTGAAATTTATCTTCATTTTTTTTGTAGTGTTTTGCTGCACTGTTGTTTTCCGCAACAATTTCCTCTACCTTTACTGTTTTTAACCTTTACCTTAATATTCTTCCTTTTTTCTATATTCATAAATAACTGCCCTTGCACTTAAATCCTATTAAAATATTAGATATTGTATTTGGCTATTTTATGATACAGGGTTGTCCTGGCAATACCCATTTCGGCAGCGACGCGACTGATATTTCGGTTATGGAGTTCCAGCAAATTGCATATCAATTCTCGTTCATAACTTCGGACTGGCAAGTCCAAGCATCTGGATTTGCTCATTAGTATTATCTCTTTTGGCAAATGCTCAAACCTTAACACTGGTTCATTGCAAACATTTACTACCCTCTCCAAAACATTCTGCAACTCCCGAACATTTCCGGGCCAGTGGTAGTTGTTGAACACCTCCCAGACTTTTTTATCCACTTTTTTTATAGGTTGTTTTTTTAATTTTAAACAAAGAGATTCAATAAAATGCTCTACCAGCAGGGGTATATCGTCTTTTCTTTCCCTCAATGGAACAACTTTGATAGTAAAAACATTAAGTCGATAGTATAAATCCTGTCTGAATTTCCCCTGGTTGACCTCAGTATTTAAATCTTTATTGGTAGCAGCAATAATTCTTGCATCTATAGGTATATTATCATGTCCGCCCAGACGAGTTATGGTCCTGGCTTCAAGCACTCGCAGGAGTGTGGTCTGAAGTTCCAATGGCATTTCCCCAATTTCATCCAGGAAAATAGTACCATTGTGTGCGATTTCAAATTTACCCAGTTTCCCCCCCCGTTTAGCTCCGGTAAAGGCTCCGTCAGTATAACCGAACAACTCACTGGCTATCAGTTCTCTCGGTATAGCCCCACAATTGATGGCTACAAAAGGGCCATTCTTACGGATACTGGCATTATGAATGGCTTGTGCAAATAAATCTTTCCCGGTCCCGCTTTCCCCCAGGAGTAATACATTAGAATTACTGCCGGCAGATTTAAGAGCCAAATCCACCGTCTCCAAAAATGTCTCATCCTTACCAATAAGATCCGAAAAAGTCAGGGTCCCTTCAGAGCCGCTCATGCGCTGCACTAATCTCCGTACCCGCGTAATTTCACTGAATAAGAGCACTGTTCCCTCGCAATTCTCTTCCCCATTAATAGGGCGTGAAGTAACCAGATAGGTATGCTTGCCCTCCCTGGTGTCAATATTTATTTCATAATCGGTAACAAAAGTATTATTTACAATAATATCGTAAAGTTCTTTATTATTTTCACTTATTATTTCGTAGAACTGTTTCCCCATATCGTCCTGGTTAATATCCAGATAACTGGCCATGATCCTATTGATATGAGTCACTCTGCAATTATTATCAATAGCCATCAGCCCTTCTGAGATTGACTCCATAACTGCATTTTTATAGTTATTGGCTGATTCAATCAAATATAAAGCATTTCTAAGCTTTAACTGGGTCTCTATGGCACTCACTGCCGTTACTATCATACCCAAAGTGTGGGTATGGACTTTATCTAACGGTCCAGAAATATCCAGCGCTCCAATAATCTTACCTTCTGCATCATGTATTGGGGCTGCCGAACAGCACCAATGGTGAAACATTAAACAATAATGTTCCCTGCCTCGAACTTGTATTGGTCTACCTAAATACAATGAGGTCCCAATCGAGTTAGTACCAGATGCCGCCTCACTCCAAACTGCGCCAGGTATGAAGTTGCCCGGTTTACCAGCTTCTTTGATCTCCTCCGATCCTATCAATTCTAATATACATCCCTGTGCATCACACAAAACTACCAGGAAACCAGCATCGGCCACAAACTTATATAGATTTTCCATTATTGGCAGACTTATATCCAATAATTCATGCAATTTACTTTTATGTTTTACTAATTGCTCTTCATCGTATAAAAGCGGTATCTTATGAGGCAAATGATTAACCTCGTTTTCCTTGCACCTCTCCCATGAAGCTAGAATCAACTTCCGCATGCTCCTGCAATCATAGCTTTCATTATTCATGTATTTTTTCCATAAGTCTTTAAGTTGGTTCTGAGTTAAATTTGTCGTTGTCATTTTTCCCCCCCCCATTTTATAAATTGATCAACTACTATGCTTCTTACTAATTACACAAGCAATTCCCATGCCATTTGGAAAAACAGCTATGACTGCTTAATTAACCTTTGTATTAACAATTTTACTGTATTTTTTCACTACAGTGTTGTCTTTTGCTACATTTTTCGGCATGTTTTTTAACTCCATGATTGGCATTATTTGCAAGTATTCCTTTTTGCTGCCATTGGCCTCCCATGAAATACTGCCTTAATTTGAATATAGTACAGAATATCAAATTGTCTTTTGTATCCAAATATTTAATTCTTGAAATATTATTTTAATATCTATTATATTACTGCACAATCTGGCATTACCCTTATAATCACCTGTTTCTATGTCTGGCATGCTTATTGCAACACTGCCTGTTATATGAATAACGCAACCGCATTAGTTTTACTATTTGATGGAAACAGCATTGGAAGTCTTCTGCTGCACAATAGGAGGGGTTAATGATTTAAGCAGGCATTTATTAAATAGAATCGTTAAGAGGAATTCATATATAAGGGAGGTATTTGACTTGTATCAAATCCTGAGAAAGAAAGTACTGGTACCCGACGTGATGATCCTGTTTGAGGTAAAAGCGCCGCTAATTGCCGCCAGCTGCCAGGCCGGCCAGTTCGTAATGCTGCGCAAAGATGAAGTAGGAGAGCGGATACCACTGACCATTGCCGACTTCGATCGAAAAAACGAGACCATTACCGTCATCTTCCAGGTGGTAGGGAAAAGCACGGAATTGATGGCGAAGATGGAAGCAGGAGATTCTCTCCTGGATTTCGCAGGTCCACTGGGACAGCCTTCCCACATCGAAAAATTTGGCCGGGTAGTTATGATCGGCGGAGGAGTTGGGGTAGCCCCTATTCATCCTATAGCTCGAGAGATGAAGCTGGCAGGCAACGAGGTAATCAGCATTTTAGGAGCTCGCAGCCATGACCTTTTGATTTTGGAAGAAGAAATGAATAAAGTCAGTTCTGAAGTCATCGTTACTACTGATGACGGCTCATATGGTCGTAAAGGTTTGGTTACCGAAGTTTTGGCGGAACTAATGAATGGAGACGATCCAATAGACCTGGTAGTGGCTATAGGTCCCATGATAATGATGCAGGCAGTCTGTGAAGCTACCCGGGAAGCCGGTATTTCCACGGTGGTTAGTTTAAACCCGATTATGGTGGACGGCACCGGCATGTGCGGGGCTTGTCGTATCGAAGTAGGAGCGGATACTAAATTTGCCTGCGTAGACGGGCCTGAATTTGACGGGCATAAAGTTAATTGGAAGCTGGCCCGCCAGCGGTCGCTGATGTTTGCCCAGGAAGAAAAGCGAGCCATGCTGGAACACCATAACGAAGGAGATGTATGTGGATGCAGATGCCATCAGCAGATGAACTAAAACAAGCCGCTAAAATTACCGAAAAAAGGCCTATGCCCTCACAAAACGCTCAGGACCGGGTGCAGAATTTTACTGAAGTGGCTCTGGGTTATACCGAAGAGGACGCCCTGTTGGAAGCCGCCCGCTGTCTTACCTGCAAGAAAGAAGAATGCCGACAGGGCTGTCCAGTAGATATAGATATTTCTGGTTTTATTAAGAAGATCAAAGAACGGGATTATGTGGGCGCAGCTTTAAAGATCAAGGAAACCAGCAGCCTTCCGGCCATCTGTGGTCGGGTCTGCCCCCAGGAGAGCCAATGCGAACAATACTGCATACGCGGCAAGAAGGGTGAACCGGTAGGTATAGGTCGCCTGGAGCGCTTTGTAGCCGATTATGAACGGAATCAGGGAGCAATTAAAATGCCGGAAATAGCTCCGGCCAACGGCATTAAAGTAGCGGTGATCGGTTCCGGCCCGGCCGGGCTGACCTGTGCCGGCGAACTGGCCAAAATGGGCTACTCAGTTACTATTTTTGAAGCCCTGCATGTAGCCGGAGGAGTACTGATGTATGGGATTCCAGAATTTCGACTCCCCAAGGACATTGTGCAGGCTGACATCAACTATGTACGCCAGCTGGGAGTTGACATTCAGACCAACGTAGTAATAGGCCGCACTATGAAAGTAGATGAACTTATGGCTCAGGGTTACCAGGCTGTATTCATCGGCACTGGAGCTGGACTGCCTAACTTTATGGGCATCCCGGGAGAAAACCTGAACGGAGTATATTCCGCTAACGAATTTTTGACCCGGGTTAATTTAATGAAAGGCTATCGTTTTCCCGAATATTTAACCCCCATACGCATTGGTAGGCGGGTAGCTATTCTAGGAGCAGGCAACGTGGCTATGGACTCGGCCCGCTGTGCTAAACGCCTGGGAGCCGAAGAGGTATATATAGTTTACCGCCGGTCAGAAAAAGAGATGCCAGCCCGGGCTGAAGAAGTGGAGCACGCTTACGAAGAAGGAATTCACTTCCGCCTGCTGACCCAACCGGTTGAAATTAAAGGAGATGTAGAAAACTGGGTCAAAGAACTGATCTGTGTTAAATGCGAGCTGGGTAAACCGGATGAATCCGGCCGCCGTTCACCTATCAATATCCCTGGTTCAGAATATAGTCTGGCGGTAGATACCGTGGTTGTCGCCATCGGCCAGAGTCCTAATCCGCTCATACAGGCCACCACCGAGGGGCTGAAAACCGGCAGACACGGAACTATCGATGCAAACAGTGATGGCCAGACCTCCAGGATCGGTATCTTCGCTGGCGGGGATATAGTTACCGGAGCGGCTACGGTAATATTGGCCATGGGTGCAGGACGCAAATCGGCCGGGGCTATAGATAGATACCTGAAGTCATAATTTTCAAAGGAGGCTATGTACTGATTGATCAATTATGTAGCAGTAGATCTTTTATTGATACCAACTATGTTGTTCTCGATTATGGGTATATTATTTGCTTCCAATCTGCCCCTGATGAGATGGGTTGACGGATAGACCGGCAATCAACAAAACCACTGCCTAATTAGCAGTAAGAAAGGAGGTGCACTTAATGCTGGAATTCAAGATAATAATTGATGATAATTGGCAGATCACTTTTCTTAATAATTCCAATGAAAAATTTCAGTTAAAACCTGAAAATTATGAGACCTTCATTAATCAAATGATTCACGAAGGTGTTCTGATACCGGATTTGTCGGTTTCTAATAATAACCTTAATACATATCTTCAAACATGCGAAGAATCTCTCGATAAAAACTTTGTCGACCAAATGATACACGATGGTATTCTGATACCAGATTTGTCGGTTTCTGAGTTATAATTTAATGACTAGCAAGAATTATTATCCCGGTTGCTTTACATTTCGTTGAAGCAACCGGGATATCTATTTGAAATTCAATTAAGTACGCTTATAGTGCATTTGATTATTATTAGTCCGTATTGTGGCCAGGTCTTTACCAGGCAGTAAAACCGCCATCCACATACAAGATATGACCAGTCATAAAATTAGATGCCTCTGATGCCAGGAAAATAATGGGCCCGGCAAGTTCTTCAGTTTCTGCCAGCCTACACATAGGGGTGCGCCTCATAGTATCTGCGAATCTTGGCGCATCAGCCTTCATGGTTGCTATCATTTCAGTATTAACATACGAAGGAGCGATGGCATTGACAGTAATTCCATGTTCTACAAACTCAACCGCTAAAGCCTTGGTCATTTGCACTACCCCGCCTTTGCTGGCCACATACGCAGCAATCATAGGTAATGCAATGGCCCCCATGATAGAAGAGACATTAATTATTTTTCCTGCCTTCTGTTGCATCATGACCCGTGCTACCGTCCTGGCAACCAGGAAACTTCCGGTAAGATTTACTCCTATTATCCTATTCCACTCTTCCATTGGTAATTCGGTAGAGGCCATACGTGATCCTACCCCTGCACTGTTGACCAGGACATCAATTCTACCATAACCGGCTACCACCTCATCAACCATTTTGATCACTTCAGCTTCACTGGTTACATCAACTTGAATAGGAATGGCTTTCCCGCCACCATCATTAATTTCTTTACAGGTTTGGGCAGCCATTTCCAAACTAATATCAGCAATTATCATAGTAGCCCCAACCTGGGCCATACCCTCGGCCATGGCTTTCCCAATACCACGCCCACCTCCGGTCATAATAACAACCTTATCGTCTAATCTCATACTAGGAACCTTCATGCTATTACCCCTTTCATCGTTAAACTTTTTATCTTCCCTTGCTAGTGAATATCGCTACATTTTCAGGACTACTTTTAAAACATTATCCAAACGGTTTTCAAATAGCCTATAAGCTTCCATGACCTGATCAAAGTTAAAAGTGTGAGTGATCAGAAAATGAGTATCAATTTTTCCTATTTCGATCAGATTGATCAGTGCACCCATATTTTTCACCTCTACTAGGCCCATCCTTATAGTCAAATTTTTTCGCCAGTATTTATTGATAGCAAAATTGGACTCAGCTGTATATACACCTAGCAGCGACACTGTACCTCCAGGCCGTACATAGTTGAATGAATCTTCGAAGCTTTGCCTGCTCCCAACCGCATCAATTACTACGTCAGCCCCGCGGCCTGCTGTGGCATCTAAAATAATTGACAGCGGATTATCCGTTTGAATATTGATAGTGCCATCAGCCAGCCCTTTAGCCTGAGCTACTTGGAGTCGATTAGCATCGGAGTCCAACATGATTATCTGTGCTGCTCCAAACAACCTGGCTCCGATAGCTGTACACATACCGACTGGACCGGTTCCGATGATAACTACCGTATCCCCCAGCTTGATTTCCCCTTGTTCTGCTCCGAAATAGCCCGTTGATAGAATATCCCCCACAAATAACACATCTTCATCAGTAAGACCATTGGGGATTTTTTGCATAATTCTTGGCGCAAAAGGAACCCTTACCAGTTCTGACTGGCACCCATGAGGCAAGCCATCTGCACAACGCCCCCCAAAAACGGCGCCATGCAAACACTGTGAATAAATACCTTTTTGACAATAGAAGCACTGTCCACAATTAAAAACACAAGATACTGCTACCCTGTCTCCAGGGGAATAACCAATAATGGATTCTCCTACCTCTTCGATTACACCCACAAACTCATGCCCAATAATAGTTCCGGGTAACACCCCCATTTCTGTCCCGTGGTTTTTAATATGGATATCGGAACCACAAATAGTAGAAGTAGTTACCCGTACAAGAGCGTCATCCTGCCGCTGAATTTTACTTTTTGGAACATCCTCAAGACGCAAATCGCCATTTCCATGAAACACAACTGCTTTCATCTCATTCATCTTCCTCCCTAGGTATTGTTTAAGGTATACCCATTAATACATAATCTTTTCCTTCTCTTTTGTGCTTTACAAAGACTGCTTTGCTATTTCCCCCTTTCCCTCCTAATTCATATGTCCAGCCAGTACGGCCGATAATCCACTATAGATTTTCCAGGCCGTTCAAGCAAAGCTTGTCCAATGGACGGTCTTCATGCTAATATTGCCTACTAGCACTTATAATAGGATGATTATACAAGGCGATAAACATTACAAAGACTAAGCAGCATTAGAAATGATTCCGAGTGTGGGAACTTCAGTCACAGGTATGTAATCCAGGTATTGCTTTTGAATATCAATAGTTCTTTCCTTTCTATCTAAGCAATACTTGTGCCAACAAGGCTATATTTAACAGATCCCGAAAATTCAGAATGGTAATCATTTAGAGCATATAAGCAGACAACAATTACTGTAGTCATTCTTGACACTGTTGTCCATCACTACACTCCAGTTCATTTACAGGCTCGCTAAATTGGTTTTGAACTCCAAATGAAGTCTACTGTTGAAGAAAACAAGGAAGGTTCAGTTCGCCTGCTGCTTTATTGATGTCAGCCTCCTCCACGGATGTCCTTACCTGTCCCGCTGAAATACAGGTTGATATATTGTGTAGATTCCTTAAAGGACTCAACCCGATTGAAATATAACCATCAGGCGGTATCCTGTCGGATCCATTATATGGACTTTCAAAGCCCATTGTTCATTGTTGATGACTATTATAGTCACTCCTCCTTCGCCTAATAGTTACATAAAAAAGGAACGGAAAGCCGTTCATATAATAGAAACAGGGGGGCGTCAGACTGAAGTTGTCACACAGTCTGACGCCCCCCTGTTTCCTGTTCCCAATATCAATTCAAGTCCTGGAGCCGCTCTCTGAGTTTGCATATACCTTCGTAAAGCTCAACTGCTTCACTGCGCAAGTCCGGGTCTGATAAGTTTAAAAGATAGTCAAAATTACTTTCTGCTTCCAAATCATCCAGCCTGCCAATAACCCTGGCCGCCAGCTGCCTTATAATATCTTCCACCGTTATCCTCCTTCTACCGGGTTCCTGCCTGGCAAATCCACCAATGAAACCCCTCATCTCTTGTTTCAACCCACCGCTGCAACGAGGCGGGATTAGAACCGCCGCCTGTTTTGTTAATAGGAACTCGACCACTTAAAGAAACGGGGGGACATCTTTCGCCTCGTTTTATCTTTTCCCATAATATATGCCGTTTTCTGTAAATAGATTCTTGCCCGCTAGTAGAAGTGCTATACCTCTTCTACTATGAAAGTATTAATTAGCTCTCTGACTACTGGACAAGCAGCAACTCAGTTCCAAAAACAAGATTTTTTT
The DNA here is from genome assembly GCA_016841875.1 of Syntrophomonas sp. Classification (GTDB taxonomy): domain Bacteria; phylum Bacillota; class Syntrophomonadia; order Syntrophomonadales; family Syntrophomonadaceae; genus JAAYJK01. The sequence continues at coordinate 76,122 of JAENYG010000001.1, forward strand.
CCATAGTGTATGATTATTTGGACAATCAACGTATATAATGATAAGAGAAATAGTTGAAAGGAAGGTTAATTATGAAACGCCAGAAACTTATAGGCCTGTTTTTAAGCGTTCTTTTAATTTTAGGACTTTTTATTAGCGGATGTACTCCAACCGAGAAAACAGGCGATTCGAATAACACCCAGCCTCCGCCAACGGCTGAGCAGGTAGAGCTGACTCTTTATTTTGCAGAAGAAGGCGCTGCTGGTTTGACCGCCGAACAGCGTGAGGTGGAGATTGAAAACCTGGAGGAACTTCCTTCTATGGTGGTAGAGGAATTAATAGTCGGCCCGAAAAACAACAACCTGTATCCTACTATTCCTTCGGAAACCCAGCTTTTATCACTGGTAGTAGAAGACGGTACCGCCATGGTTGATTTCTCCCAGGATATAATAAGTAAACACTGGGGAGGAAGTGCCGGCGAGACCATGACCATTATGTCGCTGGTAGATTCCTTGACCGAGTTAAGCGAGATTGACCGGGTACAAATCCTGGTGGAAGGAGAAAAAATTGATTCGCTCCTGGGCCACTGGGATACCAGTCAACCACTGGAAAGGGATGAGAGTATTATCTTGCGGCCGCAGTCTTAAAGAGACAGCTAAATAAAACCTCTTTATAGTCTGAATTGAATATTATTAACCAGGAATATACCGGGACATCACAATAATGTCCCGGTTTTAACTTTTTTATGGCAATATATAGCAATGGCATCCATACCTTTGTTTAAAATTTACATTTAATGGCTTTTTTGGCAGTATTCACTAATTTATCAAGCACTTCCATTGCCATACCCTTTAACACTCCGCAACATCGGATTTGTCTTGCAATTTAGGGATCATTCTTCGTAATATTTTACAGCTAATTCATTTTTCTTTGCTTAAACTGGTAGCAAATTACAGATTTTCTGAATACCTTATTGTAGTCATGGTATTAACAAAATCATGGCTTATATATGCAAGGAGGTGAAATATTGTTCACTAACAAATTCGAGCCACTACAGGAAGAATCATTATGTAACACAACTATTGCCAATGGAGCAAAAGATATTCCAATGAGCTTTATTCCTAATAAGGGCCAGAGTAAAATTCCTTCATTGTATTATAGTCGGGGGGCAAATTCTGCAGTTCATTTTAATAAGGCTGAAATATTTTTCGCATTTATTAAACCTATTCACCGTCATGCTTCACTGCAACCCCAAACCTGGAGTTCGGAGACAAAAAGCGATTCTACCAGTCAGGATATAGGTCTGGTGCTATCAATGCGCTTCATTAACGCCAACCCGGGTGTCACAATTCTAGCAGAACAGGAGTGCGCTACCCGAGTTAATTTTTTTTCCGGCCAGGATCCCAGCAAATGGTTTACCGGTCTCCCTGTCTATCAGCAGATCAACTACCGTGATCTCTGGCCGGGGATTAATATGACCTTAAAAGGAAGGAAAGGACAAATAAAATACGAATTCATTGCTAAACCTGGAGCTGACATCAACAATATACGTCTCAGTTATAATGGAGCCGACGATATTATACTGGATGAAAAAGGCAATTTGCAGATCCATAGCTGTATTGGCACTATAACCGATTATGCACCTATATGTTATCAGACTATTAATGGAAAGCAGGTAGAATTAACAGGCCAATTCGTTCTTGAAAAGGCATCCGACAATGAGTATGTTTATGGATTCAGTATTTCTCAGGAGTACGATCCTTCCTATTCCCTGGTTATTGATCCAGGTCTAGACTATTCTACCTATCTGGGAGGTACTGACAATGATCAGGGACGTACCATCGCAGTAGATAGTACAGGATATGCCTATATCAGCGGTGCAACCTTCTCAGATAATTTTCCCACTACCCCCGGAGTATTCCAACCAGCTAATGCAGGTGCCTTTGATGCATTTGTAACTAAAATGGATACTTCTGGCAGTACTTTAGTATGGTCAACTTATCTCGGCGGGAACGGAGTAGATATGGCTAATGCTATGGTTCTAGACTCAGCCTTAAATGTCATTGTAGGCGGTATGACGACTTCCCCAGATTTTCCAGTAACAGCAGTTCCTCCTCCACTCGTAAATACCAGCACGTTCTTGACCAAAATTAATTCTACCGGGAATGCATTAATATGGTCATTAGCCTTCGGTGGAGATGGCTTTGACTATCTATACAGCCTTGCACTGGATAGTGATGAAGACATCTATGCAGCCGGTGAGACCAGCTCAACCAACCTTCCTGTAACGCCAGGCGCTGTGCAGCCTACGTTAGGCGGAATGAGTGATGGTTTTGTAATAAAAATAAATAGTGCTGCATCTGCTATTGTTTACTGCACTTATCTGGGCGGCAGCAACGTGGATGCGTGTAAATCTCTTGCTGTCGATGCTGATAAAAACGCTTATTTGTGTGGGTTTACCTCATCCAATGACTTTCCGGTAACCGCCGGGGCATACCAGTCAGTATTCGCCGGAGATACCTGTGGTTTTGTTACAAAAATTAATACCGATGCTACATCTTTACTGTATTCAACCTATCTGGGTGGCAGCATTCATGATCAATCCACTTCAATAACCATTGATTCCAATCGTTTCGCCTATATCTGTGGTTATAGTAATTCTCCTGATTTTCCTACAACCCCAGGAGTTTATCAGGACGTACTCCAGGGTTATTTCGATGCAACGGTAACTAAACTGAATCAAAATGGCTCCGATCTGGTCTGGTCAACATTTATCGGCGGCAGTACTGGAGATGACCAGGGCCTGGGCATTCTTCTTGATGCAAGCAGCAATGTGTACGTTGCCGGATCAACTAATTCTCTAAACTTCCCGGTTACCTTTGATGCTTACCAGAGTTCTTATGGTGGTAATACTGATGCCTTTCTTTCAAAACTCAATTCCACTGGTTCATCACTGCTTTATTCAACTTTCCTGGGCGGGCTTAATCAAGATATCGCCCAAGGCATGGCACTCGACGATCAGGGGAACGTTTATTTAACCGGCGTAACTTTTTCCGAGAATTTCCCAGTAACACCCGGAGCGTTTCAGGATACAATGCCTGGTTTCATGGGCTTTTCGGACGGTTTTGTTACCAAGTTTGACTTCCAGCCACCACCTTCCGGGGGTGTCTACCGCCTGGTACGCTATGTTATCAATACAACGGATGACTTCCCGGATGATGCCCAGCAGTTTGACGCTGACTTCTTCCTGGTGCCTGATGACAGGAAGGTCATTCACGGCACCGTGCGCTTCCCAGATGGGACTCCCGCACCGGCTGCTGTAGTTAAATTCTTCAAGATGTTAAATCCGACGGATGACCCGGAAACCACCTGCGATCTGGAGTCAATCGGGCACGCTATCACCGATGACTGCGGACAGTTCCTCTTAGGGCCATTACCGCCGGATGTAAACGTGATTATTAAAATCTTCTTCCTGCAGAATGCTTCTGCTATGGGTACTCCGATACCATATATAGGTACTGCAACACCTATTGACCCATAAGTGTTCAATTTATGAAATATGTATATTAAACTCAATAATTACATTATTTCTAGCTAAAATATCAAAATTTTTATCTTAATTGGTAACGGACTGTGACGACTCCTCATAGATTAATATCGAATGTTTTTGAAAGGAGGTTTCATATGGGCTACCGTTTAACCCGTTTCGTTGTTAATACTACCAGTGATTTTCCTGATGATGCCCAGCAGTTTGACGCTGACTTCTTCCTGGTCCCTGATGAAAGAAAGGTTATTCATGGTATCGTCCGCTTCCCGGATGGTACTCCGGTTCCTGCTGCCGTAGTAAAATTCTTTAAGATGCTTGATCCCCTGGATGATCCAACCACTACCTGTGATCTGGAATCAATCGGGCACGCTATCACCGATGATTGTGGTCAGTTTATCCTAGGGCCATTGCCGGCGGATGTAAATGTAATCATGAAGATATTCTTCCTGCAGAATGCTGCTGTAATAGGTACAGCTTCTCCTTATATTGGTACAGCTACTCCGGTTGACCCTTAATATACTATATAACGGGTATGAATATTTCATACCCGTTATTTCAGTAGCTTAAATTTCAAAATTTCATATTATACATTTATCTTATACCCTGAGCTGGAAAGGAGGACTCAATCGATCCGTAATGGTCTTAGAACTGGGGGTGCAGTATTATTGTATCCGCAGTCGGATTGATTGCAGCAGAAGGAAGGAAGTATCTTGAAAAACAAAAGAGTAGCTATAATCATACCCTGCAGAAACGAGAATATAAGACCCAAACAAACGCTTGATTTCATGCTCAGGACAGAAGCACGGGATAAAGCTTCGATCATTGTTATTGATGATGGCTCTAAAGACCAATCCTGCAGCTTCCTTCGCAAAAACAGTCCTGAATACCGGAATATAACCCTTGTTACAACAGAAGGGATCGGTGCGTCCCATGCACGCAACATGGGAGCAGATTCAGCCGGCAAAGCGCAAATACTTGTATTTTGTGATGCTCATATCATCATGCAGAAGGGATGGCTGGATACTCTTCTGGAAACCTTCATCAATCCCGAAGTAGATGCCGTCTGCCCTGGCATTGGACCTTTTGATCCCCATCGCCGGGTAGGTTATGGGCAGACCTGGGATAGTGACCTGGAAATAAAGTGGTTGGAAAATCCATCCCGTATTCAAGAAGTGCCACTGGCACCTGGCGCCTGCTTAGCTGTACGCAAAAGTGTTTTTGAAGCAGTAAATGGATTCGACCAGGGATTCAATTCCTGGGGTTATGAAGACGTAGAACTATCATTAAAATTATGGCTGTTTGGCTATAAAATTTTTATTAATCCTTTTGTGAAAATCGGACACTACTTTCGAAAAATACCTCCTTATGAAGTAAACCCGGTTGATTTCCATTACAATCGCGTACGTCTTGCCGTAAGCCATTTTAATGAAGCAAGAATTACTCGGATTATTGAGAATTTAGGTAATAAGAGTCATACCGTTCAAACTCTGGCTAAGATCATAGTAAGCGATTCTATGGAACAGCGGAAAAATTATTTCCAACGGCGTATCTATGATGATGACTGGTTTTTTTCCAGATTCGATATACCTTTTTAAGGGAGGGAAACGATGAGCTTATTAGATGAACTTCTTACCTCGGTAAAGAGCAGACTGCGTACTGCAGATGCTGCTGCCGATGATCCCAAGCCTCTACCTGAAAAAGATGGACCTGCTAATCCGAATACTGATAACTTTAGTGAAATAGAAACTGTTCGGCAACATCAGCCGGGTCCAGCACCGGCTGTGCTGTCCCCAACCACCACATCCAGTAATTCCGATGAATTAGCAGAGGTGCAGATCACTCAGGTAATTCAAACTAGTGAAGGAAAACAGCAAGAAATAGATCCTAATCGCTTCCGGGTTTATAACACAACTAGAAATCAAAGCCTGGATATAGTCATTGGGAGCCAGGCAATCAGCCGCTCAATGGCAGGAATCCAGGGAGATGATAATTCTTGAATATCAGTAAAAACACAGTTGCATCTCTGATAATAACCTCTAAAAATGAAGGCCATAATCTGAAACAGACCATTGAACATATCCAAATAACCAAAACAGATATCCCCTACGAGATTATAGTTGTTGATGATGGCTCCACTGATCATTCTGCTAATTTTCTGCAGGATGTTTATGATAGTCAAATAAGTCTTATTACTACTAAAGGATTGGGGCCAGCCGCTTCAAGAAATCTGGCGGTAAAATCAGCTAAGGGAGATATCCTGGTATTCCTGGATGCTCACATGATACCCTGTAAATACTGGCTGGAAAAACTTATTCGCTGCTTTGAAGACCCTGATGTTACGGTGGTAGCACCTGTTATTGGTGGATTTAATCCGTCCCATCCTGATGTTTACGGTTTGCTTTTGGATAGCAGGCTGCAGCCACGCTGGGTTACGCGGGCAGTGGAAGAGATCAGTCCAGTGCCGCTGGTAGGAGCTGCAGGATTAACCATACGTTCTCAAACCTTTAAGGAAATTGAAGGTTTTGATGGCGGGTTCAAAATAATGGGTTTAGAAGATATAGACCTGTGTATGAGGTTGTGGCTGAGCGGCTACAGAATATACTTAAATCCTGAAGTTCGTATTTTGCATAAGTTCAGGAATAGCAAACCCTACCCGGTGCTGTACGAAAATATAGTATATAACTACTTAAGATTAGCATTTAAGTTGTTTAGCGAAGAACGAATCGCCCGTACTATTGAAGCTACCAAGGCATCTGCCAATTTTGGCCGGGTTATGGTAGATATCATCGGCAGTGATGTCTGGGAACAGCGGCTGGCCTTGAATAAGAAATGCAAATACAATGATGACTGGTTTTTCGCATATTTCAACATGGATTGATAACAGGAAACAAGGGGGGAATTTTGAAAAATGAAATGTATAGGCATTGATGTAGGGCGAGATTCTGTAAAAGTAATAACAGCCAGAAGCAAATTGGAATTCAAAGCTCGGGTAGGTGAATGGAGAGACCGCAAAATAACTTCCGGGGGCAGCTACGAAGTTGAAATAGATGGAGAAAAGTATTTTATTGCGGATCTGGTGGAGGAAAGCTTTTTTGGCCGACAGATGCTCTTAAGCAGTAAAGTACAGCCTGAAACCAGAGTGTTGTTCTTGTCAGCCCTGGCCCTATCGATTGAAAACAGTGATAATTTTACAGTTAACACCGGTATACCGATACAGCAGTATACGCCTGAAAATATAAGTGAAATGCTTACCTTCCTCAGCGGCAACTACCAGGTAAAAATCAATGGGGAATATCGTCAGGTAAATGTTCAAAACATCAATATTGCTGCTGAAGGCGAAGGAGCCTACTGGGATTACGTCTTGAATGATGTTGGTGAACTGGTCAATAACCGTAATTTCTCTAAGAAAGATATTGTCAGGGTCATAGATATCGGCTCTAGAACCATAAATTTCTGCAGCGTGGTGGGGGAAAGACTATTAGACCGTGATTCAGGAACCCTCCCCTATGGCATCCTTGAACTCACCAACGCTATTGATGATGACATGGAGATAGAAGATATCAAAGAAGAAATGTTTGAAGAATTCACCCGTAGGATAATAGCCGATTTATCCAGAAAGTGGTTGAGCCGCAACCTCAAAAAAAATATTGTTTTATTAACCGGTGGAGGGGCAATTCTCCTGCAAAAATATCTGCGCCAGTATTTTCCGGTAGTAATAGTAAGCAATGACCCGGTGTTTGCCAATGCCCGTGGCTTTTACAAATTGTGTGCTTCCAAGCACCAGGTTTAAGAGTATGGTGCCAGGCACTAACTTACTAACTTATTGTCCTTATAGTTAGCAATAAGTTAGTAAGTTAGTGCCTGGCACCACTATTTTTATTCCCACTCTATGGTACCGGGGGGTTTACTGGTGATATCATAGGCCACCCGGTTGATCCCGTTAACTTCATTTACAATCCTGCGGGCCATAATATCCAGCAGTTCATAAGGCAATCGTGCCCATTCTGCGGTCATGGCGTCATCACTTACTACTGCCCGGATGATTACCGGGTAAGCATAAGTACGGGCATCACCCATGACCCCTACACTTCTTATTGGGGGCAGTACCGCAAAAGCCTGCCAGATTTCATGCTCCAATCCAGCATTTTTTATTTCTTCTCTTACAATTGCATCTGCTTCTTTTAAAAGCTCCAATTTTTCTGATGTTACCTCTTCTAAAACTCGAACTCCCAGTCCCGGACCGGGAAAAGGCTGTCTCCACAGCAAATCATGGGGAATACCTAATTTTTCGCCCATAAGCCTGACCTCATCTTTAAAGAGCAGTCTAAGCGGTTCTATCAGCTTAAAATCCATATCTTCAGGTAAACCGCCCACATTATGATGGCTTTTTATGGTATGGGCGGTACTGGTCCCACTCTCAATGATATCGGGATAAATAGTCCCCTGTACCAGATATTCTATATCACCTAGTTTATTTTTTTCTTCTTCAAAAACCCGGATAAATTCTTCCCCAATTATCTTACGTTTCCGCTCTGGATCGTTGACCCCGGCCAGCTTATTAAGAAACCGTTCCTCTGCATCCACGGCAATAAGATTCATCATCATTTGGTCCCGGAAGGTCTTCACAACCTGTTCTGGTTCATCTTTTCTCAGCAAACCGTTATCAACAAAGACGCAGACCAGTTGATCTCCCACTGCTTTATGCACCAGGGTTGCGGCAACCGAAGAATCTACCCCGCCGCTTAATGCACAAAGTATTTTTTTATTGCCTACTTTATGGCGAATCTCTTCCACCGTTTCCCCGATGAAATCACCTAAATCCCATTCACCATTTAAGCCGCAGACATCAAAGAGGAATTTTTTCAGTATATCCATACCGAACAGGGTGTGTTTTACCTCGGGATGAAACTGAACCCCATAAAGGCCGGCCTCAGCATTGCTGACAGCAGCAAAAGAGCAGTTATTGGTGCGGGCTGTTCCCTTGAATCCAGGCGGAAGTTTTTCGATAGAATCACCGTGACTCATCCATACCTGCATGTCCATATCTAATCCACTAAACAATATATCGTCTGCATCGGTAACTTCCAGCATACTGCGCCCGTACTCTCTAACATGTCCTCCGGTGACACTCCCCCCATAGTGCTGGGTTATTAACTGCATACCATAACAGATACCCAACACAGGAACGCCCATTTCAAAAATCCGAGGATCACAGGCAGGTGCGTTTTCTACGTGTACACTCTCCGGCCCACCGGTTAATATGATACCGCCGGGCTTTTTCTGTACTACCTCTTCATAGCTTATATTGAAGGGAACCATTTCGCTATATACCGATAATTCCCGGACTCGTCTGGCAATCAACTGATTATATTGACCTCCGAAATCAAGTACTAGTACGAGTTCGTTATTCATTGCTGCACCTCTAATCATTGTTATAAACTGATGGTTTTAAAATACATACAGCCGGATAGTTGCGATAACGCCCGGAATAATCCAACCCATATCCAACCACAAAATTATCTGGTATGGTATAGCCTATATAATCAGGTATCACCGGGCTGCGTCGCCGCGAAGGCTTATCCAGCAGGCAGCATATTTTAACGCTGCTGCATCCTCTTTGTTTCAATATCTTGCTGATATAATTCAGGGTTAAGCCGGTGTCCACGATATCTTCTATGACCAGTACATTTTTTCCCTCTATGGAAAAATCAAGATCCTTCATGATCCTCACTTCACCAGATGTTTCCGAAGATGTCCCATAGCTGGAAACACTCATAAAATCAATTTCCATTGGAATATCGATTTCTCGGATCAAATCGGCCATGAAAACAAAGGCACCTTTTAATATCCCCACTACCAGCAGGCTTTCTCCTTCATAATCAGCAGAAATTTTATTCCCCAGTTCCTTCACTTTTTCCCGAATTTCTTCTGCTGTAAATAAAACGTCGACTTCCTTGAGATTCAAAAACAATCCCCCCTTATATAAGGAGATTATAACAACTCCTTGCTCATGACGCAACGAAGCTTCCAAATGTTGGTAAAATGTTTTGACCGTCCACCCGTTTCCAGGGTATATTTTTAGCTTCTTACTTCAATCTCTTTATATTAAACAGGCTTATAACACACAATAGAATAGCAGGGGCCTGGAATGAAAGCCCCTGCTGATTATTACTCCTTCTTTTTGGTAACATCCGGTGCTTCTATATCTATTTTCTTATTCACATCTTTATAAACAACCTCAATCTTCAAAATCGTCTCAAAAGAATCTTTGTTTTTAGCTTCTACACAGGCTTTTTTCACCAGCCCTTTATTATAGTCAATCCAGAACTGGTACTCGAAATCCTGCCAGAACGTTTCCAACAATTCGCTTTGAACTCCAGTTTTACATGCAGCCACCAAACACTCCGTACCATCAATCTTTTCAAAACCTATTTTTTCAACTGTGCCCGGTGCTCTGATTCGGAAGTTGCTCATGGGATTAAGTTCTGATATAAGCAGTTCTTCCGAATTAGTAGTATCACTTTCAATGATCAGCCATTTGTCTGAGAGAGAATCGTAATTATAGATGGTACGGTCGATATAAAAGATATCTACAGGTGTGTTAACCATCTCCCCCTTTATATGAGTTTTTCCCTCGCTTTTCTCTCCGTCTACCCGACTTATCACCTCCTCCCGTCCTTCAACTGCAAAACCTGATTTCAGGTTATATCTGTATTCAGATATTTTTTCCATATTGGTAAGTGCTTTGCTTAGTTCCACCTGGGCTTCCAGGCGGGATTTAACATACATATCCCGCAGGGTGTTGAAAGCCAGACCAAAAGCTAACAGCAGAACTACTATCGGTACCATAATCTTGATCCATTTTTTATTTATTAAACACACCCCCCAAGATCCGTGGACAAAATATTAGAGCCTTACATGTATTACATTTTATTAGGCTGATTTACGAGATATGACTGGGCAGTTGGTAGAATATTATTCCAGAATGAATTCATTGTGGGACAGGTTCCACCTTAACTCCAAATAAATCCTATAGTAAATCAATGTAACCCAGAGTCCATATAAATATTAATTTGCCACCAGACTTGGATAAGAGTAGATTTTATATAGTAGATAATCCGATTATCTACTAGGCATACAGTGAAAAGAGGTTTATTAATTGAATCCTGTCTTTGAAATACATAAACAGATAAGAAAAGATAAACAGATCTGGAAATTCTGTTTTTATGGATTATTAAAAAATCTTAAGTTCTTTGAACCCTATTTACTCATTTATTTGATAGACATGGGGATGAGCCTATTTGATATTGGTTTGTTGTATGCTATCAGAGAAGTGGTAGTATATCTATTTGAAGTACCATCGGGTATAATTGCTGATGCTTATGGTAAGAAGCGGGAGTTGATGTTATGCTTTACATTCTATATCATCTCTTTTATTATCTTCTTTTTTTCCGGCACTCTTTTAATGCTGGCTGGAGCTATGATATTCTTTGGTCTGGGTGAGGCTTTTCGCTCCGGCACTCATAAAGCTATGATACTAACCTATCTGGAGCAAAAAGGGTGGTTCAATCATAAAACCTTTGTTTACGGCCGTACCCGTTCATTTTCTTTGATCGGTTCTTCTATCTCGGCATTTGTATCGATTGTTTTCGTATTAAGCCTGCCTGAATTACGCTGGCTGTTCCTGGTCTGTATCCTCCCTTATATCCTGGATTTCATATTGATAGCCTCATACCCGGACAGCCTGGATGAAAGGATGGAGAGTACAGTAAGTATGAAAGGGTTCTTCATAACCGGTGTGGATAAGCTTAAAAGCATCCGCGGCAATGCTGTGCTGTGCAGGGTACTCTTAAGTTCATCTCTGTATGACAGCATCTTTAAGAGCATAAAAGACTATATACAACCGATCATGGTATCCATGGTTTTAACCGCTGGTGCGGTAAGCCTGGGGCAATTCAGCCAGGAAGACCGGGTGAACGTTTATCTGGGCATTATTTATGGAGTTTTTTATATCTTTAGTTCTATCGCATCTAAAAATGTTTACCGTTTAAATAATCTGGCCACTTCTGGTACTCTTATGTCCGTTTTTTTTGATATTATGGGAGTTACGGCCTTGATACTATATCTGGCTATTACCAGCAGCCTCACCACCCTGGTGGTGATCATCTTCTTTATCCTCTATGTGGCTAAAGACGCCCGGAGACCGTTATTTCTGGATGTGTGCGCAGATAATATGAACAAAGACGAACGCGCTACCGCTATGTCTGTGGACAGCATGTTTACCGCTGTTTTCATGGTAATACTGGCTCCCCTTTTCGGTTATGTTGCGGACCAGTTCTCTATCGCGACGCTCTTCCTGCTGATCGGCATCCTTATACTCGTCTTGAACCGTTTCCTAAATCTGTCATCTTCAGAATACATCGATTATCCCAATGATTATGGGGTCTAACGTCTCTCATGACGGTCTTCTGATACGTTTCAGAGGCCATCCCCGACATTTGAAAGCTTATTTACTCCAGGCATTCTCTCACCCTTAATACCAGCAGCTTAACACAAAGACGAATGTTTTCGGGGGTATAAATCATCAGGTCATCCCGGTAGTAACGTTTATACAAGCGGCTTTCGATCTCTGCTGTTTCCAGTCCATCCTCCAGCATACGCCGAATACATTTAAAAGCCTTTTGGGCCGATTCCAGAGCCCGACGATAGAATAGATGAACTGATATTCCAGTCCATATCTCTCCATGAGGCAGGGCCAGGATACGGGTAGGATAAGTACTCATCCTCTCTATACTCTCTAAATATATTTCATAGTTCTGAAAGAATATCGGAAAAATAAAATCGTCTCTGATCTGGTATCCTCCGGCATCAGAAAGACACATCAGCTGTTCCTGTTTGTGATAAACAGCTATAGAGCCCGGGCTGTGCCCCGGCGTCTCCATTACTTTCAGGGCTGTACCGCGGTCAATTTCAATAACATCGCCATCACCCATATACTCGTCTATTTGGATGGCGTCAACTTGAGGGGAAACTGGTTCATCGTTTATAAGTCCTCGTTTTTTCAGCACCATAGACATTTTTTCATCCTGTTGGAAAAAATCTTTGATAACTGCAGCTTTGTTAAGTACCCTGGCTGTTTGGGGGGTAGCTGCAACGGGTACCTGGGGAAACATTTCTCTTAACCCTGGTATGCCGCAGACATGGTCAAAGTGTTCATGCATAGCTAGTATGCGGTGAATCTCAGGTGGTCTCTGCAGCTGCTGCCAGTCCTGCCGAAAACTCATAACCCCTCCTGTGACACCGCATTCGATGAGAACTGCCCGTTCCCTTCCCACTATGAAATAATTGAAGTGCCGGTTACCCATCATCAGGACATTATCTGAAAGCTTTCGTATCATACGAAATAACTCCTCCCCTGTAAATACATATAGACAACTCTTTATCTAGTCCACCATGAATTTGGGTGGTATATCCTGCAGGCTGCTGAATTCAGCAGCCTGTTTAATGGTCTGCATCCCTGGTACTATCATCATTTTCGATACCGCATGGGCCAGCAAGCGCCCATCGCTATTATATATAGAGGCCTCAGTCAGACTTATAGTACGACCGGCTCTTATCAATTCTCCCCGAATATGCAGCTCACCGTCTTTAGCTGGTGCCAGCATATTAACACTTAGATCCAGTGAAGTCATGCCGGCATCCTCGTCTACTGAGGCGTAAGCAGCCCAATAAGCAGCTGAATCCAGCATAGAAGCATAAGCTCCTCCATGAATGCCTCCAAAGGGAGTAAAATGCTTTTCGCTCACCTCAGCGGTCATAATCGAATAACTCTGGCCAATCTCCTGGACTGCTATCGACAGCAGCTTAAAATATGGAGCATTATTTAGCATCTGAATAACCCGCGCTACATGCTCTGGATTTAGTCTTCTCATAGGCGTCCCCTTTCCCATTTATCGCTATTGAACCTGGAATTTTCTGCCTAGATACTTCTGCTCATATCAACATGCCTGCTGCCAGGGATTCGTGAAAGGATAAGACTAACTCGGTCATTTCTTCGGTATCTATTTCATCCAATACGATCCATCTATATACTGCGTATTTGATAGACCCCAGAATAGCATGTGCTACGGGAAGTACTGGCTGATCCTTAAAAATACCCTTCTCAATTCCATATCTAATGTTATTAGAGCTGTACCTGATAAAACGCTGATCAAAGCAGTTTAAAAAACTGTCTATCTGAGCACTTATACCTGCCGACCGGCTGTATATCTCAGCCATTTGCTGATTTTCGATAAATACTTCCAGTACTACTCGTTTACTTTCAATAAAACGTAAAGCGAGGTTCTCCTGGGTGGTATAAAAATCATTCACCCGTCTGACGATAGTATCCAGGAATTCTGCTAAGAGAGTTTTCAATATCTCCTCCCGGCTTTGGAAGTAACGATAAAAAGTACTTGCGCCATAACCGGAAGATTCTATAATATCCCTTACACTGGTGTTGATGTACCCTTTTTCTAAAAACAGCTGCATAGAACAGTCCAGGATACGTTCCCGCTTGATCTGCATCTTATCATTTTTCCCGGGCATATCGCACCGCCTCCAATACGGAACGGTCGTTCCTTTTTTAATTATTATATTAATACATTTTTTATAAAATAACCACATTTTTGCATTGTTCCCATTGCTTGCCCAGGACGCAAAAAACCCTGCGAAGATTAAATCAACGCAGGGTTTTTATACTGAACATTATTGGTATCGTTATCTAGAGTTTTCTTTTAACACTCTCTATTAAGAGAGACATAGCTCCTGTCATCATATCTACCGGGTAATAAGATAATCCATCCTTGATAAACCTTTCATAGAGCTCAGCAGCTATTACATTTTCTTCAATACCCTCATCCAATTTATTCTTGATTAGATCAAAACAGCGAACTGCCGCTGCCAGACTTTCATTGTAGAATGGTTCTACTTCTTTTCCCACCGGAATATCCCCGTGTGCCACCCCGGCTACCCGGGTTGGGTATGACATCAACTTCTTTATAGTATTCACATAGAGATCATAATCCTGAAAAAACACCGGTGATATTTGCTTATCAGCGCCTTGAATACCAGCTGCATCTGAAATAAACATTACCTGATCCCGCTCCAGATAGGCAGATATTGAGCAGATGCTGTGTCCGGGGGCGTCTATAATCTCCAATTTCAGTCCCCCACCCAGTTCTATGGTGTCTCCATCCCCTACAGCTATATCTACTGCAATTATTTCAGCTCCTGGTGGTTCCGGTTTTTTGTCCAGCAGACCACTCTTGAGGTAATTATCGCTTACTACCTGGTCATATTCAAACAATCCCTTTACAAGCCGGTCTTTCCCCAGTAATTTCTGCCCGGTTTTACTGGCCACCACCAGCGCCTCCGGGAACATCCTCTTCAAGGCCGGAATACCGCAGGCATGATCGAAATGCGAGTGCAGTGCTATCAAGTATTTTATATCCGGTTTATCCTCCAAGTCTATCCACTGCCGGGCCAGAATCGCTGCCCCGGCGCTGGTCCCGCATTCCACTAGGGCCGCTTCTTTTTGTCCAACTACATAATAATTGAAATAGCCATTCCCCAACAACATCACATTTTCCGTAAGCTTTTTCATCATTTTCCTCCTCCCTCTATGTACACCACATACCAGATCTATGCCTATGGCAAGCAATATCCATCTATACCTAATTACCATATTACTATAATTCCCCTAAAAAAATCATTTATTTATTAACATACGGTACCGTAGGGGCACAGTCTAAATTTAAGCAGCAGATGTTAACTTGATGTATAATAAATCTGTCTTATTGAATGGCATCGATCTTATACTGCTAAAGAATGGAAGCTGGAATATGCTAGAAATACTGTCCCGAGGGGCTAAAAAGGGATTAAATTTGACCTGGGAACTAGTTATAAAGATAGTACTGCCTGTCTATGTAATTGTCTCCCTGCTTAATTATACGCCAGTCATACCCTGGCTATCGGACTCGCTATCCCCTTTCATGAGTCTTCTGGGATTGCCGGGAGAAGCGGCCCTGCCACTGGTACTGGGAGCCCTGGTCAGCTTTTACGCTGGGGTGGGAGCAGTAGTGCCTCTGGGCCTCGGCCCCAGAGAACTAACTATTGTGGCAGCCATGCTGCTGTTAGCCCATGACCTTCCCGTGGAAGCCGCAGTAAGCAAGAAAAGCGGCAGCAGAATCACTTCGCTTATAATTATTCGTATAATAGCAGCTTGTGTCTTCGGAATAGGAATTAATTTTATTTTATAGTGGAGATAAATAATGACAGCCATTGCTTGGGAAATCTTTAAAAACAGCCTAAAACTAGTAGTAGAACTCGGATTCATCATAACTTCGGTGATGATTGCGGTTGAGCTTATGCAGGAATATAAGATTCTGCATCGTTTGACTGGCCTGGCCTCACCGATTACCCGGATGCTGAAACTGCCGCAAGCCGGCAACCTGCCTCTGCTGGCCGGCACCTTCATAGGTATAAGTTATGGCGCTGCAGTAATCATCGACTCGGGACGCAGCGGGTACCTGGATGCGGACGAAATATACCTTATCAACCTATTTTTAGTAATCTGCCACAGCCTGGTGGAAGATACTATTATCTGGATGGCTCTAGGGGCCTTTATTATTCCGGTTCAAATAGCCCGGCTAATTGCAGCCCTGACCATCTGTTATGCAGCCTCCTGCCTGATTTCCAAACAAATTGTCAATGGGGACGGTTCTTTTTGACAAGTTTTTTCAATTTTTTGTTGTCAAATGGAACCGTCCCCTTCGACAAGAACCGTCTCCATTGATACCCGGGAATAATACCACTAATTAACAGGTAATGAAATATACTGCTTTAAACAAACTATATCTATGATGAAAAGATTTATTATCTATGGTTTCGTGGGTTGGATATTTGAAATAGTATTTACCGGTACCGGTTCCCTGCTGCGGGGCTCGCTGAGCCTGACCGGATACACCTACCTGTGGATGTTTCCCATCTACGGCATGGCGGTATTATTGGAGCCGGTGCATGACAGAATCAGGTCAGCTCCCTGGCCGATCCGGGGAATCATTTGGGTTTCTTTAATATTCTTTATCGAATATATTAGCGGATGGCTGCTCAGCAATGTTATAGGCTTCTGCCCCTGGGATTATTCAGGCTTTAGTCCCTATGTGGTGGATGGCTTTATCCGTTTGGATTTTTTCCCCTTCTGGTTCATAGCCGGTCTTTTATTCGAAAACATTCACGATTTTCTGGATTCCATCAGCATTCGTTATCCATCAACTGCATTATTGAAACCTGATCTCGATTATGATATGGAAAAACATGGACAAAAAAGAAGCCTTGAAGAGCCAAGGCTAAAAAAAAGGAAAGTTATTGATTAAAAGCATCTCATCTCCTGCCTGAGCAGACAGGTATATAAAATGAGGGACCGACCTGAAAACTCAAATTCTTTCCCTCATCCCCCAGCACCTGTGCCTAACCCCATTATATAACTTAAAGAGCGGCAGATGTCGGGCCAAATGCTGGCAAATAATCTGGTCAGTGATGGGTCCCTTCGACACCCCCGCAGGTAAAATATCCTAAAATTTCAACATTATCACCGTACTGCTCAAAATGCTGGCGCCGTTTATTAAAAGCCTTAAAACAGGCAATACCCGGGCATACCTCGGCCACGGTCTCACACCTTACAATCGCAATACGGGTCTTTTCTTTATCATCCGCGCTTTTTTCGGCAAACTTAATATATTAAGAAAAGTCCGTAATTGAGGCACACCTGATTACGTTCTGTTTCATTTACATCTAATGAAAGCGTTATATTTAAACGATATTATATAAAGTACCACTTGATACATTTACAGGAAAATTTTCATGTTAATACAATACAATGGAGGCTAGACATGCATACCATTAATACATATTACAAAAATCAGCATGGTTTGATACAGTTCGTTAACGACCATAGAGACATACTATTAGACCCAAACAATAAAGCTGTTCTGGTACAAGTTTTTGCCGGTATTGCTGATAAAAATTTCCTGATTGCCATATCAAAACAGATTCGCGAGTTGATTCCTCAGGCTCAAATTATTGGCGCAACCACCAATGGAGAGATAATAAACGGAGTGGTAAGCGGGTTAACCATCGTGCTTTCATTTTCTGTTTTTCAATACAGTGATGTTCAGGTAGTTTTCATGGACAAGAATGGTGTTACTGACCATGAGTTGGGTCGATCGATCGCATCCAGGCTAAACCTTGATCAAGCAAAGGTATTGATTCTGTTTGCGACCGGGGTGACAGTAAATGGCACTGAATTGATAAAAGGGGTTCAATCGGTGAGTGCTTGCTTACCGGTAGCGGGAGGTATTGCAGGAGACAATCTTAACAATAAACAATGTTTTGTATTTGGCAATCAAGACATAACGGATTGCGGGGTGGTGGGGGCCCTTCTCAAGGGCCAAGGTTTAACGGTTATCCGGCACAGTCACCTGGGCTGGCAGCCCATAGGCAAAGAAATGACGATCACCCGATCTGAAGGTTCAAGGGTATATTCGATTGATCATATACCGGCATATGAGCTTTACCGCCACTACCTGGGAGCCAACGAGGAATTCGATATCCTTAACGGAATTGAATTTCCGCTGACCATCTGCAAGCATGGCCTTGATATTGGCAGATCACCATTTTACCGATATGATGACGATTCACTGGCTTTTTTTGGTGATATAGCCCCGGGTGAAAAAGTCCGTTTTAGTTTTGGCCACATTAATTTGATTCTCGAACAAATAGAGTCCCTGCTGCAAACCATCCGTCAACAACCGGTCGAGAGCATATTTGTATATTCCTGTGTTGCCCGCCGAAGCTTTCTTCAGGAGTCTGCCCAGATCGAAACACTTCCGCTGCAAACTATTGCCCCTACGGCCGGTTTTTTTACCAGCGGCGAATTCTTTCATGTGGATAACAGCAACCAATTACTTAACAATACCATGACTACCATGACCCTATCCGAACCGGGAAGTATCAAAAAGAATTCTAAACCTCAACGAAATATAGACATTCATCCTGAACCAGTAAATGCCCAGATTACTACAACAGTAGATAACGTTACCACCAGAAACATAGGAATACTCAGAGCGCTGACCTGCCTTGTCAACACCGTAACGAGTGAACTAAATGAGAGAACCTCCGAACTGCAGATGGCGAATGAACAATTACAATATACCAGTATGCATGATGCGCTTACCGGGCTTTATAACCGTGGCTATTTTGAGCAGCAACTGATTCAGCTAGAAGCCGCTTCACCAGGTATCATCATCTGTGATGTAGACGGCCTCAAATTGATTAATGACACTTTTGGGCATAATATGGGGGATGCAATTTTAATTGCATCCGCGAACATCTTAAGATCCACATCTGACCCTGGAACCGTGGTGGCCAGGATTGGCGGAGATGAGTTTTCAATCCTCTTATCCAATATTTCGCGATCCGATATTGAAAAACATTGCCATAGAGTTCGCAGCGCAGTTGACCTGTATAACCTGGAAAATCCCGCCGTCCCATTAAGTATATCGATTGGTTTTTCCTGCTCGGAAGACGAGTCAACCAGCATCAGGATGCTTTTTAAGGATGCCGACGATAAGATGTATCGGGAAAAACTGCACCGCAACCAGAGCACTCACAGCGATCTGGTACAGACTTTAATGAGGACTCTCGAAGCAAGGGACATTATTACCGAGGATCACAGCCGGCGTTTACAGGATTTATTGCTTGCCTTTGCCCTGCATAGCGGAATTCCCCAGAGTAGTTGGGCTGATTTAGGCCTACTGGCCCATTTTCATGACATCGGCAAAGTCGGTATCTCCGACTATGTTCTATTTAAGCCAGGACTGTTAACCCCGGAAGAAAGAAAAGAAATGCAGAGACACTGTGAGATCGGCCACCGTATTGCCCGCTCTTCAGCCGATCTTCAGCCTGTCGCCGGCTGGATTTTGAAACACCATGAGTGGTGGAACGGCCAGGGCTATCCCCTGGGTTTGAAGGGAACGGATATTCCCCTCGAATGCAGAATGTTGGCTATTGTAGATGCTTACGATGCAATGATTAACGACCGCCCGTACCGTAAGGCCATGAGTCACCAAAATGCGGTCGATGAAATAAAGCGCTGTGCCGGTATTCAGTTTGATCCGGATTTAGCGGATTTGTTTATAGGCATGATAGAATAAAGCAGACGCTCATAACCACCAATTAATCTAATCATTGTATGGTTTATGGCTATATTTAACCTTAGAATTAGTTATTACCATACAAACCAATACAGTATCATACTAACAGGCATAAGCACATAAAGAAATTCTGCAAAAAGCCCTACTTTTTCTATTTTACAGTTAATAAGCATAAGAATCGGGGATACAATGAAGAAGATGTAAAAGAATATAATGATATACTCCTGGAAAAAACCCATCATCGTTAATCCAATAAAGAAAAGAGCAGCCGTTCTGGTTGTTGGTGTTCCTATATAGAATTCCTTATTTCCTTCCTTTACCAGTCCCACAATATCAAAATAGGCCAATCTCCAAATGCCAGCAACAGCATTTATTATTACGAGGGCAATGGCCATTGGATGATTAAAACCAAGAAAAAATGCAATTACAGCCGGCATAAAACTAAATGAAACGGCATCGCAAAGGCTATCCAGCCGGGCTCCAAATTCAGATGTACAGTTGGTCCACCGGGCGATTTTTCCATCAAATACATCAATTATAGCTACAAATGGATAAAGCCATAATGCCCACTTTATATCGCCCTGGAGCAATAAATAAACGATCAAAATATTTAGCACAATGGTTAAGGTCGTCATCAAATTGGCAATATTATAGTACTCTAATGCCGGAATCATTCTGACGAAAATACTTTTATTATTCAATATTATCCACCCCTCATATTATTAAATTCATTTATTTTTTAGCTCTCTCCGATTAAAGTGCAACCAAATAAATATTAAAACTTGCTCGATTAAAAGAGCGATAATTATTATCATCATAAGAAATGAATAAAAATTAATATTTAGATGTCGAACTATGATTGATAAGACAATACAGATACCATAGCCAAGCAACGAAGAAATACTTTGCAGATTATTGAAGACTGTCAACAATTCCGGCCTATTTTTTCGAACTGATGTAATTCCTGCAAATTTACGGGTTGAACTTAAAAATAAACCGTTTACAAATCCTAATACTGCTAAAATAGCTGCCACAAAGATAAAGCTGTCAAATAATTTGGCCAAAAGCAGCAATGTCATACTAAGTGTTAACAGAATAATAGTGCTCTGAAGCCTAGGCCTAAAATTTTTGTATGCAAATGCTTTATCATCTGTATTAAAATCGCTTTCTGAAGAAGACCTTACAATCAATATTCCCAGCCCAGCTGAAATACTCATTATCATTAGGGATATGCCGCTTTTTACAGCAAAATTAGGAAATGAATAATATTCAGATAAAATATAGACCATCATTGATATAGCCATGGCTACTATTGCCATAAATAGCGTGGTATAGAATATAAATAATTTTTCTTCTATACTCAGGATTATTTTACCTTTTATCGCTTTCTTATCTATTACTATATGCTCGTCAGTTTTCTCCTCTTTTCTAAATATTGGTGTCAGGCTCACTATGGCTATAAATGTTATGACACTCAAAAGCAAAATTATATTTCCGGTACTTATTGAAAAAAACAATGGTGCAAGCATAAACGCAAGCATTTGATATGAAAGCATCGATTTTACATGCGTACTTATTTCAATTTGCTCGCTGCTATTAATAAAATAATGGTCCAGAAAATTATAAGCGAAGTTGCAGGAAAAACACGCCAGTGCATAAAAGATAATATAAAATATCATACTCTTAGCAATCAAAACTCCAAAAAAACCTGCAAAATTTAAACAAAGCATTATTTTAATTATATTAATAGGCAAATCCAGATATTTTCCAGACAGCCAGATACCTAAAACATATGCTATAGAACCTGTTACCAAAATAATTGGAAGTAACAACTCTTTATAGTCAGGATAATAATTTCGCACAAATAATTGGGTAATTATTCCTTGCGTACCTGCTGAAAAAAAAGTTAGATAAAAATATACACTATTTCTCCGCCAAATTCCTAATATATTCAAATTACACCTTCATATATAAGAAGAATATAAATTGGAGCCAGATACAAGATGCTGTCAAAGCGATCCAATATTCCACCGTGCCCGGCGAGTATGTTAGAGAAATCTTTGACTTTAAACTTACGTTTTATAATTGAAAAAACAAGATCGCCGGCATTGGAAAAAATAAAAACTGATATAGTCAAAAATATAAATCTTATAAATATCTTATTATCTGCATATACAGGAATTACTGTTTGCAAAAGCATTATAGCCAGGATCACTCCTAACATTCCTCCAATATATCCTTCCAAAGTTTTATTGGGACTGATTGGATTAATAAAACTCAATTTGGTTTTCCCCAGCTTCTGACCGACCAGATAAGAAAATCCGTCATTAAACTGAACCAGGAGGATTATAGCAATAATATGGTTTGTATCCAGATCATAAATTTTGGTAAGTGCTACGGAACACGGGATGACAATGCTTATAAGAGAACCCCAGGCAATGCAGTTCAGTTTTTTAAAAATGAATTTTGGCCACAATAATAAGAAAGACATAACTAATCCAAAGGGCAACAGGCAATAGAATAATACACCATATAATTTGATTACCGTAAATAAAGATACACCTGTAATAATCAACAAAACTGTCTCAAATCGATTCATTTTAGCACATAGTGAAAGTTCATATGAACCTGCTATGGCAATTGTAAGCATAGATAAAATAAAAGCTGCGCGGCCAAGTAATAGTATGAAACACATAAGGTTTATCAGCACAATAAGAGTTAAGCACCGCTTGGTCAGTTCGCTGCGCCGGGTTATTAACGAAGCCCCCAATGCAACCATTGTAATCACCATAGCTATAATGTAGAAAGCTTTTAAAGCCATAAACCAACCTCTTTTATAAATTTACTACCCGTTTTTTAAGTTCACCGGTTAAATAGTCCAGGTTCTCACTTTCAGGAAGTAAAGGCTTATCAAAGGATATCGTCAGTCTATACCTCTTGATGCTGCCCGGGTTAATATTTAACAATCTGGGAAAGAATCTGTCTTTGGGGAAGACCTCATATCCCCCTCCGATTCGAACCGGAACTATTGGAACCTTGCTCTGTATAGACAACTTGGAAGCCCCGTTCTTAAATTCTCCGATTACACCGTCATTGGTTCTTGTGCCTTCCGGGTGCACCAGCAAAATCGAGCCCTTCTCAAGCTGCTCCAGACAAATTCTGTAAGCAGGACCGGTATTGCCATACCGATCTACTGGTATACCACCTGCAACTCTAATCATTATTCTTCCGAAAGGATTATCTAAATGTTCCTTTTTAGCCATACAGCAGAACTTGTGAAAGTGTCCCCGGGGAAGATGCATCAGAATCCATAAACCATCGAAATGAGTTTGATGGTTGGGGCAAAGTATATAACCGCCCTCAGCAGGCAGGTTATCTATACCCTTAATTTCATAATTATAAAAGAGTTTTGAAAAAAGGCTTACGCAGCTAAAAATACTCTTTTCAAAAACGCCCTTGCGGTGAGGGAATTCGCTGATCTTTTCTTTAGCCCTGTAAGTTGATACTTCATCCAGTAAACCTGCTATTTCACCAACAGTTATGTTTGGTTTTAAAAGATCGAGGACATCTTTGCCGGTTTCCTTTTCGATGATCAAACAGAGCTCAGTAGCGCTCAGGGAATCAAAGCCAAGATCTTCAAAAAGTCTGGAGTTTTCAAAAATGGTGTTTCCGCTGAAGTTTAATCTGGAGACTATTCCAAATACCAGGTCGAAAGTATCTGCATGATTTTCATAGCCTGGGGAAAGATCATTTATATCTGATGGGCTATTTGGAATGGGATTAGACTTTAAAACCATATTTTTAAGGAGATAGCGTTTAGGCTTTTGCAGGGATGTCTTGGGGATTTCATTCACAAAATGTATTCTGGAAATCCTCATATACGGCGGGAGTGAAGAACTGATGTTTAGAATTGCAGCTTCAAGTTCTCTATTTACTGCATCACATGTTTCGTCTTTTACTATAAATGCATGAATTTCATCGAATGAATTATTATTTTTGTTAATACCGCATACTACAAATTCCGATACGCCTTCAAGAACTTCGTAATGTTTTTCTATATCGTATGGTGCTGCTTTTTTCCCGGTAGCTAAAATGATATTTTCTTTTGACCTGCCGGTAACTATAAGGTCTCCCGCCTGGTCCAAATATCCGGTATCACCGGTAAGAAACCAATCATCATTGATAAAAGCGGCTTGGGTAGCCTTTTCGTCCCTGAAGTAACCTTTCATTATAGCCGGGGTTTTGGTAATTACTTCTCCTATCCCGTTTTCATCTGGATCTTTGATTGAAATATATATATCCTGCAAAGGCTTACCATTGGTTTTTAAAGCATAGTACTCAAAATGACCGGTAGCCACAGGTGCATTGGTTTCGGTCGTCCCATAAACATTGAAAAGATTGAAACCTAAAGCAAAATAAAAAAACGAGGTGCTATAATCCAGTGGAGTGCCCGCAGACATAAACCCTTTTATCTTCCCCCCAAAAATATTATGCACAGTTCTGAATAGATATTGCCCGAGATTGATTCCTGACTTAAGTCTTACAAATAAACAAGCTGCCATCATAGTACTAACGATTTTGGAAGTGAATTCACCTTTTGCATCGATAGTATCTGTGATCTTACTTTTAAACAGATCAAATACCCTTGGGACACAGCAAAATGAGGTCGGTTTAAATTCAGCAAAGGCCTTGAGCAGGTTGTCGTTGGCAATCGATTCAAGAAAACACACTGATGCTCCAGCTAGCAGAGGAACCATCATATTGGCGATAAAACCATAGATATGAAAAATAGGGACTACTGCCAGCAATCTGTCATTTTCGTTCATATAAAAAGTCTCGATATTCTTTATCGTCATGAACAATATACCTTCATGACGATGCATAACACCCTTGGTTGAACTTGTGGTGCCCGAAGAATAGAGGATCGCGACTATTTCCTGATCAGGGTCTGACGTAGGGGGATAGTCTTTGGACAGTGCATTCATATCACCCTTAAAAGCAGCACATTGGTTGAAGATATCAAATGTAGGCACACAGAAGTTTTCTGACTCCGAAAAGATCTGTCTTACTTTGGGAGACATCATTATTCCTCTGACATCTGATGCCTCGACCAGTTCTATCAGATCTGAACCTGCCAATGCAGGATCGATTAAAACTGCTGTGCAGTCAATGGATATTATTGATAAGAAAGAAATAACATATTCAGGGGAGTTTTCAGCTATTATGGCTACCCTGTCTCCCTTTTTTATACCTGCCTCAATTAATCTCAGGGAGTACCTTCTAGTTGTTTCCATAAGCTGTTCATATGTATAGCTGCGATATTTCCCGTTATCCAGTCTTATTGTTAATGCGGGATGATTCTCGTATTTTATGGCTATTTCCTTAATTAAGCAAAAAATATTCATCATTTGGTTCCTTCAAATACTCCCTTGCCATAGTTAAGATGTCAATGCATGTAAATATTAACATAAAGTATGAATCATAAATATATAATTTGTTTAACATTATTTATAGATGTATTATCCTTCAGCGTTATTTTCACTTCTACACATTTATTATCGCCTAAATCTTATCATCTCTTTAACTTACGACAAAGGAGGACTTCTCAGTGGCAGTAAAGAAAATGCGACAGATTGAGAACTATCTGTCGCATTTCTTAGCTGAAACATGTTGTATTTTTTACCTTCTAGCACTGGTAGCCATTTAGACCACCATCGGCTTCATTCGATGTATCATACCAGGCATCCAACATTTCAAACCAGTTCCCTACCTGATTGGTTTCCGGGTCTTGATTATCCTGACACCATTTTAAACATCCATACTCAAACCCTTCTCCGAACTCATCAACAGTATCAATGGAGTTATACCACCATAGATAAGCCCAGTGGCAGTTTCCCTCATAAATCCTATCTCCATCCGGGAAAAAGATGCTCAAGCCATTCCGACCTTCAGTAAAGCCTGTATAATAAGAGCCTCCATAAGAATAAATAACCATGTCATCAACGGCAGTCATAATCTCATCCGCTTTAGTACGGGTCGTTTCATCGAAATTATCGGTGCTACCGCTTATCTTCTCACACAGGTCATAGATATCAAACTGCGGTATAATCAACCAATCAGCCTCATCTGATTCATCGAAATACTCCATGGTGCATACAGCCTCCTCAAAACCTCTAATAGCTTCAACATCATTCTTTTTATTCTTATATTAACATTGGCATTCTCTATTTCTCCTGTACCGCTGACTACTGCAGATGCATTGACATTAAGTGTATCAGCATGTGGTTCACTGCTCAGTACTAAACATACACCTTCACTGTCCAGATTCAGTGTTTCAAAGGTTCCATCCAGTTCTAC
Source organism: Syntrophomonas sp. (assembly GCA_016841875.1). Classification (GTDB taxonomy): domain Bacteria; phylum Bacillota; class Syntrophomonadia; order Syntrophomonadales; family Syntrophomonadaceae; genus JAAYJK01. The sequence goes on from JAENYG010000001.1 coordinate 102,258, forward strand.
GACTGCCTTTTCGGGAATGCTCACTATCACCTCGGTAAAGCCGTCTCCCTTTATTTCTATTTCCTGAAGTTATTATACATATTGCTACAATAAACCAATAAAACCCTTTATCAGTGAAGTAAAAATCACCATTCCATAAGATTGCAAAAGTCGAAGTAATGCTTTAAATGGACAGACCAATACCAACAATTCCAAAAGCGAGACTATTTGCACGAAGTTATCTTCTAAAAGTCATCATTTAACATCTGAGCAGGGACAGCCTTTACTGCCTGGTCCAGTACATCATGAGCCAGCGGACGTTTTTCGAATTTATTTCAAAAGCAGTTTTTATTATGATAATATTATGTTTAAGAAATTAGTAAAAATTACAGGAAAGAAGGAGCATCAAAATTGAGTAAGTATCAAGCTTACAAAGAATCAGTTTTACAATATAGCCAGCGTCTATCGCAGAAAGGCTACACCGTTGGCACTGGCGGCAATATATCCATGCTGATCGAAGGGGAAAATGCTGTAGCAATAACTCCAACCAGTATGGACTACTTTGGTATTCACGTCGATGACATCTGCATAGTTGACTTTGAAATGAATGTCTTGGAGGGAAAATTTAAGCCTTCCCTTGAAACCGAAATGCATATAGAAGTTTATAAACACCGGCGTGATGTTAATGCCATCATTCATACGCATCAAGTATATGCCAGCATATACGCTTTGATCAATGAACCAATTCCGGCTCTTTTTGATGAAGTAACCATAAATACGGGACATATGATTGATATCATTCCTTATGCCTTATCAGGCAGTCATCAGTTATCGCAGAACTTAGTATCCCTATTAAATAACCGCTGTAACTGTTATGTTATTCAAAACCACGGAGCACTGAGCCTGGGAATATCAATTGAAAACGCCTATCGTAATGTAGAGCTTTTTGAAAAGATTTCTCGCACCTATTATTATGCTCTTACAAGTGGTCGTCCGGTCACCAAACTGTCCGATTCAGTTGTTGACCGTTTATGTAAAATACTCTATGAAAAACAGGACCAGGAAATAGCCCGCAAAAAAGCTAGCCAACCTTAATACGTTCTTCGGTGTACGACAGGGGACGGTTCTTGATTTGTCGCATTATAAACTCTGATGTGATCAGAAAATAATAAAGCTGTGGGATAATTCCCACAGCTTACATTTTTTACTTTGGGGTCTGGAGGCGGGACCTTACTTAATCAATACCATGCTGGTTAATCCGGCAAATTGATGATTGCTCATACTGTTCAATATGTCATAGTTGTAATTACTGAAGCTCTTCAAGTAATCTTTTAAGCCCCTTTTCCTCCGGTGATCAGAGGACTTCAAAGCCCCCTTTTTTATTCGTCGCTAGCTTAAAAGGCTATAGCCTCATATGCCCTCACTTAAAATCCCGTGAAAACCTCCACTATCTTGTCTCTCTGGGGATGATCGTCAATAGGAAGATCGGACGTACCCATCAGGGCGAATTCTCCGTTCCGCCAGTTGGGCTCATAGGTTTTTATGTCGGTTCCCGTCTCGTCAATATTATCCAGATAATTCTGGGCAACGCCGTTCAGATTGGCCAGGTCGAATTCCATTACTATGACCGGGTTTCCGTCAATCTTAATCTGATAGCCGTTAACAGCGTAGTACATATTCATTGCCACATTCTTGGTGCCCGTATCCGGCATCTTTTCAACGGTCAGCCCTGCATCCTCCCAGGCAGTGATGAGCTGATCGATCCTCCCGGCAGACTCTTCCTGGGCCGGGTTTTCCGGTGCAGCGGTTGGCTCGGTAGTGTCTCCGCAGCCTGTAAACAATAGCCCCAACATCAACATGCTAATAATAATACATCCCCATTTTTTCATAACCCATTCTCCTTCCAAGTATTTTCCCCAGCCGTTTATGCTTCAACTCTTACTCCCTGGCGAAGGTAACTGTGTCACCACCTCCCAATGAAAGTTCACCACTCTCAGTGATATATACATCCAATTGCTCCAGGCTAAATACCAGCAGATCCTGCTTATCCTGGTAGTCTTTCATTTTATCACCGCTGTTCAGTTCCAGGTCGTACTTCCTTTCTCCTGAAGAAGTGTAGTCCCCTGTATAGGTCCAGGAGCCATAGGAATTGGAGATGGTCAGACTAAAGGTTCCGCTCCCGCAGCTCAGGAAAAACTGGTCACCAGTGGCTGTGATAGGCTCCCGACCGCCTCCGCCGCCCCAACTTCTCTCGATGCCCCGCCATTTCCCTTCAATTCCCGATGAAGCTGGCTCTTTCTTCTTAACCTCTGCAACTGTATATCTACCGGCAGCGGTTCCCAGAATGCTTTCCTTGCCATCTACAGTTTCATAGACGTTAACCGTAACCTCAAAAGTCATGGGTTTGCTAAAGTCCAGCTTGATCTGGCCTACTGAGGATTTCATCTTTTCCTTAAGCAGACCTTTGGGTGAGGTCTGCAGTCCCCAGTCGTAGCGGGTCACCTGAGTATCAGCGGGAACGCCCTCAACAGCAAGTACGATACTGCCATTTTCCTCCAGGGTTCCAGACTGCACAGCCAGACTGAGGTTCAAGTCCTTATCTTCGGGTTCGGGAGACATATAGACATGGACCAGTTCCCCATCCTGAAAGATTTCAACTTTGGCAGAAATCTGAGCCGGGGGCAGCGCTGAGTCTTTGAACATAGGCGGATCAACTGAGAAAGGTTTCCCATTTTCTATTTTGTCGATCGCACGAATAAATTCATTGGAATCGTTAAGAGTGACCCGGCCTGTGAACGGAGGATCACCGGTCTGCAAGTTCGGCAGGGTAACTGTGAACTGCAGCTGGTCGTCAAAAGACAGGGTGGTATTCCTGGCTTTTCCCGCTATTTCGGCCTGGTTATCCCAAACCACCTTTGTGACCATGCATTTAACCGTATTGGGATCGTTCATCTGCGAGAAACTCTGAAAAAGGGCAGCCAGCATAAAGCTCTCCCCTTCCCGGAAGGGCACCAGTGCCTCCTTAAGGCCTGAGTCCCCGCGATTCACATAGCCTACAGGCTTGATTTCCTGATCCAGTCGATCATCTGGTGCAATACCCGGCAATTTGTAAACATCTCCCGCCAGCTTCCGGTTGGACATATTTATCCACACCGACCGCAGGGAGGCCGTTGGATCCTGGGGCAGGGATTTATCATTAATCTGCATGCGATAGATCCCGACCCCATAGGTTTTAATAGGCTGCCCTTTGCCCAGCCGCAGGCTTACATACTCTCTAAAACCTGTCACCGCTGCCGTTCCTGCATCATTGCCGTCCACAGGAAATGCCGGCATGGCAGCCTGGGTCACAATATCCCGCCAGAACTCCCCGTACAGGCTTGAGGCTGAAGTCCCCAACTGCTGGTGGACATACGAGTCCAGTGCTGTGTTAACACTGGAAGACATGCTATAGTCTCTCAGCACGGTATCCCACATCTGCCTGAACCCGCTGGCACGACTTCCGAAATTCTGGTTTCGTTCGGTAACTATGTAGTCAATAAAGGCGGACATAGCATATTCCTGTCCATTAATCTTTCCAGAGAAGGCATAATACGGGGAAGTAGCTTCAATACCGCTGTGCAGAACACCGATTCCTTTCTGGGTACCGATGAACAACGACGCGTATTCAGCAGTGGCCTCAATATACCACTTGTTATTAGCCTGATATCGAGTCACCTGGGGATCCTTTTCCAGCTTCGCCCCTTTCTCCTTAAACCCGTTGGCCATATACAGCATCTTCAAGCCGAGCTGATGGTACTGGACAGCGTGGAAAAGTTCGTGGGCACAAGTAGCCGCCAAATCTCCGCCCGGGTAAGTGGAAGGCATCGAGACACTGCCGCTGAGCACGCTATAATTAGCGCCTGACGCATTGTAACGGGGGTCAATGAAAACCTTCAACCGGGCATCCTCGTAGCTTTCCTCAGTTTCGATCAGACGGGATCCGAAGTAGGTGCTTCGTGGTTCCAAAAAAGATTCGAAAAATCCCTTTTCTTTGATCTGTATCCGGGTTATGTAATTATAATTAGGAACTCCGTCATCTCCAAAGAGGTTCCGGTATTCCCCATAGGCCGAATCATAGGCGGCAGCAGCGGCCATTGCCTTATCCCGGATGCTGTTGTCATTTTTGAAATCAGACACCCGGTAGAACACAATGACGTGTTCTCCGCCAATCCCGACAAATTCCTCAATCAGAGCATCATTGGTCAGGACATATGCCTCTTCCGCCAGCTCTACCACTGTATTGACTGCCGATTTACCGGCATTATATGTGTCGTTGACTATCTCTTTTCCGCTTTGAATGCCTGAATCTATCTTTTGCCCTATCTTCTTCTTGATATGAGTGGTGAAGCGCTGCCAGCCGCTGAAATGTGTGGTTTTAACATATAACCGGCCGTCTTCCGGGTTATACGCCGTATCTGCCAGAACCCAAACTCCCAGCTCATTGTCAAAATAGCGCATCCCAGTGCTGTCCGCCTCTTCTTCGGAAACAGTGATCCCGAAAAATACCGGTCCTTCAAAAAACAGGTGATTGCCCGAGGCATCTGTCACCTCATACTCTTCCTCCACCGTGTCAAAAGGGCTTGTTTCCTCTACCGGCACGTCATACCTGGATATCACAATTTCCCGTGACTCCGCCAGGCTTCCCGGAGGAATGAGAATTTTTACATCGGCTGCTTCAATAACTGATTCGATTCCCGGTTCCGCCATACCCCGAGCTATTTCCTGCAGCTGGCGTTCCTTAAATTCGCTCTGGGCAGTGAGTTTTTTTACGGCCGGCGGATTGTAGACTGTTACCGCCTTTTTGCCTTTGCTGACACCTTCCGGCAGGCACAGAGTGATCTCTGCCTCACCCCAGGAAAGGATGCTGGCTTCCAGACCATCAACCTCCACCTTGCTTGCCTCCGGATCAAAGAGGCCAAAGCCCTGACCCCGAATGGTGATGGCCCGGCCGGAATAAAACTCCCCGGTGATTTCATGGATTGCTGGTTCCACCTGGCCTTGCACAAGCTCAGAATCGGTTCTGAATTGTTCAAGCAGTTTCGGGACTCCAACGTAAGATCCCATAATCAATACCATAACAGCTACCACTGCTGCGGCCACTTTCATTACCCGCTTTCCCGGTCTTTGCCCAGGAACGCTACTGATTTCAGCTTCCTTGGCAGTAATAGCCACCCCGCAGCCTATACAGAATTTAGCACCATCATGATTCTGACTTCCGCAATGCCTGCACACCGGTCCCGCAGGGGGCACTTGCAGCAAACTGCTGCCGCACGCCGTACAAAAGTTCTTACTATCATCATTCATGCTGCCGCACTGATGACACTCTTTCATGATTCCTCTCCCCTTTTAAGCAATTGATTACCCCAATGGCGATTTTCCGGTTTCAGCAGACCCCAATCAATTTTACACATAATGGGTATGTATGATAAATAAGTGGTATCTTGCTTCAATTTCTTCATTAGTATATCACTGGTTAACAGCAAGCACCAATAAATACCAAAGGTTCTTGACTTGCATGTGCATTTACTCAGAAAACACAAAACCGCAGATCATCTCTGCGGTCAGTTTTTATCATGGTGTCGGAGGCGGGACTTTACTTAATCAGTACCACGCAGGCTAATACGGCTAATTTGATGATTGCTCATACTGTTCAATATGCCACAGCTGCAAATACTGCAGCTCCTTCAGTTTTCTTTTGAGCCTCTTTTCCTCCCGGGGATCTGAGGCTTTTTCGATTTGCTGTTTCAGTGCCTGGATCCCTTCCAGGGTTTTCTCGATGGCTTCCTGCAGTTCTAAGTGGTTCATTTTTTCACCTCAGAGTTATTTTACTAAAATCCAGGGTTAAATTTGGTTAAATTTAGTTACATTTGCTTAAATTTGGTTATATTTGTGCATTTTTGCTTATATTTATATACAAAGCTTTAATTTAAGTTAAGTTTTGTTATTAGACATTTACTTTGGTAATTCATATACTATAAATAACAGAACCCGCCACACCTCTCCCGGTACTTGTTACTGGTGACGTGACCCAAGGCGGGACGTTTTATTTATGGGTGGTTTATGAGCAAAAAATTAAAGCCTCCACTTTCCGTTGAAGCGCAGGTGGAGTTACTAAAAGATAGAGGTTTAATAATTGAAGATGATGCATGCGCTATTGAAGTTCTTAGTAAGGTTAATTACTATAGACTAAGTGCTTATTCCCTAGGGTTAAGACACAATGACGTCTTTCATGAAGGCACCACATTTAATCAAATACACCAAATCTATCAATTTGATGCAAAGATCAGACATTTGTTATTGGCCGCTATTGAATCAATCGAAATAAAGTTTCGTACGAAGATAGCACATTACCTTGCCATGGAGCATGGAGTTATGTCACATCTCGATGAGAAGTTGTTTTTTAAAGCTGACTACCATAGGGAACTAATTGAGGAATTTGAAACAGAAAAAGAAAGGCAAAAGGATGCTGCATTTGTGAAGCATCATAACGAAGTCTATGGTGGCAATATGCCAATCTGGGCTGCCATCGAACTATTTTCTTTCGGTATGCTTTCAAAGTTATACAGAAACCTCAAAATAGATTACCAAAGGAATTTTGTTCGCACATATTTACACAAAAATAAATATTATAACGACTATCTGGTAAGTTGGTTTAGGTGTTTGGTTGAGATACGAAATATTTGCGCTCATTATGGTCGTATTTACAATAGGATCCTAACCAGTAAACCAAAGATATACCCACAATATGAAAGTTTATCCAACAGAAGAATTTTCCCAATGTTAATAGTGATTATCAATTTAATTGATGACCATACTGAAAGTACGACCTTTATTACAAATATTGCAGCTCTTATTGCCGAATATCCTGTTATTAATTTAGAATTTATTGGTTTTCCTCCCAACTGGGAGGAAATACTTAAGAAGTCCAGATGAAAAACTAACTGAGGCCTTTTCCTGTTATTCTATTACTTAGCTTTACAATATGATACCGACTATATTAAAAGTTTACTACCTTCGTTAAAAGGCTCCTACCGCTTAACTCGCATCACTACTCCCTTGCACCTTTATTTGGCCTTAGGGTACTGACCTTGTCAGCCAGTTGCACACTTTATTAAGGATTAGAAACTATAATATAGTCGGATACAACAATATATGTTAATTATATTAATTTATTACTCAAAACCCTACCAGCTTTCGCCCCGGTCAACCATCCTCCTCTAGAGTTTCATCAATAGATTGTTTATCGCCCTGCCCCAAATCATATACCCCACAAGCTGCAGCTCCCAGAAGAACTCCTATCGCCACACCGGCCAGGATCGGCTGCCCGTTCTCTATGGATATGCCGACTCCCGTACTAATACCCACAGCCAGGGAAACTGCCGGCGCCCATTTAGTAGGTAACCCAGTCTTTTTAGCCACACCGACAATGGAAGTCACTACCGCCAGGGCTGGTAGGCCGTATAAAGCATATTGAGTTAAATCCACATAAATCACCCTACCTCTCTATAATTACCGTCTTGGCCGTTCCATCCCAGGTAACACCCATACCAATATCTCGCAACACTACAGCCGGAATATAAGTGGTATCCTTACCATCAACATTCAAGATAACTGACTTATCGATGGCCTTCCCTTCCATTACAACGTTTACATCCGGCAGATTAACCTGCGTATCAAGTTTAAGTTTTGCAAGCATATCTTTCTCCTCCAATCGTGCTCTCAGCTCAAGCCAGGGGAACCTCGCTCCCGGGCAAGCGGTCGCCATTACATCTTTATGTCCAATAACCTTAAGATTGCCGTATCTGCTGCGCAGGTCTTTGATCAGCTCTACCAGTGACTTCATCTGTGCAACTGTTGGTATCGAAGTTTGAAAATTCCCAGCTAGGACTATTCCTATACTGTCCCCGTTACCGGAAGGGCCTGAATGAGATCCGATTGAATTTTCCGGCCGGCCTCGTTCAATCATGCCGTTGCTCCGTATAACATAGTGGTACCCAATACCCAGCCAGCCCTGGTTTAGATGCCACTGGTGGATGGTTGCTGCTGACACATCTGCACTGGCACTATGGTGTATGATAATCCGGTTAGTACGACTTCGCCGTGTTGGTGTTCTCTTAAATTGGAGATTGGTTTCCACTATCGCCAGCACTAGCTTCACCTCCATCCTCAACGATCTGCTCCAGCTTCCGTTTTGAGAACCGCTTTAGCCAAGAGAATTCCTCAACCCCAGCTTCAATAAAGTTCTCGCAAACACTCTCAAGTTCTACAAAGAAGAATATGCCATATATAACCGAACTGGCCACATAGGCATATTCGTAAGGGAACCTGGTGATTTGAGCAGCGAAAATGCACATTATGAAGTAGGCGGGGATTTTTAACCTGGCTCCAGACAATGCTTTGTCACTCTGAATGTGGCCCTCTTTAATAGCCAGGATGAAACCACCGTGGTTTACGCTTTCTGTGATCAGCCTGGATATTAGGTCGCAAGCTACGGCTATCCACAGAGCATAAAATGCTGCCCCTGGATCCCCGATCAGATAAGCAAGTGTGGCCATAAAAATACCCCCCAGCCAGGCTAAGGGGTTCATCAGAGCATTTGTTAACATTTCACCAAAAGTTATTAATACATGCATTACCAATCCTCCTCCCAAATAAAAAAGAGCCTGCCGGCTCATTTCCCATCACTCTCGCCTTACTGGCGATATTCAAAAACGCTGTATGTGACTTTCACTTTGGCTGTCTGGCCTTCTACCTGGTAGCTGAATATTACAAAGAAGCTTCCAGCCTCAGCCCCAGCAGGTATTAAAGCATATATGAAGGCTTCACTCGAATCTAATATTACGCTTGCTTCCTGCGGTGTTGTATCTACTTCTGTTCCATCTGCCTTAAACCTCTGATATGTTGGACTGCTTAAAACAATATCCTGACCATCGTTTCTCCGGATAGTTGCGCCCTGCTCTCGAATTTCACCCAGGAACATATTTTTGCCGGCAATTACGTCAACATTCAAACAGCATCACTCCTTCGCCTGCGACTTAAACCAGTCGGGTATTCCTTGTACCATCAACAACCGATTACTTTCTGACATATCTAGTAACCCGGGCATCCTTAGAACATCAACAAGTGACTTCATGGCAGTGACATCAAGTAAGCTTGGCAACGGAGCAACTATGAGACTATAAATTAGTGGTGATACATTTCTAATATCGATTACTGCACTTGCCAAAGAAGATAAATTGTGAACATTGTCCTTTAATCTCGCATAAATAGTTGCCAAGCCAAATGGGTACCCAAGAAAATTTAATGCACCATAAAATCTATTGTTTTCTGGTTGGTATAGAAAAGTTAAGTCATGCCTGGTACCGTTACTGTCAACAATATAAATCTCCTGATACTCAGCAATTGGCTCACTTCCGTTAATATAAATCCCTGATCGCATTCCCGGAATCACAGTAGCGGGAGCATCAATAGTAACATCTGGCGGGGTAGTGTCTAAAGTAAGAATATAATAGCTACTCATCTGACCACCCCGCAGCATTTTCTCCATATACTGTAATGGTATAATCCTTATCTCCTGAGGTTAATTCTTCATCATCAATCACAAATTGAATATCAGTGTTAGCAGTTTCTGTGGTACCCGAACCTACAGTAATTCCAGTGGTATGTCCTGTACCATCAGCTTTTGCTATCCAATTGATTAAATCCGTGTCTGATTGAAAAGTAACCGTACATTGATCTTTTCCTGAAACAGAAGATATTTCTGTAGTTGTACAATTAGTAATTGTTATTGTAGGTTTATTTTCACTGACAACAGTGTATGTTACTCTTACCTGGATATGGTCTATATATACAGTAGTAGAAGTAAAACCACTGTTATATCCACGTATATACACGGTAAAAGCATCATCTAGTAGGTCATCCCGAGTCCATGATTTAGCCACAGTGTGGTCATGAGTAATTATCGTATCTGAAGTAGGTTCACTGGTATCATCTATTCTACTACCAATGCCTGAACCATCTACATAGCATTGAGTTCCAAAAGATATATTGCCTGCGGTAGTACTACATTTATATTCAACCAATATCTCTACTTTATCTATGGTTGCACCTTCGGGAATTTCATCATCAAAGCCAAAACCGCCCCAACGCCCTGTCACAGACCCATACCAGTTCAGGCTTTTGCTAGCATAGGAATTATCTGAAGAATATGCATTTGCTGGATTACTCCAACTGTTAGATGTATAGCTCGAAGGACTCAGCGTAACCTCAAAAGTAGATTGTTGTACGAAATTAGCCATCAAAGTTCTGTTAGAAGTGCCCAAAGTAAAATTATATGAAGCGTTCGCACTTACTTCTGTACCGCTCTCTGTCCAATTTACAAAAACATATCCTGAATTAGCAGAGGCTTCTACTGTTACAGAATCTCCTTCATAATAAGTACCTCCACCTGAGACACTACCACCAGCAGATGGGCTTGCTGAAACTGAAACAGAATGTTGAGGGCATACTTCAAAATTAGCTGTATAGTTGACATCAGCTTCAGGCATTGTAAATTCATAATCTGCTTGAGTGCTTACCTCTGAATCTCCATCATCATCGTCTGTCCAATTAACAAAAAGATAGCCAGTATTTGCCGAAGCAGATATATTTACTGTAGTACCGTTATAATAGCTTCCATCCCCAGATACAGTGCCATAACTTGAAGGGTCTGCTGTCAAAGATACAGTATATTGGGTTCCTGCTATATAAGTAATTTCAATTAAAGGATCTCTAGAGGTTCCAGTATATTCAGAAAAATATACAGTAAACTCACCATATTCGTTACTTTGTTGAGTAAGTCCTAATAAAGTAGTTCCCGAATCATCTATCTCACTTATTCCACTAGAATTAAGCGAAAAACTATTATAACCAGCGGCAGGACTGTTAGTAGATGCAAAAACAGTAGAACCAAAAGCACCCCATGATGAAGCATTAGCAGTTAAAGGTACACTTCCTGTATAACCAACTATCTGAATAGTATCATCGAAATACTCATAAATATTTGAAAAATATAATTTTAGAGTAGCAGAACTTACAATAGTACCATCAGGTAATCCAGAAGTATCGAACGGAAATAAACATTTATTTTCATCCGAACCATCAGAACCAATTATTTTAGAATTTGAAGTATTATCAACTGCGTAAAAATAAGTATAAGTAATAGTACCATCACTTGTAGATGCATAGTATGAAACATCTGTATCAACCGTAACAGGCCAATTATCAAAGGGAACTATTTCTTCATTAACAATCATAGTTTCCGGAACTACAACTTGTTCTGTTAATACAATATTTTCCCCTAAATCATCTATTGACAGTGTTCTATTAACTTCAACAATATTGCCTTGACTATCCCAGGCCAATCCTGGCGGCAGCATAGAATTTATAAAAGCAGCTTCTTTAAGGGTTAATACTTCACCATCTATTAATTTCGATATAATTGATGCCATAGCAAGTTCAGTGCCATCTTCTTGAATAAGAATCTGGGGAACCATGCTATCTATGCTAAAAGAAAATGAAGTAGGAGCATTAACTGATTTTAATACTTTGAATATACCAAACCTGTGAGGTTTTGGTTCCATGTAAACATCGCAGTCAGTAAGAATATTTGACCAGGTAATGCGTTCTACTCCATTATTACTAGACTTAACTGCTTCTATATTAGATACATCTACACCCATCATAGAAATGTTTACAGACTCATCAGCATCTTCTCTGGCATTGAAAGTATATCCTATACCATCTTCATTTCGAGTAAGGATATACATAGACTGGATATTGTCAATATCCGATAAATCAATATCCAGCCATTCTTCGTCAGTATTTCTACCTGATTCTTTATAATGTATGGCCTTGCCCTGGACACCTGCTACCAGTGTTCTGGTGCCATCACCATTATCAAAGATTTTACTACATTCTGTTCTTTTGCTTATTATTTCGTTGGTAGCCATTCAAACTACCTCCTTAAGCACTCCATTGTCCTGATTTGTCTTTAACGAATACTTTAACAACTTTATCTCCGTCGCCAGCACTAGCAGTTTCTAAATCTGTTCCGTTTATCTTAGTAGAAATATTTGTTGTAGCAGGATAATCTCCAGCAGAACCACTAGTATTAGTAGAGCCTGCAGTGGTTGGTATTAAAGTACCAGCATCGTGTGAAGATCCTGTAGCGGGTACCGCTTTTATCTTATATTCATCGAATATACAATCAACCTGCCATGTGAAAGTGCTTTCATTTTTACCTGTTATTTTAGATATTAATGTAGCGTCTGGTGTTCCCACTGTTACTACGGGTAAAGTAGTATCTAATGTTATACTGTCCGATGCCTGTGATGACACATTCCAAACAGAGTCTCTTATTTTTAAATATATAGTCTTACTTCCGTCACCAGAAGATAATTTAATCTGCTGTGTAGTGCCATAAGCTATCCAGGAAGAATTGCCCTCGGTATCCTGTATATTAGCATTTTCAGTTGTATCTACATCACCCCATATTAACATTTGATAATTCGCAGTATTACCGTCACTACAACCTATTGTCGCATCAATTAATTGTTGAGTGGCGTATGTAGCTCCACCCTCAAGAGATATTGAAGGATTCGCAGGGGCAGTAGTATCTAAGGTTAATGTAAAATATGCAGGCACATTAATTCACTCCTCTCGAAATAATAAAAACCTGCCAGTTAAGGCAGATTCCGATACCTTTTATAAACGTTCTTAGTTACGGACTTAATTCTTCGCCTCATCCAACCTCCTTCCAGCATATCCTTTACGTATTCCGGAAAGTTTCCAGGCAAATTTACCATCTACAGAGCTGCCGGCCGAGGCCTTTACAACAAAGAAATCTCTACTTATTTCCTCAACATAGACTGACGTATTAACATATGAAGTAAGCTGGATAAGCCATGGCGTATGGATAGTATCAGGCTCAACACACTCCAGGAAGACTGGATCGAGCCAGACAATACATTCACCATTACTCAATTCTCCTATTGCCTCATCAATATATCTATGTTCCGGTGATTCTCTAACCACCAGTGCCCTTCTGCCATAATGTTCGGTCTCTTCAATATTGTTTTTAGAATTTGCAGTTAAGTCTCCTCGTACCACTACATCACCATTAAGCTGTATCGGCATACTTGATGAAGACGAACTCAGCATAACTCCATACCCTGATTCAGAAGAAAGCGCTAGGTAGGTATCACCTTCAAGACCAAGAACACGAATTGCCCCTATCATTGTCCCATCGTCATAGATCTCGATTTGGCCGCCGCCAGGCACAGCACCTATCATTAGTTGTTTTTGGGAAACCTCATCAACTTCAGCCCATACAGTAAGCGTATTAGAAGAACCAAGTTCAATATATGTTTTTGAATCTTCATTACCGGTTCTAATGGTAGTACCATATACTGCACCCTGATGAATTTTCAGTCCGTATTCCCCGGGTGCATACTGACCGCCGTGAACTCTCAGGTTACCCGAATTATCATAGATACGAAGACCACCTTCTACAGGCGGTGCGTTCAGAGTTAGTTCGCCATTATTTGCCCATAATCCATGCCTCCTGACAGTTGGCTGCAGAGTATTTTCCAAGCTCATCTTATAGGTAATATAACTATCCATGGGCCACGATTTACCAGTGCTAAACAAGCTTAAAATTGAAGCATCTGACCGGGCTATAGAAGAAATCGAAAAGTCTGAGATTATACCATTAGCTTGATTGGTCTCATTGGCCTGGCAGCCCAAGTACATATTTTCAGGCATTGAACCTGCCGGTTCAGTGTATGCCTTATCGCCACTGGCCGATTTCACTCCATTTATTAAGAACGATAGATTGGTTCCATCACATTTGCAGACGAAATCATAAGACATTCCAATCTCCAATACCGGATCACTTGCATGATATGTATGAACTACTGTACCAGCCGACTTAGTTTGTAGAACTGGCCGGCCATCGCCATAAATATAACAAATATACTGATTGTCATCGTCAATATGAACATGCCACAAAACCTTTATATTCCCATTATTCGGCTTATCCACAGGCTCATAAACAAAGTGTATCGTCCAGACATTCTTGTTTAAAACATCCTCTGTAGGAATGCTTAAGGTTTCAATTCCCCTGGTACCAGCTACCGGCACGGTATTATATGCCTTATTCTCAAGTTGTAATGCATCACAATAGAAAATCTGGTTTTGTACGTCCTGATTCAGCATAATCCGAACATAGGCCTGATCAGCATCCTCCCGGATGGTCCGGGTCACGGTAATCTTCTGCCACACTCCTTTTTCTGTTGGCGTGCTTCCGGTGCTACTCAGATAACCCGTGGAGTTGTGATCTGTAATCCAGAGCGATAGCTTTGATAAATCAATTGTGGAATCTACAGGCACAAAAACCAGACAGGAAAAAGTATATGTCCCACCCGCAACCAGGCCGTTCAGATCGGCACTTCCCATTCGATAGTATCTGTAAGACTGTCCTGTGTCGGCCGATGTAGTTAGACGCATGAGACCGTCGACCTGTGCTCCAGACATGTAAGCAACTGCATTATAATCATCAAGTTTAGGCAATGCAGAAGTCACAAATGGATCAGTGATACTATTGACCGTACCTTCTTCCATCATTAGCCCCGATTTAACCTCACATACTTGGGCCCCCAGAAAACGACAGGGTGTAGAAGCATTATTTAGGAATCCTACTCCTCCCCCAGATAAGGCAGTGTCTCCAGCTGTAAAAAGCTTCACGTCATTAAACCATATCTCCAATATAGAACCCCGCACAGCCAGCTTGATAGTTCGGGCTGTGCCACGAGGCCAGGAGGGGGATGCATAACCCAGTTCCGTAAAAGTACCACCTACTCGCTTGAGTAGCTGGAGCTTTTTTGTATCTGCGCCGCTGTCATCACGTAATGCGAGCAGATAATAGTTATTGATATCCTGATAGCATACGATAATACCGCCATCATGAGCTTGATCACAAGTAACCTCGAACTCACAATTAGGTATGAGTAAATCATTTTTTATTAGAGTTGCTTGTGTCCCTCCGCTTCCGCTCAGTACTCCACCAGCGATTGCCCAAGTGCCAGCCGTATCGCCCCCAGCCGTATACTCCTGGAGATCATCGGTATCAAAGGTGTCTTTCCAGAATGGAGCCGGGTTGCATGTGTATTCATAACGAGGAGAATGAAGAAATACTGTTGCTCCATTCTGTAAATTGGCCAGGGATGGACGCGTAAATGCCGCCACTTTATCACCAAGGCTCTCATAGTGGCCTAGGTGACACATTAGCGAACCATCATTGCTATATGCTCTTAACCCGTCGCCTGTGATTTTGAAATAATAGTTCTCACCCAGAATATTTACCAGGTATGTTAGAAGTTGACCAGATGCAATCTTATTGGCTGTAAGTTCAGATATTTTGGCATTAGTAACAGCCAGGTCCTCAATGTGAGCTGTCTTGATTGCAGCATCAGCAATAAAGAGCGAACCAATAAATTCTCTTGCTGCTGAGGAATTCCAGACCAGATCGTGTATTCCGCTATTATTAACAGCAACATAAAACTGCCCGTCACTCAGATCGGGTAGCTCATCACCTGCTGTATAACTATTAGAAGTACCATCCCAGTAAATATACTTTTGTGAAGTGTTCCCGGCATTAATCACATATTCGGTACCACTGTAATAAAGCTTATGCTGATTCCACGATATTTTTCCCGCTTCCGGATTATTATCTGTCCACTCGTCACCAAGTAGTATTATAGTCTTTGTATTAAGCTTGCTGGCATCTATAGCAGCTACAGCTATCTTCTGGGTAATCAAACTCTGATCAACCAGGTTATACCCTGAAATCTGACCCCGGCTTGTTTTAATTGAGTTTATGAACTTGGCAGTCTGCTTGCTTTCAGAAATCATTGATTCTATCTTCTCAATGGCGTCCCCGATCTCCAAGTCACTTTGCCAGGGCTGAAACACATTGTAGCAGTACCGGATAATTCTAACCTGGGCTTCAACATTTAATTCCTCATCAATCAAATCAACCATATGTCCCAGGCTATAATCTTCATGTTGATACCCAGCAAGCGTTCTTAGATCAACTTGTGAGATTTGATAGTTATGACGCGGCTGACATATTTTTGCCAGGTATTCCTCAGACTTATCTTTTAATTCCTGGACATCTGATATATCAGGATTAAGCCAGGTACCGACAAGCACTTCATCCGTATAGGAATAGTTCTCTATGTACTTATTCCCACCATTTACAGTACTGATATCCAGGTCATCTTCACCAAACGGGTATAGTTTGGTCACAATGTCATAGTCATCTTTTCGTGTGACGTTCTTTAAGTTCTTGGCATAGCGCACTTGATACCCGGTATAAGGCAACCAGGTTGTTTCATCCCGTAGTGATACTGTATAGTTAAGCGAATCCCATACAAGATACCCACCCCAAGTTGCCTGGATTTTATTGATATTAGACAATACACTTTCTTTGTCAGTCTCAAGATCGTGGGTACCTATAACATCTACAGTTCCAACCGACCAGCCACTTCCTTCAAGAACATATGCTAGTGCTGATTTGGCGCTACCTGCATCACAACCCGAGTAAGGATCTCCACCTGATACGATGGTAACGCTAAGTTCAGGTGGCTCGGGCAGTTGGGGATCATTTGAAACTGTTACATATTTCTTCCCCAGCAGTACCCATGATTCATGAGTAGTAATCTTTCCCCATTTCTTTTTGCCATCACGCTGGACTTCAATTGCATCTGGATTTAAAATAGCAAATTCTTTTCCACCTGCGTAGATTCTGTATAAATTATTAATGTACTGCCATTTAGTCGAATCCATCGGCAGTGATAATTCTAATATACATTTGCTATTCAATTCATTGTCAATCCAACAATCCTTCAGCCCATCAGCTTCAGGAGAAAGAACGGCTGCCAGAGCTCCAGCTGCAGTCTTAACTTCTATGTATTGTGGAATTGTTAAAGGCATCGTTCCTCATCTCCTTATAACCAGCGATTGTACCAGGTTATTGTTGTAGTTCCTGCAGCTGCAGCAGTTATAGAATTGTTACCAACAGCCAACTTCGGGAATACTCCGTTGAAATTAGCTAGAGCATTGTCATCGTTAAGATTAGCTATCATTTTGTCTGTATCGATAATCAGTGCCTGGCCGGCAGGCACTTCCCCTGTATAAGTCATTGTATAACTGCCAACCACAACACTAGGGTCTGTAACGGGCCCCTGGATTGTCACTATAAATGCCGTTTCAATATTGCCGTTGTTCACAGCAGTTCCGCTGCCTATTAGAGAACTCTGAGCAACTGCCCTGATATATGGACTCATCATCTGAAAAGCCAGCAAGAATTCAAGATATTCCCGCTCTCGGCTGATATTTATTGCGTCTGCAAGCTCCACAACATATACTTTTCCTGGTTCATCCGCAAAACTCAGGTTCTGTTCACCCTGTAAAGGATTCAATTGGGCAGCGAGCTGGCGTATTACTATTGCACGGTAATTGGGGTCTGCGGAATTGGTTGATACCCGTCTTCCCACCAACATTCTTATCACTCGCGGCTGCAGATCACAACCAAAACTATACTCCCCAGCTCGGCCTGGTATATGTTCCGTATATTTCTTTAACTGAGGTATCAAATCATACCTGTTATCACTAATAACTTTTACTCCTAGAGGCTGAAGATAACCATTTTCGTCTACAGTTAAAGACATCAATTACACCCCCCGGGATGTGCTTAAAGCCATAATTTCTTTCCTTAGTTCATCTCCTATACGTCTAATGTCCATATCACTGGATATCACTAGTTCTTCTGGAGCCATAACTGGACCATAGAAGTTGATTGTAATACCTGACCCAGCTCCATATTGAGGCGCGACCCCAGTTCCCATGCGCATTGTATCAAGCAGGTCAATCGAGTACGCGCTGCTTAATGCCTCATAAACTGCTTCGTTCATCATGGGTTGGAACTTCGATAACGGTAGTGCTACTTCTGATTCACCCGCTTCTGCAATCCACGATAGGGCCGGAGACGTAAACAAGCCGCCAGTGGCGGCTCTATAAATATTGACTGAATCGCTCTGAGGCACATATTCAACTTCATATCCCAGAGATTCAGCAACTTGCCTGATACCAACATAGGTAGTGCCATTATCATTAAGACCAGGGGTAAACCATTGACCTCCTATTTCCACCCTTCCAGTCGCCTGATCCCATGACACCGATTCACCTAATATTGCTGCAAGGGACCGGGATTGCATATAATAGCTGCCGCCAATATTTTTTACCTGGCTCGGTGCAATTGTTGCTATGAGCTGTCTGGTAGATTCCGGCAAGGATGCAGGCATATAATCATTTGGATCGTAAGAGCTATAAGAACCACTGGAACTATAATAAGTATCGGCCTGCTGTCTTATATTATCTATCATGCTTTGCACAGTACTAAAATCTCCAGATTCAAGACCTCTTATCAGCGCATCTATTAACTTTTCGCCAGTTTCCATCCACTCCGGGCTGGTCGCTGCCATTGCAGCTATTGTGTCCAATATCCCATCTTCAGCTATATCTCTAGCTTTCTGATAATGGTCTTCAAGTAGGTTGCGCTCCTCTTCCGCTTCTTCTTCAACCTCTTCCAGTTTCTCCTGCAATGCATCTCGGCGGTCATCTCTTGCCCACTCCTGCTGTTTAATTTCCCACTCTCTTTTTTCTTCTGCTATCTGCTCATCAAGATCAGCAATAGCTTCCTGGTGCTCTTTTCCAGTACGCAGCTCATGGTACTGGCGCTCTTCATGCAATTCAGCCAGACGTTCATTATGTTGCCGTTCGGCCTCTTCCCGGTCTGTTGTTTTTCCCTCTGCATCCAGGGTATCTATATCAGCTTGAATAGACCTGATACTGGCCTTCGTTCTTCTATCTATTGCATCCAAGCTATCCTGATACTCTTCATCAAGTTCATCCAGATAGCTGTATAGCTGAGATCTTCTCAGACTATATAGCTGTTCTTCGATTTCCCATTTCTGTGAATTACTCCAGCTGTATGCATCCCTTAATTTTTGCAAATATTCAATTTGCTGTTCAGTGCTCATCCTGGCCATATTAACTTCATGCCTCATGAGGTCCATGGCTCTCTGGTAGCCATCGTTGTATCTCTGTTCTTCAAACTGTTCAAGCTCTTCTTCAACTTGCAATCTTTGCCGTTCCAAGTTCCAAAATTCCTGTTCGGCACTGGCTACGCTGTTGGCTAGCCGGCTCATCTCTTCCTGGAGAGCGCGTGCATCATCAGGATCAGTAGCTGCTTCATACTGTTCTTTTAGCATTGCATAGGCTTCAGCTTCAGCTTCAGCCTGCTCTTTAATCTTTGTCTGCTGAATGCTTATCACTGAAAGTTGCTGCTGCCTGGTCCAGAGTAACTCCATCACTTGTTCTGTGGTGGCTCCACCTGCTTCCATAAGCTCAGTTAAATATTGTTCCTTGGCACCAAGTAAAGCTACGGAATTAGCTGCTGCTTCAACCGCTGCCTGATAAGGAGTTAGCGCATCAGTAACAGTCTGAATAGCTTGACTGGTTAAATCAGTGGTGGCGTTACTGCCGCCACCTGATGGAGCATTATTGGCGGTATTAGTGGTCTTAGTGCTTTTCGACCATGCTCCCGTTTTGGTATACTCCTTAAGCTCATTTGACCTGGTATCCGTACCAGTTGCTATAGACTGGTACACATCTACAGCTTGCTTGTATTCAAGAATTTGTAAATCGATATCGCTCAATTGTTCATCATAATCTTTGAGTTTGCCTAAAACATAATCAGAATCTCCCATTTCCCCTGCTAATGGATTGTTGAAGGTGCGTCCAAATATGGTTATATCCCCTACATCACTAGCATTGATTTCAAGCTGTTTTTGCCATTTCTGATATTCTTCTTCAAGGCCTTTCCTCTGTTCTTCTAATTGGGGCAGCTCAACCATTGCCATACTTGATTTGCGCTGATAGTAATCCACTATTTCTGCTTTCATATTCGCAATTTTTACCCGGGCTTGTTCAGCTAATTCCCCAGTATTGTAAATCGCATCACCATATTCGTTAAAGCCCTGTATCGCTTCGGGCATTATCCCAGTAAGCTCTTCTGTAATGGCCTTTAATTGTTGCTCTTCGGCTTCTGTTTTATCAATTTTGTCGGTAAGTTTCCCATATTCGCTTACAAGCTCCGGTAACTTACGCACTTGATTTTCAAGAGTGTTTATTCTTTCTTGCTCTGCCCTCTTTGCCTGTTCAACAGATCCTTTATATGCAATGGTTGCACCTGTCAGTGCCACTACTGCGGCTACGGCTATACCAATCGGACCTGCTGCTACTGATACAGTTACTCCCATTGCTGCTGCAGCAGTCGTGACAGCATTTATGGCTGTTACGGTAGCCCCCAGGGCAACTACCAACCCACTTCCTCCAATCAAGAAAGCAACATACTGTTTTCCTTCTTCACTTAACGAATTAAAGCCCAAGGTCAAAGTCTGAAGCGCATCAACAACCATATATACCGCAGGAGCGAATTCGTCTCCCAGCTCGATTTTAGCCGTTTCCACTGCACCTGCAAGCTCGGTTATGGCTCCCTTAAGATTCTCCTGCATGGTATTTGCAAGTTCATCAGCTGCGCCGGTGCTATTTGTAAGCTCATCAGTATAGTCTCTTAATGCATCAGGACCCGCATCAATCAGAGCAGCAAACCCTGCGGCTGCTTCAGTTCCAGCTATTTGAGCAGCAATCTGTGTTTTTTGAGCTGCAGTATAACCCTCTGTGGACTGTGTGATCTGTTCAAGAACATCAGCCAGGGGCAATAAATTGCCGTTCATATCCATTACTTCAACATTCAGGGCTTCTAATGCTTTTGCAGCTTCTGCTGGTGGATCCACCAAGCGAGTGATCATAGCCCTAAGCTGAGTACCAGCCATTTCACCCTGTATACCAACATTGCCAAGCTCCCCAGCGGCCGCAGCCATTTCTTCAAGAGATAATCCTGCTGAATTGGCAATAGGTGCAACGTATTTCATGGTGTAACCCAGTTTTTCTAAGGTAGTGTTACTGGAGGTAAATGTTTTAGCCAGAACATCAACCACGTGACCAGTATCTTCCGCAGCTATCCCGAACCCAGAAAGAATATTAGAAGTAATATCTGATGCGGTCCCCAAATCAACAGCTCCAGCTGCAGCAATTGATAGCATCCCAGGCATAGTAGAAAGGATCTCGTCAACTTCGTATCCAGCCATAGCCAGATAACTCATGCCTTCCGCGGCCTGGCTTGCTGAGAAGACAGTTGCAGCTCCCAGTTGCACTGCCTTGGTCTGAAGGGAATCAAAACCTTTACCCACAGCTCCTGATATCGCCTTGACTTTAGACATAGAGACTTCAAAGTCCATTGAAGTCCCTATTACATTACTCAACCCGCGTTGGAATGCATAAAGCGCCCCCAGGCTGCCAATGGTCTGAAAAAACAAAGACACCGACTTGTTCATCTTGTCGGCGCCCTGAGCTGTTTGCTGTTGTTCTGTATTGGTTCTTCGTAATTCACTTTGAAATTTATTGAAAGCCTGGCTGAATTCATCAAAAGCTTTGATGTCAGTCTGGATTACTGAATTTGACATTTTCTCACACCCCTACCTCTTGACAGTGAACCCCTGGCTGCAGTTCTTATATGGGTTATCAGCAATGTCAGGGTTATCCTGGTATTCCTTAGCCCATTCCCTAAACTTGCTATAATTCTGTAATATCTCTTCTTTGGGCGGTTCGTGGCCACGTATAGTTAAAGAGGAAAATAAGTTGGTATATTCCTTCGTAACAGACACTAACCTTTTTTGATCCGCGGTCCACTCCGAAGAGTTACCCGGGAATATATTGTTTTCTCCCGCTGCCCTATATGTTTCAATCCATTCTCTATTCCGGAAGATTATTGGGACGAAAAAACTGGGGATACATACCCTCCTTAAACTGCTTCCACTTCAGGTAGAGCTGCACTAGGCCATTTTTATTTATATCACCCAGCCCCTGAATCTCTTCCTGGCTTTTGAAATATGGAATCTGGATATCATCCTCAGATCTAGCGCACAAAAGTATCTCTATTTCCATTTGGTGTTTTCTTGCAAAATGCTCTGCAGTATTCACTTTCAAATGTTCTTCTAGTGCCTGCACCTGTTTTGCCTGATCGATAACCTTTTGTTCATCTTCGGTAAAGTAGTTCTGCAGATATTCAATAATCTCCCGACCTCGAGCTTGAATTTCCTTTTGACGCTCTGTTTTTTCTTCCTGGGGTAAAAGGGCAACTTCCTCATCAGTCAGTTCATCATAAGATCCAGTTAAGTGATCCGGAATTTCTTTATAAAAATGCTTCATCAAATCCCGTGATTTCTTCAGCACCCCTACATCTAATCCGTTATCATCACAGATCTTTTTTAGGGCTGTTGGCAGTAATGCTTCGGAGAAATAGCCGCCCTCATTAAGCAGTTCCTTGAGTTTAGAAGAATAAGCCCGGCTCGATTTACCACGCTCCTTCAGACCCATTTTTATAAACACCAGACCGGTTAATCCAGATATTTCAGGCTTAAAAAATCCAGAGGCGACCTGATCAAGCCGCCTCTCCACCATATCCTTGGTTAATTCAGACATACGTTACCCAGCCCCCTTATGTAAGGTAGACTACAAGAGCTTTGTCACCTTCAGCTAGGCCATTGTCTGCATGCAGCGTTACTGCACTGTCAGTTTCCGAGTAATAGCCGGCTGCAGCTGTATCCGCAAGTTCAAGTTTTAAGTTCGTTCCAGCGCTATCATATCTAAGAATTAAAAGCGCATACCTGGTATCCCCGTTTTCATCTGTCCAGCCATATGGTGTCTCACTAGTAGGATAACTCAGTGCTGTTACAGGAGTCGCCGCGCCATCCACTACATGAAATCTAATTTTCTTGCCACCAAAGTCACGTCCAAAGATACCCTGAAAACTGAACCGTTTTGCTTCAGCAGAAATCTTTTTCGGTACTCCATCAACTTTGCACTGCTCACAGAAATGCGCTACAAGAGCAGCTCCATCGTCAGTCGTAACGTTTGCCAACACGTAAAACTCATATAAGTTGTTATAGTTGGCATTAACATAGCTGGCTAAGGCAATCCGATTAATTGCTGCAAGAACAGCTTTTTCTCCATCAGTGCCTTCAACATCAAAGTTACCTTTTATTCCTCCATACTCATCCGTGATGCCAACAGGTTTATTACGCCCAAACTGCCCTTTACCTCTCACTTGCACATCAAGCTGATGATCATACCCAAATGCGGTGATCCCCGGTATAGCATTAGCCTTTATAGCAGCGTCAACAGCAGCAGTGTTGGTAAAAGTGCCGGCCATTATTCCAGCACTGGAGATGATAAGCATCTCGGCATTTCGATTCTGTTCAAATGTCATTATTCATCATCCTCCTCTTTCTTTAATTTAGGTCGTATTTTTGTTATTTGTCCGCATGCCGGACACTTCACTTCCACTTCACGCCACGGTCTCTTTGAAAAAACAAAATCGTGCTTCCCGCAGGAGCACGAAATCTTCAATGTTCCGTTCATCATCATCTCTCCCCTATTACACTGGGCTCCACCAATGCACATGGTAAGTCAAAAATATGCTCTTGTTTGCAGGGTCATTTGGATCTTCTATTGGATCTTCTATAGGAGAACCTTTCTTGGGGTCTATTTCAAACCATATCTCTCCAGCCTGTGTAGGGCTCCTGGGGTTGCTCCAATCGTACCGGGGTATGTCAAGTCCGCCCCTATTGGTACCTGCCAGGGCGTTGTACACGTTATCTCTAAATTGACGTACAAGGTTCCAGTAAAAATCTACTGCGGGATCCGGTGCCCTTGACTTACATTCAAATTCCACTAGGGTCATGAACCTTTCTGCCTTTTGCCCAGTACCTATCAAATTACCGAACGGCACCTGCCTATCGGCATCGGGTAATGTTCGCAAAGGTAAAACTATAAGCTTTTTGGTGCCATTAGCAAGCTGCACCTTATTATGTTCAAGTAGAACCAGGTCATTCGGATCGTTCAAACCAAAATCCGCATAATTATCACGGATATAATCAGATATACTCATCATTGTGTTGTTCACATTATCACCTCGCACCAGCAGGAATTAAATCCCATAAAAACGAATACCCTATACACAGGAGGTTTATTTTATGGCAAAGAAAAACAGTAAGTACCACGTTCGCACTCTTAAAACCTACGATAGCGAAGGCCGAGTTATATCAACTGTTATAGAACATGACTTGGACGCTATGATATTGGATAACTGGCCAGAATTGAAAGAAAAATATGAACAGCAGCAGAAGGAAAAAGGTGTTCAAAAAGGTCAAATACTGGATTTTAATAAACCCGCTTCAACCCGCTCTGACTCGGAGTAATTTATCCTCACTCGTGGCCTGTATAGCTTTGTTCATTTCTTGATCCAGGTTGCGCTGAAGTACTGGTATGTTTTTTCTAAACATCCCCTTGCCTTTAACGCGTCCAGAGATGCCAGCCCTACGGTTAATGCGATTGTGTTGCCCCGCCTTTGTTCCTGGTACCAAAAAGCTCTTACCGCCTGAAGTTTTAACTACCTTAAGTTTCCCTGTAGCAAACAGATACCTTAGTTGTTTGGGAGTTAATTTCTCAGGGCCAGTTACTTTATGGCCATATTCTATATACAAAGCATACTCAACATTAGTCCCGATGCGGCCCTCCATCCCGCTGAAACCGGTAGTGCTCTGCTGTCTGCCTTCTGCAATCTCTTGAGAATCGCCTGAAAGATCAATACCTGCAAGATCGGCAAAATCACCAGATATGCTGGCTCGTAATCTTCCTGTATCAACAGGGCAATCACTTGCTATCCTGGCTACCCCTAGCAAAACCGTTCTTCCTACAGCGGTTTCAACGTTCTTTTTTAGAAGCATGCACCTTTCCTCGGCTAGTTTAATTAGCTCATCTGTACCTTTGAATTTGATCTCAACGAACTTTTTCATTATTCTTTCCTCGCCTTGATCTCCCACCAGAGGACTTCGCCCAAGAATACCTTAGATATACTAATTGGCTTCCAGGTAAAATCATCGTATACAATCCGGTCCTGGTAAGAAGGTTCAGCAGCTCTTCTAAGCGTAAAAAGCATATCCCCCACGACATATAGTCCACCAGATACTGCAATTTCTTCAACACTGAGATCTTCTGCCGTCGCCGAAGTGACCCTGGTATCAACGGCATATATAGTTTCGTTAGGTATTCCCTGAACCGGATCACCTTGGGCAATATAATCAAATTGCTTATAGATAATTGGCTCTTCAGTATATGGAGCCAGTTCTTCTAATGCTTCTTTGATTAAATCAATGTCTTTTTGGCCTATAAGGGTCATATGATCACCGCCCATCTGACCGGCTTAAGAAGCTATTAATTACTCTGGAACCCAGGCGGCCACCGGCACGCCGGTAATCAGCCCATGCATTTTTAAGCAGGGCATTATAGTTGGTGCTAGCACTGGTTTTGTTTACTGACGTTCCTTTGATGTTCAGCGCGGCATTCTCAGCAGTTTCGACTGCCTTGGCCCTTAAAGCAACATACCTGGCATAATGTATAATCATGTTTGCTTTCGTAACCGGTACTTCATCGATGGTTTCATAACTATGTTCATTTGCAGATTCCAATAGCCAGGCATCCAGTTCATCATTTGTCATCCCCGGCAGGTGAACTGCCAGGCGTCCTCTTAAAGTCAGCAGTTCTGCCATAAATTTCACCTCGAGTTAAGGAGAGGGATAGCCCCTCCCCGTTTTAATCGGTATGCACAGTTGCAATGAATACTGAATCAATCATTTCGAAACTGGGTAGCTGAATAGCGGAAACAATAGTCTCTATGTTGACCGGGTGCGGTTCCTTTATTGTTGTAATAGCAACACCGGTATTAACAATACGTACCTGTGCATCTGTATTGCCAGCCATAAGATCAGATTCTTCCGGAGTGGTTCCATAGTAGCTGTTGCCTAGGTCACCATCCGGAATTAATGTAAACACATCATCCGGGAAGAACTGCTGAGCGGATCCATCCTGGGTAGCTTTGAACTTCTTGTTATATACGGCAACGGTCAAGCCAAGTTTAGAGCTTAGGTACTGTTTAAGCATCGCATCAGTCATGATAATGTTGGTACCGCCAGTGGGATTCAGGTCCAAGCGAATCGACTGATTCTGGAGCAGGTAGTTCCAGGTTTTCCTGGTACATATTGCTCTGGTTGGCCGGGTTCCGGTATCTTCTTCAACAGTGTCCATCCAATCTTGAATGTCCTGAACAGGAGTAGAATCATCTAGATCGCTCCACATTGCAGTACCTTCAAGAGTTTCCTTGTGATCATCATCAAACTGGTAATCATAATCGTAATTCAGACGGTTAGCGGTTATGCCGATAAGTCCTGTGGATAGAAGCTGCATCCGCATCCTTTCAAACTGCACTTCAGAACCATTAACCAAGTTGGTAATGTCATCAAAGATATTACTGATTATGGGTTCTATCAATGCAGTGTTTGCCGCAGCCAACACCTTATTGAGCTCCTGCCGGTCTTTTTCACCTATCCTCATGGCTTCACGGAAGAATGGCATTTCGGTCTCGACTTTGCTTACACCAATTCTATCTCTAAGAGTAGCCTTAGCATCAAATGCCGAGGGCATCAGGGCCACCGGTAAGCCCTTATGTCCTTTAATCCACGACAAGTCCAATCCCAGCTGCTTCTTTGCAGGAAACAGGGTAGCACCTAAATAAGGCACCTTATTTGATGGATCATTAGTATAATAAGTAGCAATCTCTTTTGCCGATACCAGATCAAATATATTCAATCTCCTCTACCTCCCTTACTTAATAAAGACGATTTGCTTCAAAGCGGCCACGGCTTCTGCAACTGGCTCTTCGGGTAGTTTGTCGATTGCAATATAGCCGTGAATTATCATCGCTCCAGGAGCATCACCGTAAGTAACATCAACATCATTCATCAATACGCCCTCAGCTCCGAGAGCGCTGCCTGCGGTGCCTCCGGATAGAGCGGTAGCAGCCAACGCAGTTACTACTCCGACACCGGTATTTTCAGCTGCATTTTCAGCGGTCACGAGTTCTTTTGCTACCAGATGAGCGTTAATTGCAGCTATTACCTCGGCAGCGGTGCTGGTTATAGCACCCTCACCACTAGTTGCCAGAGAAACAACTATGGTATCACCGGACACGCTCACGCTTAAGGCCTGGCTGTTACCCGATGGATCGAGCAGCTCTACTTTTATAGCATTACCGCCTGTGCCTGCCTCATTGGCTGTGAAAGTTATATCGTTGTTCTCTCCAGTCAGCTCGGTGGTCAAGCTCGCTGCCACACTGGCAGTATTCTTCTTGCTTACTGTCTGTGTGTCGTCAGCAAGAACGGAAGCTGCTAAACCACCAACAACGGTTCCCTTGGGAACTATCTTCTTCCCATCGTCGTTTGCCGATACCCCGGAATCATCCACCATTACAGCAAGCGCCACATAATGATCGGGAAACTTCAGTATCTCTGCAATACCTGAATAATCAGTCTGAGTAAATTTCATCTGTGCTATTCCTCCTTATTTAAAATATAGGTCCTTGCCTTCATCTATCGCCTTGGACTGTTCCTGCTTCTTGGCAATTAAGCCCTTGGCGAATTCGCCTTCACTGTCATCACTTCCGCCTGTTTGCCTGTTAGCGTTGCCAGCACTACCAGGACTTCCACCCGGTTTTTCATCATTAAACAGATAAGCATCTGATTCCTTGATGGCCTTGATCTGGTCATCAAAACCCAGCAGTTTGTCTCCATCCAATTTAATGCCATCCACCTTAAGCAATGCTTTAACAGCAGCGACATTCTTGGCTTGTGTGCCCTGGATCGCTTTCTCCAGGGTATGGTCGAAGGCCTGAACCTGCAGCTTAGACTCAAAATCATCCTTTGTCTTTTGGTTCTCAGCTTTCAAATCTTCAATCTGTTTTTGAAGAGACTCGTTGCCGGCCGCCTTGGTTTTAAGTTCATCCAGCTGCCTATCTCTATCCGAGATCTGCTTGCGCAGGTCCTTGACTTCATCGTTTTTGGCATTTAACTCAGACCTGGGAACATAATTTCCGTCATTAACAACCAGCTTCTTATCCCCCAGCTTTTCAGCCAGCTTCTTTTTCCCTTCTTCATCCAGCAAGCCATTAATAAAATCCAGCATTATTTCACTGCTCCTTTCCTCTTTCCCACTACGTTCTTTTAGGCAGGTCACGTCCTGCTGTGGTCCTGTTCTTTAGGCCCTACAGTACTGAAAAGGGCACAAAAAAACCGCCCCTACTTTACGCTAAGGCGGTTGATTACCTAATAAAATTGTTATCTTTCTTTTTAGTGTATACTCAATTTTTTATGAAATGAGCAAGTTCCTTATGTAAACGTGTCTCTCCAATCTCCAGAAGCTTTGTTACCCTGTTCGAAATTTCCTGGATTCTTTCTTCCCACAAAAGATCAGTTGAAAAAATATATTCAAGTATTTCTTCAACTTCGGGAGTATTTTCTTTTTTTATTATTAAGTCGGATAGATTATAGCGCCATCCATCTTGGGTAAGCATTATTTCACTCCTAATCTGTTCATCGCCACTATAAGGCTATCGGTAAAGCCCGGTCCGTTGACGTCCATGTTATTCCAGCTTCCATTTATTGCTCTTTTTATTATATCAACTGATGTGCTCGGATTATTCTCTGCAATTTTAGCAGCAATACTATCGATGTTGTTAAATATATAATCTTTATACTGGCTGGAATATCCCACTAAATCAATTTGCTGACTAGCCAGCTGAGATCTTAATGTTATCAGCTCCGAATCTCTATCAATATACCTGTACTTTGATAGTATTTTACCAAAATCTGTTATCTTTGCACAATCCCTAAATTCTTGTAATTGCTTTAATTTTGGTAGATTGTTTACTAACAGATTACTGTAAGAGGGGCAGATTTCTTCCTGGATACCTGCTTCTTTAAGCATGAAATGAGCTACCGTCTCGGCTACAGTCTCCTCCGCCTCCCGCAAATCAGGGGTCATGTGTTCATGTATGGTTCTTGCACGGGTGGGTGAACCATCAGCACGTGCATGAGTTAGTTCATGAAACGCAGTTTTAATTTGGTAGTGGTAAGGACGAGCATCGTTTTGTTTAAGTCTCAGCTCATTAACATGGAACCTTCCATTTTCCACCCTTAGGCTGCAATAGCCCCATTGACTCATAGGTTCTAAGCCAGCGGGGATATGACTCAAACCAGACTCATCGAGTAGATGTTTAACTAACTGCTGTCGATCGTTAATAGGTGCATTAGAGAGCAGTCTATTAATTTCTGGTACTGGGTTATCTACCTGTTGTTTTTGTTTAACTGGTTTAACAGTTTTCTTTGTCTGTTTCTGGTTATCACGGCCACTTTCTCTAAGTTTATTTAGGTTTATCTGGCCGTTTTCTTCCCATGATAGGAGATATGGTATCCGTCTGCACCTACAACGAGGATGTGTACTAATAACAGGTCTTGGTCCTTTCCTTCGCTCATAAACACCAGGATGTTCCGCAATGCTTTTAAACCTATTATCAGTTCCATTTTCAATACTCCTACATTCAGCATCAACCCTCTCATCATGCGCCGTGATCCAGGCATCGTACAACTCTTCACCAAGGATGTCTTCTGCTTTTGCAGCCAGGTCCTCATAGCCAGCATCACTGGCCTTAATGGTTTCTGTTCTGGCAATCACCTCACATCTGGTTTTTATGCTATCGAAGGGCTTTTTCATTCCATCCTGTGTAAGCCCGGTACCGAATATCCGCTTTGCTATTTTGGGTATGCTTTCACCCATAATGGCCCCCCGGGTAAGTTCATCGCGTATCCGGAATAGCACATCCGTCTGAACCTTTCCTGATAACTGAGGAATGTTCCCAAACAACGCCTCCACCATTCCCCTGTTAATCTGCCCGGCACTTTCAATAAGGGATACTTTTACACCACCTGCAGCAAGAATATCTGAGCCCAACTGCTGTCCCATTAAAAAAGACCCGTCGATTGCTTTTTGACGGGCCTTTGTAGCAAGGTTGGTGTAAGATTTCATATTTTTTTCAATATCCTTTAGTAGTGCTTCTAGCTGCTCCAGTCTTAGTGTATTCTGCTTGCCTTGGGCTTCTATGAACTGGATATACAGGTCTTTGCGACAATCATCGTAAATCTTTAAAAGCTGCTTAAGAAGTTTGGCTTCTGCGGTCAGACGCTTTTTATCATTTTGAGTTAGCAGCTGCAATATGTCCTTTTCAAGCTTGCTCATTCGTCTTCACCAGAATTTGCATCATTATCCGCTTCCGGTGACTCAAATAAACCTCCCAGAGCTTCCTGGATTGTTATCTTCTCAGACAGAATTTCTGCAAGCTTCTGTTCCGGATTTTCTATTCCCAGAGCATCCATTGCGCCTTTTAAGCTCTCAATCATTAAGGCAACTTTCTTAGTCTCCAGATCAACTAACTCCACCTCGTTTTCCGGCAGCGGCATCTGTATCTTAACTTCCACCAGATCATCAATATCTCCGGTTATGATCTCGGAAAGAGCCGCAGCATTAATCAGGCTTGAATCGTATTGATTGCGAGTATCGTATTTATTCAACATGTACAGTGCCTTACCAAACACTCTCTGCAGCCTTGGTTTCCATGTGATCATACTGCGGTTAGTAGCACTGATTATTGAGCCATACAGAAGCTTAATAGCAAAACCGGACATCTGCCCCATCCCTTTTACTTGATCGGGACTGATATTGGGAACATCAGAGAGTTTATGCATCAAAGACATAAGCATCTCCAGGTGATCTTTTAATGCTTCCCTATAGGTAAACTGGTGCTCAATTGTTTTAGCATCTGCCGATAGTTCTCCATCACCGCTAAATGTCCACAATGCATTGGGAGCTATCTGCAAAGGTTCAGCTTCACCAGCTTTAATCTCATCCTGGGTTGGCAGTACAGCATTAAGCACCACTTTGATCGCAAACATTCCAAAGCGCAGCGAATCCGAGTTATCGGATAGTTTCCTGTTCACCTCATCATTTAGGCTTTTCAGGGCTTCTATCAAAGAGCGGCCTTCAGTCTCTCCTGTAAGACCTCCTCGAGTAAATATCTCAACCGGAATAAAGGGCAGCCCCAGGTCATTTGCCGGCACAAGCCACTCTTTAAGTTTAAGCTGGGTATCATATAGACCTTCTTCCATCCAGCAGCTGCCGTTTTCCATCCAATAAGTCTGCTTCCAGATGGTATCATCATCAACAAAAGCAGTGAAATGAATCTTTTCCAGCTGGTCAACATCATCAGAATCATATACTGGCCAGAACTCAAGTCGCGGGCGCCAAATTATGCGTAAGCCTTTATTGGCATCATAATGCAACTTGACACAGACTGCAGTTCCTACGTGATAATCAGTAGCAGCCTTCAATAGTTTTTCATGCATAAGGTTCTGTTTCATTACCCGGTAAAGCAGTCGTTCTCGAGCTGAGGCTTTTGCGTCTGCGTTTTTTTGTGCCTCACTCGGTTCATAGTCGGGTTTTTTAATATCTTCATCTGGATCAACCTGCTCACCAGGACAAGCAAGATTAACAGGCCTTTCAAACATGAAAGCCACCAGGCGATCCACAAACCAGGCAATGAGATTAACTGTTATCAGAGTTGGTAAATAATCAAGTCCATTAAGGGCTTTTATATCTTCGCGTTTAAGCTCTTTTCCATGTTCATCTACCCAGTGTTTGCCATCATAATAACGATACCAGTCTATTAATCGATTAACGAGCAGCAGCCCTTCTTCACCCAGGTACTGATAGCCCAAACCATCATCTAGTTCTTTGTACGCTAACTGGGGAAACAAGGATAAATTCCTTTTTTTCACTTAACATCACCTCATCCCTCTGCGAGCTGTGGTTGCCTTTGCTCCCGGCTTGCCAATGTAAGTATGCAAACAGTACCTTTTGCCATCCATCGCATGGTTATCTTCATCAAGAGGCTTATCCTGCTTAAATTTAGGATCATCAGGTTCGGGAAACCGGTAAGTTAACAATTCATTGATTGTATCCCTGCAATCCTCGCAAATTAACAACCTATCATTCTTAAACAGAACCATAACTGTGTTAAGTCCTGCGTTTATTTCCTTATCTGCTCCCCGGGCCTTCAGCCCCATCTTCCTTAACGTGGCTATTCGATCAGGCTCTGCACTGTCACAATAGATATTGTTTATTTTCCTCTCCAGGCGCTGCTCCTGCATCAGGTACCAGTTGCCTAGATCCTCAGTCAGCTGCCCGGTCTTGTAGTACTCATCAATCTGAATGTACTTGTTATCCCGAGTTACTCCATAGATCAAGCCAGTCATAGGAGCAGTCATGCCCCAGTCGGTACCGGCGATATATTCCTTAAAGGCCCTGGGTTTAATAAGCTTTTCCACTTCAGCCCGACTGATATTATGCTTCTTCTCATCATAATCTGCATAAACCAGACCATCAGCTACAACCCACAGACCTTTAATGTTCCGCAAATAAAAAACGCCCGTATAGGACGCTTCCAGCATTGCCATGTAATCAGGAGTTAGAATAATATTATCTTCCAGGAAGAAGTGCCAGTGTTTAAGCATCCCGGACTGGCGCATCTGCGGGTTGTCAATAAAGTCGGTTTTTATATAGTGCTTGGGATGGTCCGGGTTAGTAGTCCAAAATAACTGAGCGTTGGGAACTGAACACCTAGCAATAGCCTGATATACAAATGACTTATGATGAACGGTTATTTCATCACCGTACCAACCAGCGTATGTACGACCGCGGATCTTCTTCTCTGCGTTTATGTTATCTGCGCCCTTGCATTCAATCTTCCGGCCGAACATGTGCAGAATTCCGCTGGTACTGTTATATCTATAGTTTTCTTGACCGACTATTTCAAAGAGATCTTCGAGGACGTTCTCCCTCAAGCTCTCTTTAGTATTTCCACTCATTAAGAGCGTTCCAGGTGGACCATACCTGATATATTTCAACCAGCGCAAGTTTACTATAAAGGTCTTACTGCTTCTGACCGCTCCATGAGCTACATTGATTTTAGCCGTGGAGTTGTTATAGAAGTCCTTCTGCTTGGGTGACAGCTTAAGCATTTTCATCACCCGCTATCCTGTCGACCTGCCCGATGAAACTTTCCAGAGCTGAGGTGTCTTCAGGATCTTTCATCTGCTCTAATTCAGCCTTAAGCTTATTGATCTTCAGCTGCTGCTCCTCGGTGGCCAGATCCTTAATGAGCAGCTCCTCGTACCTGGCAATAAGTCTCTCCAAATCCCGCATAGCTCTTGACTGAGCATTTAAGAACGTAGCATGTTTGTCCCAGGCAAACTGGATCTCATATTCACGCTCTTCACTTTTCTCAGTATATCGTTCCCTCTTTAGGAGGCTGGTGATGTCTTCCTGGTCCTTTACGAACATAAGCTTCTGAGCCCTAGCTATTGCCGTGTATTGGATTATTATCTGTTCCCAGAGTATCTCCAGCGGACTCTTAACCTGGATCTGACCTATTATCTCCAATGTCTCTTCATCATCAGGAAAGATGCGCGAAAAAAAACCATGCTTTACAGCATGATTGTTTCCCTCTGGAGCTCCACCCTGATTGCCCACGGCATTTTTGTTTCCTGGGGGAGCACCTTGTTTACTCTTTTTTTGTGTGCACACTTTTTCTTTTGTATGCATACCTTTTCTATTCCACTTATACCTCTGCTTCCAGGATTTTATTGTATTAATTGAAACCCCATATTTCTGGGCCAGGTCTTTATACTTCATACCAGCCACGTAATCTCTTTTGGCCTGTTCTCTGGCTGCTGAGCTCACTACATCTCACCCACCTCCCCACCGGGGTTTATGTTGTTTTGATAATAAAAAAGAGCCCGAAGGGCTCTAGCTATGTTACATATGTCTTCATTTGTTGTACTTTTGATTTATAACAAAGGTTATGGTCTCTTTTAGCATTATATTATACTTTCTATTCGATTATTGTCTTGTTGTGTTTGCGAACAAAAATGTATAATAATCTTTTTCATATCTGAGTTGGTGCTAATACTATCTATTCCAAGTATTTCCCGGCACTTTTCTTTAGTAAACCGGTCTATATTAAAGTAGTTTTTTGTAACAGTAGTTCCAGCGTCGACTATAAAACCAGTACCGGTAACAAGCTTATCATTTGAATCAAAGTAGTTTACACCAAAACCTTTAATAACCTCAGCAGACTGGTCTATAAGACGAGCTGTATAAATATAATCAAATTGACCATATTTTAAATCTGTATGAGTAATATCACTTCTCCAGATTGACTTTTTATTGCCCAAACTATCAAAGCCTATTCCGTTCCATGTATAACTTTTTGAGTACGGATCATAGCTTAACCAGGCAAGACTATATGGTCGTTCTGAATTAAAGAATTCAACTATCCAACACCCTTCTATTTGTGACTCCGCAAATAACAAATATCTAAGCCTCTCATTCTTTATTGGCAACTCTAATAAAATAAACTCTAATATTTTAAATATCGCTATTGCAATTACTGATGACATAACTATAGAAAAGATTGAGTCACTAGTAACTTCCATAAATATTGTATTTAGTTTTATTGCGATTGAACTCCCAATAGCAATGATAACAATTTTTATATATTCTTTCATCTTATCACCATATATTGTAATTTATGGTTTTATTCTTTGTTTAAACCCCAATTTCCTTCATTGAATTCTATTATTTATTTAAAAATCAAAAAAGCCCCGCTCCCGCGAGGCCACATTCTAATGATTCAATTGTATCCTATAAATCGGTGCAATATTTCCCTTCTTTTTCCCTTCCCATTCCCTTTTTATTCCCTCTTGCCTTGCCAAAGTGCCTGGTCCATAAATAACCCCAGCGTTTCTTCCACCTC
Organism: Syntrophomonas sp.; assembly: GCA_016841875.1. Taxonomy (GTDB): domain Bacteria; phylum Bacillota; class Syntrophomonadia; order Syntrophomonadales; family Syntrophomonadaceae; genus JAAYJK01. The sequence goes on from JAENYG010000001.1 coordinate 137,320, forward strand.
TTCATCCGGCAAATACCCGAAGCACCAGGCCATGGTTTTAACTATCTCGTTCTTCTTACGGTAGAAGGTATTATCATCCATCCCCAGATAATCGCATATATATCTCCAATCGCGTTCCTGGTAATAATACAGCTGGACCAGCTGCTTTTGTTCTTCATTCAACATAGTATCGATGGATATCTCAACAATCTCTTTCAATACCTCCAAGTTCTTGATCTTCTGCTCGATCTTCTGAACCTGGTTGCCTTCCAGCCTATTCATTACAGCTCTTTCAACCGGGGAGGATACGCTGTAGTTTGTTCCTTCTCTAAGTTCATATGCTGGGACCATAGAAGGCAGCATCTGTTCCCGAATTAGTTCCAGTCGCTGCATAAGAGCCATGATCCGGATTGGGAAACTCTTGTAGGTGTATAACAATTTTTCTGTTGCCTGGTACCACCAGGTCTTTTTCTTACTCAACCTGCTCTCCTCCCCTCGATAATTTATTCCACCATTTCATTAAGAAGTATTGAATAATAAAAATTAATTGTGTTAATATTAACCAATATTTTATAGGAGTTGATTTCCATGCAGCATACCTTTTTACTCTCAGAAGGCACCTGGGTTGCCAAAGGTAATTACTTTGATGAACTGAATAACAGTATTCCAGTTGAGGGAAAAACAATTATAACTCACACAGATAAACTTTGGTTTAATGAGGGCTATATGGAATTACTCTTAGACAGTCCTATGCGTTTTGAAAACAAATATGAAATTGTACCTTTTGTCAAGGACCACACTTCCTGGAAATCATTCAACCCCGCTTTAGGTACCCTTCTGGGCAAATTTGCAGTTATTGACGATACAATCTTATCTGCCTACGTTTCTGAAGACAACCAATATTCTGGTGTTGAATGTATGATAAAAATTAATAATACCACTTATGCAAGCAAAGGATTTGCATTTAAGGGTATAGAGAAACTTTCATCCTGGGATGTGACTTTGGAAAAAATATGATACACTACTGCCTTCCAGGTTCTATTAAGCCGCCTTCCTCAACGCATCAATAACTTCACACTGAGCTTTTATCAGTGTTAAATCTTCCCCAAGATAACCTCTGCCGATCTGGGCCAGCACATAAGCATCGGCCAGGTTGTTATCCGTAAACTCAACACCCCATCGCTTATAAACCTGCTGCAGTATTAGGTCCTTTCCGCAATTCCCCTTCCCTGTGGCATATTTTTTAACCTGGGAAGGCGCCGGTTCGATAAAAGGCAGTTTGAATTCTTCCAACATCTCACGGATCCGGTACCCCAGATACCCCATACTTATCATGGCATTCCCCATACTGCCGTAGGAAAAACCCTCAATGGAAACTACCCTAATATCATTCATCCCCACATCCTGGACAGCTTTTAATACCTGCTTGACCCTCTGAGGCAACGTGTTTTTAGCATTGGTCTTAATAAGTTGACAGTGCAATACTTCTGCGGTTTTATCATCCAGGAGAATTAAACCGGTCCCGGTGAAGCTAGGGTCAATCCCCATAACCATACCCATATTTATTTCACCACCCTGAGCCTTTCTTCCGGAAACAGCGTGGGCGGTCCCTGGATGTTCTCCCAATTGATATCCTCATCAAGTAGATCCGGCACTGATGCTTTGGTAGTTGCCCAGTTAGGCCCCAGCTTATCTATCATGCATACCCAGTCGTTTATTTCATGCTCGACTATCTTACCCTCAATGTTGATGTGCCGCATTTCGTGATACAGCAGAAGAATAATCTGTTCTCGGGACATAGCCTCCACGTTTTCCTTGAAAATCTCGATGATGTACTCGTAAGTATGCCCGGTGACCTGATATAAAATATCCTGTATCTTTCCGGATATCTTTGATACTTGGGCAAATACATAATGCTGGGCTTTCTTACGCTTATCCTCCCTGTTTTCCAAGAAAAGAATATGCTTAACAGGTACATGCTGCAGCTCCTTAAACTTTGCCCGGAGCTTCTCAGCCAGCGGCCTGTAATCTTCGTTTATGAAATACTTGCCGTTAAACTCATCAACAGCCAATTCTAATGCTTCTGACATGATCCAAACCTCCTTTTATGATCAGTTCTTCAAAATATAATCCACCATATCTGCTGGTATGCACTTTGTTCCAGGCGAATATAACTCAATGGGCCTCATGGTGGTCTCGCAAATATCCTCGGTCTGCTTCTTGGCGGCGGTACCTCTAATCTTAGCTATTGACGGTGGATATTCTTCGTTATTAACATGTTCCATCACCCGGGCATGAGCTATCTTAAAAGCAATGTCCTGTAGCCTATCCCTCCACAGTTCATAGCGTTCCTGAGTGATTTTAAACAGCAATGGATAAGCCAGATGAATCACCTTGAGCAGTTCTTTAACTTCGTGATCTGTCATGATTACCAACCCTCCATTAATTTATCCAGGTCTTGTTCTGTCATTTTATCGGGGCTTGCCCTTGAATTTTGTTCCTGGTAATTAGCATCCGTGTAATCAAGATATCCTGAGTTATAAAATGTGCTGCCATGCATAAATTGCTGCCATTCGGGTTTGTCTTTCTCGTAACGTTCAATGCACCGAAGAAAATGGTCTAATCCCAATGCTTTGTTTAATCTTGTTATTTGTGATTTCTTGATCTTCCCTTTGCCCTTTTTGTGGGGATAAGCTTTCCAGGAAGTTTCAAAAAATAAATCATCCGAAATAGAAATTGGAGCAGCTTGATGCTCAATATATATAATACTTTCTTTAATACTTTCTTTATCTTTCTTTAAGGGGTCCGCTATCCCTTGGCAATTGGGCGTTTCGAGCGGTAAACTGTTTACCGTACGGTCAACTCCAAGTTGACTATCCAGTAAACTCTCTGTTGACTGTTCGGTAAACTGTTGACTATCCTGTAAACTGTTTACTGAACGGTAAACTCTTGTATCTCTAAAGATAGTTTTATCCCACTGGTCCACATGGACATTAAAGGAGTATGTATAAGGGGAAGTGTTTTTATCACGGATAATAATATTCCAATCCACAAGCTCGTTAAGCTTTCTACTTATTACGCTTTTTTCCATCCAGGTCTCTTCCACAAATACCTGGTAAGGAATACGGGCATGGGTCCTGCGTTTCTTAATCTTCTCGGTATGATCACTGCTTTCATCATGCCATGCATATGTTTCCAGCCATATTACGTCGATGATTGACCTGTGTGCACCGGATAATTTGGTTTTTACCAGTGCCCTTAAGGAATCTTTAGCCAGAGGGAGACTCCCGTTATCCATATCGATTTTAGTGAGATAAGTCAAAAGTCCCCCTCCTTTCAAATATTGCAATAATGAGGCTCATGATAAAGCCCTCCCCTAGATACTATGTTGTTAGATACAGCCAGACAAAGTCCGCTTATCTATTTCCGTGGGATCTGCCAGTTTCCATCCCAGGCAGCCTTTCCCCTGGGTAGGTGATGTATCCTTATCACTCAGCCGACAGTATGCCGTTCTAACTCTGTCTTTATAGTCTGAATAAGTCCGTGGCTTAGCCGGTATATAGAATCTACAGGTACCGCAGGAACGTTCCATGAAATCATCTCCTTCTTTGGTCACGCCACTCTTTCGCCCAGGTATTCGGCTTCTGTCACCAATTCAAAGTCGATAACCCAGACAAGTTCGTGCGGGTTCCAGTGACCATAAATCTGTTTAAATGCCTTTTTATAGGCAGGCACATGAGGGTACCCTTCTTTCCTGGCATCTTCATCGGTAATCTGTCCCAGGAACTCCTGGCGGGCCGCAGTAATCCTTATGTAAGCAAAAGGCTGCTCTCCCTTTTTAAAACTCGTTTTAGCCTGGTGAATACTCCCCACTTTTGCCCTGCAGTTGGCCCAGGTACGCCTGGTCTGCGTCTTTTTGCGACGTTTGATCGGCTCGACATGTTCTGGTTTAAAAAGCAGCACAAAATCACCCTACCTTTTTTAAAAACTTAGTCGCAAAGCCACCGCCTGACTTACCTTCCAACAACACTACTTCACTACCGCACAAATCCCAGGGTTCAGATTTGACATTGAAAACCTTATCCTTGTATTTATCCATCTGCGCTTCAGCGCAATTTACCATGACAACCTGATCTCCAGGCTTCAATTCCTTTGCCATCTATCCCACCTGCTTCCCTAGTTCCATCTGGCAGCTCTTACATATGCACTTGCCCTTGAAGCTGGTAATCCCTTCTGCATTCCCGCAGAATATGCACCCCGGGGCATACTTTTTCAGCACTATCTTTTCACCATCGGTAAAGATCTCCAGGGAGTCTTTTTCTTCTATATCCATGGTTCTACGCAGTTCCATCGGAATAACAATACGTCCCAACTCATCGATCTTTCTTACCACGCCAGTTGATTTCATCATAATAAATCCCTCCTATTTTTTAATTAAATCTCATCCATACCTGGGCAATTACCATGGCTATAAATAACACAGCCGCCACTATCGCCATAATTGCCCCCACCCGGTTAAACCATTTCAGAAGTTGCGTGTTTTCGAGTTTTTCTTCTCTTAACTCCTTATGTTCGATGGCTTGCCGGGCTTCTCCTTCCTTATTTTTGTATATTTTGGCAGATATTGTATTATACATTGGTTATCACTTCCTGTTAGCCTTATTCTTGTTCTTCCAATAGTTCCGACGCGAATTTGGCCCCGCATCCTGCACAGACCGTTTTATTACCGCGATTAGTGAATATTACGCTTATTAATTCGCCATCCTGGAAATGCTTTCCGCAGGAGTAACACTTAAAGCCTTTGTATCTAAAACTGCCGCGTATCCTTCTCCAGCGCTCATCAAATACAGCAAAGTCTATCGCAACATGGGTTATATCATATACAGTTGTTCTGGTTTTTGTAATCTTAGGCATTATTTCTGCCCCCTCTCTCGGGCTTGGAGAATAAATCCCTTTACTATAGCCCTGTAAACATCCCCAATAGTGGGGCCACAATTCTCCATGTATACCTCGTCTGAATCAGTCAGTTCGTAGTAGCGATATAGTTCTTCTGCCGCCAACTCCAACGCCTGTCTCGTAATCTCTAGTTCCTTAGCCGCTCTCCGTGATGATTCGGCAATCATTTCATCGTAGGGTAATGATTCGTCGCAAAACTCCTTAAGGAATAAACCTATCACTCTCGCGGCTGTTGCATATCCCTTGACAATGCCCGTTTTTTTCTCCAACTCCGCAAGCATGGCAGAGCCGGCACCTGTTTTAAGAGATTTTTGCAAATTAACCATGCTTTCAACTGGTATGAAATACCCTGAAAGTTCAGGTCCGTTATATCCTTTCTTGATATAGCGGTTGCTTTTGGCAATTAACCCTTGAATCGATCGAATTAACCCTGCACAATCGGCCTCAGCCTGCTTGGTGCGGGACTGAAGCTCTTTTATCTCGCTACCTCTATCCAAAAACCGTTCTTCCAGGCATTTAGGGCACATATTGGTTTTGTTTTTACTCAGGTATAATCTCCCGCACCTTTGGCATATAGGGTCGCTACTGCTCATTTAGAGATACCTCCTTCCCTATATTTCAACGCTATCTAAATCAATTTTAAGCATCTCTAGTCTATTGGCTGCCGCAATATAGGTTCCAACCCATCCGACAAATGTACCATTATCACGTTCATGGCTAATATAAACATCTTCTTGCCGTGCTTCCACAAACACAACGCCAGTATTTATATGTGCTTTAAAACTATGTAAATCGGGATTATTTACATTGCGCTCAAGTTTCTGCAGTAATTTAAATATCTTATCTCCGTAACTTAAATCATCCATCCTGCCGCACCTCCCCCAGATAGCCTACCGCTAGGCCGGCTGCAATGTAAGGGCTGATGTTGATCCAGTACAAGTCTATGTAAGCCAGGATGCAGGCAAAGACTGAGAATACGATTAGTTTTTTCATGAGTCAGTGACCTCCTTCCATGGGTAAGGCCAGAGCTTATGCCCCAGCAACATATACCGGCTTCCCGGTTAACTCTTGTAGCTCTCGCTTAAATCTCCCAGCGTCTGAATTGTCGCCAGATAAGTGAATCAGGTGTATCTCCCTTACCTGGCTCATATCATTGACTCGGATAAACCCCTTAACATTCTCCAGGCTCAAATGGCTCTTGAGTATTCGGTTCTTCTGCACCAGGTCCACCAGCCCAGAATCTACATTACTCCTGAGTATATCCAGGGCATAATTGCACTCGATCATCAAATGAGTAATGCCCTGAAACTTATATTTGCAGTAATACGAATCGGTAATGAATAATAGTTTCTCACCCGTTTTACTGGCCAGCAGGAAGCCCAAGGGCTCCTTTGCATCATGCTGTGTGTCAAATGGCAGTATGGTCCAGGTACCTATATTAAAGGGTTCTAGCGCCTTAACCGGATGCCCCCGGTGGTGACCATCCATCTGTAGAGCATCGAATGTACCATAAGATGCATAAACATCGATTCCAGCCTGCAATATATCCTTGACAGCCTTCGAGTGATCGCCATGCTCGTGGGTAACAAGGCATCCGGCCAGGCCAGATAATTTGAAATTAAGAGCCTTCTGTATTTGCTTAAAGGGTATACCTGCCTCGATCAGCAGCGGGGTGCTACCGTCTGACACGCGGTAGCAATTCCCCGAACTGCTGGAAGCTATTACTTGTATATCCATGGCTAGAAACCTGGGCCATCAGTGCCGGTCGGGGCTAATGTTTCAGGCTCCAGTTCTGCCTCTGGTTCGGTAACGGGAGTCACCTCGCCGGTTTCTTGATCAACAACAGAGTAGTTAACGTCAATAGTCTCTTTATTGGCGTTTTCGTCTATCTCTTCGGCAACCCTGGCCTCAGCCATAGTCATTTCCATTTCTCTCAGCCGCATGTAATCATCATCAATCTTCTGGCTATCAATAGTAATGTCATTGAATGCCGCCCGATAAATGGTCTTATAGCACATCTGTTCAAACCATCCCTCGACCTGCTCTTTACCAACCTTCTTGTTTTTGCCGGCTTTTTCGTCGTATTCCCATTTATCTTTTTCGCCACCCCAAAATTCAACGCTGGCATAGTCCGGCTTGCGCTTGAGAATATCCTTCAAAGAGAAAACCACCAGTTTATTCTTCTCGGGGCTGTTCTTGTACATGTGGTAGTAGAATCCCCCTACCACTTCGCCCCGATCAAATTCATTGACAACCTCAAACTCATAGGTTGCAACCGGGTTATTCCGGTCTTTGCGGTAAGATTTAAACTTATCTTTGGAGAATACTACCTCAACTACTACGTCCGGCACATCCAGGCCGTACTTGGTGGCCTTTAATTCAATGCCCCGGTAGCCTTCTATGAAGCCAATATCATATTTGCCGGTGCCGTTGTTTTTGTATGGGATCAGGTTAATGTGATTCTTCTGGGCGGGATCCAAACCAATTCGGGCATAGGATACAACATTTCGGGCCAGCTGTTCCATATTTACGTTAGCCCAAGTTACGGGTACCTGGTCGCGATATTTCTCTGACTTTTTCAGCCTCTTTTCCTCGGCTGCTTTTAAATTGGCATCGAGTGCTATAAAGTAGTTTTGGGCTAATCTCTTCTGGAAATCGGTCAGGGCAACTTCCCCTACCCCTCCAGTAAATTCGGCAATAACTTTGTTCATAAACCTTTCCGACATGGTTAAATCTTTATTAGCAATATCTGTGCTCATTATCGTGCCTCCGTTTCATGCTTTTTTAAATCGTTTTTCCAGTCGTTACAGTCGTCGCAGAGGGCCTCCTGCAGTTCCTTGACGGAATCTTCGGAAACTGTTAAGCCTTTACAAAATCTGGGGCAGGGAAAGTGTATCTGTCCTGGATGTATTTCCAGACCTTCCACGTATTCACCACAGCGCCCGCGGAATCCATACATCTATATAGCCTCCTTAAACAGATTAGCCTGTGCACCTTCTACCTCCACCACCAACTTGCTGTATTTTTGCTTGTTCTCAGCGGTAATCTCAGGTTTGATAAGCCGGATGATCTGAGTATTCATTTCTGGTAAAGTGGTTACTGATTCGGCATTATCCACGAATATTGGCGGATAGAACCCATAGTGTTCAGATAGCGTTCTGATAATATCCATGCCTACAATAATCCGATGGCCGAGGTTTAATCCTGAGTTATAAGGCACTCCTTTATAGGTGGTCTCACAGGTTTCCTTAATGCCCTCATTGATTTGGTTTTCGAACATCTTGAACCGGGCTAGTTTAAACTTGCTGTTGATCTTTTCTTCCAGCAAACGCACCTTGGCTTTGGTGAATTCTTCGGTCAGATACAGTTCATGTTCTAATTTTTCAAATGCCTCGGCCAGTTCGCGTTCCTGCTGTTTCAATTCTTCAATCCGCTTCTTGCCGGATTCAGCATATTCTATCTGCGCAAGGGCTATCTGCAGGCTGGACAATGCTTCGTTCTGCCAGTCTATTTCGTTTTTGATCTTATCTGTTTCGGCAGTGTTACCGTCCTTCAGTTTTTTGATATCATCCAGTAAGGCAGCTTTCTGCGTTTCCAACTCAATGTAGTCAACCCTATCAGTTACAGGTGGTTCACTGGTATCAGTGTTGGCAATGTTTTCTTTCATGGCTTCGATTCGAGCATCTAAACCCGTCTGGTTTTTCCTGGCATCAGCAATTTGGCTTATGAGTGCTGATATTTCTGTTTCCATCGACTCGGACTTTTCTTTTAATTTGAATCCATCTTTACTTATCGTCTCCAGATTGTGAGACTTGGCCCGATTGAATTCGCCCAGGGCTTTTTCCCTGGCTGCTTGTAGCTGGCTTTCCGGTAATGATTGGCCGCAGGTGGGGCAAGTGTCCGATTGTTCAAAGATGAACTGCTGACTGTTGTACTCATACCATTTATCCCGCAAGGATTGCCGCCTAATTTCGTTGTCAGCCTGATCTTCCAGCAAATACTTAACTCTGCTTTCCATCCTGCTAATATTGCTGGTGACGGATAAGGCTTCTTCCTGAACCCTTCGCAGTTCTTGCCGTTTGCTATCTGCCTTACCTTCGGTTTTTTCCCGGTACTGGTTCTTAATGTTAATCAGTTCTGTTTCAATCTCCGCGATCTGCCTCTGTTTATCGGTTATAGCCTTGCCATTACTGAGCGCAGATAATTGTTGCTCCAGCTTGCTGACTTCATCCTTTTTATTGACGATCTGCCCCTGCAGGCTTTCCTTGCTTTCGATGTGTGCCTGCTCCGGCATTCCTTTTACTACTTCATCTATCCTGGTAGGTATTTTATCCAGTTCCTTATTAATGCGGGAACGCTCGGCAGCTATAACCTTTTTGTGATCTTCAAGGCTACGCTGATTTATAATGTTTGTAAGCAACAAAACGTCCTGCTTATTATTTAAGGTTGCATAGCTGTCAATGACTTCTTTGTCTGATATGTCGCCACAAACTTCCATGATTATGTCGCGGCGGTCCTGCCAGTGCAGCTGCTCGTTGAAATAAGTGGGGCTGGTCAGGAGCTTGAATATATCTTCGTTAATGATTGAATCAATGTACTTCGTGTATTCGCTCTTTTTAACCGGTACTCCGTCAACGAAGTAGTTGGTTTCGTGTCCGGTAAATTCTTGTTTTGCCGATCCCCGCTTCTTAGTCCACTTCTCCGCATAGACTTTTCTTAATACAGTCTGCTTGCCACCGATATCCAATGCGGTTTCAACTTCGTGGTCAATAGCAGGGATTACTTCCTCGTGGCTATCCAGGGTCTTAATGGAAAAATCCTTCTTATTTTGGGAATCCTTATCAAACAATAGCCAATGGAATGCATCAGCCAGGGTTGTTTTGCCACCTTCATTATCAGCGTAAACTGATACGTTATTCCCCTGCGTATCCAGGGTGAAATTGGCTATTCCCTTAAAATTTCTGAGGGTCATTTTATGCAATCTCATACTAAATTGCCTCCTTTCGTTGCTTAAATCGCTTAACGTTGTCAAACAGGGCCTGTCTGCTGGCCCCGTAAATCTCTTCCAACTCGCGCCAGGTAACTCCCTGTCCCCGCATCCGGATCATGGCTTCTATATCCCTCTGGGTAAACCTGTGTCTGATCGGAGCAGCAGTCTGCTTATGCAGTTTGGTTATCCCAACAGTCAGCACAGCTTGCTCCGGGGTCATAAAATCAGGGGCAACCACCGCTAGCTGCAAGGCTCTGTAGTTATACCTGAGATCAAAATCAGCGTGGATCTGCTCTGCTAACATATCAGACTGCCTCCTTTGCCCCCTCTTTCTCTTTGGTGGGCACCTTCCCGAGTATGGTCTTTGCAATGTCCCGGAAGGGTGCGATCTCTTCTTCCGGAACATCGATCTGGGTCACGACGCCCTTAGAGATTTCATTCCTGGATTCAATCTCCACAATGTCTCCAATTTCAACCTTTTCCGGAGTGTAATAGGTGTATTCTCTGCCTGTGGGTTCGCCCTTTCTAATAAATCTCAGCTTTATAATGTTTGTCATATTGCCGCCTCCTTTGTTGAACCGTCTCCATGCTCAGCCCGGGCAAGAGCTGCTGTAAGTTTTTCTACGGTACCCGCATCCAGTCTGAGGGTTATCAATCCGCCTTGTACGTAATCACCCCAAAGACCGGGCATTTGGCTTCTTATTTCTGCCAAGACTTCATACAGGTCTGGAGCTGTAGTTATCAAATTGCCATCGAGTTCTCCGTTATATACTAGGGCTATCAGGTTCCCTGCAGTATCCGTTATTGGTACCATCTTGCACTCTGATATGCTCTTACCCTTAAACCAGGGTTTCTTTGTATGACTCATGCTTTCGCCTCACTCTCTAATCACCATTTCTTGGGCTTTCGCATATATTAAATTGGGCCTCCTGCTGAGATACCACACTATGGGCATACTCGAATAGGTTGCCTCCGGCCCCGGCTGTCACTGGCAGTCGGGGTTTAATTTGTGTAATCCCCTAATATTCCCCGTCCTTTTCTTAATATGGGGAGGCCGGGGGTGCAGCCTCCCCTGGAGAGGGAATGTAAGATGAAGGTGCTCAACCTCCCTCTATTGGGAGGAACGATAATTTCTGAATCATCAACCCTTATCTTTGAGGGGAAACCCGGCCTGCCGTGCATATTAAAGAACTTGCGGTCAGGCCAGCTGGGTACATTTGTTTAAGCAAAAGTTTGTGTTATAATATTGGTGTTAATTTACTTGGCCGCCACGAGCGGTCTTTTTCTTTTTTCCATTAGTTCTGGTATGGATATCATTGATGCCGCAAATAGTTTTATCTCTTCGATTTTCTTTTCCAGGTCCATCAGGTCATCAAGTATGCTTTTAAATGTTGGAAGTTCGCTTTCATCTATCACCCCATCTTGTGCTATTGATATTAATTGAGGTCTAATTCGGTCAACTTCGTTATACTCATTCAACAGCCCCAAGACCGCAGAGCAAAGATTAATTGCTTCGGGTACGCTGTGGGCATAAATCTGCCCAATCGGACAATAATCTGAGCAGTATTTTGCAGTAAGGGTTGGGTCTGTATATATCTCTCCCATGCTTATGGCGACTTCGGGTGGTACGGTTGTCAGGTAATGTTCGTAGTTGTTAAGCGTTCTATTGCCTATATGTAGCCTGGATGATGCATCTTCTCTACTCAAACCAGCTATATTTCGCGCACGTTTAAACATTTCGTTATCCCTCCTTCCGCTGTAAAATATAAGATATAAGATTCCTCACTCCCTTCCTCCTCGGCTGCTGGCGCCGGTTGCCGGGGATACTATCCCGCCTTTAGATCATCCTGCTCAAACTCTTTAAGTGCCTTGAATATAGCTGCAACATCAATGGGTTTGAAGTTCTCCGGGATGATGTAATCACTGACCATTCCAACAATGGTTTTGCCCTCCTGGTCGATAAAAGCCAGGTTATCCAGCCAACCCTCATTTGCTATAAGGCCTGGTTCCCACTCGCTGTCTTCTTCCCTCTGGAACAGACAGGGCTTGAGGGTTAATAGAGTGTTAAACTTGCTTTTTTCTGGCATCATTGATCACCTCGCTTTCTGTTTGCTTTACCTCCGATTCATCTTGATCTAGCAGCCCGGCTTGTTTCATCTTCAATATGTCCTCTGCAATCCTGGGTGCACATACTTTTATCCATGCACTGACAACCGGGTCCAAAACTATCACCTCCCACTTCCTTTACCTCCTATCTGCCGCTTTCTTGAAACCAAGCGCCTTCATGTAGGCTTCATCCAATTGATCGCATATATTTGAAACCGGGCACTTCGGGCATTCGTTTTGACACAAGCGGCAGATTTCACCTTTGACATCGAAAGCTTTACCGAGTAAGGTTTTAGGTCATTAACCTTGTCGTCAATCAATTGCAGCTCACCCCGCTTTCTTAGCCTCTTCTTGATTCCTGCCTTCAGCCTCGTCTTTGCAATATTGAATAAACTTCTGATTTTTACTGAGCTTATCTGCATACAACTTGCCTAGAAAAGCCAGTTCAACTTGAGGATCTTCATCAGGCAGCAGTTCCACTTTTTCTTCCAGGACCTGCCCCTGGAGCGTTTTACGGATTGTATAACGAGCCATGGTAAGCATTTGTCACCTCCTATTCACTTTTCAAAGAACCCTTTGTATTAACCACCCCCAACCTGGTAAGACTGTTTATGAGTCGGTGCCGGTGGGGTGATAAATATATTCTTGGCGTTTAGCAAAGTTTTCGGGCATAAAAATATCATTAGGGTTCTTCTTTAAAATGGTTGCTATTTTAACAGCCATCTCAAAAGTAAGTCTCCTTTTACGGTTTTCAATTAAACAATACCCACTCTCAGAAATACCCAACAATTTACCCATCTCGGCTTGGGTTAGCCCTGCTTCTTTTCTAAATAATTTTAGTTTTTCCATTTATCTTTCACCTCACTTACTTTGCATATTGCCAAGTGTTGTATTAAATATATATTCTTCTTGGCGCTTTGTCAAGTATTGCCGATGTAAAACTTTCTATTTTGCAAAGTGTATTTCTCTTTGCATTTTGTAAAGTTATACTTAATATGGAAAGGTGGTAAATTATGACTTTTGGAAAAAGACTTCGTAATTTGCGCTTAGAAAAAGATTTAACTCAAGCTGAATTGGCCAGGCTTATGGGGCTTGGTGAATCCACAGTGTCTTTCTATGAGGCTGATAAGCGAAAACCAGATTTTGATACGTTAATTAAGCTGGCCGAACACTTTAATGTATCGACCGATTATATACTTGGAATTAAGTCTTTATTAAATAAATCTATTCCAACAGTTCAGCTCCCCATCCTCGGTTCCATCCGCGCCGGCATTCCCCTGTTAGTAGAAGAAAACTATGGTGGATATATAGACGTGCCGGAAGATATCAGGGCTGATTTTGTTTTAGAAGTAGTTGGAAATAGCATGATTGGGGCAGGAATTTTAGAAGGTGATTATGTAGTATGTCGGGCTGCAGAGGAACCCCAGACCGGCCAGATCGTCGTTGCACTTAGAAACGAAGGCTCTATAAGTGAAGCAACAATCAAATTCTATTTCAATGGCAATGGGAGTCCATGCCTCAGGGCAGCAAACCCAGACTATTCAGACATAGACTACAAAGATGGTTATAGCTGCGCTGGCCACATGGTTGCACTGATGCGAAAAGATGCACCAGGCTATCAGGTTTATAAAGAATATCTAGCGGTTAAGGATTCTGAAGAATGGACAGAGGTGATCGAGCTGGCCACATCGAACGGCTTAACACATGAACAAATTAAAAGTATCATTGAAGGTCAAGTAGAAATTGCTAAAAGGTTGAAGGGAAAATAGGCTTTAGAATAGGAGTAATAAATTGAAGTTATTTTTTATTTTATTAATAATATCTATTTTCTTTATTTATTGGTTTTACTTGTCAATAAAAAAACATCTAGCTAATAGAGATGCTATAAAATTTAGCTACCTTGGAGGATACCCTGGCATTAAAGGCCCAAAAGTGGTCTTTCTTAGAGATTCTGGGAGTTACCTTGAATTTGAAGGAGTTAAAATTCCAAAGGCATCTATAATCGATGTAAAGTTAGTCCCTCGTTCTGCGGTAGGTGGAGCTTTAGCTGGTGCAGCAGTGGGGGCTTTGGTTGCTGGTCCGGTAGGAGCATTGGTCGGTGGAGCTGCGGCAGCAGGTAGCCCTGGAGCCAATAATGTAATACAGCTATCCTATTCCAAAAATGATACCAATTATGAATTGTTCTTTACTGGTCCGAATATTCTTAATCAATATCCTTTACTTCAGGGGATGGTTCATAGACGATGAACTTTGCAGTAGCAAGCGTGTACATATGGTCGTCGCCACTGAAAGTAATTAGCGTGCCTAATGTTCAGTGGAAGATGATTCAGCGGTTGAGAGGCAACGGGTAAAAGCACAGAACCTTATACGCTTGTATTGTTACAGGAAGGGTCTATTAGTAATGGCGAATTTTTTAATTAGAATAGCTGTATTAATATATGCTATTATCTTTATTTCGCGAATCTATAATAATGCCGAAAACTTATGGAAAATCAAATCTCAAAGGGTGTCTTGGTGGGCAACAGAACCCGCACAAACAGATTATTGGATAAGACTAACGAAGGCATTAAGTATGGCAATGATCATCATATGCATATTGCTTTTATTAATGAACATTATAGATTTCATAGAATTCAGCTGCTCTCCTCAATAAATAACAACGAAGGCTATGAATTCAAACGAGCCCTTATTAAACAGATGGGTAACGAGCATTTTCCCTGGGTGGTCCAAAATTTGACCAGCAAGTGGCCTACATTAACAACGAAATGGTTTATGCCGGAAGCATATCACATTTACTATTGTCCATACTGCGGAACCTATATTGCCGGGAATGGCTACGGGAAACCGCCTGCAAGGAATAACGGCTAGCTGGCGCCGCAGGATCTGATTAGTTTGGTTAATATTAACTTGAAGATGATTAAGAGGTTGAAGAGGTAAGACAAGACAAATAACCACCAAATGATATTAAACATAACCTATTAACTTCTTCATTAGAAGGTTTTTATAGGTGTTTTTTTACCGATGTCATTTTTTTTTGCTATGCTCAAATACCTTACCCGCTATACATAAAAAGCTCACCCCAGCATACACATATACACTATGGCGGTGTGCGGATGAGCTTTTACTTTTACGTTTGTTGATAATATGTTAATGTCAATTAATAACCAGAATGATAGTTCTGGTCCGCATTTCACAATCATTAAGCAGCCAGAAAGGTTATGTATCAATAATGTGGCTGTGATCCAACAAAGGATATTAATGATTATTCTACATTTCTCAAGAATAGCTAATTTATTATATACTAGTCATGTGTTATCATAATATGTGCCTCGAAATCTGAAAGGATGTTTCAGTTTGAAAAGTATTAATTATTCTGTTAAGGCAAAGGGACATACCCCTCAATATAGAATGCATAAATATTTTGCACGCCGACCATACAATGTTTTTCGTAATTTGATAGATTATTATACTCAACCCGGCGATATTATCTTAGATTGTTTTTGTGGTGGTGGTGTTACTATATTTGAATCACTCTATTTAAAGCGTAAAGTAATTGGTGTCGATATTAACCCATTAGCAACTTTCATAACATCTATGCAAATTAAACAATATGATTTAAACGACCTTAAGGAGTATTTACACAATTTTATTGATGAAATAAAAGATAAATATATGTTTTTTTACAGGATCGATTTAGATAATGAATCTGGGATTTTAGAATGGACAGAATGGGCCTATGAGGTATCATGCCCTGAATGTAATTCAACTATTCCCCTAAGCTCCGATTATAAAATTCGCGATGGCATCTATAGATGCCCAAACGATCAGTGCACTAACAATTCCAAAGGAGTCAAGCGAACTAATTGCAAAGCTCAATCCAGCAGGCCGCTTCGCATAAAATATATTTCCGATTCGACAAAACTAGCTATAATTAAAAACCTATCTAATCAAGAATCAGATAACATTATAAAAACAAAAAATACTAAATACATACATGCCAATGATATTGTCGATGTGAATATAAAAATACCGCAAAATTGGGATAGGCAGTTTGAGGATTGCTTGGAGCAAAAAGGAATAATCACGTATAAAGATTTTTTCACAGACCGTAATTATATGGTAAATTTATTAATTTTTAATGATATATTGAAACTCAAGAACACTCTTCCACTCGACATCGTGAATTGTATTTATTTTATTTTTAGCTCTTCACTACGATATACAAACAACATGACACGAGTCACAGATAACTGGGAAGGTGGAAATCCTACTGCTATGGACAAACACGCTTTTTGGTTACCCAATCAATATATTGAGACAAACGCAATAAATATATTTGAAAAACGAGCCAAAGCTATTTTAGATGGATTAGCTTACACCAATAAACAAATACCACATAAAATAATTGAAGCATCTGATTTTGCACATCTGAAAGAAGATGCTGATTTTATGATATTAAACCAAAGTTCAAGTTATATACCTATACCGGATAAATCTGTAAGCGCCGTTATTACTGATCCACCATATGGTAGTAATGTGCAATACGGAGAACTGTCTACAATATGGAATACATGGTATATGAAATATAAGACTTTAGATTCATTTATTTATAATGATGAAGAAGCAGTTATAAACAGAAAAGCTAAATTCGAAGGTTCAAAAAATACAAAAACCTATGAAGAAATTCTTTATACAATCTTTAAAGAATGCCATAGAGTCCTAAAAGATGATGGCTATCTTGTTTTTACCTTCAATAATAAAAACATAAAAGTATGGATGGCTATTCTTCGTGCTGTCGCAAGAGCTGGTTTTTATTTACCTGAAGATGGAGTAATATTTCAGGACTTTATTCAATCATATAAAAATACATCTCATCTAAAATACCCTGGTAACATTCATGGTGATTTTATATACTCGTTCAGAAAAATATATAAACAAAAACCAACGAAAACCTTTACAGACAAACTTGTTGATATTATTGATGATCGACTCAGACAAACAATAAATGAATTATTTACAGAAAATTCATATTATTCCACTACAGTTCTATATCAAATGATATTTTCAAGTTTAGCAAACGTTTTGATGGAATATGTACTAAGTGATATAACTCAATCTAACGAAAGTATTATATCGGAATATGAGAAATATTCTGATAAATATATTTATGAGACTTTGAAAAAGTATTTAATTTTCGATGGAGAGCATTGGTATACAAAGGGAGTATCTATTATATATGATAAAAACATTAAATGAAAACACTATATATAACTCAGGTAAATTAAACGACTACATAATCAGCTTAGAAAAAAAATATAATATAGTAGACGAAGTTGATAAATACCATATGCTTGTAAACTTTTCAGAAAATATCGCAGTTCCTTTCCATAATTGGTTTCGATATCGAGAAGGTTATTCTTCCAAGCTCATTCAACATCTTATTGAATTAAGCAATATTAATAAAGGTGAAATCATTATCGATCCATTTTGTGGCTCCGGAACAACTATTGTTGAATCGATATTAAATGGCTACAATAGCATAGGTGTGGATGTGAATCCTATGTCAGCGTTTATAACCTCAGCAAAATCGGATATGTATTCCTCAGAAACATTAACGGAGTGTAAGAGTTTAATAAAAAACTTAGATAAATATCTTCCTAGTTCGTTACCCCTAGAATTATATGATGAAGTTAGAAAGTTTTTTAATACGGCTAATTTTATTAATCTTATTAGAATCAAATATTACATTGAAACCAAAATCGACAATCCACAGGCACAACAGTTATTTAAACTTTGTTTCTTATCAATAATTGAAGAATCATCAAATAGAAAAAGAGATGGTAATGGTTTAAAGACCATTCCTACAAAGATATATAACGTTAACCTATATTTCAAATTAAAATTAAATATAATAATTAATGATCTTGAATCATTATCTAGAATCAATGATGTTTATGGAAAAGGCTATGCAGGAAGTTCCTTAATGCTAAGAGAATTCGTTAACGATTTTGTGGATAAATATCCTGCAAATGTAGGGGCCATAATGTTTTCTCCACCATACCCCAATTCATTCGATTATTTTGAATCTTATAAGTTAGAACTTATATTAGGAGATTTTGCTTCCAATATAAAAGAAATAAATAAATACAGGGGGCAAGCTGTCTGCTCATTTGTTGGCAATAATGGTATTATAAATAATAGTGATTATTACATCGATCTACTTGCAAAGGAGATTGAACAATCTATACCAATAAAAGAGCACCTGACCGGAAAACGTGATTCCCGAACTAGAAAAGTACCTAATATGATTAGAAGTTATTTTACTGATATGAATAATATAATCCAAGAATGTGCCGAGTGCCTACCTGAAGGAAAAAAATGTTTTATAGTGGTTGATCAAAGTGCATACCTTGGGAAAATTGTTCCTACTGATCTGTTGTTGGCAGCCGGTGCGGAAAAATTCGGATTCAATGTTAAGAAGATCATCATTTGTCGTCGAGCAAAAACGTCTGGCCAGCAACTGCAAAGGTTTCCATATTTAAAAAATTGTTTACGTGAAAGTATTGTTGAACTAATAAAAACCTGAAAACATTTTTCTAATCATTTACAAGATTTTATTCACATACAATGCTTTAACATCTTCAGCATAACCATTCAATGCTGCATCTTCAATTATTTTCGTAGAGTTGAGTAGATTTGTAATTGCATCATTCGAACCTTCAATTTTACTGATTCGATCATTGACTTTTTCGTTTCTTACGAAAATACTATCAAAAAGCCAAAGATGCTTTTTGAAGTAATTGAATTGATTGTACACTACTGTTCTGGAAGTCCAAATATCTTTAAACGAAAAAGGAAGATCATATTTATTGTTCAAAATATCTAGCACCTTTTTTTTATTTTCTTCGCTTAATATTTCTATCTCAGGATAAGTTTCTCGTAAATAATTAATCCTAGCTATGGCTTCATTTATGTATATTTCAGTGGTACCCACCAGCGAATAAATACAGTAAATAAATTCAAATTTAGTTAAATGATCAAATTCTAAAAAAATCTTTAATATAGCTCTGTATGGAAAAATATACGTTTCATTTTCATCAATTACAATTTCATGGTATTTTAATAGTTGTTCCCTAAAAATATCATCAAACAAGATATCGTCTTGATATATTATTTGTCCCAGATTTGATAGAGAATAAAGCTTGTCTTTTTTCTCTATCAATCCCAATTTTTCAGTATGCGAAACATTATTATGCCCTTTTTTTAACTCTGAATTTGTTTTGATGTCTACAATGCTATCAAATTTGTTTAGTGTTGGCAGCACCAGACTATCTCTGTATGCATCTTTGTTATAATCTCCAATTGTCCTGAACACCCTTTTATAAGACGATTTACGTTGTCTTGGTCCTTCAACAATAACAAGTTTTCCTTTAATATTACTTGGGTCTTTATTAACCTCAGCAATACGAAGGCTTAACCCCTCTGCAAAGTCTATAATAGCTATCTTAGGTGGCAATATTAGCTTAATTTTTCCGTTAAGCATATCTGTTTTACCCGGTGCAGTATGGCCTTTAGTCGCCGCTTCGTAATTTATATCGTTAATACATTCTGCTAATACCTGATCTTGATCTCTTAATGCTTGTAATACACTGTGTAGAGTATTGAACGATTCAGTATTAACCGATGAAAAATCGGTAGCCTCAGAAGGAATTATGATAGGAATAATAATATATGAATAATCGGTGTTTTTTTCATTAGTCTTTCTCAGAGCCCGTCCTATAGCTTGTATTATATCAACCAGAGAATTTTTAGGATCTGCAAAATAGATTGCATCAATTACTGGGACATCTACTCCTTCTATCAGACAACGGGCATTGGATATAATGCCATATTTCGACTTTTCAAATTGTTCAAGGATCTTTCTTCTAGAACCTGCTGTCATTGAGCCATTTACATGTCCCAAATATAAATCTCTATCATCCCTTATTTCGTGACATATTTGGTCAATAAGAGAAAGTAAAGAGGGCTCGGAGCTGGACCCTTTAATGAAACTTTGGGCTCTCTCCACTGTACTATGAAATGTAATTACTTTCTTAGCATCAAGTTCATTAAGACATTTGGCTAGCAAAATTTGTTTAAAAAAACCTTGCGCAGTCGCAACGTTTTTGTATTCATCAGTAACATAATAGTTTTTTTCAATTAATTCTAACAGCTCATCTTCATCCATGCAACAAACCACCACTTTATAGTCTGATATTACTTGTTGCTCTATGGCTTCACCAAAAGAAATTTCCGAAAACGTCTTCCCGTATAACTTTTCATCATCCATTGAAAAAACGTCATATTCCGTATCCGCTGCAATTTTTTTAACCCTTGCACTCACAATTCGTTCTGTAGCTGTCATGAAAAGTCGTTTTTGGATCGGAATATATTTATCATACATACCATAAACAAACATTTCGGAGTCTTTTGTACCTGCAGTTCTATGCGCTTCATCGAAAATTCCAATATCGAATATAATATCAGGTATCTTAGACATAGCATTTGTCAATGCATCAAGTGATTGATATGTAGAAAATATCACCCTTTTTCTTTCTTCTGTTTTGGTTAGGAAATCTTCTATATCATTAGGGGATGTAGTAACCGGAATACCTAGATTAGAAACCTTATATTTTGACTCATCATAGTTTGAGCTATTAACAACTGAGGTGTCACTGCAAACACAAAGATATGAAAAAGGCTCTGAAGCTTGTTCCATCCATTCTTTTAGAGTTTGTTTAATCAGTGCTAGGTTAGGTACAATGAACAATATGGTTTTAGCGTTCATTTTTTCATGAATCCATAGTGACGTAATTGTCTTGCCAGTTGCGCAGGCTGCGATAATTTTACCTCTATCGTTACTTTCAAAACCTGATATTACTTCATTTATTATTTTTTCCTGATGCGGCTTAGGAGTATGTAGTTCATGGTTTTTTATTGCCTGTTCATGTATTAGATTATATAAATTTTCAAAACAAAACTTATCTAACTCAATTAACTGATCTACAAGTATTGTGAACTGATGTTTTTTCTTATCTGATGGTATCGGCAAATCATAACAATTAGAAAAAATACAACGATAATCTGCATACTCGGATTCAGCCCAAAATGTAGCTAATTCTGAATATGGAGCTGAGACACGACCTGTTCTAAACTTTGCTTGGTACGCAACAAGTTTACCATCGCGCCTTACTAATACACCATCAACACCATAATCTGTTTTTTCTAATTGCAACTTATCTCTTAAATCATCCGGTATATCTTTTTCACGGTATACTACCTCAACATCATATTTCTCTTTATTCAATGTAAAAAAAGCATAAACAAACTCTTCGAAAATATCTCCTTTTTCTTTGTTATCAACAATAACTTCAATTTTCTTTTCGAGTTCATCCCAATTATAAAACAATTCATCGAAAATGCTATTATATTCCATATATTCTCCCTATTAAACCTTATAACCCTATAAATATGTCAGATAATTTTTTCCCTAATGCTTTCGATAACTTTTCTATATTCACTAATGAAATATTTCTTTCCCCACGTTCAACACCGCCAATATAGGTTCTATCAATTTCTGCTAGTTCGGCTAATTGTTCTTGGGATAGTCCTTTATTTAATCTTTCAGATTTTATCCGTTCTCCAAATTTCTTGCGAATATCTCCCATATAAGACCGCCTCCTTCAGCAATTTTTTCATTCAGATGACTATAAGTCTACAGACGATGAGTATCTTTAAAGAAAAGTAAGCATAAACTAGTCCCAGCTTTGCGAACAAGATGGGACTAGTTTATGCTTTACACCCACAAAAAGGTTATGAATACTGTTACCGAAAGAGGGATGAGGTTTCTGCTGGGTAACACCGCTTACCCACACATGATAGTAATAAACAGACCCGCTTCCGTTGTAGGCCCTAGATGGAAAGATGTTCCTAGATTGATTTAGAATTTTACTATATATTTGTTAGATTATGGTGAAAAGGTGTAAAATTAGGTAAGTTAAAATTCCCGGAGGTGCTAAATATGGCAACAATAGCTCTGTTATCATGTTCAAAATCCAAGTTACCATATAAAAGCAAAGCGAAGGACTTATATTCACCTAGCCCTTGGTTTCGCAAAGCATATGATTATGCGAAGCAATCTGAAGTAGATAAAATATTTATTCTTTCTACTCTATACGGACTGGTTCCAGAAAATAAGGAAATAGAGCCTTACGAGGCAACACTAAATAATGCTTTCGAGTCTGAAAGGAAAGCCTGGGCTGATAGAATAATCGTTGACCTGTGCAAAGTGGCTGATCTAGAAAATGATACTTTTGTTATAATTGCTGGAAAGAGATATTATGAGTACCTACTGCCACATCTAAAACATGTTCAGCTTCCTCTAAAAGGTCTTAGTCTGGGATATTGGGTACCAACACTAAACCAAATGCTTGGGGAAAGCCAGGGGTCTCTAAAAGAAGTAAAAAGCGTTTCATATGAGCTTCATCAATTGTTTAATTCGTTACTCCGAGTTCAACATCCGTTTAAGCAGGCGCAAATTCCAATGAATGGTATATATATAATGTTCGAAGAAGGTGAGAAGTACCAAGGGATGGACAGGATAGTCCGCGTTGGCATTAATATATCACAGAACAGGCTACGGGGAAGGATTAGAGACCACTTTTTTGAAAATAAAGACAAGAGTATATTTAGAAAGAATATTGGGCAGGCAATACTTAACCGAGATAACGATGAATATCTTAATATATGGAGTTACAACCCCAAAATGAAAGACCCACCGATTCTGGAAAAAGCCGACCCGGATTATCAGTTTATGATTGAAAAGAGGGTATCTGAATACATAAGGAAAAGTATAAGTTTTGTATTCATACCAGTTGAGGCTAAAAGCGATAGGCTTCGCTTTGAAAACGCCATAGTTGCCACATTAAATAAAGACCCGCTATTCAATCCTGGTATAACTTGGCTGGGTAGACACAGCCCTAAACCAGAAATAAGAACTAGCGGTTTGTGGCTCGTACAGGGGCTTAATGGACTCCCAATTACAGCAAAAGAATTTGAACATATTAAAAAAATGTCAGGAATTAAGATGGAATATAATTCTCCCCCAATAATAAAATCAGTAAGCTTGCTAACTGAAAGGACATTTGCAGAAGAACTGAATAAGATCCTAGAGCAAGCAAGTCACCAGGGTAAAGAGTACGCGGATGTGATATCAGGAGACCTCCACCGGTTGGTGGGTGGATATCCCGGTGCAAATCATCGAATGCCTACTTGCTGCAAGGTAATGTACAGCTATAGGAAAGATACAGATGAGGTACTTTATGCACCTCCAAGCGGCAAAGGTGCTACTTTAAAGATAAGATACTGGCTTTAATTAATTTAAGGAGGGGTTTTATGAATGCAAAAACAGTCTATCCCCTATCTGGAAGAGGTAAGCCCATTACCTATTTTCAGCAAGGTAATACTACCATAATTAATTGGGGTTCTATGAAATTCAAGATTACTGATGAGCAAGTTAATAACCTTTTGGCAAACTTCTTTACCGATAAAGATAAGTGGTATTTATTAGGCACAAATATGACAGGTGCTCCAGAGGGTAGCTTTGGAAATTACATTTCTACACACTTTTCTTTAACCCCACGCCACGGCTCTGCCATTGCACCCATACTAGTTAATGAGCAGGTATTGGATTATAGGGGGAAGAAGCCCCTAGAAGTTAAAAAACGAGGGAAGAATTAGCTACTACCCCAACCCCACAAGCCATATCGGGCAATCCAACCCAATCAACGGCAATGTCTCCTTGGCAATATTAAAGTATGCCATGCCGCTTACAGAGCTTTTCCGATGAGCAAAGTACTCATAAGGCCCGCTCATGGTAATTTCTATGCCCAAGGCCAATCTCTTCTCTACGTAGGCCATCTTAAACCCGCAGAAGTCTTTGAACATAGACTCTACCTTCCCAAACTGCACTTTCTACCTGAACTAGGCCATGGCCATAATGTCTAGCAAAATCCGAGTGCCAGTTTGCCTGCAAGGTGCTGGATGTCAGACACAATGTCCGTTGCTGGCCGGAGCTGCTGCACCGGTAGGCAATGAATCATATGACCATCCGCAGTCTGTTAGCCTTTTGAAAAACATACCGGTTGATATCCTACTGGGTCGGCTGCCTGGGCATTGATTCGATGGCGCTAACGATCTCACTGAAGAGTCCGGCATCTATGTTATTTACGTATTCTCTTGAGCAGTTGTAAAAGTAATGTTCTATTGACATGGGAGCTCCTATAAAGTGGTATATTTCTTTGACCAATACTGCTTAACTAATGTGACTATGTTTTTATTTATATCTTTGAAATCTCTCTCATATAAATCCTGCATTCTTTTAACTATGCTCTCAACATCATCCCAATCATGAATACTAACTTGCTTAGTATATATTCGGGTGAATTTAGACTGCCCTTCTAGTGCTTTATTGGGAATCTTAAATACCCCAGCACTGTTGAGGTGTTCCATAAATTTCATCCTGTCTTCAGGGTCGGGAAACGTTCCAACTTCCAAAGTCAACTGAAGCTTATCATTGCTCTTTTTTTGAAACCAATATATAACCAAGTACTGATCACGAGTGTAGAGGTTATCTGTTGGTACCACTCCTACAAATTCCTTAGGTACAAACGCAAACAAGTTTGTGCTACTATGAATACGCTCTATATTGTCGTTCTTTTCCAAAAATGATTCAACAGCCTCAGAAAAACTTGTTGTCATAGCATATTGTACAATTAAATCAATTGCATCTTTATGTTGAAGGTATATTTTCTTACATAATTCCTTTAATTTTTCATCTTCCATAAGCAGTTCCTCCAATGTTTTTAAGTAATATTGAATAAAGTCAGCAACTTTTGCATTAAGACTATCCAAGTGCATTTCTAAAGCAAACTTGACGATCCTATATATTGATTGATGACTTAAGGAACAATATTGTTCTGAATCTTCTGGATCGTCCCCAAATTTTGTTAACAGTATAGGTAATATCTTATAGTCAGGGAAATGTTTATTAACAGTTCTGAGATACTTTTGTAACTGGCCCTTACGTTCTTTGGAATGGATTTTATTTTCAATCAAGATAGCTAATTTACTTGATCTTGATACAGATAATAAATCAATATTTTCCCATTCTCTTAGAATTTCCATGTCGTACAAATTAATTAGACTAATGTCATGTACTTCTGGAAAATCTATATTTTTATCATCATTGGTTAACAATGTCTCAGTAATGACTTTTTTTATAATATAATCTCCAAATCGATGTGTTTCGTTTGGCGCTAATAGCCAAGATAAAATGTTTGAATGCCTTATTTCCAACGAATTCACTTTTAATATTTTAAGAGGATTAAACTCGTTAACTTCTTTCTCAAGAAGTTCAAGGTTTTCGTTATTTACAATGAATTCGTGTAAAACGTGAATATTGTTTTCCACGCTTTCCCTTCTTTCAAATTATATTATCTAATCTCAATTTCACCACGCTCCTGGAATATCCTGCTATAAAAATGGATTATTTTTCTTCTATAGACAAATTGTTATATTTTATGGAAGATTGTGGAGGGATGGTGTAGAATTTAACATAATGTTGTGTTCGGACTAAGAATTATGGGGGAGGTATTTATGCAAGTAGAATTCGATTTAAATAAAGAGGATTACTGGCAATATAATTTATACATTTATTATAAAAGAAAAACAAAGTTCGGTACCTTTAATAAGATCCTATTGATCGTATGCGGTTTTTGGTTTTTTTGGATAGGGTTAATCACTGGTTCGTTATTTGGAATGTTGGCCATAATTATTTTTGGCTTTTTATTAATGTTCATTCTTATTAAAACTTCTGTATATCTAGCTGTTTCAAACAGTAAGAGCACCCTCGGCAATTATCATATATCCATTGGTCCAGAAGGAGTAAATGCAAAAACTCAACACAGAACAATCTTAACAACTTGGTCTGGAATATATGATGTCGCGAGTGATCGCTCTTATATTTATCTCTTTTACGATAATAATTTTGCTCACCTAATTCCTAAGCGAGCATTTGCCACACCTGATGATGCCCTTAAATTTGAAAAGCTCGCCACTGTATATTGGACCACTAAAGACTTACCCGAAGATGTTGAAGTATAATTCTGATTACCAAAGGAGGTTCCTAATGAGAAAAACTATAATAGTTTTATGTGCTATTTTACTGTGTTTCACCTTTGCTTTACCAGCCCTTGCAGCACCCACCGTCAATCTTGACGGCCAGCAGCTGTCCTTTGATGTGCCACCTACAATTGAAGACGGCAGAACCCTGGTTCCACTCCGGGCTATCTTTGAAGCCATGGGAGCAGAAGTATCCTGGGACCAAAATACCCGGACTGCCACGGCAATTAAGGGTGATACCACAGTGGTACTGCAGATCGGATCCACCACACCCACAATAAACGGTCAGGTAAAAACACTGGATGTTCCAGCGAAGATCGTTAACGGCCGGACCCTGGCACCATTACGTTTCGTAGGTGAGGCCTTCGGTGGCACGGTTGAGTGGAATCAAGCCTCGCAGCTGATCTCCATAACTGCAGTTCCAACCTCGGGAACCCCTCCCCCGGCTGCAGCAGATATTTATGTCCACTTCATTGACGTTGGCCAAGCGGATGCAATATACATAGAGCTCCCGGATCACAACGATATCCTTATTGATGGCGGCAATCGAGCAGACGGTCCCCTGGTAGTGGATTACCTTCAGGGTCAGGGTGTAGATGATATTGAATTACTAATAGCCACCCACCCACATGAGGACCACATAGGAGGCTTACCAGATGTGCTGGATGCTTTTACCGTAGAGAGCATCCTGGACAGTGGTTATGCAGCCACTACTAACATATATAAAGAATACAGCAGCAAAGCCCAGGCCGAAGGGTGCAGCTGGGTTAGTGATAATTACCAGACATACACCTGGGGCGCTGCCACCCTGCAGATTCTAACCGGCAACCAGTCCTGGGGTGATAATGCAAACGATTACTCTGTAGTCTGCCGGTTGGATGCTGGAGATATAGAATTCATGTTCATGGGCGATGCTGAGACTGAAGTAGAGGATATTCTAACCGGTTCCCTGGACGCTGAAATATTAAAGGTCGGCCATCATGGCAGCACCTCATCCAGCAGCCTGGCATTCCTCAACAAAGTGGATCCAAAAGTAGCAATCATATCTGTGGGAACCGGAAATACATACGGCCATCCGCACCAGGAAACGTTGGATAAGCTGCAAAGCATTGGTGCTACCATTCATAGAACAGACCTGGAAGGAACCATTGTGGTGAGCACTGACGGGACTACCTACTATGCCGTTAACAATGATACTGATAATACCAATATACAGGTATCCGCAGTACAACCATCTGACCCCGCACCTATCCAAAATCCTGCAGGAAATGCACCCCCACTAATACCTGATCCATGGGTTGCCATAACAGATATTGACCTTCAGGGAGAAGTGGTAACCATCAAGAATGATTCCGGATGGACGGTGGATATGAGCGGTTGGTATCTGGTAAGTGTAACTGGCAATCAGACTTATTACTTCCCGGATGGCTTCAGCCTTTCGCCTGGCGGCACAGTTTATGTTACAAGCGGAAAAGGGGCAGTCGATCAATATCCTACGCACTTAAAGTGGACCGGGTCGTATATATGGAACAATGAAGGGGATCCTGGAAAGCTGTATAATTCCTCGGGGCAATTAGTCGCGCAATGGCCGTAAGGATTTAATGGTTTAGAAAGATATGAGGAAAGACTAATCTGATTCGAAAAGAAGGAGCTAGGTATTTATCGTGTGGGGTTTGCGAACCACAAACCATGAAGGAGAAAAACTATGCGATCTAAAATAATTAATCCTATTACAATTGTAGGTCTATTACTATCGCTTGCAACAGGTTTTATATTCTGGCGTTTTCAAGGACCTGATTACAAATTGGCTGTAACTAATGCTTTATTGCTATTTTTAATAATATTGGTGCTAAACTCTGTCTATCAGATCGTTTCAGAAATTAGAATTCAACAAGATATCTTAACTACTGGAATAAATAAACAACACCAAATAACAACCGAATTATTATCTATAAATAATCTGCTTAGCAAAGATGATAAAATAAGATCAGATCTAGGCAAAATAGCTAAGGCCTTGGTAAAAATTCATTCAGCAGATCTGCATCCAATCTTTCAAAAACGTGCTCAAGATAATCTTGATAGGTTTGCTTACTCATTAAGTAAAATTGCTTCAGGCGAAGTTGCTGAAACTATAGGTAATGACTGGCCTCTTTATGCAGTTGTAGATGAAGCCCACACTTCACTAAAGTCAATTTCTTTAGTCTCCACCGCTTGGTGGCTATCTGAAATTGGGCAAAG
The DNA here is from genome assembly GCA_016841875.1 of Syntrophomonas sp. GTDB lineage: Bacteria > Bacillota > Syntrophomonadia > Syntrophomonadales > Syntrophomonadaceae > JAAYJK01. The sequence goes on from JAENYG010000001.1 coordinate 165,809, forward strand.
GTATATTGAGAAGCTGGACCAAGCCATTATAAGAGGGGTTAAAACATCTCGAATATTCATAATAAAGGATAATGAAGATGATGAAGATTTAAAAAATATTGCATCCATTATGTATGATAAAGGTGTTCATGTCATGATGGTTAGGGAATCAAATTTGCCGAAGGAATTACACATCGGGTACATCATATGTGATGAAACATTAGTACAAATTACTGAATATGATTTCAATAAGTATCCTAAATACCATACCTTTTCATGTAATCCTCAAACGGTACTTAAGGCAATCGAAGATTTTGACAAAGCAACAAGACGGACTATTGACTTTGTACCACTAGATAACTAATTTTTTAGCCTATCATTTAGTTTATAATCAGGATGTTCCTCTCTTTATTCCCAAACACACGTTCTCCTGTTTTCCCCTTTCTGATATCATATATACAAATCCATCTAAATACTAAAGGAGTCCTGCCATGCCCACTACTGAAATACATTCTCTTATTCACTTTCTTTCTCTGCTATGATATAAACAAGGCATGGAGGGAAGCAATATGAAAACCGCAGTAGCTTACGCAAGATATAGTTCAGATAAACAGCGTGAAGAGTCAATTACAGCCCAATTAAGGGCTATTTATGATTATGCTCATAAAAATGATATTGAGGTGATCCGGGAATACAAGGATGAAGGTAAAAGTGCTACATCTGATGATCGCCCAGGATTCCGCCAGATGTTTTACGAGATAAAAGAAATTAAACCGGACCTGGTATTGGTTCATAAGTTAGATCGGTTTGCTCGTGATCGATTTGATTCTGCTATTTACCGAAGAGAAATTCAACGGGCTAATGCACGGCTTATTGCAGTAGACCAACCCCTCGATGATTCACCCGAATCTGCACTTCTTGAAAGTCTGCTTGAAGGTATGAATGAGTTTTACTCAAAAAACCTTGCCAGGGAGGTAATGAAAGGTATGACTGAAAACGCTCACCAGGCGAAATTTAACGGTGGCTGGGTGCCTTTGGGATATGATATCGACAGCGACAAAAACTATGTAATCAATGAAAGTGAAGCCGAAACTATAAAGTTAATATTCAACATGAAGCTGCAGGGCAATAGTTATACGGCTATTGCTGAAGAACTAAATAAACAGGGGCGATTTACAAAACGCGGCAGGCCCTTTGGAAAAAACTCTATATATGAGATTCTTAGAAATGAAAAATACTGTGGTACATACCTATTTAACCAGACTCCTAAAAAAGTAGCTGGGAAAAGAAATAACCGGGTAAAGAAGGATGCTAGTCAAATAATTCGTGTGGAAAATGCCATACCCATAATCATCCCCAGGGAAGAATGGGGGAAGGTACAAGAAATGATGAATGGAAACGTCAGAACTAAGTCCAGGACTAGCTCCACTGTATTCATATTAAGCGGTATACTTAGATGCCCTGAGTGCGGTTCTGCTATGACTGGCCAGAGTATTACAAAGACTGTAAAAGGAGAAAAACAGAAGTATTATTATTACATGTGCAGTATGGCCAAACGCACCGGGGAATGCAGCCACACTAAGCAATACCGCAAGGAACCGTTGGAAGAAAAAGCTATTGAAGCCCTAAAAAATCGGGTAATAAAGGTTAAAGACATACCTAACCTGGCAGACCAACTGTGGGCAGAGATCAATAAAATAAATATCAATAGGGATGAAGAGCAAGAAAAGCTAATCAAACAGCTCAAGGAAGTAGAAAAAACGATTGAAAACTATATGCATGCCATTGAAAAAGGAGCTGCCGTTGATCTAATTATAGATAAATTTAATCAAGCTGGGGAGCAGAAGAAATATCTTGAGGCAAGAATTGCTGAAAGGCGTAGCCCATTTGATGATCTCACAAAGAAAGACATAGTCAAATACTTGAAATCCCAGCAGAGTATAGAAATTGATGAAGAGGATTTAACCAGCTGTAAAAAGATAATAGCCGAATGCTGTGATTCGGCTACCATTGCTGATGATAGTTCATTAAAAATTATATTCAAATACCATTTCGGTACTGATAATCATGGTGTCGGAGGCGGGACTTGAACCCGCACCCAGTTACGGATACGCCCCTCAAACGTACGTGTCTGCCGGTTCCACCACTCCGACACAAGTAGTGCTGTCGTTCCCGACACACGGTATTATACAATAGTTTTGAGGTTCATGTCAATCGTCTTTACCTTCCAGTGCTGTTGGTACTGTGATATTATCACCAATAGTGCTCAAATAATATTCCTATGACAAAACATGCATTATTCAGTAAGAACAATAAAGGATCACCGTTATCCAGTAAATAATCCAGGCATGTAACCTTATGGGGGAACTTAGCTGCAGCATATTAATCAATAGCAATGTTTAAAGCAAACAGCTATACCGTTTCTGCTTTCCTGTTCTTTGGTGGATTGGTAATGTTATCAAGAAATCTTCATATAGTCTTAAAATTGGTTTGATATTAACAGTTCAAAAAATATAATTGGTAAAATTCGATAGCCTCTCGACGGCCCCCCCCATAATCATTAAAATATATATGTAAGCAGTAAATGTAAATAAAATGCTCTATTTCCATTTGCTACCCGTAGCGCATGCCGAGAGTCTGTCCAGGCAAAGGAGGTCGTAAATAACCATATCCAAGTTGTTAGGGACCGAAATTATTATTAATATTAGGAGGAAATCAAAAAGATGAAGATTTTTAAGAAAAAGACCTTACTAATTCTAGGTGTAATGTTGATTGTGATAATTGGGGCAGTTTCAAGTGTCTCCGCTTCATCAACCTGGCAGACGCTTCAAGCCTATAGGGGTGTTAAAATATTCTACAATGGGGTGGAAATGACTGATTCCAGCCAGTCTTATATTATCAATAACACTACATATGTACCCTTGCGGATGATAATGGAAAAAATGGGCAGTAATGTGGTCTGGGATTCCAATAACTACTGGGTTTTATTAACAGATAACTCCGCCGCACTTGAAGCAAGTATTGAGGAAAAGGATGATGAAATAGCTTCGCTAGAAAGTACCATTGCCAAATTAGAGAGAAAAGTCTCTTCATTGGAAGATACCATTGATGATCTTGAGGATGAACTTGATGAAAATGATATCAGTACCAGTGATATCAGGGACACTCTGTATTATTATTATGAGGATGCCGGGGACGACTACTTTGATGACAGAGGGATCGAAGTTTCCATAAGCGTGAGTGGGGATGAGGATGACTTGGCCTATACCATTAAGTTTGATTTCGATGATGCCGATGAATATGAAGATCTGACTGAACTCGACGAAAACGATATCGAGTCTTTCCTGGATGATGTAGAAGATACTATCTATGATGAAATCGATAATACTGATTTTGAAGATGCCGATATCACAGGCAGACTTGTTGATAAAAATGATTCCGATTATTATGTTCAATATAATGGCCGTTACTATATTACCAGCTGGTAATATAGTATTGCTGAATATGAATTATTAATAGAAAACTCAAATAAAAATGTTTTTTCACTAGCTATACCGCGGATTTTTTCCGCGGTTTCTTTTGCTGGTTTTATTCGAGAATGAGCGAGGGGACAAGAAACCTCTATCCTTGATCCCAGCGCAAACCTCTTTTTCAGTTAATCAACAAGCTTGGGCCTATGGCCGTATCATCCCAAGTCAAGACGTGGGAGTTCCAGGGCTTTTAAGGTATAAGATGGCTGATCTAATGGGCATAGCATGATGATGAAAAGATTTTGCAAAGTAAATTGTTTTATGCTGCGAGCTCAAGTACAATGATCTTGACGACTAATGGATCTGTTCCAAGAAAACTTATACATAGAGGTGGTAAAAAATGAAATATGCTCATACTAATATTGTTGCCAGGGATTGGAGAAAGCTGGCTCAATTTTATGTAGATGTATTTGAATGCCAGCCGGTATATCCGGAAAGAGATCTATATGGAGAATGGATAGATAAAACTACCGGGATTAATAATGTGAGAATCAAAGGAATCCATCTTAGATTGCCTGGATATGAAGATGGCCCCACTCTGGAAATTTTTGAGTATATACCTGATAATCTACGGAATTATGAACCTGCCATAAATATGCAGGGTTTTGGTCATATAGCATTTGAAGTTGATTCAGTGGAAGATATTTTACAAAACTTACTCAAGCATAGCGGGAGTCATCTGGGAGAAGTAATTGTAAAAGAATATGATAACATCGGTGTTTTGACTGTTGTCTATGCCAGAGACCCCGAAGGTAATTTCGTAGAAATACAGAATTGGAAGAAATAAAGCGAGGAGACAGGTTGTCAAACAGCACCGTCCCCTATGACAATCCGGAGAAGGTAGGATCGGAGTAATGGATAAGAATAACCCTGAAGAGAAAGGTCTTGCTCCCAAAACTGCTGCTGCATCTCTATTGCTGGGTATCGGCAGTTTAATCGCCATGGTGTTAGCGATTGTGATCGGCATAAAAGTAGAGGATATCGGTATATTATCCCTTTTCCGGGGCCTGGTTTTACCTATATCCGTAGCCGCTATCGTTCTTGGGTTTTTAGCACTGCGAAAGATTACAGCAGAAGGCCTGGAAGGTCAACGGATAGCCACAATAGGTATAGTACTTGGTGGCATCACTCTAGTCCTGATATCTATTGCGGTGGTGGCAGCAATAGCCTTTTTTGCGCCCTGGCTGTCTGCATAGGCAGTAATGGGATAAGGTTCATCAGCTGTCCCCACGAACCTGTAGCGGCAAAAATTTGGGCTAAAACGAGCGAAAATACCACAAACCCCAGGGGTGATAAATAGCCTTCCCAATATAGGCAAAAAAGGCTACCGGAGTACTTAAAGCGATGGTGAGGGCAGCGCAAGCAGATCCTTAAATATAAGGTGAGCATAACATGCATAGAGCGGGAAACGCCCGGTTAAAATAAAGCTGATATTGCAGGGAGGTGAACTGATTGAGTGACTTAAACATTGTCGGGATCAGGCTGGATGACCGCAGCGATCATGCCAGCAGCGTACAAAAGGTATTGACTAACTACGGAGATCAAATCGTAGGACGGTTCGGAATACCGACTCCTGACAAACAAGATGGTCTGATCGCAGTAGTCATAGAAGCAGAAAGCAGTGATGTTCAATGCCTGACCGACGATTTGCGGAAAATAGATGGGGTTATCGCTAATTCATTGAATCTGTAGAGAAGAATCCGGCACCCCCTCCCTTTATGGCCTTATAGTAAGGCTGCCCAGGTAGTAACCATAAGTGACAAAACCGATCGCTCAATTAATTGACGCAATCGGTTTATTTTATGGATTTATAAAATTTCAATCTTTAAAATTTAAAGCCATTAATTATTTTATTTACTAGTGATTTATTAAAATTTCTTAATGTTTCAACTGCCATATGAAGCTGGGCACTAAAACTGTTTACGGTCATTTCCGGTTGACACCGCGATGGCCCTACCGTCAATGGACTAAATCCGGTAAAAGATGCTGCCTTTTGATTCAGTTCATGAAATTTAAGCGGCATAGGTATGCCTGTTTTACAGTACCGGGCAAAATGGTAGCAATTATTCCATACCAGATGATAACCGGCTTGTCCAACATAAGATAATGCGGTATTCACTACTTCATCTGCATCTTTGTATTCACAATATGCAACCGTCTTTCTGGTTCCGCCTTTTAAAAATACATTCATATCAGTTCTCTGGATGTATGAATCAAATTTTTTAAACGGTTCACCAGTGAAATGTATGCAGGTACCATCACCCATATCGATAGCATGATGAAAATAAAAATAACGAAATACTTTAATATGATCGCCTCTCAAGTTTACTACTCCCCTATTTTTTTTGTTGGTGGCTTAATATACTTGTACCAAACAAGCTAGCATATATTTTATCACAAAAATCATAAGACCGGTTAAATTATGTATGATTCGGGATTTTTTAAAATTCATTCTTGAGGGGGATAACAGGGAAATATTAGAACTAAAAAAGTTAAAACCACAGATATTATCTATGGTTTTAGCTTTTATTGATTTTCTTGCTCAGGCCGAGATAAGCCCAAGACACGCTATAAATCAGTTATTAATCAGTCAGCTAAGAGACCGAAGGATAGACTTAACTGAAACTGCACCGGCTATCTTATCGAATATTCACATCGGATGGAGTTAGGATGCCAGGGCATTGATGCCTACATTAGTAAGAGATAAACACTCAATATTATCAGTATCGATATCAACCACCTCCACCACATACAGGCAGCAATCCGAGCAATCACAGCACTCACACCAGGTAAAGCCAAAAGGCTCCTTGATATCAATTTCTATCTCTGAGCTGCCACCATTTGAATTAACCTGCTCAGGTTCGCCACCATTAGCGGCAGCGATGCGCCAGCGGCGATCTATATCTACTTCTTTTTCATAAACCCAGGTACCCAGCGCAATCTTTGGTCCACCATCGCAAGCTCTGCTTAATTGGAAGATAAGCCGGATGAAAAATTCCCCATCTCTGCTTTCTGCTTTAAAATTAATCATGGTGGAAAAGTCAATTTTAACCGTAGGGCAATATAGTCCGCTGCTGTTAAGTGATACAGTACCTGCAACGTAAGCTGCGTGATCATACCCTCTGCCACCTCTAGAACTTACCGGGATAGTTAGTCCGGTACCGGTTCCACAATTCAGAACTACTTTGGGGCCATGAGAATCAGGATGAAAGCAACCTGTGTCTTCTTCAGGCAATTTGTAATTTGACATAAATAATACCTCCTAATGATTATTTATCTAAGGGGCTTAATTTTAAATAGGTAATGGTTTAGTTTGTGGACATTACCATTTCTACAATAATTTATTCAATAGCCCAAAATTTGTTACTGTAAACAAGTTCTTATTTATAATCAAGGAAAGAAAAAACATGGGTTCTCTGTCACAATATTCCAGTGGATAAATTAAATTAACATTATTCCTTCTTATGTAATATTTTATATTAGATGAAAGAGAGGGGATGATTACCGTGGCATCCATTACCTTCCTACCTAACATGGGTACCTATATATCAGAATGGTATGCTGGTCAGAACTTTGCCTATAGTCAGGCTCTTTTTGTCAGCCAGTTTCAACAGACCGGAGATAAATACAGATCTTTACTGCGGTTTGATTTAAGTGGTATTCCTAAGACCAGTACTATTGAAAAGGCTGAATTACTGCTCACTCTGTACCGGAACGAAGTAACATCCAATGGTATATATGTAAGTGTCCATCGCCTATTAAATAAGTGGTTGGACCATACTGTAACCTGGGACACCCAACCACCCTTCAGTCCATTCTGGGATGGCGACCTGGGCATTGACCAAACAACGCCGCTCGGCCTCTACAGCATCGATATAAGCGATCTGGTCAGGGGATGGTATGACGGGTCGATTCCTAATAATGGCTTATTGCTATCAGGCAGTGAGGATAAGAACGATTTGATTGCGTTTAGAAGCGCCAACTATTTGTATAGTAATGACTGGCCTAAACTGGCCATTAAGTTCGTTGATGGCATATTGGAAATAAAGGATGAGCAGGAAATAATAATACCAGCATGTCCCGAAACTCCTATTATTGAATCAAATCCGGTCGCTCTGGGGCCAAGAAAAAAGGCTACTTTTATGATTCTTAATACTTCTAATTCATCACACGTCAAAGTTAAGATCCAGCTGGGCTTCGATAACGATCCTGACGCAGTGTTTTTTGATGCTGGTCCCTGGCATTGCCTGGAACCTCAGGGATACCCGGGTGAAGCCCTGGCTATATCCACTTCCGAGGCAGCAGAATATGCCCGAGTCCTCTTCTGGGGAGAAGGAGGCGAAACTCTAATAGTATATCCAAGGACCAAAGAACCTTAATTAGGGATTGAGAGCCGGAAGTAAATCTATTGCCGAACTTATGCATAAACAGGCAAGCCGGGAATAATTCCCCGGCTTGCCTGTTGGTGCTTGGCACCAAAGTTTTTAAATTGTTTAATTTATTAGAAACCCTATTCATATCTGGGATTCTGTACCTGTCTTATATAATACTCTACTGCACCCTTTTCCTTCATCTCATCATTAAACCGCTTGAAACGCTTTCCCAGGTACCCCTCAAGCATCTCTTGGCATGGATATTCATCACATTGGAAGCAAAAATCGATCCCTTTTTCCTTGACACATTCTTTAGCCCGACATGTTATAGGACACAGGTCATTATCTCCCCGACATCCGCTGCAGTTGGATTCAATAAAAACATCCAGCATCTCTAGAAATTGAGGGTAATTATTATATACCGGTTCATCCTCTGCCCTCAGGCGAGCAATCCGCCCAAAATTACCAAGCTGTTCTTTTAATTCTCTACTCAAACGTTGGATCTCACTATTTGCATATGAAGCACATCTACTACAGTCTAACCCACAGGGGGCTAACCTTTTAACGACATCGAGGTAATTCATATTCCTTTTTCCTCCCTTAATCACTTTAGGCCAGTGAACATCGTCCCTGTGAAGCAAGTTTCAGAATTTTTTTATTCATATAAGCTGCAATTTGTTAGAGATTGGTATAGATAGTGTATTATAAAAACCCATTAACATAGAGAACCCGAGGATAGCTTCACTTTATAATATCACAGCATTTCAGGTTCTTTGAGAATATATTGTAGGATTGTTATATCATCAGAGCTAGCCAAAAATAGTTAAGGGAAAAGACCTGCCACTGATTTTTGAATTTATTTACTCTTATGGATTAATCTACGTGCAATCTTAATGTTCTATTCGGGAATAATATCAGCAGATTGTTTTTCTAATAGGAGGGATTAATTTGATTGGAACAGTAAAATGGTTTGATGACAGTAAAGGTTATGGTTTTATTGGAACTGAACAGGGAACCGATGTTTTTGTGCATCAATCGGCCCTGCAAACCTCTGGCATAAGATCTTTAAGTGAAGGACAGCAGGTACAGTTCGAGGTTACCATGGGACCCAAGGGGCAGCAAGCTTCTAATGTGCAGCTTCTTTCATAATATCCGCTGGGAATCCTTATTTCAAAATATTTAGACTAAATGGCATTAGCATTTCAAAAACAAATCTCCACCTCATTTAACAGTTAGCCGTGGTAATTATACCACGGCTCCTTATCGAAAAAGTCGGCAGCCAGGCACGGCTTTTATCCTTCTAAAGCTGCTTGCCTCATCTGCATTAACTCTTCCCATAACTCCGGCTTCTCTTCAAACAAATGCAGCAATATTTTTATAGATTCTACCGTTTCATAGCTTATGTAATGTTCTATTTTTTCGGTTTCTTCTAGAATTATCTTCTCTTCAACCCCAATGAGGGCCAGAAACCTCTCGATGACTGTATGCCTTTGCAATAGATAAGCTCCTAACTCTCGGCCTTTATCAGTAAGAATTACCAGGCCATACTTCTCATATTTAACCAGGTTCATTTCGGCAAGTTTTTTAATCATATTCGTAACTGATGGCGGCTGCACATTAAGTGCCGCCGCCAAATCGCTTATTCGGGTATAGGTTTTATCCAAGGTGAAGCGATAAGTCATTTCCAAATAATCTTCCATACTAGGAGTCAACAGGCTGTTATCTTTTCCCAGAAGTTCGTAACCCCTGGCAGTATAGAATTTTGGTTTATCCTGTTTCATTTTTTCACCTCAAAAAGCAGCATCTTTAATTACTTTTACTATTATTATATTTTATCCTTTAAAATATATGATTCTTCGCTTAAGCTCTGCACTGGTTTATTTCCCGTTTTTATGCTGGTTAACAAAGCATACAGTCCCAATATTAAAAATATTACTCCTGCCAGCTTATTGATTTTATCCGGCCCTATAAAGCGTGCCAGGGTAACACCGACGGTCACTTCAATTATTACGCATAATACCAGAGCCAGGGCACTGGCAGTGAATATCATCCATTTTCTTCTTGGATTATTACTGGTGATCAGCAGAACCGCTAACTGAGTTTTGTCTCCCAGTTCACACAGTACAATAATGGCATAGGTTGTAAGCCAGGTTAGAAATTTAATACTCATCTTACCATTCCTTTAACTTATTTTGATGTTGCCAATTACACCAAAAATTAACAGCAAACCTAAAACAGTAAAAGCCAGGGCGGAAATTAGAGATATGGTATTAGGTTTTAGAAATCGAGCAATTATATGAGATCCTACAATAACTTCAAAGAACGAAGTACAGATCAAGGCGGTAGCAGATCCCAGCGCAACCCAGAAGACGTACATCGGTTTGGCTCCAGCTAGCAGTAAAGTAGTTATTTGTGTTTTATCCCCCATTTCGGACAGGAAAACAATTCCCAGCGTTGATAAGAATAAACGCCAGTTCGTTATTTTCATAAATCTTTGCAGCAATATACTCTCACTCCTGTTCTTAATCCGGGCTTACTATTTTAGTCTAGACTTACTTATTTTTATTCCGATCACTTTTATTTGGTTCCCCTGCAGGTATGGAAAAATAAAATAGCTCCAGGCGATTCTGTTATTTCAGAATAAAACAGTTTTATTGATTAATTTAACATCAAGGTTTAGTTCAATAGACAATGAGCTGCAAGTTAAAGAAAATCTTTAAAATCAGGTGGTTTGACTTGACAATGTCATTCAGTTAGATTATGATACTAGTGCCTTGTTCTTGACGCTTACTCCTTTTCGGGTAACGAAGTCCAAGAGTACTACCTGAAGGGAGTTGACTATATTCATGGAAGATAAGTATCTAGTATGTAAAGATTGCGGGAATGAATTTTTATTCTCAGCATCCGAACAAGAATTTTACGCAGAAAAAGGCTTTGAAAATGAACCGGGTCGGTGTCCGTCGTGTAGAAAAGCACGCAAACAGCAGCGCAATGGCTACGGTAACTCACGCGGCAGAGAAGATCGTCAGATGTTTAAGACTATCTGTGCTTCTTGCGGTCAAGAGACTACAGTACCATTTGAGCCCACCGGTGACAGACCAGTTTACTGCAGAGATTGTTTCCAGGCTAGACGGAACAGCAGCTACAGATAAACAGCTCAGACATTTAAAGGGTTTAGTATGAAAATACTAAACCCTTTTTTATTTGCAGCATACTATGACGGAAACAATCTTTAATCAGAACTTCCACAAAATTAGAGGAAGATAGAAGAGAAATTGGTAAAGCGGCCGGAAGCAGTGATGGTAAGGAGGGAATCAGTGCCTTCCTGGAAAAAAAAACACCCCCATTTAAAGATAATCCCAGCTATTAAAATATATTTCTTAATCCTTAATGAATGGTCCCGCTGGAATGCAACCAAGGAATTCATAACCTTATTAGGAGTAAAATCGATTTATATTATTGCGTTTTAAATTATGTTTTTTTTAATAGTTTTTAGTTTAAAAATAGGTCAATACCCATCTTTATGGCAATGACATACAGTACAACTCCTATTATTAGTTTCACCTGTTTATTTTTAAGCTTCTTACTCATCAACCATGATCCCAGAAGCGCTCCCCCAATTGATCCCCCAACTGTAAACAACAGTAATTTGAAATCCAGGAAGCCTAATGATGCTCGCCCCAGGAACCCTGAAAAAGATGAAAAGATCACTACAAATGCCGTGGTGGCAGATGCTTGTTTGGAAGCAATACCCATCCAAACTAGCACCGGCACTATAATATTTCCCCCGCCTACTCCCAACAAGCCTCCTATAAAACCAGCAAAACTTCCTGTAAATACACCATAAGCTAATCCCTTTTCAGGTATTTCTGCTTTAGATGCCTTCGGCTGGTAAAACAGCATCATTGAACCCGCAAATATTAAGAATCCTATAAATAGAAAAATCAGTAAATCCTGTTGTAAAAACTGGCTAATATATGCACCCACAGGGGATAGGATGGAAGCAGCAATGACAATGGGTAAAGCAATACGCCAGATTATGAGCTTTTCACGAGCGTAATTAATTGACGCAAAAGTCATAGAAATAGCGTTTAATAAAAGTGCAGTACTCATAGCAGTATGGATCTCTATTCCCAGAGCCAGATATACGGGAATCAAAACAAAGGCTGCTCCTACTCCAGCAATAGTCAATATAGCAGTAAGTACGAGAGTTATCAAACCTGCAATTAACCAGGTCATTTAATCACCTTTTCAAAGAAGATATCTTTTGATAATCTCATGTTATGCTCTCAACTCTCTTGGTCAGCACAGGGTATGCAGACCTTTTTGCCATCTATTTCACTTAATTTATGAGCAAATGTTCTTTCCCCACAAATGTCACATAATTCAGTATCAAATATACCCTTCTTTTTGCTGATTGGATATTCATCAACGGTACTAATATCTAAAAATGAATCTTCCGGTAGATTCATAACTCTTTCTACAAGTGTATCCGTAATTTCCGCGGGAATATTCTGCGGCAGTACACCATTCTTCCGCTGTTCCACAAATGGGGATTTCAACATACTAGCAAAGAAATCAGGTTTTATTTGTACCCGCACCGCTTTTTGTTTTTCAATATCGATCAAAGTGAACGCCATTTTCCCATAATATGTCTTCTTGATGTTGCTTTTTCCATATGTACAACCCGTTACAGTCATCAAACCGTCCACAAAACATCCTGCCGCATGATCGTCACCGGTTTCAGCAATAAGGTAAAGTTCTTTGTCTTGTGACCTATCAACACCCAACGCATTCATTGCAGCAGCTCCTGCGCGCAGCCCCAGCGGCATTGCCGGGCATTTGTGGCCATGAAATCTAATGCCGGTATCGTAGTAATCTTTTGCTTTGATCATATAATACTCCTCCTATTAAAAATATTTTTACTCTAACACAGTCGAAAAACTCGTTTTTTCTCCTTCCCTTTATTATATACAAAAGACTAAAACTCTATCGAGGTAAATTCTAATGAAAAACTGCCGATCAAATACCGGCAGCACAGAGTTTTTATTCTATTTATAGATATTTTCCATAGAGTCTCTATATCAAGCTATTATAATACTTGTGTTTTTTGTTTGGCCATTCGTTCCCGTTTCACCTTATCGAGAGTCATTTTTCTAAGCCGCAGAGCAGTAGGAGTTACTTCCAGCAATTCATCTTCAGCTATAAATTCCAGACACTTTTCAAGACTCATGGTAGTTGGAGTAACCAGCCGCAGTGCTTCATCTGCTCCGGAGGAGCGAGTATTGGTTAGATGCTTCTTCTTGCATACGTTGAGAGCTATATCCTCTTTGCGGCTGTTTTCACCCACGATCATACCTTCATACACATCGGTTCCCGGGCCTATAAAAAGGATCCCTCTATCCTGGGCATTATACAATCCATAAGTCACAGCGGTGCCGCTTTCTGACGCAACCAGTGACCCCCGGGTACGTCCTGGTATATCGCCCCGGTAGGGTGCATAAGAAGCAAAGATGTGATGCATGATTCCATTCCCTCTGGTGTCAGTTAAAAATTCAGAGCGCAATCCAATGAGTCCCCGGGCGGGTATATTAAATTCAAGTTTAACCGTTCCACTATTCGAGTTAACCATATTGGCAAGTTCCCCTTTGCGGCCACTGACCTTCTCAATTACTGTACCTACATATAGCTCTGGAGCTTCAATAAATAACTCTTCTATAGGTTCTTTCATTACCCCGTCTTCATGCTTAAAAATAACTTCCGGGCGGGTAACTGCAAATTCATAACCCTGCCGGCGCATGGTTTCAATCAAAATTGATAGATGCAGCTCTCCCCGGCCTGAAACCTTGAAGGTATCAGGACTTAATTCTTCTACTCTCAAGGCGACATTGGACAATAACTCCCTCATCAATCGATCGCGAAGATGTCGGCTGGTTAGATATCTGCCTTCTAATCCAGCCATAGGACTATCATTTACCACGAAATTCATAGATATGGTTGGCTCATCAATTTTAACAAAATCAATAGGAGTTACGTTAAAAGGTGAACAGATAGTGTCCCCGATATTAATATTTTCAATTCCCGAAACAGCTATGATTTCACCCGCTGATGCACTATCAACTTCGGTTCGCTGTAAGCCCTCGAAGGTATAAAGGGTATTAATTCTTACCCGTTGTTGATCACAACTTGAATTACACAGCACATAATCCTGACCTTTTTGAATGGTGCCCCGAGAAATTTTCCCAATTCCAATTCTACCTACATAGGGGTCATAACTTATGGATGAAATCCCCAACTGCAGTTCTCCCGCCGGATCCCCTGACGGGGCTGGAATGTGTTCAAGTATGGCATCCAGAAGTGGTTTCATGTCATCTGACCATTCATCCATGCTATCTTTGGCATAACCATCCCTGGCTGAAGCTAATACAACAGGAAAATCAAGCTGTTCTTCGTCAGCTTCTAGATCGATAAAAAGGTCTAACAATTCATCATTGACTTTATCAATGCTTGCTCCGGTTCGGTCAATCTTATTTATAACTACCAGTGGTTTTAACCCTGCCTGCAGTGCCTTTTTAAGCACAAAACGAGTTTGTGGCATGGGGCCTTCATAGGCATCGACCAGGAGAAGAACTCCGTCTACCATTTCCACAATTCTTTCAACTTCACCACCAAAATCTGCGTGACCAGGAGTATCAACAATATTTATTTTGGTGCCCTGATAAACAATACTGGTGTTCTTAGAAAGAATAGTAATGCCTCGCTCACGTTCCAGGTCATTACTATCCATTACTCGTTCAGGAACCGACTGGTTAGCTCTGAAATTCCCGGATTGTTTCAGCAATTGGTCAACCAGCGTAGTTTTCCCATGATCTACATGGGCAATAATAGCAATATTGCGCAGTAATTTTTCTGACATTATATTCCCTCTCCATTTATATCATCTACTAATTAATCGTAGACATCTGCTTTTGGGCAACGTAGCAATTATATCAGGGAGAAGGAGTATTTACAACTGGATATCATATCATTCCAATTATAAGCCTGTACCCCATAGATGATTATCACGGCAGTTTAATCCTCTCCAGGCTGTATAAACTACCCCTGGGCACGGATGGATGAACGCTTTAAAGAATCTGAACATGTTTAAATCCAAACTAGATGCAAAGGGTAGAGTCATGCCAGAATCCATATGGATGGCATGGAAAGGGTGGGAATTGGGTCAGAAGAAAAGTCCATCTAGATAGGCAAGCCATCTAACGCATATAATACTGACCTATATTGAACCCTTATAAACTAAATCTATATTAAAAGGAGCCGTTCATAAATACAAAATACCGGAGACTGTTAATGCTAATACTGACATCTATGCTCTCATTTTTCTAAAGGTCAGCTAGTGTAATATGGCGGAGAAGGATACACTGAACACGTGGACGATAAAAAATATTGATATGTTTTTCTCGAGAAGATAAGCATTTAATGAGAACTTCAAATGGTTTCATTAGATAGAGGCTGGAGTGTTTAACCCCCAGCCTCAAGTGGGTTTATTATTAAAAAAATCGCCGCCTGACAGGAAAGTTGTTAGCAGATCTGAAAACTCTGCGTTCTTCACAATCATCAAATCGGCAGCTGGTAGGAAAATTATTATCGTATCTAAAAAATCTACGTTCATCACAATCATCAGATGGTAGTACTCTTACCAAATCAGATGGGAGTACTACACTTGGAGCAGGCTGAACTCTAACAACAGGCTTCTCAACATCAGATGCCGGAGCGACAACAGGTATTAATTGGGGCCAATAGCTGGAATCACTAAATCCACGACCATAGAAACCCAGGAGACTGTTAAAAGTTTCATCACATTTCAGGAGCAGGCCGTTATTTAACACATGGTCTGCAAAACCAGTAAGGTTAATGTCTACCCAGCCAAAATATCCTGCATATATTACTGCTGATCCTATCGGTACCGTGTCTATTGCTGGCCGATTGTTCCAGGTAACGGTGGATTCATTCCAGTTACCTATGATTCTGTAGACTAACAAGGTAGCAGAAGAAGGTATTTCATTACGGTATATCTTTAAACGCAGCTGAGATCTAAACCTGTGCCCATCATAATGATCAAATATCCAATTAAATTTTAGTAGTGACTGATATTCATCTCCAGATCCCTGGTATCGATTGGTGTACAAATAGGGTACTCCCCCGAAATTCGAATTTGCATAATACTGTGATATATAAGCATCTTCATTAGGATGAAGAATATTTGGAAACATAATCTTTCATCTCCTTTCTATTTATTTACTACATTTTATTACCTGAATAAGAAAAATGTTCCTTAGCTGAACCTGCTTGGTAATTTTCACTATCATTTGCATAAAGATTTTTCAGAATACCTGCCGCTAGTTGATTAATGGACCTTATCTCTACAGCCGTGATCCAGTCTGTTTTTTCTATAACAAAAACACCCCTGGTTCTAATTTACCGGAGGTGTTGTTCGAATCAAGCGTTTTATATTTTATTCAAAGCATTACAAGGTTATTGGTTGCTGAGATCAATAATAAAATCAGCTACCTGCTCAAGCTCATCAAAGCGAAACTGCGGGACCTTAAGAGGAATCTCAATATCTGAGATAACGGCCTCATAACTTCCTGGCGGAATAACCGGTTCATCCTGATCCCCTGGTCGATAAACGAGTATTCTGGGATTCACTTCCTGTTTAAACCCTTCCACCAGAATAAGATCTACGTCGGTAATACCCTCCAGAATTTCTTGTAGTGGGGGGCGGGTAGTTAAACGTTGATGGGTAGTAATGGAATCCGGACCCATTACTATAACCCTGGCTGCGCCGGAATTATAATGCTGCCAGGAATCTTTACCTGGAGTGTCTAACTCATAGCCATGTGAAGCATGCTTTATCGCTGCTACTTTAAAGCCCCGATCATTGAATATTCTAATTAAATTAGAAATAACAGTAGTCTTACCCGAATTAGAATAGCCGGTAAAACCTATAACTCTTGTCATACCATGGTCCTCCTGAATAAAGCCGTTAATTATTTAAAACATGCGCAGCATGTGCGTGGTACTAGTTTGCCATCTGGGATACTGGAGTTCGGTGGGAAAAACCATTAGAGTATATTTGTGTTCCAGCAGTACTACTTTTACTTTTTCTCCCATGCGCACAGACTGATCTTTATCAATATTTTCTAAATCCATGTTTTTAATCTGCTCCACATGAGTATTCTCAATGATTTCCTGTACTGTGGCTATATACCCATCCCCTGACCCGAGCTGCAATTTTCCACGAAATTGCCCATCATTTCCAGTCATGCGAAGCCCGGCGGCGGCCAGAGCCCCAATTATGCCCTTTCCGTTTCCACTTAGTTCAAATACATGAAGACCTTGCTTTCCGATCATCCTGTTTGTTTCATCTCTGCTGACTAATCCTTCTTTTACCCTGCTGGCATAAGCAATAATCTCATCAGTATTGGTCATGCGTTCAGATATTGCAATAACCAGACCGGCATTAGAATCAGGAGATGAATCTCTCCTAACCACTTTACAAGCATAATCAATAAAAACTGATAGATACCGCTCTTCAATTTGTGCCGAAAAACTCCGGGCCGTATTGTGTTTCCTGCAACCGGTATCCGGGTGTTGATAAAGGCGATGTCGGCTAGGTAACTCAGGTTGTCCCCACCTGTTTTCTTCTAGGACTTTGGTAAGTAAAGAAGCTGTTTCCCCTGCTCCTCCACCGTCCCGCCTATGCGAATCATCGATCCCTACATAAATTTTCATTATCAACACCTCCTGTAGCTATCCCTCACTCCGACCTCATGCAAATAAATGATTCTTTAGTCCATCGCCTGAAACGACAGTTATAGCATGAACGGTCCTCATCAGAGACCAGCTCATCTTCGTCATCGATTAAGAACTCATCACAGCCTGCCGCTATTTTAATCACTTCTTCCCAGTCCTCTTTACCTCCTGTATATTGATATTTCCCCAGTTCACTCTCTCTCCATACTAACACCCGAATATCACCTCAATAATTTTTATATATAGCCGTATCCGTATCCGTGCAAGAAGGGAGAAAAGAGCCTGGTATTCCCAGACAAATAAAAAAGTACCCTAAGGTACGATCAGAAATATCAGTAGCTTCTTCCTGATCTCCTTTACAAACACGGAAGGCACAGCCGTTTCCAGCTATACCCCGGCCAGTAAACCATAGCATGTGCCTTAGGTTTAAAGTCTCGGAGACATATTATTATTGGCGGCCTATTTTGACCCTAAGTACTATTAATACTATAACAAGTATCAAAAACTCTCAATATTTTTTTGTCTATTTTCCCTTCCAGTTTCTAATTTCTATTTTAAGAACTATAATAATTTTCTTTCACTTTTCGTTTTGGAAATCACACTACCTACGTTCGGCTCTTGACCAACTGATTGTATGTTTAATGCAACTAAGATCATTAAACAAGCAAATATAGCTTTCGGTAACTATGAATATATTTTATTTATAATATAACTAATTGTGATATAATGATTTTTGGTAACCTACATTAGGGAAGGAGGGGTGAATTTTTGCTGCGTTCAAGAAAGATCATACTGATATCTCACTGTTTGATGAATGTCAATTCAAAGGTAGAAGGACTGGCAACGTATGAGTCAGCTCTAGAGGAATTGCTAGTCTCTCTAGTTAAAAAGGGCTATGGGATATACCAGCTTCCCTGCCCGGAATTACGTCTGTACGGCATGAAGCGCTGGGGTCAAACGGTCAGTCAATACAATAATATCTTCTATGAAAAACACTGCACCGATTTGGCTTGCGAAGTAGTCCGGGAAATCCGTGAATACAAGCGTTGTAGTTATTCAGTAGATAAGGTGATCGGGCTCGATGGCAGTCCGAGCTGTGGAGTCTCGAAAACTTTTATTGGTGAATGGGGAGGCCTGGACCATAGTGGCGAAGCCGGAATTGGACCAGGAGAAGGAGTTTTCTTCCGCTGTCTGCGCGAACAGTGCGATAAAAGCGGACTTACTCTTAGATTTATAGGACTCGATGAGAGTGATCCCTCAACATCTGTTAAAGACTTAATCAATACCTTATAAAAATTTAGGAGGATGTAGAAATGATTAAACTGCACAAATATCTGGGTTTATTATTAATTATTTTCTTATTAGTATCTTCTATTATGGGCTGTGCTGGCCAAGAGAGTGATGAGACAAATAATCCTGCTGGTGATCCAAGCTTAAATACTAAAGCAGAAGGCGTATTGACCATCGGGATGTGCGCAACTTGGCCCCCTTTCGAATACCGAGATGAAAATGGAGAGCTTATTGGGTTTGACATTGATATGGCAAACGAAATCTGTAAAGAATTGAGTCTGAAAGCAGAATTCAAAGACGCTGACTGGCAGGGGCTAGTCCCTTCTCTGCAAAAAGGTGATTATGACATATTAATTTCATGTTTCGCCGCCAGTGAAAGCCGTGAAGAAACTGTAGCTTTTTCCGATGTTTACTATGATTTACCATCAACTATCGTGATCCAAGAAGGAAATTCGGAAATACAGAGCATCGAAGATCTAAAGAATAAAACCATAGGCGTTCAGCTTGGTACTGCAGATGAAATGGCAGCCGAGGAACTGAACAAGCAGTTAGGTTTTAAAGAGCTTAAGAAGTACAAACTTCCACCTGATGAATTTTTAGATTTGAAGCAGGGAGGCATTGAAGCAGTAGTAGTAGGGCTTCCCTACGCTGTACAGACGATTAGGGATCAGGGCGGCTTTACTATAGTGGGTGAACCCTTTGCTCCGCAACCTGTTGTAATGCTGGTTAGAAACGATAATCAAGAACTTCTAACTTACATAAATCAATCCCTATCCAGGATGAAAGAAGACGGAACCTATGATTCTCTTATTCAAAAATGGTTTACCATTTAAGGTTTTCTATGTTCAGATGCCGACTGCATGCAGTCGGCACCTGAACATAATAAAGGAGACATTTACGTGTATTCATTAGATTTTAGTATAATTCTTAACTGGCTGCCGCATATCGTCAAGGGGTGTGAACTCACTATATATATCTCCTTACTTTCCATGCTTTTTGCTCTTGTTATTGGCATAATATGCGGCACACTACGTTCATCACCGACAAACAAATATGTACAGATACTAATCGCGTCATATATCGAACTCTTCCGCGGAACCCCGTTGCTTGTTCAGCTATTTTTTATATATTTTGGCCTGGGCCAGGTGGGAATAATATTTTCTCCCATGCAGGCTAGCATTATCACATTAGCGTTAAATTCCGGAGCATATATCTGCGAAATAGTTCGTTCAGTAATATCGGCAGTAGACTATGGTCAGTACGAGGCCGCCAGGGCTCTTGGAATGAATTATTTTCAAACAATGCGGTACATCATACTGCCGCAGGCATTGCGACTAGCAGTACCTCCACTGGTAAACTGTTTTTCTTCTATTTTAAAGGATTCCTCCCTGGTATCCATTATTGCCATAGCTGAATTAACAAGAATAGGACAGGAAATCTACGCCTCTACTTTCCGACCCTTCGAAGCTTATACCACTTTGGGATTGCTCTATCTTTTAATGACCCTGACAATATCCCAACTATCAAAGTTTGCTGAAGTCAAGGTACAAAAAAGCTTCCAATAATAAGTTTTTACACAAATTTTCCTCAAATAGCTCCTATACTAACACTTCACTTTTGAATCATTTGCGCTCACCCTGCTGCAAAAGCACATTACTCAGGCATGACCAACCACACCCCGGACTTTGGGTCCTATTATTTTTTGGGACTATAGGGTTGATTTTCTTGTATATTTATTATATTATTATAATTAATAGGACTTATTGACCCCAAAAAACGAAAACATCTTGCGTATTATTATATGACACCATTATTTACTTACAGCAGCAGTACAAATTTTGTCTTATTAGATTCCTTAAAATGGTTTGAAGGTTAAATTATAAAGTAATTATTTAGGAGTGAGGTTTATGACTAGTGAACTGAGCAACTGCCAAGAATGCGGCCGTCTATTTATTGTCAAACATAGCGATAAACTCTGCTTGGAGTGCTGTACAGAACAGCAGATAAAGGTATCCGCAATACGTCAATATTTAAGAGATCACCCTGGCCAAACAGCTGTAGAAATGGCCGAAGCCATGGATATGAGTCTGCATTTTATTCTGGGTCTGATCAGACAGGGAATATTGGTGGCTTCATGATAAGCCTAACCATTTGATTATTAAAAGAGATTATCAGTAGTTAAGGATTCTAATGAATATATAGAATCCATTACAAATTTAAAATATAAGGTGATTCTATGAAGCAAATCAAAATCGAAAACCTGAAAGCAGGTATGGTGACCGGCCAGACAGTATGCAGCAAAAGCGGACAGATACTTATGGTATCCGGTACCCGGTTGAGCAATAGCATGATTTTAAGGTTGCAGGAGATGGATCTCGTTTCTCTACTGATTGATGAAGCAGAAGAGGTACTCTATCAGGTAACCGAGCATAGCCTGGCACAAACATATAAAGAGGCATCCACCCAATTTAAGCATACCTTAGATTCTGTTTTCGAAAACAACCACATCAATATCGCCGCTATACGCGCTAATGTAGAGGGTTTGATCAACGAATTCCTAAAAAATCGGAGCATATTAACTGCCATATATATAATTAGAAAATGTAATGACTATGCAGTCCATCATTCTATTCAAGTGTGCATCATGTCACTGGTTATCGGGATAAAATTGGAATATAGTCATGAGCAGTTGATGGAACTGGGTATGGGAGCGCTCTTGCAGGATATAGGGATGGCCAGGGTCGATCCAGAAGTTATTTCTAAGACCGGTTCTTTAAGCAGCGAGGAATATGATGAGATTCAACAACACAGCACTGTGGGCCACGAGATTATCCAGCGTTACGAAGAAATAAGCCTGCATGCAGCTAATGTGATCTTACAGCACCATGAACGATGGAACGGCAGTGGTTATCCCCAGGGTTTGAAAACTAAAGAGATCCATGAATATGCCAGAATAGTAGCTGTGGCAGATGTTTTTTCAGCTCTCACCTCTGATAGACCATACCGCCCAGCATATACCTTTGACGAGGCGGTAGAGTATATAACTACCTTGTCTGATTATTATTTTGATCCCAAAATAGTGGATGCGTTTCTCGACAGCATTATTTCGTATCCGGTTGATAGCATCGTCATATTAAATTCTGGTGCATTTGCACTAGTAGTTGATGTTCATCCCCAGGTTCCCACTCTGCCAACGGTAAGGATTATTTGTGATTCCAGCCTGAAGATGGCCGTGGCCGATAAGGAGATTAATCTCTATAAGACCCGGGATTTTAAAGTAGCACAGGTTCTAAATCAAAAACAAACCGCTTTGTTTTTGAGTAAAACTAAATCTATATCAGGTTGACCACCTCCAAAAGCCTCTAAGCACGATTTCCAGCCTATTAATGCTGATAGAATCACTGATAATAGGCCTGGCCACCTTCTATTTTGTTTTAAGCCAACATATATGAACTAGAAAAAGTGTTAATATTACTGTATTCTGTCACTATATCCGACCGTAGAAGGGCAGGTGATTTTCTCTGTCTCAGGAACAACAACGCTTTAATTTCTGTCCTAAGTGCTCGGCCAAGCTGGAATACCGTTATTATAAGGATGAACCCCGTTTAACCTGTATTAGCTGTGGTTACCGCTTTTATGAAAATCCGGTAGTAGGGGTAGCTGGCATAGTCCTGAACGATAAACAGCACATACTCTTAGGACGCCGAAGCAGGGGTAAATATGCTGGCTGCTGGTGTATTCCGTGCGGCTATGTAGAATACTACGAGGACGTTTATGATGCCGTCAGGAGAGAATTTAAAGAAGAAAGCAATCTCGATATTGAGGTTGTAAGGCCATTTACTGTTCAATCTAATTTTCATGACCCGGCTATGCACAGTGTAGGAATCTGGTTTTTAGTAAAGATTACCGGGGGCAGTATATCAGCAGGCGACGACCTGGATGAGCTGGGCTACTTTGACCTGGCCGATTTACCAGACCTGGCCTTTCCTACCGACCAAAGAGTACTGGAGCTTCTGCGTCAACGCTTAACGCCAAAAGGCCAGTTGCTCAAAAGGCCATACTCGCCCCCGGGGTACAGTGACAATCCTTCTATCTGATCACCCCAAGCAAGGCTTCACGAATATAATTGGAACATTGCTTGCTGCCGTAAAAATTATAGACTAAACTTTATATGGATATCTTAATCAAGATGTCCATATAATACAAAAAGAAGCAGGGGGCATCAAAATGCAAATTACAGAACATATTCATGCATTAAAAATTCCTTTTCAGGTTCAAATAAATCCCAGCGCTGCACTGGATAGATTTGTTTATGTTTATCTTATATATGGGGAGAAAATCTGTCTCATAGATACGGGAGTTGCAGGTTCCAAAGAGACCATCTTTGAATATATCAAAAAAACTGGTCGGGACCCCAGAGAATTGTCGCTCATGATTCTAACCCACTCACACCCTGATCATATTGGGGCTGCCCGGGCTATTAAAGATGCAGTCGGATGCACAACTGCTGCCCATGCCGGCGAAATACCCTGGATCGAAGATATTGAACTGCAGTATAGAGAACGTACTATTCCAGGCTTTCATTCTCTGGTAGGGGGATCGCTGGAAGTAGATCAGGTGCTCCAAGATGGGGATATTATGACCCTGGAAGATGACCTGCAATTACAGGTCATTCATACCCCGGGACATTCAAGCGGTTCGATTTCGCTAATGCTGCTGCCAGATCGGGCACTCTTTTCAGGAGACGTAATACCTTTGCCCGGAGATGTACCTATGTATGATGATGTTCTAACCTCCATGGTATCTATAAACAAACTAAAAAATATAGAAGGAATAAAGGTTCTGCTGGCAGCCTGGGATGAGCCCAGAAAAAATCAAGCAGCTTATGATTCGATTGAGGCAGGGCTTCAATATCTTCAAAGGATCCATGAGGTGGTTATTAATAATGCCTCCGCTTATTCCTCTGCATCCGAACCACGTTGGTGCAGGAGTATACTGGAAGAACTAGGAATCCCACCGGCAGCGGCTAACCCCCTGGTGGGAAGATCATTAATATCACATTTAGAATATCGCGGTATCAATAATTTACTCAAGGACATATAGAGTATTTAATTTGCTCCTACAGCAGTTAATAACCGTTGTGGCCATTATAAGTTGACAACTAGCAATAGTATTTATTCTCAGCCTCAGGGCATTAAGATCCCAGACAAAGAACTAAGCTCTTTGTCCAGGGTAAGTAAATCTTCAGTATTGATATCAGATAATTTTTGTTTTCCCATGGCTGCCGAAGCTATAGCCATCTCATGCTTTGACGCTTCAATGAAATTAGCCAGTCCTGTGACAGCCTCATCAATGTTGAGTTTAGCCGTCTTCTTTCCTCCCTCTAAAATCAAGGATTCCAGAGGATACCAGGGTACTGCTTTGGTCAGTTGTTCTCCTAACAGTGCAAAAAGAACCACATTATCTAGTATGACTGCCCGGGCACCCAGAGCTATCAGTTTGAGGCAGTCTGCAGAATCCCATATACCTCCACTGGCAACAATATCAAGCTGCCTTTCTAACTTGTTATTGCTTATAAAAGCTTGAGCTCTGGCAATACCATGCGTCAGAGGCATTCCAAAATTTGCGGCAGTGATGGCTGGTGCTATTATTGAACCTGCTTCGTATCCTTCTAAAATCAGTACATCGATTCCAGCTTGCACTGCTATTTCCAGATCCTTTTCCAAATACTTATTATTCACCATGCGCAGAGCTACAGGAACTCCCTTAGTAAGTTTTTTTAATTGTTTGACCAGTTTTCCCAATTCCCGTTTACTTCTAAGGTTATATAATCTGGGCAGGTAAGCCTGTACGTCTCTGTCTTCACGTTTTATGGTGCAGGCAGCAGACGACGTCGCACCCTGACCTAACTTTATCTCTATCATAGCGGCCTGATTTATCACATCCAAGTTACCTTGTAACATATCGTAGTCGCTTATAGTAAAAATCGGTTGGTGCATATCCCCGATTTCCTGTTTTGAGAAATTCTGTTCACTTATCACAAGTGGTAAATTGCTCCGATTAGCAGCACTTATCAATATTGAACGAACCTGATGACTTAGCTGCAGCCCGGTTGATGGAGCAGCAATAAGCAGAGGATGCTTCAATTCTAACGGCAGCTCAGTTTTCATACCAAGGATTACCCGGGCATCAACTGAACTGGAATCTTCCAATGGCTTCTCTGACAGCTGGGCAGGATTAAAGAGAATATTATCCAATGACGGAGTTCTTCTATAATGTTCAAATGGCTTAAGCAGCGGCATTCCCGAATTAGCCCGGTGAGTGATATCCAATATCCGCATGATTGGAATATTATGATACAGATATAGATAAGATAACAAAGAATTTTTGTCTGCTGTTCCTGTCATCAAGCTGCGGATTATTTTATCAATAGTAAAATTTATAACCACCGGAGTTATCAAGGCGGTAATAATCGAACCCAACAAGGCTCCTGCAAAAGACCAGATATAATGTTGTCCACTCAGCATGCCTACCTCCAAAAACATCAATATTATGAATTATTATTTCCATCTAGCAGCAAAAAATTAGCTGTTATAAAAGCTGATATATATGATGCCTGCAAAAAGAATAAAGTTATTGGCTGGGTACTATACCTGTTTACAAACAACATATTCATATATGGATAATAAAAAAGGAGGCATTCGGAATTGATTATTAATGTCTATAAATACCGCACTGCTATTAAAGCAGCTGCCATAATAGGAGTATTATTTTCAATATTATATTTTATGTGGCCGGATAATAATTCAAACAACCAGCAGCCGGAAACAAAAGATTCTGTCGCATATGGGGAAAATTTAAGCTGGGATGAAGTGGATGAGTTGTTTCCAAAATATTGCGAGGCATCAGTAATTGATCTGGACAGCGGATTACATTTCAGAGTTCAAAGGAGAGGCGGTACTTTTCATGCAGATGTGCAGCCGTTATCTGCAGCAGACACCGCGGTGATGAAGAAAATATATGATGATGAGTGGAGTTGGAAAAGAAGGGCAGTGATAGTTGAACTTGATAACGGTCGGAAGATAGCGGCATCAATGAACGGAATGCCTCATGGTCTGGGTAATATTGAAGGAAATAATTTTGACGGACACTTTTGTATTCATTTCAAAGATAGCAAAACTCATGGAAGCCGCAAGGTAGATACTGCTCACCAGTTAATGATATGGAAATCAGCCGGTATAGTCGATCAGCAGTTGATTTCTTTGGAAGCCATCGATACCGTAGATGTCTTCTTTGCGGCGATCGACCAGGGAGAAATGATTACTGCGGGCAAGTTATTAGACTCAGGCAGCAGCAACACTCTGCTGCTGTTGAATCTAACAAATATTGATGATATTAAAGCTTACGAAATCTCTCCCGCAGATGATAACCGCTTCAGGGTTAACATTAGACTGATATATAAAAACTCATCTGCATCACATAGTAAAAATCTCCTGATCAAGACTATTCATAGAAACTCAAAATGGAAGATTGACCCTCAGACCTTAACTTCACTGTTGGAAGAGGATGGTCCAACAGCAGCTGGCGAAACGGAAAGTTCGGTATTTCAAGAAGATCTGGAAACAGACTCGCTTTAACCGCTATTAAATGGGCAGGGGCAGCAGAGTATATTATTAATATTAAAAACAAAAGATAACTCTAAAATAACAGCAGCAAGGAGTGATCAAAATGGCCCAACTGGGCGATCCTTTTGTGGGCAATATCCCCAAACAACTATCCAATGATGAACTTATGCAGGCTTTGCGGGTTGACTTGGCCGGCGAACTAGAGGCCATAATAGCATACGAATCACATATCTCTGCTTCACCTGATCCCCGAGTAAAAAAAGTCCTGAGTCATATTGCTGATGAAGAACGCACACATGTGGGAGAGCTTCAGCAACTGCTTTTCATGCTGAATCAAAACGAGCAGCAAAAAATAGAACAGGGCCAGCAGGCGGTGCAGCAGCAGCAGCAGCAGAATTTCTCTCAGCCTATGCAGTAGCCATTCAATACGGGAAAAAACAACTTATAGGGGATCTGAGTTAATAATATTCTACGCAAGATGCCAGGCCGATGATAGAGCTCCCTTCGGGCACCACCCCTAAGGGGGCTTCTGTCATCGGCTTGAACTCTATCTATGCAAAGGAACGGGCCGGGATGGGGCCAGGATAAACCCTGAATGGCTTACAATCATCATAATTGTTTCATTTCAATAACTCCCAGGTTAAATTAAACTCTATTTTAGGGCAGGAATGAACAGCTTTAATATAGAAAAGATATGCAATGTTATTAAATGGGAAATATTCGAGGTGCTTACCCATGAAGCTTAAAGTAAATCAAAATAAATCTTCAAACCATACAGATAGATTAGACTTCCAGGAAAATCCGCCCCCCAAGACTCCGCTCAAAAATCTCCGGCTGGGTCTGCTTATTTTACTTATTTTCTCAGTGGCATTGGCAGCAACTTTGTTTTTTTCCAGGTCTAACCAGACTTTCATCTCGAAACTGGCAGAACATTTTCCGGCCGTCCACTCTCCCGAAATATCTTCAATCAGTCAGGATCATGAGAAATTATTGCCTGCCGCAGATTATGAATTTCTCAAGAAACTGGAACGCTCTCAAACTGCGGTAGATAATGCCATGCAGACCGTTAATGACTATCACAAAATTCCCTGGGCTGATCTTGATAAAACAGCTTATACTGATGCACTCCTGGCAGGGATGGATGTCTGTGTACAAGAAGAAAAACGAATTGCCGAGCTTGATATGCCCTCTCATTTTGAACAATTAACTGCTTTGACCAGTGAATATATTAACTATTCAAACCAGGCATTAATCAGCTGGCACGATGGTTCCAGTACTTCAAATCAAAGCACCATGGACCAGGGTATTCATTTTTATGAGCAGGCTCTAGAAAAAAGGAAGCAGTACTTTATAGATTTTGAGAATTACTTAAAAAGTATGGGATATACCTATGAAAAACAGGGGGATAGAATTATTTATCAATATGAATCCTAGTCCCGGTTAAAATAATTAGGTCAGTACCTCTATTTACTATCCCCATAGAAATATGTAAATTAATAATTTCAGGGAACTTGGACGGTCATCTAATTAAAATTTAAGTTTGGTCGCCTTCGAAACTCTCCTGATAAAAACTATTATGGCATCACAGAAACTAAATATCTACACCAAATAAAAACCAAAGCCTACAATAGCATATGCTCCCAGCAGCAAACATCCTTCCAGCCAGTTTGACTCTCCATCCAGGCTTATAAACTGGGCGATTATAACTGCCAGTCCAACGGCCACAATTTCATAATAATTAAATTCAATGGTCATAGGAGTTCCCAATAAAAAACTAATAAATATGAGTATGGGGGTCACCAGGAGTGCAATCTGGGTACTGGAACCGATCGCTATTTCAAAAGCCAGGTCCATCTTATTCTTAAAGGCCATCAATACCGCGGCAAAATGCTCAGCAGCATTACCTATAACTGGTATGATAATTATTCCTATAAAGAATTCTGACCAGCCCAGGGTCTGGGTGACCGGTTCTATGCCGCTAACTAAAAACTCACTCTCTACCGCTATTAATATCGTACTCAATCCCAGCAATATCAGGGACTTACGTTTGCTCCACCGACCAGAAGTTTCAGTTATTTCACAAACCACATCCTGACGCCGCATACTGAAGAACAATCCCAGAAAATAAATGACAAAAAGAATAACCGCTACCAGCAGACTAAACTCCCGCAGTGCATATCCGGCCTGATTATGAAAGAAGACCGCCGGGATGATCAAGGCAATCACAGAAAGAAACATCAGGCTGGTCTGATTGGTAACATGTACCCGATCAAAAGACTGAATGCCATTTTTGATCCCGCCCACCAGAATAGAAAGCCCTAAAACCAGCAGGATATTTCCAAGAATACTGCCGGCTATAGAAGCTTTAACCACTGAAAACAGACCTGCTTTAAGTGCAAACAGTGTTATTAAAAGCTCGGTAGCATTACCAAAAGTGGCATTGAGCAGGCCTCCCACCTTTTCACCCACATAACCGGACAGGTTATCGGTAGCTTCACCCATAATACCTGCCAGGGGGATAATAGACAGACAAGCGGCAAAAAACACCGCTATCTCTTGGCCGGTATATTCAAAATAGAAGCTGAAGAGAATCGCGGGCAGAAAATAATATAAAATATTTCCCAATATAGTCCCTCCTGGAAAATTTGTCTCCGGGTTCATTATACGCAGTATATTCACTGAAAAACAAGAAAATATCTTGAATATCTTAGCATCTGCAGGTTTTTAGCATAATTTTGAATATCTTTACTTTTTACATATTATTTAACTGCATTTTACCATTAAATGCTATACTTACTAATAATCAATATACAGGAGTTGATATCATGGCCTTTAAGCCCAAACCAAGCTCAGCTTCAGCAGTTTCACTAACCCAGATAGTGCTCCCCTTCCAGGCCAATGTTGCTGGCAATATGCATGGGGGCGAAGTCATGAAAATGATGGACTCGGCTGCGGGAGTAGTAGCAGCCAGACACAGCCGGTGTAATGTGGTTACTGCTAGTGTAACCAATCTTTCTTTTATTGAGCCGGTCTTTGTAGGAGATCTAGTAATCTGCAATGCGGAACTCACATATACAGGCACTACATCCTTAGAGGTTCATGTGTGCGTCAAGGCGGAAGATATGGAAAAAGGAATCACCCGCCAGGTTTCGGAAGGTTATTTCTTCATGGTAGCCCTGGATCGCAATGGGCGTCCCAGCAGAGTGGCGCCGCTCTTAATAGAAAATGAAAAACAAGAAAGATGCCTGGAAGCAGCCAAGCAACGCATAGAAATAATGAAGAAATCAGCCCGCAAATAATCAACAATGACACAAGGGGACGTTTTTGCTGTGTCATTTTCACCAATAGTAGAATGACACAGCAAAAACGTCCCCTTGTGTCACTCCGTTTAACGTAATGCAGCCTTGATATCTTCTGTAAGTTTCTCCATCTCTTTATATTTCTGTTCTGCAATCAGTTCTACCAGAGCACTACCTACAATAACCGCATCACAGAATGGCGCCATATCCCTGGCCCTGGCAGGACCAGATACTCCAAATCCTATCGCCAGTGGCAGATCGGTATACCTGCGTACTGTTGAACTTAATAAATTCAGATCTGTTTCAATATGCTCCCGTACACCTGTAACTCCTGCAACTGATACACAATAGATAAATCCCCGAGCTGAACTGCATATGACCTCCAAACGTTCAGGAGTAGTAGTGGGAGCCACCATGGGTATTAAGTCCAACTGGTATTCATCTGCATAAATGCGGAGCATTTCGCTTTCTTCATAGGGAAGATCGGGTATTATCATTCCATTTACTCCGCTTGCTTGAGCCTGAGCGCAGAACTCTTGAAGGCCAAACTGAAGAATAGGATTATAGTAACTCATTATAACTATCGGAACGGATATTTCCTGGCGAGCATCGGCAATCATCTGTAAAATGGATCCTGCTGCAGCACCGTTGGCCAGGGCTCGATTGGAAGCCGCCTGTATAACCGGTCCATCAGCTACCGGATCTGAGAAAGGCAATCCTACCTCTATGATATCCGCTCCAGCTTTCGCCATGGAAAGCATAATTTTCAGGCTGCTTTTAATATCCGGATCCCCACCAGTCATATAGGTGATGAGCCCCTTTTCACCGCTGCTGACCAGATTTTTGAGTCTCTCAGTAATTATGCTCATATATGCTCCCCCTTGTATTGAACTATACTCTCGACATCTTTATCACCCCGGCCCGATAGATTTACCACCACCATTTTATCCGCCGGCATACTCGATGCCATGCGAACTGCCTCTACCAGAGCATGAGCACTCTCTATGGCGGGCAGGATGCCTTCGGTAAAACTGAGCAGTCTGAAAGCTTCCAGTGCTTCACTATCAGTTGCACTGGTATACCTTACCCTGCCTATGTCCTTCAAATATGCATGTTCAGGACCAACTCCCGGGTAATCCAATCCCGGAGCAATAGAATGAACCTCACTTATCTGTCCTTCTATATCCTGCAGAATATAACTGAACGACCCATGCAGTACCCCAGGCCGTCCCTTATTAATAGTTGCCGAGTGCCTGCCGCTGTCAAGACCTTCTCCCCCTGCTTCAACACCCACCAACTGTACCTCTATATCCTGCAGAAATGGGTGGAAAATACCTATAGCATTAGATCCTCCTCCTACACAGGCAACTACCGCATCTGGTAACCTCCCGGTAAGTTCAAGGATCTGCTGCCGGGTCTCCCTCCCTATAACCGTTTGTAAATCCCTTACTATCATGGGGTAAGGATGAGGCCCACCTACTGAACCCAACAGGTAATAGGTATTATCAACATTACTAACCCAATCTCGGATGGCTTCGTTCATGGCATCCTTAAGAGTTCGGCTGCCAGATTTTACTGGTATAACTTCTGCGCCCAGAAGTTTCATCCTGGATACATTGAGATGCTGTCTTACCGTATCCTCTTCTCCCATATATATAACACATTCAAAGCCCAGCAGTGCTGCTACAGTAGCTGTAGCCACCCCGTGCTGACCGGCTCCGGTCTCGGCAATAAGACGGGTTTTACCCATACGCTGAGCCAGGAGAGCCTGGCCCATAGTGTTATTTATTTTGTGAGAACCAGTATGGTTCAAATCCTCCCGTTTCAGATAAATCTGGGCTCCACCCAGGTATTTACTCAACCGCTGAGCAGGATACAGCAGCGAAGGACGACCCACATAATTTTTCAAATACCAGGCTAGATCCCTGGTGAAACCCTTATCTTTTTGGGCTTCCAAATAAGCTGTTTCAAGTTCCTGCAGCGCTGGCATAAGGGTTTCCGGCATGAACCTCCCCCCATATTTATCAAAGTAACCGCCTTTGGCGGGCATCCCTGAATTCAACATCTAATTTGCCTCCTTTAAATAAACACACATTCAGCTTTCTACCCCAATTTTGCCATAGATAAAAAGAACGACCAGGCCCTGAGGGGCCATCGCATCATAACACAAGTCTTCATGTAGGGGATGCCTCCTAACTCACCGCTTATATAGCCTGCTGCGCAGCCAGGTGTCTGTATTCAATAAGTCCTGGTACATATCCGAAAATTTAAATGGAATTTAGATCAAAATTCCCATTAAAAATATCAGCAAGTCTATATCCAGTATTATTCAGGAAATAAGGGTATTTGACGTTAATCACTTATGGAACATTTTAGAAGTGCCGGGTTCAGGAGCATAAAGAACATACTTAATAACGGTATACCTGCGGCAGCCGATTTGAATACCCAACTGCTGTGATATAAAACCAAGGAACAGAAAATAGTAAAACCGCTGCATAATGAGCACCGGTAACAATAAACTTCACCTGAACTAATCTAAACTCATCTCGTCTCTAAACTCGGCTCATCTCGTCTCATCATAATATTAATTTTTTGTACTATAGCACTTTCATTCAAATCATGTCAACAATTTTTTCGGTCTTAGCTAAGTACTCCCTCTAATAGCACCGGGGCAGTTGTCCTGATTTATCAAGTACGATAATACTATATGCCTAAATAAATTTCCTAATTACTTTTTTCGACTTTTTTTTTGGCATAAATATGATAAATTAGTAATTGATATATCAAATATTATTAAATAAGCAAAAAACAAGTCTATTTGTGTATGCATATCAATCAGAAGTCACCACTATACTCTATCCCACTTAAACTATTAACTACCAGGGAGAAGAATTACATGAAAGAATATGCAAATATGACCAGAGAAAATTTATTGACTGAAATTAAGGATCTAAAAAATCAATTACTGCTGCTGCAAAATAGGCCTCCCAATTATAGTCCGCCAGAACATGATTTAATTCCATTTATCGAAGATCACAGCGAGATAATAACCCGCTTAGCACCTGATGGTACCATTTTGTTTATGAATCCGGCTGGGGGCCTTTATTTCGGTACACCATTCGAAGAATTAGTGGCAGTTAATATAGATAAGATAATAACGCCACATTACAATAAGGAATTAAAGTATCTGATGACTCTCCTCTCCCCCGAAAATACGGTAGTAAATTGTGGAAAAGGACTGCCTGCCATTAATGAATCCCTTTATTATAAAAATTGGAGAATACGCGGCCTTTTTAGAGAAGACGCTCTGGTTGAAGTTCAGCTGGTAGGAAAAGACATTGCTGATCAAAAATTTTTCGAAAAAATTCTTGACCAGACTAGGCAAAATCTGCATACCGAAATTCTACGGTATAGGCAGGCGGAACAGGACTATTATGAATTATTTGATAAAGCTAACGAAATTATCTATTCCCATGATTTCGAAGGCAGACTGCTGTTCATTAATGATAATGGGGAAAAAATACTGGGGTTTGAACCCGGAACTCTAAAGGGCAGATCCATTTATGATTTAATAGTCCCTCAGAACCACCAGCTGGTCAGAGAAATGATCAAAGTCAAACTAAACAATGAACAGCGCACTAATTATGAACTTCCGGTACAGAAGGCAAACGGAGAGATAAGGACTCTAGAACTCAGCTCCCGGCTAATTTACCGGGAAAATCAGCCTTACGCCATAATGGGTATAGCACGTGATATTACCGAACGAAAGCATTTTGAAGATGCCCTGCAGGAAGGTGAAGCAAAATTTAGAAAACTGGCCGAGACATCGCCCGCTTTCATAGTTGTTGTACAGGGAAATCACTACAAGTATGTTAACCCCCATTTTGAAAAACTAACCGGCTACCACCAGGAAGACCTGCTGCATATGAATTTCTGGGATATAATCCATCCTGACTATCGAGATCTGGTAAGAGAGCGTGGTCTGGCCCGACAGCAGGGAACATGCTTAACATTCCGATATGAATTTAAAATCAATACAAAAAACGGCAGAGAAATCTGGATCGATTTCGCATCCGACCTTATCGAATATGAGGGCGAACCTGCTGTTATTGGGACTGGCTATGATATAAGCTCCAAAAAGGAACTGGAACATGCTCTTAGGAATAGTGAAGAGAACTTTCGTAAACTCGCCAATACGGCTCCCGCTTTAATCTTTGTAATCCAGAAATATAGATTCCGTTATGTCAATACCATCTTTACTAATGTCATCCAATATAACTCCTATGACATCCTGGAGTTAAATGCTCTGGACATCGTTCACCCCTCTTTCAAGACCCTGGTAGAGACTAACCTGTTGAAACTGCAGTCCGGAGAAATATCAGCTTTTCGCCAGGATATCATTATCTTTAGTAAGAGCGGGCAGGAATACTGGATGGATCTATCAGCTGATATTATCGATTATGAAGGAAAACCTGCGGTCATCGCTACCGCTTATGATATTACGTCTAAAAAGGAATTGGAAAATGCTTTGAGAAATAGTGAAGAAAACTTCCGCGCCCTTACTGATACCGCGTCCGCCTTGATCTTTGTTATCCACCGGTACCGTTATATTTACGTTAATTCTATGTTTCGGGCCATTACCAAATTCAGCAACCATGACCTGGGGGATATGAATTCTCTTGATCCAGTTCATCCTGAATTCAGAGAGCTAGTGAAATATAACCTGGCCAGGATACAATCAGGGGAAATCAGTATTTTCCGCCATACTATTAAGATGATCAATAAAATAGGTCAGGAATACTGGATCGATTTTTCCGCCCGGGCGATTGAATTTCAGGGTAAGCAGGCGATAATCGGAACCGCCTATGATGTAACAGATAACCATAAGCTGCAGGTAGCTCTGGGAAACAGCGAGTCAAGCTTCCGCCAGCTGGCAGAAACCGCTCCTGCTCTAATCTATGTCATACAGGGAAGTGAACTGGTCTTCTTCAACCTGGAGACCGAACGGGTTACCGGTTACAGCAGAGAAGAACTGGTCAATATGAAGAACTGGGAATTTATTCATCCTGATCATAGGGGGTGGGTAAACGACCTTACTTTAGCCCGTCAGCGGGGGGAAAACGTTCCCAGTCGTTACGAAACGGTCATCTTAAATAAAAAAGGAGAATCGATCTGGATCGAAGTTGCAGTGAGTATCATTAATTTCAACAACCAACCCGCATCCATGGGGGTAGGAATAGATATTACCAAACGCAAAAAAGCTATGGAACAAATTAAATTCCTAAGTTATCATGATCGCTTGACTGGCCTTTACAACCGGGCTTTTTTAGAAGAAAAATTAAAAAAATGGGACGATGAGAAACACCTTCCCCTGAGTATCATTATGGGGGATGTTAATGGACTTAAAATGATAAACGATGCTCTGGGCCATCATCAGGGTGATCGATTGCTTAATATGGCAGCTGACTCACTTAAATCATGCTGCCGAAAAAAAGATCTAATAGCCCGTTGGGGGGGAGATGAGTTCGTCATATTACTGCCCCGCACCGATGGAAAAACCGCATCAGAGATATGTGAAAAAATAACCGGCATTTTTAATGGCCAAAGAGAATTCCCGCTGCAGGTGAGTATTTCCCTGGGTGCAGCCACTAAAACCGAAGTACAGCAGAAAATGTCAGAAATCAGTCGGGAAGCCGAAGATAGGATGTACCGCAACAAGCTGCTGGAAAGCAAGAGCAACCGCAGTACATTTATCCGATCCCTGGAAAAAACCCTCTGGACCCGCAGCCACGAAACTCAGAACCATACCGGCCGCCTGCGCAAACTGGTATCAGAGATTGGCAATGCTCTAGAGCTGGACAGCAGCGAGATTAATAACTTGACCCTGCTGGCAGCTTTGCATGATATAGGTAAAATAGCCATACCCAACAGTATACTGGACAAAAAGGATAAACTCACTGTTGATGAATGGGAAATGATGAAGAAGCATCCCGAAATAGGATATCGTATTGCCATGTCTTCTCCAGAACTGACCGCCATAGCCGAGTGCATATTGACCCATCATGAACGCTGGGATGGTAACGGTTATCCACTGGGGCTGGAAGAAACTAATATACCTCTTCTATCACGTATATTGGCGATTGCAGATGCCTATGATGTTATGCTGCACGGACGACCTTACCAGGAAAAAATAACTGTTGATGAAGCCCTGCAAGAAATCCACCGGTGTGCCGGCACCCAATTCGATCCGAGCCTGGCCCGGCTGTTCATCAAACTTATAAGAAAAGATAAGCTTATAATGCCCAGTGAAGCTGGATAATCGAACCTTTCTGAAATTTTTATTTCGCCTGAGAAAAAATATAGCTTATCCTACAAGCCCCCCATGCTCCCTTAGAATACAAAATGGTCCGAAAAATTCCTTTGACAAAAGAAATTCATGCTGATAGTTTATTATCACTGGATTAAAAAAACGATCCGCTTTTGCCGATAACGGGTAAAATAATTTTGTTATGTTCAAAGATACTATATATATAATTGGATGGGGAGACTTGGAAATTGAAAGTCGCTATAATATACAACCAGGATTTTACAGGTGTAATCAACCAATTGGGTATGCAGAATAAAGAGGTATATAATCCTGAAATCGTAAACAATGTGGCTTCGGCTCTTGAATCAGCAGGTCATAACGTGGCTGTCATCGATGGGAATATGCACGTTATTCAGCAGCTGCAGGAATTTATGCCCCGGGTCCTGGAAGGGGATCGGATGGGAATGGTTTTTAACATGGCTTATGGTATTCAGGGCGAGAGCCGTTATACCCATATACCTGCCATGCTTGAAATGCTTGGAATTCCATACATAGGTTCCAGCCCGGCTGGTCATGCTCTGGCACTTGATAAAGTAATAACCAAGATCATTATGCAAAAACATAGTATCCCAACTCCAAATTTCTGGGTCTTTTCTCATCCATCTGAAGATATGTCGGGCATCGAATTCCCGGTGATTGTTAAACCAAAGATGGAAGCTGTTTCTTACGGTTTGAGAGTAGTAAATAATGAGGATGATTTAAGAGCAGCAATAGAATATATCATTTCCGAGTTTCAACAACAGGCACTAGTAGAACAGTTTATTAGAGGGCAAGAATTTTGCGTGGGCATACTGGGAAATAATCCACCAGAAGCTTTTCCAGTTCTGGAAATCGACCTGGGAAATGATCCCGATGCGATCCAAACAGTTGATGATAAGCTATTCAACCCGAAAAACAAAATATGCCCGGCTGATATCCCCGCAGACCTTGCCCAGGATATGATCAGATTAAGCATAGATGCGTTTAATGCTCTGCAATTAAAAGATTTGGCCAGAGTCGATATTCGCCTGGATGAAAACAACCAGATATACCTTCTGGAGATCAATTCGATGGCCAGTCTGGGAAAAACCGGTTCTTATGTAAATGCAGCGGCTGTAAGCGGATATGATTACAAAGCCCTGGTCAATAAAATTCTGGACGTTGCCGTTCTTCGTTATTTTGCAGATAGTGATTTTTTGATATCTACATCCGGGGCCGCCTCTAAAATGCCGCTCAATGTGAGGATAAGGGCCTTTTTAAGGGGTCATCAGGATAATTTCGAACAGATCCTGGAACAGATGATCAACCTCAATACTTATGTGCGAAACAAACAGGGAGTAAATGAGCTTTCCAATATTATCAGGAAATCCTTGATACAACTAGGATTCACCGCGGAAGTCATCCCCCAGATCGAAGTTGGCAATATAATGAGGTTGAGCAATACTGTAAAAGGTGAATATGATGTACTTCTGCTTGGCAATCTAGATAATTCTACTCCTCTGGCAAAACACGAGTATTTCCGCAGGAGTGAACAAAAATTAACCGGAACAGGAATATGGGAACACAAGGGGGGCCTGGTAACCATGATCGCAGCGCTGCAAGCCCTTCGTTTCGCACGCGTCCTGCGCAAACTCAAAATCGGGATCCTGCTGACCACCGACGATACTCTCCAGGGGCGTTTTGCCAAATCGGTAGTCCAGGAGACCAGCCGCCGTGCTAAATATATTATCGGTCTCCAGGGAGGTTCTCTCGATGGAGCCATCGTCACCTCCAGATCAGGAGCTGCAGTTTATAACTGTCAGATGAACCTGCGCAACCCTAAAAAGGCTGAAGATGTTGCCCTGGCCATGAGTGTTTTCTCTGAGGTCATTACTCAGTGGTCAGAATTGACCGATACCGCCAGTGGACTGGTAGTCGCTCCCAGGGAAGCTGTGATGAATACCAACATCATGCAACTGTATGCCCATGGTGATGCTTCTCTTAGTATCCGGTTTAATGACTCTAACCAGATGAAAACCGTCGACCAGAAGATTAATAAGATTATCCCCAGTAAAAAATACCGCCATCTTCTAGATTTCCAAATAGAAGGGGGCATAAGACGTCCACCTATGGAATCAACAGAACAATCTGCATCTCTTATTAGGACCATATTTAATATTGCTAAAAAACTCGATATCCGATTAGTTGAAGAACATCGCTGGAGTTCCGCTGATATATGTTTTGTAGATGACCACCTTCCGTCTGTTGACGGGATGGGACCACTGGGAAGCAGGCAGCATAATGAACAGGAATTCATCCTGCATTACAGTTTATTGGAAAGGGCCGCACTTCTTGCTATGGTCCTATACGAACTTGGCCGGGGAGAAATATGAGCATAGTGAGCAAGCCTCGAAATTTTATATAATCTGATTTTCAATCATGAGCAGCGGTACCTTATGATTAGCAAATGGGTGGATATCCACTGCTTTCCCTGAAGTGCACACACTGGAGCAGAAATGTGAAGTTGGGCAGGAACGCAGTTGTGAACATACATTCGTTGGTACTATAGCTTATTAAATATGGCCAAAAAGTGGTAAAATATAGGAAAGCAGATATTGCATCAACTGGTTGTCTTGAGCTTCATATAAGGAGGTTAGCCATATGGGAAATGACAAAAGAGAAAATCTGATTATAAAGCTGGCTATGAACTTCGATAATGACCTGGAAGCTAAAAACCTGGAAAAACTCCCCTCATATTTTTCTGATGATTGTCAGATAGAACTCTTAGGCGTTACATTGAAGGGCCGGGAAGGGGTAAGTGAATGGCTGGCCTGGTTGTTTGAGAATGTCAAGGAATTAAGATTTATAATAAGTACTGTAATTGTGAAGGATAATATACTATTTGAGGAATATGCTTTGAATGCAGTGACTGCAGAGGGCTTGAAAATTCAATCCAGGCAGGCCGAGGTCTTAGAATTTGATCAATGTAACAAAATCCTCAATCTCAGGCTTTATTTTGATAGAATTGATTTTGCCAGCAATCTGCTGCATCACTCCGTAAGGAAACAAAATACCCCAGCCTTAAAGTAATCTAAACAGCTAAATACCGGCAGGTGTCTTAAATCTCACAAAGAAAGTAGTTCCTCCAGCACCTGATTCAACTTCTATAGCAGCATCATGGCGGGCAGCAATACTGTAACATACCGGTAACCCCAGTCCGGTCCCTTCTTCTTTAGTGGTGATAAATGGCGTCCCAATTTCTCCCAGAATATCAGGATGGATTCCGCTCCCCTGATCCTCTACTAACAAAATAACTTCTGCACCGTCTCGGAAGGTTTTTACCATGAGCCCTTTCTCTGGAGGCATTGCCTCCAGAGCATTACGAGCTAGATTCAATATCAGCTGTCGGATTTCGCTCTCATCAAGTAGTAATTTCGGAATTTCTTCTAAATGAACCTGAGCAAATTTATCCTGGACCAGAGCTTCTGCATTTATTAAGGGAAAAATGCTTTTTACTATGCTATTAAGATCATTCAGCTTAAGCTCTATAGCCTTATTCTTGGCCAGGGAAAGGAATTCGGTAATTATGGAATTGGCCCGGTCCAATTCCTCAATCATCAATTCAAAGTGTTCTTTATCCTGCTTATATATTTCTTCTCCCGCCAATATCTGTAGGAAACCCCGTACGGAAGTCATTGGATTCCTTATCTCATGGCCTATACAAGCGGCTATTTGTCCAACCAGGTTTAACCTATCCAGCCGGGCCATCTGCATTTCCAGTTTTTTCCTTTCGGTAACATCGCTTATCATAGCCAGTGAACCTACATATTTCTTATCAGTACTATAAATTGGAGTCATTGAGACTACTGCCCATATGCTGCTGCCATCCCGGCAGCGAAATTTGAAATCATGTTCTACTCTTATACCTTTTCGATTTCTTTCCATCATAATGCAGGCCATCTGCCGATGATCTTTAGCAATAAATTTAAATAGAGAACAACCGATTATACTCTCAACCGTGTATCCCAGCAGTTTAGCCATCTTCTCGTTAACAAAGGTTATCTTGTTGTCCCGATCATTAAGCCATATTCCTTCGTTGGCTGTTTCTACAATACGCCGGTACTGTTCTTCGCTGGCCTTCAAGTCATCTTCAGCCCGTCTCCGGTCAGTTATATCTCGTATGGATTCAATTGCTCCCGTAATATTCCCCTGTATGTCATATAATGGGGTAGCTATAGCCCACAGGTAAGCCTCGGGGTTATCTATGGTTCGACAAAGGTTCTCCCCAATTAAAGCCTTACCTTTGATCTCAATACGAGAATAATTTGGTTCCCAATCCTGTTCATAATTCAAAACATGATCAACCAAAATCGGTCTTCGGTATCTATAAAAGGGTATAGAATGTTCATAGTCACCCTTACCCAGGATATCTTCAGATTTAATTCCGGTCATCTCTTCTGCCGCCTTATTCCAGGCTATTACCCGTCCCTGGCAGTCAATAACCAGAGTAGAATCCGGCAAGAAATTCAAAATATCAGCTACCCGGCGGTTGGATTCTCTTAATGCCTTTTCAGCCTCCTTGCGGTGGGTAATATCTGCAATCATCCCCAATGAACCGGCCCAGCTCCCATCCGGGGCAAAAAACGGTGATACGGAAGAAAGAGTCCATACTTCCTCTCCATCCTTCTTGTGGTATTTGAATTCATATTGCTCAGCTGTACCCTGCTTGCGCAGCTTCCCGTGTTCTTTGGCGATAGCCCGCCATTCCTCATCCATAAAAGCGTATAACAGTTCCCCGGTCATTTCTTCTACCGTATAACCTAACATTTCGGCCATCTTCTCATTTACGAAGGTGGTCCGATAATCAGTATCCACCAGCCAAATCCCTTCCTGAGCTGTTTCCACAATTCTCCGGTACATTTCCTCCTTGACTTCAAGAGCCTCTTTAATAACCTTAAAGTCAGTTATATCTACCATAACACCAAGGTAGCATTCTTCCCCATCAATGGTGACATTTTCTTTGTAGGCCAAGCCATATCGTTTTTCACCTGATTTATTTCTGTAACTCACTTCCAGGCTTTGCACCGACTTCTCATGCAGTACCTTTTTTACAATTCTTCTGTCCTCGGGTTCCTTCCAGAGCCTGAGTTTCTTAATACTGTATCCCACCAGTTCCTCACGACTGTAACCTGTATTAATAAGAAAGCTTCTATTAGCATCTAAACATACATCATCACTCACCTTAATAATTGCCATCATACTGGGATTAGCATGAAAGGCCTTATTAAAGCGTTCTCCGGATAGTCGCAGTAAATCGTCAGATATTTTACGCTCTGATATATCACGCATGATAGTTAGAACGTTAACTACTTCATTTCCTTCAACCACAGGTATTTTTCTGGTCTCAGTGTATATAACTCTATTATCAATAACATTTTTATCCTCTGTAATTACCTCTTTACCAGTTCTTAAGACCTGCTGATATTCTTCCTCTACATATTCTGAAAGAAACGGAAATGATTTCATAATATTATGACCAATAATTGAAGGCCTGGTATGGATCTTATCACATATTTTCAGCATAGCATCGTTAATAAAAATTATGTTCAGGTCCTCATCGATTACATGTACCCAGTCATCCATAGCATTTAAAACCAGGCCGTATCGTATGCCTTTTTCCGATACGGATCCAATATTTTCTTTTTGCAACCCGTCATTTATGTTTTGAGGCTGCATGATCTTAACCATCGATTTTTGCTTTTCATTATCCAGTTTCTCGCGCAGTGCATATAGTTCATCAATCAACTGTTGTTTTGATTTTAAATTATCAGCGTGAACAGAGAGCTCGTTTTGATCTTCGTTATAAGTATCCAATGGTTGTTCTCTCCTTGACGTAAAATTTTTCACCGCTGATGCTCTGGCAGATGCAACTGCTAAAATCAGCCAAAAAGCACCTTATGTTCCTTATTCTACACTTGTTTTACTTTATTCTCCACCCAATTGATATTTTGCCGCAGTGCATTATTGACATATGCCCATAATGATTTTATAATAATAGTGTGCATATGCCCAAATTAAAATCTATAAGGAGGTGTAACGATGCCAGGAAGAGATGGTAGTGGACCTTTGGGAGCAGGCCCCCGTACAGGCAGAGGTCTGGGAGTTTGCCAGGGGTATCCCGGAAGGGGTGGACGCAGAGGCTGTGGTTTGGGCCGTGGATTTGGCTTTGGTCGCGGAATCAGCTTTGGTGCCGGCAGAGGTGTTCAGCCTGCTGGAAGAACTTTTGAGGAAGCAAACTTGAAAGAATACAGGAATTATTTGGAAGAAGAATTGAAACAGGTGCAGCTGGAACTGGGAGAAAATGAATAGAGATCCGATACAGGCATCCTCTTCTTAAGCAAAAAAGGGTTTGCTTAATCACTTGGGAAAATGACTTATGATGAAAAGAGATAGAACATATTATTTCTCTTTACTTTTCCTCCTTTTTAAAGACAAAACCGAGTACACAATGACTCGGTTTTGTTTATATATTTCCCGGTTAACTTACGGATAATTTAGAATTTTGCCCGGTGAATGGGTTGGCTCAAGA
The DNA here is from genome assembly GCA_016841875.1 of Syntrophomonas sp. Lineage (GTDB taxonomy): Bacteria > Bacillota > Syntrophomonadia > Syntrophomonadales > Syntrophomonadaceae > JAAYJK01. The sequence goes on from JAENYG010000001.1 coordinate 208,632, forward strand.
GGGAAAATAGGCCCCAAAGATGTTATTCCAGCCAGCATCAGCCCGTACATAATCCCCGTCTTCTTCATATTTCAGTACTTCTACCGTCTCCTTAAAAGCAGTATTGGCCATATCTCCAAATAAGCCGGTTCTAGGCAATTCTCGGTTGCTGCCCCTGGCGTACCAATGTTCCTGGTCATCCCTTTTTCCAGCCAGATATTCAAAGAAAGCCAGAATCATGCTACCGTAAAACAGGTAAGATCTGTCCTTCCCTTCCCAATCCTCCATGAAATTCATCGCCATGTTATCCAGCAGCATACCCGGCAGCGCAACATCATTGGCATGCTTCCAGGCTCTCATCATCCTGGCCAGGTGCTTAATTTTACCGGCATATTTATAATTCAAAGAATTAATGGCTTCGATTTCCTTAATGGGATTAAATTCATTCCAACTGCCTCCATCAGCTATATTGGGATAAAAATAATTTCCGCGAGAATTTGTGAAAGCTGGTATTACTTCAAATATCATCCCATCCTGGAAAGGGATTACTACTTCCCCTTTTTCCCCTTCCTTGATAATGGTTTCTGGGTAAATCTCCACTATTTTTTCTCTCAATTCCCTTAACAAATATAATTGGCCATTGCCATCATATGTATCAATTCGCTTGAAATGCTGAGGCGAGAGCACCACCATTACATTAAATATTCCTGTTCCTTTTATAGCGGTACCTCTGCCATAAGAACCAATAAAATAGGCATTCCCGAAATCATAACGTATATTCCGATAATCCAGGTTAACCTTCTGAGCAATCGCTTTAAATCTTCGGTTTATAACACTTTCATTATCGATCTGCAGGTTCTCCACAAATTTTTTAAATTTCTCTGGTACACTTAATATCCTTTTAGCCATCTAAATCCCCCCTGCCTTTAATATTATTGTTTTAGTACTATTTATTCAAGCAGATACCTGTGGGTTCATCATATCGAAATCAGATAAAATCAGTCTTTTTTCCCAAATTTCTAGTGTGATTGCTTCATGCATTTTTTTGAGCCGGGTAGGTTTTGGGCGAATCTCTACAACTTTCCTCCCATATACCCGCCACATTTACCTAGCAAGCTTCGGACGGCATTGGGCTTCGTTTTGTATGGCAAACTCACCCGACTTGCTTCGGCCTCAAATGTGATTCGTATAACTCGGACCGGGATTTTGCCTCCGGCTTCCTTCAGCCTGTACCCGCAGGGTGATTCCATCTCACGATGGACACCCTTGCCTTTGGCTAGCGGTTGGGGCCGTCACCCCCCACAGCGGACTTTCACCGCCTAGCTGTTGACCATGTCGGGCACACCATAAAAAAGGCTCTGGAATCTCCAGAGCCTTCAGCTATTGAATTTTATAACGGGCTAGTTTTCTTGAAACCGGCCTATCTGTCTAAGGCGGGTATATCTCTGTTGAATCAGTTCCTGGCTTTCTAAAGCCAGCAATTCCTTCAGATTCCTGCATAACCTATCCTGCAGGTTTTTAGCGGTAGCTTCAAAGTCTTTATGTGCTCCTCCCATAGGTTCCTCGATAATCTCATCAGCAACCCCCAACTCTTTGATATCCCGGGCTGTCAGTTTTAAAGCTGCAGCCATTTCCTCAGCTCTCCCAGCATCCTTCCATATTATGGATGCGCAGGCCTCGGCCGAAGCCACCGAAAATACGCTATTAGAGAGCATCAACAGCCGGTCGCATACTGCCAGAGCCAGTGCTCCGCCGCTCCCTCCTTCACCAGTTACGGTAGAAATTATCGGTACCTTTAAACTGGAAAGGGTCATTAATACCCGTGCAATAGCACCCGCTTGGCCCCTCTCCTCAGCGCCCACACCCGGGTAAGCCCCCGGAGTATCGATGAAGGTTAGTACCGGCCGCTTAAACTTTTCAGCCTGCAGTATCAACCGCTCTACTTTCCGGTATCCTTCTGGATGGGGCATACCAAAATTGTTCTCCAGGTTCTCATTGGTTCCCCTACCTTTTTGATGCCCCAGAACAGTTACTGGAATTCCTCTAAAATTCGCAATACCGCCAATCACTGCTCTATCATCACCATAGGTGCGGTCACCATGCAGTTCTATCCAATCATCAAAGATGAATTGTATATAATCCCTGACCGTAGGTCTTTCCAGATGACGACTCAATAATATTTTTTCCCAGGGAGTCAGGTTCTGGTACTTATTATCTCTGATGTCTTTCATCTTTTCTTCCATGAGTTTAAACTCGTCGGTTAAATCAAACTGCAGGTTCCTGCTTAGCTCCTGAAGTTCTTCAAATTTCCCCTGTAAGTTTTTATACTTTTCCTCATAATCGAAATGTCTTTTAACCATTATTTCCTCCCAGATGCAGCCTGAGCAGGGACTCCACTGTGTCTTTTAATACCAGGCGGTTTACAATCTTGTCTACCATACCATGTTTAAGCATAAATTCTGCCTTTTGAAAATCAGCCGGCAGGATTTCGCTGATAGTCTGTTTAATAACCCTGGGTCCGGCAAAACCAATCAATGCACCTGGTTCAGCGAGAATTATATCCGCCAGGGATGCAAAGCTTGCTGATACTCCACCGGTGGTCGGATTAGTGAGCAGGGCCATATACAGTAAACCCTGCCGATGAAATTTATCCAGAACTGCACTTGTTTTTGCCATCTGCATTAAGGAGAGCATGCCTTCCTGCATACGTGCTCCGCCAGATGCAGCACATAAAATCAGCGGTATTTTCAAATCACCTGCCATCTCCACGGCGCGGCATACTTTTTCCCCTACTACTGAGCCCATGCTGGCCATCATAAAGCGGGAATCCATAGTTCCCAATATAACTGGGTAACCACTGATGGTGCACTGCCCGGTTACTAGAGCTTCCTTTAAACCAGTCTGATTCACAGCTGCATCTAGTTTTTCATCATATCCTGGGAAATCAAGAATATTTAGGGATCTCAGATCAGAATTAAATTCCTGAAAAGTTCCAGGATCAGCCATAAGCTGGATCCGTTCCCAGGCAGTCATGGAGAAGTGATATTGACAGTCAGGGCAGACCTTGTGGTTTTCTTTTAATTCCAATTCCGATACCCTTCGGGAACAGGAGGGACACTTTCCCAGCCCCAGGTCTTTTTCTGTCCTCTCCATATATTCTCGGCTGCCCGGAATAGGAATTAATTTCTGTTTACCAAAGGCACTCTTTAACATAGTTACGAATTACTCCCCTCTCTTTGAGTCAGGGCAAATAAGAATTCACCACCACAGACCAATTCCCCATCTACGGTTACTCGGCCTTTCCCTTTACCAATAGTCCCTTTGATGCTGCTTAGTTCTGTAGTTATAAGTAGTGTTTCTCCAGGTCCCACCATACGCTTAAAACGTATTCTATCCACACCGGCCAGATAAGCCAACTGTCCCCGAAATTTTTCATCGGACAGGAGGGCGCAGGCACCGACCTGGGCCATGGCTTCAATCATCAGTACCCCTGGCATCACCGGCTGCCCGGGAAAATGGCCGGCAAAGTAAGGTTCGTTTATACTTATGTTCTTAATTCCGGTGGCCTTTTCTCCCGGTACTAACTCGATAATCCGGTCTACCAGAAGAAAGGGATAACGATGAGGAAGGATATTCATTATTTCCTCTATTTTCATTGTCAAACTCCTAACTGATCTTTCGCACTACTAATGCTGCGTTATGGCCTCCAAAACCAAGGGAATCGGAAAGCGCTACTCGGAGTTCCTGCTGTCTGGGTTGCCCTGGCACGTATTCCAGATCACACAGAGGATCAGGATTTTCCAGATTGATAGTAGGCGGTACCGTATTATGAATAAGAGCCATGACCGCAGCAATAAGCTCTACCGCTCCGGCTGCTCCAAGCATATGCCCATGAGCTGCTTTAGTAGAACTGATCAATATTTTTTGGCTGTGTAGGCCAAACACTTCTTTAACCACTGCTGTTTCTATCTGGTCATTCAAATTGGTTCCCGTTCCATGAGCATTAATATAATCGATCTCTTCTGGTTTTATACCTGCCTCGGCAATAGCGCCCCTGAATGCCAGCGCGGCGCCTCTTCCTTCACTATCTGGCTGAACCATATGAATCGCATCTCCACTGCTGCCATATCCTATCAGCTCAGCATAAATATGTGCTCCCCGATTCATAGCATGCTGCATTTCCTCCAGAACCAGTATTCCTGCCCCTTCACCCATGACAAATCCATCCCGGTTAATATCAAACGGTTTACAGGCCCGGGCAGGATCATCGTTAGCAGTGGAAAGTGCTTTCATGGCACAAAATCCTCCCACGGCCAGCGGGGTAATGGAGGCTTCTGCGCCACCGGCAATCATTACTTCAGCCTTATTATTGCGTATAATCTCGAAAGCTTCTCCGATTGAATTGCTGCCCGACGCACAGGCGGTAACAGTACATCCGTTGGGGCCATTGGCACCCAGCATAATGGAGACCTGTCCGGCTGCCATATTAGGAATCATCATGGGAATAAAGAATGGACTTATTCCCCCCACGCCTTTCTTGATAAAAGCATGGTGCTGGGTTTCAAAAGTATCCATTCCGCCTATGCCTGATCCCACCCATACTCCAGTACGCTGTTTGTCGGCAGCACTGATTTCCAGGGCGGCATCTTCTACTGCGATGCGGGCCGCGGCACAAGCATACTGGACAAACAGGTCCATACGCCTGGCATCTTTGCGGGAGATATAATCCACAACATTAAATCCTTGAACCTGGGCGGCAATCTTGGTTGGAAAATTATCGGTGTCAAAACGATCGATCTCCACTACGCCGCTGCGGCCAGCCATAAGACTGGCCCAGAATTCTTCTTTATTCAAGCCGATAGAGGAAATTACTCCCATACCGGTTATAACAACCCTGCGTTCCGGCAACTTTATCACCTCTACCTTATCCATTCTTATTACATCCTTGCTTCAACGTACTTAACTACATCCTCAACCTTCTTCATTTTTTCTGATTCTTCTTCTGGTATCTGCATATCAAACTTCTCTTCCAGCAGCATGAGCATTTCCACGATATCCAGTGAATCAGCTTCTAAATCCTCAGCAAAGCTGGATTCCAATTTGATGTCTTCCTCCGGAATATCCTTGATCTCAGCAATTATCTTTTTCAGTTCCTCAAATACTAACATAGTTAATTCCTCCTTAAAATTTGCTATTTCTTAAAGGGGCACCTAAGTATTTGCCCCGGGGGTTATTACATAGAGGCTAAGCCTCCATCAACTCTTATAACCTGGGCATTAATATATTCTGCTCGATCGGAAGCCAGAAAAACTGCTGCTCCAGCCACATCTTGGGGAGTCCCCAGTCTTCCTACAGCAATTCCATCAGCTATCCTGGCAGTTTGTTCTTCATTCAAGGCAGCGGTCATATCGGTTTGTATATATCCAGGAGCAATAACATTGGCGGTAATGCCCCGTCGGCCATATTCCCGGGCTATGGAATAGGTAAAACCCAGGAGTCCTGATTTGGCTGCGGCATAATGTGCCTGACCGGCATTTCCGCTAATACCTACTACTGATGAAATATTAATGATCCGTCCATAGCGTTTTCTGACCATGGTTTTTAAAGCAGCTCGGCTGCAGTAAAAAGCAGAGCTGAGATTGGTATCGATTACCTGCTGCCACTCCTCATCGCTTATTCTAAGCATTAACTGATCTTTATTTACCCCAACATTATTTACCAGCACATCCACCTGCCCGAAGGCGGCCAGGGTTTCATCCACCAACTGCTGTGCTCCTTCAGAAGTAGATACATCAGCTCCGACAGTTATTCCAGTACCTCCAGCGGATTCAATTTGAGCAAGTACCTCCCGAGCCTCCTCCAGGGCTCCCTCCCGGCTGATGTGATAGTTAACTGCCACCCGGTAATCCTCGCGGGCCAGCTCAATGGCTATGGCCCTGCCAATACCCCTGGAACTGCCGGTTACTATAGCTACCCTTTCCTTCATAACGACTTCACCTTCTCCAAAGTTTTTTCTAGAGTTTTCACATCATTGACCTGTCCTAGAACTCGATTCCGATCTATTTTTCTGATCAAACCCGATAAAGTTGAGCCAGGGCCTACTTCGATGAAATAATCCACTTTGCCCATCATGTACCTCACACTTTGTTCCCACATCACAGGGTAATAAATCTGCTTCACAAGCAGATCCGGAAACTCTGAAGCCTTATTCTCCCTGGCATTCACATTACTAACCACTCCATACTCAGGTTCCTTCCAAGTGATTCCTTCCAGCTGTGGTTTAAGATGTATAGCCGCATCAAGTAAAAGCGGGCTATGGGCAGGCACGCTCACTGCCAGTGGGATCACACGAGCTCCGGCTTCCTTCAGAACAGCGGAAACATTATCCACTGCTTCTTTAGCACCAGTTATCGCTACCTGTCCGGGACAATTATAATTCCCTATATCTACTATACCTTGCTCTTTATCACAGGCGGCCTGGATCTCCTCGGTATCTAGGCCAAAGATGGCAGCCATAGCTCCTTTTCCCAGAGGTACAGCCTCCTGCATCAAGCGGGCCCGGTTTTGCACCAGAGGAAAAGCGTCTTCCAATGAAATGGCTCCTGAAGCAACCAGCGCTGTATATTCTCCCAGGCTCAACCCGGCCATCATAACCGGAACTATACCCCGGCTTTTTATCACTTCATATGCTGCCAGTCCTGCAACCAGTAAGGCTGGCTGTGCGTATACAGTCTGGTTCAGCGTATCTTCTGGTCCTTCAAAACATACCGAACTAAATTGGTATCCAGCTAATCTATCTGCTGTATTAAAAACATTCGCTGCTTCCTCGTAATTATCAAATAATTCTTTGCCCATTCCCAGGTGCTGAGCTCCTTGACCAGGAAATATAAATGCTAGTCGCACCTGAATCCCTCCAATCTCCGTTTTATATTCACAGCACCATTAATGATGTCCATCACTATTTCTCCTGCCGGCTGTATTTCCGATACTAATCCTGAAATCTGTCCTGCCAGAACAGAGCCATACTCTACATCGCCTTCCACGGCTGCAGCAGGATACTTACCCTGACCCATTTTTTCTAAGTCGTCCCTACTGGTTCCCTGTGCCTCGGCTTGCAGATACTGGCGGGTAAATTTATTATGTATGGCTCGTACGGGATGACCAGTAGTAATTCCACATACTACCGTAGCCCGGTCTCTAGCCTTGATGATTTTTTCCTGATAAGCAAGGTGAATATTACATTCCCGGGCACACACAAATCTAGTGCCCACCTGTACCCCTTCCGCTCCCAATGCCAGAGCAGCCATCAAACCTCTTCCGTCTGCAATGCCACCGGCAGCAATAACTGGTATATCAATTGCATCTGCTACCATTGGTACCAGACACATAGTTGTCATCTCCCCGACATGCCCTCCCGATTCCATTCCTTCTACGATCATGGCATCTGCGCCCAGGCGAGCCAGACGTTTAGCCAATGCCAGAGAAGCTACTACCGGAATCACTTTTATTTTCTCATTTTTAAATCGCTCCATATAAATCCCGGGATTTCCACCTCCAGTAGTTACTACCGGAATTTTTTCTTGTATGGTTAAATCTACTACTTCTTCGATATGAGGAGAGGCCAGCATCAGATTCACTGCAAAGGCCCGGTCAGTAATGCTCCTGGCGATGTCTATCTGCTCCTTAAGCCAGCTGGGGTCCGCATTTCCAGTACCTATAACACCTAGCCCACCAGCCTTTGATACCGCTGCTGCCAGTTTCCCTCCAGCAATCCAGGCCATAGCACCCTGTAGAAGGGGGTATTCTATATCTAATAAATCACATATTCTAGTCTCAAACATTTTTAATCACTCCCCCAGCGGAGCAATACTCCACCGTAAGTTAATCCTGCCCCAAAAGCGACCATTAATACCAGATCACCTGCTTTTAATCGTCCTTCTTGCACCGCCAATGATAATCCTACCGGCAGACAAGCCGCGGACATATTACCGTACTGATCAACAGTAACAATGGTTTTTTCTTCTGGTATCTTCATCCACTTCATGGCCGTCTTAATAATTCGCATGTTGGACTGGTGCGGTATAAAGAGATCAATATCTTCCGCCTTTATTCCTGTCATGGCAAATATCTTCTCACTGACTTCTACCGTAATTTTGGTTGCAAACCTGAATATCTCATTACCATTCATTTTAAGGTAATGCAGGCCCTTTTCTATCGTTTCCAGACTGGTCGGCTGGGCTGAACAACCTGCGGGCAGGTAAAGGTGCTGGGTTCCCCTCCCATCGGCTCCAAGATAACTGGCTATTATACCTGGTTCAGAATCACCCCGGCCAATAACTGCAGCACCGGCCCCATCACCAAATAGAACGCAGGTAGTCGGATCATTGTAGTCTATGATTCGGGATACAGCTTCCGCGCCAATGACCAGAACGTAATTATATTCCGGGGACAATAGGAATTTTTCAGCAACTGTAATTCCATATACGAATCCAGTACATCCGGCTGATAAATCAAAAGCAGCCGCATTCCAGGCTCCTAACTTTTCCTGTACGAAGCAGGCTGTAGCCGGAAAAAGCATATCTGGCGTTGCTGTAGCAACGATGATCAAATCCAGTTCATCTACGCTAATTCCAGCATTCTCAATAGCCATAAGCGAAGCTCGATAAGCCAGATCCGAGGTTGTTTCAGATTCATCGATGATTCTTCTTTCTCGTATACCAGTCCTTTCAATTATCCACTTTTCACTGGTATCCACCATCTGCTCTAGTTCTTTATTGTCAAGTATCCGTTCGGGTAGAGCATGCCCCATACCCTTTACCTGAGCTTTCATCAAAGCACCACCTTATTGGGATTAATCTAATAAATCCTTTTGCGCATACTTTGTGCACAATTATTTTTCATAGGTTATTAAAGCAGGATTATTTACATATGTCAATAGTTGTTCCAATAATTAGTAAATTGCGACATTTATTTTTATTATGTTTTAATATTCTGGATATATTCAGCAGAATAAGTTAATATTCTTGATATGAAAATGAAGTGGAGGTAAATTATTTTGAAATTACCTGAATTAAAAATAGGGAAGCTGCTTCCCCGCTTTCCGATTATCCAGGGTGGTATGTCTATCAGTGTTTCAACTGCCTGTTTGGCGGCTGCTGTAGCCAGGGCAGGGGGTATCGGAGTTATAGGGGCTACTGCCATTTCCCTGGATGAATTAAAAGCCGAGATCCGTAAAGCCCGAAAGCTGGCGGGTTCGGGGATTATCGGAGTGAATATCATGTATGCAGCTCGCCAATTTACCGAACTGGTTGAAACTGCAATCAATGAGGGCATAGACGTAATTTTTACCGGAGCCGGGTTTTCCCGAGATATTTTCCTGCGGGGTCGGGCAAGCGATACCCCCATAGTACCCATTGTATCATCAGCCCGAGCCGCCATTCTGGCTGAAAAGTCAGGCGCAGCAGCTGTGGTAGCAGAAGGTGCAGAGGCCGGGGGGCACCTCGGAACAGACCGCTCCATCAAAGAGATCCTGCCTGAGATCAAAAGAGCGGTTAAAATACCGGTTGTCGCAGCAGGAGGGATAGTAGACGGCAGGGATATGGCAGAGATGGTCAAATTAGGTGCGGATGGAGTGCAGATGGCAACTCGTTTCGTACTCAGTGAAGAATGTAAAGTAGCTTACGAATACAAGCAGATGTACCTGCAAGCCAGGGAAGAAGACGTCATAATCATAAAAAGTCCGGTAGGATTACCAGGGCGGGCCCTTAAAAATGCCTTTACCGAATTGATCCAATCGGGAGAAGTTCCTGAACCCGAGGAATGCAATGCCTGTTTAAAAAACTGTTCCAGGGATTACTGCATATATAAAGCACTGGTTAATGCTCGTAATGGGAAGGTAGATGAGGGAGTAGTCTTCACCGGTCAGAACGTCTTTAAGATCAAAGAGATACTTCCTGTTGCAGTCATATTTGATAGATTGCTGGCAGAATTTGCCGCCTGTTAATAAACAATAATCAACAATTGTCAAAATGATAGTTTTGGTAGAAATATATGAAATTAGGGTTCATGTGCAGGGAGCAAAGCCCTCTGCACATGATTTTTTTGCGTTTAGCTGATAAATATTTAAAGAAATCATATACAGCAAAACTTCATCTGGATTTTTACTTATAATAACCGGTAATTCTTTAATATCAGATTCATATTGGTGCACTCCATAAGAATCAGATAATTTATTGCACACCAAAGCAGCCTGCTCTTTTAAATCACTTCTTTTAGAATCTTTTTAAGAACGACTTTGTTTGGCTTCAAAGATGCGGATGATAACATAAGCAATCAGGGCAATAACAAAAAACACCAGCAGCATCCAGGCTATGCCGCTCAGGGTATCAATGATCGTTTTATATATCTCCAGTGCCCAGCGCTCACTGCTCAGAACTAACAATGGCTGACTCACATCCTGGTTGTAATCAGGAGTCAGATAATTCTCGATACTCCAGACATTTACCCCACTGGATATCCCAACCACATAAATAGCAAACTGCAGATATTTAAGCCAGGCCTGGCCGATATCTTCCGGGATCAGACGATGGAGGATACTTTCCAGCGGCGCTTTAAATATCCGGGCGATAATAAAGCAAACTACTCCCGAAATACAAAATATAATGGCTAACAGCATAATAATCACAACCCTTTACCCCCCAATCATTTTTCTGTACAGTAAACGATACCAAAACTTCCAGGCCCTACATGGAGTCCTATAACAGGTCCTATGGAAAGCACCGGGATATCCTTAATGCCCAGGTTGTCACCGATTTCCCTTGCTACTTCCTGTCCTCGATCAGGATCATGAACCTCGTGTACTACTAGTTTTCTTAAGCCATGAAGGTCAATATCTTTCTTAAGTATTTTATAAAGATGCTTTACCGCAGCCTGCAAACCTCTAACTTTTTCATATACATCTATCTTTCCATCACTGGTTATATACAAAATAGGTTTAATACTCAAAACTGAACCAATCAGAGCTGCTGCGCCCCCTATCCGTCCGCCTTTTTGCAGGTAATCCAGGGTCAAGGGGACAAAATAAAAATGAACCCTATCTCGAACCGAATGGGCAGATTCAATAACTTGCTCCATAGTCTTCCCCTCCCGAGCGGCCTCGGCTGCCGCTAGAACCTGCAGTCCCAGACCCATGCAGACATTCAGGGAATCTACAATCTCTATGCGAGCTTCTGGATATTTTTCCAGTATCATTTCCCTGGCAGTTGCCGCTGAACTGCAGGTACCGCTTATTCCAGTAGAGATAAAAATACCCAGTGCCTCATCTCCGTTAGATACTATTTGCTCAAAAATTTTATAAAACAAGCCGGGAGCCGGTTGAGAAGAAGTGGGGACAATCCCTCCCTGGTCAATTTTATCGTAAAAATAATCATAGTCTACTTTGGTTTCTAGAAAAAATTCGTCTGGAAAACATACTCCCAGAGATGCAACCTTTATATCAAACTCATCACATAAGCTATCAGCTATATATGAAGTGCTGTCTGTAACCAGTTTAACCGTCATAACTTCATCCTCCTGCAGCGTTACCATCATAATTTTATGATTTCAACATAATCCCTTTTGAATTAATTAGTGCTTCCAGGGCGTTGGTTATATATTTTACGTTTTCCTCGACTTCCTGTGGGAAGCGCTCGTTCAAGGTGAAGAATGATCCCAGGGTAGAAATAATAAGCCGATCAATAAGATTTTCTTCAATTTGCCTATCCTTTGGCATCATATCTTTCAATATCGTACCAATGTCAATTACCAGCTGGTTTTTAATTTTTTCAAAAAGCGTGCTCATCTGCTTGTATTTACTGTCAGCAGGAGCGGTGAATATTCCCTCCAAAAACAATATCTTAACTGCTTCTTTCCTGTAACTAGTAACCTGGTATAAAAAAGTCAAATATTGGTTCAGCCTTTGTGCGGGATGAATACCCGAAGTTTTAATCCGTTCCAAAGTTTCAAATATTTTATCCAGGCTTTTCTCAAAAGCAGAACTAAATATACCTGGTTTATCAGAAAAATGATAGTATATAGTACCCACGGACACCCCGGCATCCCTGGCTATCAACCTCATATCCACCTCCTCGTAGGAATAATGATTGAACAATTTTTCGGCGCTTTTTAAGATTTTTTCTCTCACATCAGGTATTTTTTTAGGCATCCATTTTTCTCCTGGCTTTTTAAATATTAACAGGAATTATATTGAACATTGTTCAAATAGTCAATCGTTTTTTTCCTGGAGCAGATAGATAGTTCCGTCTGCCCTGGTAGGCTAGCCTGCCTGCATAGTGGTTTAAGACACAAAATGCAAACACCCTGAACAGCAAGTAATTAGACAGATATATAATCCAAGAAGCCCGCTCAATCAACGTACTCAGGTACGCCTCAATCGCGGGCTTCTTTCATGCCTTGACCTTCACCTCTGTCATCGGTCTGGCATCTTGTTGACTTTGTCAACAACCTGGCACCCCGGTAAAAAACCGGGGTGCCTATCATTCTATAATTTTTCCGGATCATCTCCATAATCTTTATTATGATCCCCAGGTTTATACATCATTTCCGGCTTAACTCTAACAGAACGGGATATTTTTATCGAAGGTGCCCCTTCTTTTTCTTCACTCGGCTCATCCTCTGCTTTCTGTTCAATAGACTCACCTGGCCACTGAGTTTGCTCTTCCTGATCATTTTTTATATTTTTATCACCGTTTATGGATTCCAGAACCAGCTCTTCTTCCCTTTCCTTCTCAATAATAGTATCTTTATCAAACTCATCGCTGAATATGGAGTCTTCTTGCCTATTATCCTCCACTTCTATTACCTCCCCGCATTATTGTCTGCTTCGTTATACTTAAATGTTATGCTGGAAATAAAAAAATATTTCAACCTGATAGGTGCTATGCAGGTTGATCTAATAAATTATAACCGTTTCATGGCCGACTTTTATTTCGCATGAGTGAAAAATTTAAAGCGAGAGCCCTAACCGCTTAAGACCAAAAGCTGGAAGTATTCTCTTGATCAATAAACTCGCTGAGTATCTAACTCTATACCAGTACGTTTACCCCATATTGAGTAAGCCAGCGATTAGTCTGCAGAAGGTAAGCCATATACTGTACATTACCCATTAATTGGCTGAACCAGGGTTTGTCAAAGAAAGGCCGGCCGCTTACAATATAATACCGAACCAGGTCCTTGTTTATCAGGGCTTGAATAGGAGCAGATGGATTATCCAGAACATCTAACAGCTCTTTTTGCACCTCGTCCCCGTATTGTGGGTTATGGGTTTTTGGATAAGGACTCTTCCTTCTTTCCAGGACCGGGGCTGGCAGTATACCGGTTAATGCCTTTCTCAGGATGCCCTTGGCCATACCTCCATGATTTTTCATCTTCCAGGGAATATTCCAAACATATTGAACCAGGTCATGGTCAGCAAACGGTACTCTAACCTCTAATCCATTAGCCATGCTCATCCGATCTTTCCGGTCCAGAAGCGTCTGCATAAAGCGGGTGATATTAAGGTAAGATATCTCCCTCATTCTTGCATCCCATTCAGGCTCACCCTCCAGGGCAGGTACTTCTTTTATAGCCTGGGCGTACTTTTCCCGTACGTATTCCTCCCCGGCTAAATTTTGGAGCAATCCTGGCGATAAGAAACGGCTGCGTTCTTCCAGCATCCTTATCCAGGGAAAAGCAGGGGTTTTAATGACATCTGCATCATGAAACCAGGGGTAGCCTCCCAGTATTTCATCTGCACATTCTCCTGATAAGGCAACTGCAGCATGCTTTTTGACTTCCCGGCAAAACAAATACAAGGATGAATTGATATCTGTCATATCAGGCATATCGTTGGCCAGCAGCGCCGGTTCAAGGGCTGCTGCCAGCTCTCGATTATCAATCACGATAAATTTATGCCGGGTGTGCAGATAATCAGATACCTGATGAATCCAGGGGTTATCTGAACTGGTCTCGAACTGGTTGGGCGTATAGAATCTCATATTATCAGCATAATCTACTGAGAAGGTATCCAATGCTCCCTTATTACCATCTTTATAGACTCGGGCAGCAACAGCAGTAATAGCACTGGAATCCAATCCCCCGGAAAGCAGGGTACATAACGGTCGATCGGATATTAACTGTTTCTCCACACTGCTGGAGAATATTTTTTTTAGCCGTTCAGCGGTATCATCCAGGTCATCGTTATGGATGTTGCTCACTAAACGCCAGTATTTCTTGACTACTATCCCGTCTGGTTTTAATAACATCCAGCATCCGGGCTCAAGCTCCTTTATGCCTTTAAAGATTCCATGACCCGGAGTCCGAGATGGTCCCATAAAGAGTATTTCTGATAGTCCTTCCCGATCTACCTCCGCTTGGACCGATGGGTGTACCAGTATAGCTTTGGGTTCAGAAGCAAAAAACAGCCTGTTTTCATCTGATCGGTAAAACAGCGGCTTTACTCCCATTCGGTCGCGAGCCAAAAAGAGGGATTGCTCATCTTCATTCCATATGCCAAAAGCATAAATACCGTTAAACCTGTTTACACAATCTCTGCCCCACTCCATGTAAGCAGTCAAAACCACCTCGGTATCCGAGTTGCGGCTGTAAAAAATATATCCCTTGCCTTCCAACTCACGCCTTAATTCCAGGGTATTGTAAAGTTCCCCATTATAAGTAATGACAAAAGTCCGCCCCTTATTAACTCTGATCATGGGCTGCTTTCCCCCTTCAGGGTCAACTACTATCAATCGGCGATGACCCAGGGCTGCATGCAGTGAGAGCCAGGTCCCCTTGGCATCCGGCCCCCGGTGCTGCAGGGTATCTGACATCCTTTCGATTATACTGCCTGCCTCTCTAAGGTCCTCATGCCAACTTATCCAGCCAGCTATTCCACACATATATTTGTCCTCCCATAAAAAAGGGCCTGGAATATAAATCCCAGCCCCCATTGCCTGTATATTAATATATGTCTCTGGTATTAGAATAGTTCCTGCTATGCCTGCATTTTTCTCAATTAAATCAATACTATCTGCTCTTCAGCAGTATTAACCCGGTGGAGTTCGAAAGCCATACCCACTACCAGCTCGAGCCGCCGCCGCCACCGCCGCCGCCGCCACTGAAACCGCCTCCTATCGAACTGCCTTTAGATGACGGAGCAGAAGTCATAGAACGATTAGCTTGACTGAAACAATTGTCCATCGCCCTGCCAAAACTAACCGTATTGAAAGCTCCATAATGAGCTGGCCCATAATACCAGTCGGGCGGCCGAGTTACAATAGTACTAAATTTATCGGCCCACTTCTCAGTTACTCCTAATACAACCGCATAGGGCAGTATATTGTAGAAGTAAGCAGGATTTTGCTCCACCAATTCTTCAATCTTTTCTTTTTCGGCTTGACTCAGAAATTCCCTGAACCCCAGCAGATACTCATACATATTATGCCCGTATTCGCTCTTCTGAGTTACCAGACCTGCGATAAGCGCAATAAAAGTTCCGGTTATAGTCGCCTTGATAGCTTCTAATACCGGTATTCCTATACTGTATATTATATATGCCGGTGCTCCCAACATCACTATAAAGATCAGCAGAGCGACTATTAGCCTTCCCACCTTCTGCCGTTGACTATAACCGTCCCATTTGCTGGTAACCGCCATCAAGCCTCCGTTGATAATCATCACAATAATACCGGCGGTTATTAATAATATCCACCCATTGCTAACGGTTCCGTCATATACTATAGCCTGCTGAATAAGGTAAACATAGGGGAGAGATGAGAGCAACAAAGCTATCGAAGCCATTGTTTTACTGGTATTAGACCAGATAGCTGTTTCCCCGCTGAACTGCCCCTCTACCATACTTTTGACCCGGCTTATAGTTTTATAGAATTGGTCCTTTAAATCCTCGGTGGTCACCTGCTGACCATCACCGAAGGAAAATAAATCCTCGAATGCCACCCGCTCATATTCTTTAGCGGTCTCATCCAATTCCTTTCTCCTAATAAACCTGAATATTTCCTTACCCAAAAACCAGGTCTTTTCTTCTTCCTGTATGGCCAGGTGTCCTTTATCAGCCCAGTAAAATAACAGCGAAGTAACATCTTTACCATCTACCGTTCCATCCATTATATATCCGATATCACAGGAGTTGATCCCTACCGGTTGATAGAACTGCACACTGGGATACAGCGGTTTGTCTCTTCCAAACCGGTACCAGATAAGCAGAACCAGAGCCATCAGCAGCGGGAATAGAAACCAGTTCCATCTGGACATATTACCAAGCATATCTTCTACTTCCCTTACACCCACATAGTACCCTTCTGGAAGGGGCAATGCTATGGTAACTCCTTCGTTATTATCCAGGGCAGCGGTAATCCTGCCGGTTATGGTATTTCCATTGACTTCAAAATCAACCCCGCCAGTATTAGTACTGCCGTAGTAACCTCTGGTAATATTCACCTTGCTGGCATCGAAGGCTTTGGGCATAGTTACTGTAAAACTAGCATTGTTAATATCAGTATCCCATTCAGTGCCGATAAGGTTAAAGTAAAATTCATCATAATCTTTTAGGCCGTCCTCACCCACATCAAAATCATAATGAATCTTATAGACCTGCCGGCCTTCTACAGTATAATCGGGACTGCCGATTTGAATATTGAGATATCCTGATTCCCTGTTTACTGTATAGTCGTATCCTTCCACATCTATATTCTCGATTAACACCGGGCGGTTGTTGTATCGCTCGGGTATAGATCTAATGATCCCATGTCGGGGGGCAGTAAATTCTACTTCCACTGTTTCCAGGATTTGATAACGGTTAGATTCGAGTACATTAGCATTGACGTCATACTGCTGAATAAGAAAATATTCCGCCAGGGAAACGTCCGGGGCGGAAAATATCCCTGCCAGCAGCAGAAACATAAATAAAAAATATTTTTTATGACCCATATTCACTCTTCCTTAAAATTTAACCTGCACGACATCGTGAGCAGCAGCCTCAACTTCCCAATAATCACGTTTTCTGAATCCAAACAGAGCCGCTATAATTGATTGTGGTATTACTTCAACTTTTATATTGTAATTCTTTACTATCGCATTATAATATTTTCTGGACTGCAGGATATCGTCTTCGATCCTCTGCAGCTGATTCTGAAGGTCTAAAAAATTGACGTTTGCTTTCAATTCAGGATAGCTTTCAGATAAAGCAAACAAAGATTTTAGAGTCCGCTGCAGTTCACCTTCACTCTGCTGCACCTGCTGAATCCCCTGGGCAGACATGGCACGGCTTCTTGCCTCCACTACCTGGGCCAGGGTTTCTTTTTCATGGCCAGCATAACCTTTAACTGTTTCCACCAGATTGGGTATTAGATCATACCTCTTTTTCATATATGCTTCAACTGTTGCGTAAGCTTCTTCAATCCGGTTTCTAAGTTTTACAAACCCATTGTACATTCCGATCACTGCAATACCCAGCAATAGCACAATACCTACCACGAAAAAAATCACGCCTACTCCCCCTTAATATTGTTGATCGAAGGATAACTCCAAAATTGATAACCCCCTGCTGTTAACCAATGCCTTCCGATCCTCTCTCTCCCCATAGAGCAGCAAAAGCAATAGCAGGAGGTTTTCACTAACAACTCGAACCTTTTATCTATTATTCTATTATTATAACTTTGAATCCTTCTCACCGGTGATTTTTTTGATAATTGGGAGGGCTTGAAGCAACATATAAATTCCCGGGATTATTCAGTCAGTCTACATACTTTAATTGTTTTTATTGTATTATTTCAAATAAAAATCCTGAATAATTAAATGTACCCGGGAATAAAAGTGCATAAATGGAAGCTATGAACATCAACCCATGACATATAATAATTCCATAGAGATGGAGGGTTATATTATGATCAAAAATTGGTCTTTATCCGATAAGATTTTCGCAGGATTAATTATTTTAATGCTGTCCGGCAAAATTATTTGGACCTGGTTTGAATTGAATCACCCGCTAGTACTGCAGTGGACGGCCTCCTGGACTGCCATTGGGGTCATATCCCTGTTGAGTATCGCAGTATATCGCCTATCCACCCAAACAGGATTTCCATCCCTCTGGGATGATCGTCTGTCGATCCGGCAGCGCTTCCTGATACCTATAGGGTTTGGAATGGCAGTAGCTTCTATATAGATTATCCTGGGTATAGTAATGCAAATACCTTCTGCTATTCATGTCCCCTTACCGCTTGCCATACCAGTATATATTACTGGCGGTATATTCCTGGAACTGATGTACCGCTTTATCCCACTGGTGTTTCTAGTATGGTTAGTATCCTCAGTAATTCTTTGAGGTCGCAGGCAGGAGTATGTCTTTTGGGTTTTCGCAGTATTGCTGTCTCTTTGGGAACCAGTCATGCAGCTTCTGGGTATGACCCAGATGGGTTTGCTGACAAATTTTTTCTTTGGGATCGGTATGTTTAGCTTTATATTTGCTGCTAACCTCATACCAGCCTTTATCTTCAGAAATTACGGGTTTCTAGCGGTTGTTGTCTGGCGCCTGACTGACTATGCGATCTGGCATATGATATGGCCATTATTCTGGCATTAAAACCTCCCCTATATGCATTGTTTTGTGCACAGCTAGAGAGGTGATATACTGATTAGTGGTAACAGTATTCTACGGGAATCAAAACACAGTTCCGGTTGGTAGTCCGGACTCACCTATTATGTAATAGGTGACAGTAACCTTCCCTCCTGGGTCGTCCATTTCCCGTTTGGTATTTTCTCAAGGAGGGATTTTATGAGTTGTAACAACACAAGTATTAAGCTGACGGTGTATTTTGAAGATCCGTTCTGGGTAGGATTATTCGAGAGAAGCCAGGGACACAGATACCAGGTGGCACGGGTGGTTTTCGGATCAGAACCAAAAAGTTATGACATTATGCATATTTTAAGTGACTATCACCAAATTAATTTCGGTGATTCCATTCCTCTTGTTTAAAAAAAGCCTTTATACAGAATAAACCCCAAAAGAATGCAGCGCTTGGTTAACCGCACTATGGATAAAAGAGGCATTGGAACGGCAGCCCAGGAAGCTGTGAGATTGCAGCGAGAAGTAGATAAAAAGGCCCGGCAGGAGACCCGTCAGTCACAAAAAGAAGCATTGCTACGGAAAAAGTTTGAACAAAAGCAGCAGAAGAAAAAAGAGAAAAAAAGAGGGCACTAACCTCATCCCCGAAGGATAGTCGGCCGATATCGGCCGACTATCCTTATTTACTGTTATTAATAGCTTATATTCGTTCTTGGTCCTGAATCTCTTCTTTCCTAAAATCAAGAGCCAGGGAATTCATATTTTTTATATATTTTTATTTTAACCTCAGAAACATTATCAATCCATGTTTGTGATAAGTCACAAATCTTTCATCTGTATAAACTAATGTTCATAGACACAACTTAATTTCAGCAGAATTAATATTACTCATATTAATAAAAGAAGGAGATAATTATATGCTGAATACACTTGAACAAAACACAAAAGTTGAATCCTATGGATGTGAATATTTTGGAAGATTAAAAAGCGTGTTAGTCCATAATCCATATGAATCTTTAAAGTTGATAAATGATCTTAATTATATAGACTGGTTATTTGATGCAGTTCCTGATATAGATAAATTTCACCAGGAACACTATAATTGGGTTCAACTATTAAAATCCTATAATGTAGAGATTTTTGAAGTGAGGGATTATGTCCAGGAAAACAGAGACCTCATAGACCAGCTCCCCAACCTGGTTTACATGCACGACAGCTCGGTTATAACCCGGCAGGGAGCTATTCTATCAAAAATGTCATCTGACTTTGCCCGTCGTGGTGAAGATATGGTAGTAAAAGAAGCCCTTCTCAATCTCGGCATACCGATATTCTGGGAATTTCCCAGCCAGGGACAATTTGAAGGCTGTCTGCTGCTATCCCCTGAAACCGTTTTGGTGGCTGATACCGAACGACACCATCCCCGGGCTATCGAGAAGTTAATCCCGCATATACTAACGTTATTTAAAGAGATAATATACTTGAAGATTCCCCAAAGACGCCGTTTCATGCATCCCGATACAGTTTATAACCGAATATCCGAAGACCTGGCTCTGGTATACCTTCCAGCTATTCTTGAAGCACAGTATATTACTAATGAAAAACGTATTGTCATTGAGGATTTCGATGATTTTATGTATATGCGTGGTATTGAATTATTAAACATATCTTCGGAAGAACAATTAAGGTTTGGATGTACTTTCGTGCCTTTGCAGCCAGGTATAATATTCCATTACGATACTGCCCTGAAACCTGAGACCAAAAAGAAATTGCATCGCAGAGGCGTAGAAATAATTGAATTTCACCCAGAAGCTCTGCTATCGGGCGGAGGAAGTCTGCGCTGCATAACACTTCGCTTGCGGCGTGAATAAACTCTACACCATTCCGTTTTATTTTAGAGTAGTCTTATTCAATTACTGTTTCTTCTCTGGTAAAATATTATTTGTTGCTTTTGGTAATAAATACTATTTTTTCTGAGGAGAAGTTTTAATGAAAGATAAAAACTGTAAAGAAGTAATAATAAACGGGCATAAACTACTGTGTCCGATATGCGGGGGCAATACCTTCTGGGAAAACAAGGATATGGTTAATAGTAAATGGGCAATCCTTTTTGGTTTTTTTAACAAGAAAATGGAAAATTTTATTTGCCAACAGTGCGGATATATAAACTGGTTTTGGAACGACTAAGACCAATGCTAATTGTTTTTCATGCCTGGATATCATAATTTTATCTATATTATTAACACTTTATGTCTATCAGGAATAAAGTAAATCAGCATCGCTTTATCCAGAGGAGAATAATAGCTTAATGCCGATAATTCCCGAATATCGACTGGAGTATTTTGATAAAACGGCACTGCAGAAATTTGGTGACATAATAGAAGCTTCGGAAGTTTTTGTCTCTGAATTGAACCATATGGAACAAGAACCGCCCCCCGCACTAGTTTTTTATGGCCTCGATGATGAAGCACAGCACATTATAAGCGGAGAGCAGCAATCGCTCCTTCAATCATTAAGTCAAAAAACAATAAATATCGTCCTTGAACTGAGAACACAAACATGCTGGGATTCAGGCCAGGAAATGCTTCGCCTTCACGAGGCTTTATGTCAGTACGATGATTTCACTTTTCCCGCCTTCGATATCGCGTACGGTATATATTGGATAAAGAGCAATCCCGGACTGCTGCTAAATAGTGAGAATTTAGCATTTTATAATATTGGCTGCAGTTTTCTCTCTCGCTTAGCCGTCGGTTTAGACAAAGAAAATAGTATAAACTGGGGCCGGATCATCAGCCAGACCCTGGCGGAACTGCCTGAAGGCAGGGATAAACAGCCTATAAAATCATTGTACGGCCTAACCGGTATGACCGCCACACAAGTTCTCAAATGGCTGCCTGCTTTTCTAGCAGATGATATTAAAGCATATTTAAATTCAAAAAAAATGTACTGCCTATCAATTACCATAAAGGGCTATGAAAAACTATTTACTGAAAATGTTCATATGACTTGTTTACTAGAAAAAGATTACTGGCTGAGGGAGTTAATAGCGCACCTCCCTGAAATTATGTGGATAATACTGAGTTCCATAAGGGTACCCTGGGATGAGTACTATCCGCAATGGAAGAGCAGGCTAAAACAATATCTGGCTGGAAGTTTAAATGAATATGATATTCTCCGCCACCTGATATCACAGGGTATTACAGAAAACAAAGACCAGGAAGGAATACTCCATTTCTCTCAAGGAATTCCTTTTTGCCTGGACCTGGCCACTAAAAATTACCGATTGTGAGAGCTGGCATTTAGACGAGTCAAGGTCACAGTTCCCTGACTTATTACCCTCGACCTGACTTAACCAAGCTTCCCCTTAACTCATCCGCGACTTTTGCTATTTATAATTATTCCCATTATAGTCATCAGGCACCCTGCTTCCATATACAGCAGCCCTCCGCCGGTTTGGGGAAGCGATGGTTTGGTTTCAGCGGGAACATCAACCGGGGCTCCCATAAATGGTTCAGGTGGAATTATTATAGATTCCAGGGGAAGCGGTTCCTCCTGAATAGCGTTTTCACCATCCGACCCGACAATATCATCTTCGATGTTTTCTGGTTCTTGACCGACTTCATTGTCCAATACCTGCTGTTCTTGCGGTGCAAGCTCGCTTTTATTTATTTCGTCCGATAAATAATGAGGGGCTCCCATGGCCAGGCTGCTGGTCAAGACAACTGATAACACCAGTGTTATTGATAATACTGTTAATTTTATCCCTCTGTTTATAATCATCAACTATACCTCCTGTATTTCCGGTAGGGTTTATACCTCTCTATCTTTAGCGGCTTCTTACATAAAGCCCCTCACCTGTCTGGGTCTCTATCCTTACCGGCCTATCGTTTGCTTTAACTGAAAACTAGTAACTCATTGATCAGTTTTCCAGGAACGAGTCACGCTTGTATTTTGCGGGAAATTGTTTTCATCAAGTTTTTGCTGTATCAATGAAGTCATTTCCAAAAAGCTCCTGAAATGCTGAACCTGCCCAGACTGAATATTTTCTATATATCCCTGAAAGGTAGCATTCTCCACCGATTCCAATTTCACTATGAAATCTGCTGAACGATTTTTCCCTGAAAATCGTTTGTTTTCTAAATCCACAGCATTACCCTCCTTAAGTATCGCTTAAAAATATATCTATCCTGAGTAGTATAATAACACCCTTGAATCACAAACCGGTCACAAATTAGACTCAATAGAAGCAGGGGGACGTTCTTTTTGCTTCCCTGGAGGAAGCAAAAAGAACGTCCCCCTGCTTCCTCTAAATGGTGCAAACTATTGAATACGATGAAAAATCGCCATTGGTGAGGGTACTAGCTATATCCTCCTCAGGAAATAACCTCTGGTCTATATCCCCATCCTCCAGACCTTTATTTCTCAACTCTTGAACTTTCTCCCGCAGGTCAAGAAGATAGTTCAACTTCTGCTGGCAGATTTCTTTACCGTTTTTCAGAATACCGGTATGGGAACAAAAAACTACCTCAAAGCCTAGTGCACATATTTTTTCCAATGAGTTGATCATTTCACTCATATTTTCCTCCCAATATACGCTTTTAGGTTTAATGTTTACCAGCAGGTCACCTGCGAATAGCCAACCCTGATCCGGTTCCAGAAAGGCTTTATGATACCGGCAATGTCCAGGAGTATCTATAACTTCGAAACGATATTTATCAGTTATGATCTGTTCGGGAATAGATTGCGCTTTAAACGCGGGTCGTCTCCCCCATATTTCCATGCGATATTTTTCAAGTTCGGGCTCTATAGCAGCTTCTGCAATAGACCCAGCATGCAGATAAACTGGAAGGTTTGATTTCTCCTGCAGCCAGGCCGCCATCCCTGAATGATCTTCATGTAAATGAGTTAAAGCCACCTGTTGAATAGTATTTTCATTAAAAAATCTTATTGATTCACTGCCCAGCGAGTATGGCCCGGTATCGATAAGCAGTCCATCTATAATATACAGGCAGACACTCATTTTAAAGGGGCGGTTCCAAGGCATTTCCCTGATTCCCTGCCAACCTGCTATCCCTTGCAAAAAAGTCTTATATTTCATCATTACTTAACTCCCTCAGCATAATAGTATAAATATACCATATCATGTCAGGTCTGCGAAAAAAGACCGGTAGTTCTTTAGTTTGGTTAAAGCTGTTTTATTTTCAAGATCAGTGCAGCCAGAGGTGCTTATAAACGAATAATTATATGATGACAGAAAAATTGACATAAGGTAAACTGATAAAAAGGATTTTTGATTAGGAAGATACGGTATGAACTAATCACGCTGCTGTAAAAAGAGTCAGGAAGTCTCACAATCAGCAGTTTTTACTTACTCACTAATTGGGGAAATCAGTTTAAGTAATATGTAATTTAGACCACGAAGGTTTAAGGCAGCTTGAAAGCGCTTATATTTGTTCGTGGTTTTTTTCTGCTCATAATCAAGAGTACCAAGCATGGATCGACCATCTGAGGTTATGGCTTTAACCAAGACCGTACCTGGACCTTGGTAAAATCGCGGCTGATGGGAAATCGGGAACCCTGGAAGTGCCTCATTCCTGGTGGACTCATTAACATACTATTTTTCATGGGCTTATTATTTTTAAAACTGCTGTGTTATACTAATGTCCAAATAGAAGTGGGGGGTTTAATGTTGTGATAATTGTTGTAATAGACGGTCAGGGAGGAGGAATAGGGCGGGTCATTGTGGAAAAGCTGCGTCATGAACTGGGGCAGGAATGCAGTATAATAGGACTGGGTACCAACGCGGTAGCTACCTCCATAATGTTAAAAGCAGGCGCCAACGAAGGAGCCAGTGGAGAAAATGCAGTTGTAAGAACGGTTACCCGAGCTAATATGATAGTTGGCTCAGTAGCTATTCTGGCGGCTAACTCCTATTCTGGAGAACTTACGCCTGCCATGGCAGAAGCAGTTGCATCTTCATCGGCACTCAAAGTACTGATTCCCCTTAACCGTTGTGGTATAGAGCTAACCGGCGCTGTGGACGAACCCCTGCCGATGCAGGTAGATCGTTTGGTAAGCAGAGTAAGAGAAATATTTGATAAGCAGAAGTACTTAAAATAAACAGAAAGGTGGCTGATCTGATATGTGCAGGGATATGCCTCCCCTGGAACTAGCCATACAATTTCACGGTCATATATGTCCTGGACTCTTAATGGGAGTTAGGGCATCCGAATTTGCTATCCAACACCTGCAATTAGAAAGGGATAGGGATGAGGAACTGCTGGCGGTAGTGGAGACTAATTCGTGCGGAGTTGATGCTATCCAATCAATACTGGGCTGCACCTTTGGAAAAGGTAATCTTATTTTTAAAGACTATGGTAAAGCAGTATATACTATTGCCAGCAGAGATAAAGGTAAAGCCATACGCATAGCACAGAAATTTAATGCCAACCGCAATCCTTTATTTAATCGTTATCGGGAGCTTAATATCAAGGATCACTTAACTCCTGAAGAGAAGACCGAACAGGAGAATTTATTGGGACAGGTTTTTGAGAGCATTATGACCGCTCCCTTTGAAGATATTTTTGAATGGCATGAGATAGAATTTGATTTTCCTGAAAAAGCTGAAATCCGCAAAACCCTGCAGTGTTCAGTTTGTGGTGAAGGAGTCATGGATGCACGCGCAGTTACAACCGAACCTGGGGTTGTCTGCCCAACCTGCTATATTGATCAAGGAGGCGAATAAACATGTGTGAAGCTAATGTTTATATTAATCGCAATGGCAAAGAGGAACTGCTGATGGAAAAAGTTGACCGTATGATTCCCGGAGATGAGAATAATATTTTTATGGAGAGCATATTTGGCGAGCGCAGAGTTATCCAGGCTAGAATCAAGGAAATGCAGCTCGTGCATCATCGTATCATACTAGAAGAGATTAAAACCGCAGCAGAGTTCCAAGAACAGGAAATATGGCTGACCCTGGATACCGAACACGGACACTTTCATGACGGCGAAGAAATTAGGTTAAATCTCTTTAACGGATATAACATGAAAGTCAACCAGGACCATGTCTTCTCCCATCCCCAGGTATCCATGCTGCAGCACGGCCAAACGAGAGAATGTCCAGTGCAGATAAACGAAGGTATAGTTGAAGTCAACCTCGGTGAAGAAGCAGATGGTTTGATGCAAGTGTATGCCCACGAAAGCGGAGATAAAGAACTCTACGCCAAAATATTCTTAGAAGTAGGCCACCATCATCATCATGGGGTAGAACCAGTAGGGCTGCCGCTTGAAATTATACCCAGTAATTATCAACATGCCCGGATGGGGGAAAACTATGAAATTCAGGTATTGAAAAATGGTCTCCCACTTGCAGGAGCAAAAGTCAAGTCTACTTATGCCGGAACCAGCAATCATGATTATCCTCATCACCTGGTAACTGATGAAGACGGCAAGACCAGTTTATTCCTGACCGCTCGTGGTAATTACCTGTTTTCAGTGGCTGATGGAGAAATAATCAGCACGTTTACTCTCACCAAGAGTTTTTAGTAGTTAATTTAACTATTTCAATGTTTTTACTGTATTTTATGTCTATATATGTCTATATATGTCTACATAGAGGAGTATTGATTTATATGTAGAATATAAGCGTATCTGATAATGCTATATTTGCCTATTGATAAGACTATCAAAAATGCGAGTGGTAGTATATAATTACTGTAGTTTATTCAGATAAAGGAGTTTATTTGTAATCGGATTGGAAAATAGAATATTTTTCTCCGAGTTCCATGACCTACGGCTAATGGCTATGGTTTTAGGAACCTGGGTATGACTGGAAACGGTCTTGCCTTCCCCTATTGTGAAAAGGAGATGCTCAGGTCAAGCAGATCATAAAAGCGTGCTCATGAAGGGTACAGCTGCTATGTTTTGGTGCGTCTTAATCCGGCATCTTTCAGTGTCGGGTTTTTTTATTTTTTATGTAGCAATATGTCGAATTTTGTATTACGAGGTATGTTCTTATTATGCACGAAATATCTTTGATGTCAAGTATTTTGGACACCTTGCGGGAGAGTGCCATCCAAAATGGAATAAATAATATAAAACAGATCAAATTGGTAGTGGGTAAATTCTCCATGGCTCTGCCTGACAGTTTGCTATTTGCATTCGAAGCACTTGGACGGGAAGAACTGTTTAAGGGGGCTGTACTGGAAATCGAAGAAAGAGATATCAAGTGTATCTGCCAGGACTGCCAACATCCTTTTTCACTAGATAATTATTATAATTTCGTATGTCCCAACTGTACAGGCCGTAAAACTGAAATAGTATCCGGACGGGAGCTGTATATAGACTATTACGAGGGAGACTGAAACAGATGGTACATATTAAACTGGAAAGCAACATCCTGGGATCTAATGAACTCCTGGCCAGAAAAAACCGAAATGAATTTCAGAACCAGGGAATCCTGGTTCTGAATATGATGAGTTCTCCGGGAGCCGGCAAAACCACTCTTTTAGAGAGAACCATCGAGCTATTGAATGGCCAGCTCAGACTGGGAGTAATCGAAGGAGATCTGTATACCGATCAAGATGCTCAGCGCATCGAAAAAAAAGGAGTGCAAGTAATACAGATCAATACTGAAGGAACCTGCCACCTGGATGCAGGCATGGTAGGTAAAGCCTTTAAAAATCTCCCGGAAAATGATAATCTCGATATTATTTTTATAGAAAATGTTGGGAATCTGGTATGCCCGGCTGAATTTGACCTGGGAGAGGATTGTAAAGTAGTGGTGCTGAGTACTGCTGAAGGAAATGATAAACCTTTAAAATATCCGTTAATATTTCATGAATCCCGGGCAGTGATACTCAACAAGATTGATCTATTACCATATACCGATTTTAGTTTGGAAAGGTTTCACAAAGACCTTGAAAATATTAACCCAAAC
Source organism: Syntrophomonas sp. (assembly GCA_016841875.1). Classification (GTDB taxonomy): domain Bacteria; phylum Bacillota; class Syntrophomonadia; order Syntrophomonadales; family Syntrophomonadaceae; genus JAAYJK01. Next base: position 236,162 of record JAENYG010000001.1, read on the forward strand.
GCTAAAACATTTTTGGTATCGGGTCGTACAAGCCAGGGAATACAAGACTGGACTGACTGGCTGCTGGAGGAGGTGCATAAAAAGAAAGGAAAGATTTAGGGAATGGTAGAGAGATATAGATGGATAAGGAATCGGAATTTTATTTTCTAATATATAGAAGATTAGGGATTGTAAAAAAATTTGTGAGTTGGGGGGAAGTGTAAATGCCTACCAAACTTAGTCGTCGTAATTTTGTTAAATTATGCGCAGGTGGAGCCGCGGCGATATCCCTGTCAGGATACCTGGCACCTTTCATGAAGGAAGCAGTAGCTGCAGGTGCTCCTCCGGTTATTTGGATACAGGGCGGAAGTTGTTCAGGATGTTCTGTATCTATTTTGAACTCTGTACATCCTGATATTGAAAAAGTTTTACTCGAAGTAATAAGTCTGCGTTACCACCAGACGGTTATGGCTGCCTCAGGTGATTTAGCCACTGATGTAATATTCAAAACTGCTGAAGAAAATCCAGGTGGCTTTGTCCTGGTTGTTGAAGGTGCTATCCCCGTTGCAGCAGATGGTAAATACTGCTTAATCGGGAAAAGAAACGGTGAGGATCTTACCTTTTTGGATGCAGTAAAAGAAGTTGGAAGTCAGGCTATGGCAATATTAAGTGTTGGTACCTGTTCGTCATTCGGAGGGATTCCAGCTACTCCGCCTAATCCAACTGATTGCAAACCGGTAAGTGACATAGTCAAGAATGTACCGATTATTAATATCCCCGGCTGTCCTCCACATCCAGACTGGATCGTTGGAACAATAGCCCATATATTACTTTATGGAATGCCTGAAGTGGATACATTTGGTCGTCCTACTATGTTCTTTGACGGGATAATTCACGATAACTGCCAGAGAAGACAGTATTTTGATAATGCAATTTTTGCCAAAAAATTTGGTGATCCCGGTTGCTTGCTGGAATTAGGATGTAAAGGACCTATAGCCCACTGCGATACAACATATCGCCTGTGGAATAATGGAGTGAATACCTGCATAAAGGCAGGCGGACCATGTATAGCTTGTACGGAACCCGAATTCCCTGGCTGGCCTATATTTGAAAGGATCCCTGAAATGCCGATAGCACCTGGCATTACCGCAACCGTCGATCAGATAGGCGGCGTTCTCGGTGCAGCAGCGGTAGTAGGTATTGCCGGACATTTAGCCGGTAATGTGCTGACCGGTCGTATCGGCCCTAAGAAAAACCACGATGAGAAAGAGGGTGACGATTAATGGCAGAAAAGATAATAATAGATCCAATCACTCGACTTGAAGGCCATCTGGCGGTTGAGGTAGAAGTAGAAGGCGGCGTAGTAACTGATGCCAAGTCTATGGGGATGATGTTCAGAGGACTGGAACTTATTATGAAGGATCGTGACCCCAGAGACGCCGTACAGATCACTCAGAGAATCTGTGGTGTATGCCCGGTAGCACACGGTACTGCTGCAACCCTATCCTTAGACAATGCTTTTGGAATTGAACCACCACCCAATGGAAGGATAATCAGAAACCTGATATTGGGAGCCAACTATGTACAATCTCATATTCTGCACTTTTTTCACCTGGCAGCTCTGGATTTTGTAAAGGGTCCGGATGTGCCGCCTTTTATTCCGCGCTATGAAGGAGATTATCGTCTTCCGGAGGCGGTTAATAAAGCTGCTGTGGATGCATATTTACAAGCACTTAAAGTTCGTGCTAAGGCTCATGAAATGACAGCCTTATGGGGAGGAAAAATGCCTCACCAACAGGCTATAGTGCCTGGCGGAACTACTGAAGTACCTGATGCTCAGAAAATAATAGACTTTAAGTATCGGCTTAAAGAGTGTATCGATTTTATAGACAATGTTTATATTCCCATAGTATATGCAGTAGCAGATGCTTATCCAGATTACTGGGAAATTGGAGCCGGATGTATGAATATGCTTTCTTATGGTGCTCTGCCTTTGGAAGAGGGTATGGATCATGTTAAGAAAGAAAAATTCTTCCCCTCCGGTATTTACCTGCAGGGTCAGTATAAAGATTTCGATCCGGCAATGATTGCTGAAGAAGTCAAATATTCCTGGTATGCTGATGATACCGGCGGCAATAAACCTACTGAAGCTGTAGTTACGCCGGATGTGGAAAAGAAGGAAGCATACTCCTTTGTTAAAGCTCCCAGATACAATGGTCAGCCTATGGAAGTTGGTCCTCTGGCCAGATTATGGGTAATGAAACAAAAGGACGTAGTCGGACTGGGCAATAAGGCCTTCTCAACTCTGGGACGTCATTTTGCAAGGGCAGTTGAATGTTCAATGGTTGCCCATGCCATGGATGAATGGGTTGGTCAATTAGTACCCGGTCAGCCAGTAACTACTCCTCATGAAATACCCGCATCCGCACAGGGTATGGGACTTACCGAAGCACCTCGTGGAGCACTGGGACACTGGAACAAGATCGAACACCAGCGGACAGCCGTATACAATGCAATCGTTCCTACTACCTGGAATGCTTCGCCAAGAGATGGTAAGGGTACTCCAGGTCCCTTTGAACAGTCCCTGATTGGTACTTCGATAAAAGATCCTGCCAACCCATATGAAATAGTAAGGATAATCAGGGCTTATGATCCCTGCCTGGCATGTGCAATACATCTCATGACCCCTGATAAAAAGCTGATTAGCAAGTATGCCGTCTGTTAGGGGGGATTTTGATGGTTAAACAGATGGAACAAAGACATTCAATTTGGCTCAGGATATTTCACTGGACGAATATGATTGCGATCACCCTTCTGGCGCTGACCGGGTTTTATATTCATGCTCCAGAGTCTTTCAGACTCTTCAGCAATATGGATACACCCCGGATGATTCACTTTGCTATGGCATATGTGCTGGTAGTTGGAGTTTTCGGTCGTGTTTACTATGCAATTGTGGCTAAAGACGCCAAAAACGTTCTTTTCAATCCTATACCAGACATCAAGAATCTTCCCAGCATGATGAAGTACTATCTATTTTTGAGCGACAGCCATCCTGATTATGGCAAGTACAATCCCGGTCAAAAGATGATGTACACTGGCTGGTTAGTTTTAGCAATCTGTATGATGATCACCGGATTCACCCTCTACAACCCCAATGCATTCATGGCCCTGGGGGGCAGTATGGGTGGATTGATCGCAGTAAGAGTAATTCATTATGTAATTACCTGGCTTTTTGTGCTGTCAGTTCTAGCTCATGTATATCTGGACCTTTCCGAAGGAATTCCTGTATTGGTATCTATGTTTACAGGTAAAATTCCCAAGGGTTTCCATGATAGTGCTCATGCTGATGACAAAAGTATAGGAGCCTAAGGAGGCTGTTGATTGAGCAAAATTGCTATAGTAGGAATCGGCAATTTATTAATGCAGGATGAAGGAGTCGGTATTCACATTATTAACCGTCTGGCAGAAATGAAATGCCTTCCAGAAGAAGTTGATTTGATTGATGCAGGTGTAAACAGTTATGACATGTTAGATATTTTTAGCAATTACGAAATTCTAATACTGATAGATGCTATGCAGGCTGGGGGAGACCCCGGTACGATATATCGAGCACCTCTGGAAGAACTAGGTTTACAACCTGACAGCAACATCACTTCGCTTCATGAGATGCACTTTGTTGAGGCAGTTAGTATGGCCAAGTTAATGGGTTACGAACCTGAAATTCTGGTATTTGGTATTGAACCGGAAGTTATGAAAATGGGCATGGAACTTACTCCTGGGATTCAATCTAAATTGCCCCGGGTAATTGAACTTATTCAACAGGATATAGAAAACATTATGACCAGGTAATTGGTCTAAATACAAAATGATGCATTAGCCTTGTTTAGATGCAGCATATTTTACCGGTCAATAGATGTCCATTACGGGTGGATTGGGAAGTACCCCGATCTGCCCGTTTGGATAGTTTTTTTTTGTAATGAATTACATTAAGTAGATCCTGCTCAGGGCAGGGTAATTAATGTAACAACGTAAGAGATTAAAAAGCAGGTATTTTTATGCAATTGAACAATGCGTGCTACAAAATGCAGATTAATGGTATAGTTCAGGGGGTTGGATTTAGACCTCACGTTTTTCGCCTGGCATCCGAGCTGGGCTTGAGCGGGTGGGTATTAAATTCATCTTACGGGGTTTTCATCGAGATTGAGGGTACACCTGACAATTTAGATGAATTCGTGCATAGAATCATTGAATCCCCCCCTCCCCTGGCACTTATCCGAGAATATACCGTGGAGGAAATCGATCCTCCTGGTTATGAATGTTTTAGCATCAAGGAAAGCGAAAACGACGATAACAGAAATGTTATGATATCGCCGGATATTGCCACTTGCTATGAATGCCGACGTGATATATCTGCCCCGGCTGATCGACGCTATTTATATCCTTTTACCAACTGCACCAACTGCGGTCCTCGTTTTACTATAATCAAAGATGTGCCCTATGACCGCGCCAAAACTACTATGGCTTCCTTTCCTATGTGTCCCACCTGCCAGAAAGAATATGAAGATCCTTTGAACCGGCGGTTTCATGCTCAACCCAATGCCTGTCCGGTGTGTGGACCGCACATCACGCTGATCAATAGCAGACAGGAAAGAGCCGCTGAAAGTGTTAGTGATTTATTGAAAAAGGGCTTTATTGTTGCAGTTAAAGGGCTGGGGGGATTTCATCTGGCTGCCGATGCCCGGAATCGGGAAGCAGTAGCTCAGCTCAGACAGCGTAAAAAGCGTGATGCCAAACCATTTGCAGTTATGCCCAGAGACCTGGAAACAGCCCGTATCTATTGTAAGATAAGCCCTGATGAGGAGCAGTTTTTAATCTCCCGCCAGGCACCAATAGTAGTTATGCAGACTCGTGATAAAAATGGGCTTCCCGGAGATATAATTCATCCCGGTCTTAACACCCTGGGGGTAATGCTGCCTTACACTCCTCTGCATTTTCTTTTATTTGATGATGATCTGGATATACTTATCATGACCAGTGCTAATATAAGCGATGAACCCTTAATAATAAATAACGAAGACGCAATCGAAAAACTAAACGATGTCGCTGATTATTTTCTTATACATGATCGTGATATTTATAACCCCTGTGATGATTCGGTTATAAGTGTTACTCCTCAGGGAACTGCACATTTTTTCAGGAGAGCCAGAGGTTATGTACCAGGTGCGATTCGAATTCCCACTTCCTCCCGGCCGATACTGGCAGTGGGAAGTGAATTAAAAAACACTTTTTGTATGACCAGAGGTAACGAAGCTTATTTGAGTCAGCACTGGGGAGACCTGAACCATTATAACAACTACTTGAATTTCCTTAATGGCATAGAAAAATTTAAAAATATGCTGGCAGTGCAGCCTGAAATAATAGTTCATGACCTTCATCCAGAATACCAGGCTACCCGCTGGGCCAAAGCCCAAAAAGAGGTAGAACTGATCGGAGTACAGCATCACCATGCTCACCTGGCTTCGGTCATGGCTGAACACGGCTTAGCAGGTGAAGTATTAGGACTTGTCTGCGACGGCAGCGGTTGGGGATGTGATGGGGCAGTCTGGGGATGTGAAGTTTTAAGAGGTGATTATCAAAGCTTTTCTCGTCTGGGGCATTTAAAATATCTGCCCCTGGTAGGGGGGGATCTGAGCAGCAGACGACCGTACCGTATGGCCTTCATATATCTGGTATCAGCCCTTGGTGATAAAGGAATTGAAGAAGCTGGAAAATTATTACCTGATCTGCAGCCTGTAGAAAGAGATTTAATCCTGCAGCGCTTTGATAGTCAGAGCGAAATATTTACTTCTTCCTGCGGCAGGCTTTTTGATGCAGCAGGTGCAATACTGGGAATAAGTCCAATAAATCACTATGAAGGACAGGCCGCCATTGAAATGGAAGCCTGTGCAGACAGAAATATCCGTGGCATATATGAATATTCTATTGAGACGAATGCTGATATGATAATAATGAACAGCCTGCCCATGTGGTCAGAAATGATCATGGATATTAATAAAAACCTGCCGAGAGGTACCATAGCCGGAAAATTTCACACAACTATAAGTGATATGTTTCTTAAAGCACTTATTAAAGCCAGAGAAAATACCGGATTGAATAGAGTCGTATTAAGCGGTGGTGTTTTTCATAACCAGATAATATTGTTAGGATTAATTCAAAGCTTAACCGGCAGTGGATTTGAAGTATACCAGCACCAGCAGGTTCCGCCTGGAGATGGTGGTATTTCGCTGGGGCAGACAGTAATAGCAAACGAGAGGGGAATGTAATATGTGTCTTGGTGTACCCGGTAAAATAATATCCATATCAGAAAATAATGTTGCGGTAGTCGATGTAAATGCCAATCAGGTAGAAATAAGTATAGTATTGACTCCTGATGCCCAAATCGGACAGTGGGTACTGGTCCATGCCGGTTTTGCCATGCAGATTATGGACGAAAGTGAAGCCGAAGAGTCACTAGCCTTGATGCTGGAGTTACAGAAGATCAGGGAGACCTTTTCATATGAACAATAATAAAGCTATCATGCAGGACATGATAAGAGAGATCCAGGCCGAGACTCAGAGTATTTCCATGATGGAAGTATGTGGAACTCATACTATGGCTATCGCTAAAAGTGGCATCCGAGATCTGCTGCCAGACAACATTAAACTTATTTCTGGACCTGGATGTCCGGTGTGTGTAACTGCTCAGGGGGATATTGATGCAGTAATTGAGCTGGTAAATCAGCAGGATCTTATTCTGGCTACCTTCGGGGATATGATGAGAGTACCTGGTACCAGCTCTTCACTGCAGGAAGCCAGAGGAAAAGGTGCGGACATCCGAGTTGTATATTCCCCTATGGACGCTGTAGAAATGGCCAGAAATTACCCCACCCGGGAAGTGGTTTTTCTAGGCATAGGTTTTGAGACTACTGCTCCACCGGTTGGAGCCAGCATCGAGGCAGCCCGGGCTATGCAGACAAAAAATTATTCCGTTCTTTCCCTGCACAAACTGGTCCCCCCGGCTCTGGAAGTCATATTTTCCGATCCTGATATTAAGGTGGATGCCCTTATTTGCCCGGGGCATGTTTCACTGGTCATAGGTTTGGACCCCTATCGAGAACTGGCTGAAAAATATCACAAGCCCTGTGTTATAACCGGCTTTGATAACGCAGATATACTACAGGGTATACTGATGATACTGCTGCAATTCAAACAGAAGCAGGCCCGGGCTGAAATACAATATCGCCGGGCAGTAAAAGAAAAAGGGAATCCAGTGGCACAAAATGTATTAAAACGTGTTTTCAAAGAAGTGGATACTCGCTGGCGCGGTCTGGGTGAAATACCCGGCAGCGGCCTGGAGATAAGCGATGAGTACAGCGCCTATAATGCCCGTCATAGATTTGATATACCAGATATCGAGGATATCCCTATTAAAGGCTGTTCCTGCGGCGAAATATTGACCGGCAAAATATCTCCTCACGACTGCCCTCTATTTGGCAGCGCATGCAATCCATTAAATCCTATCGGCCCCTGCATGGTTTCTCATGAGGGTGCCTGTGCCGCTTATTATAGATACACTCCATTGAGAGGAGAAATTAGATGAAAACAGACAGAATATTAATGGCTCATGGAAGCGGGGGCTTAATGAGCCAGCAGCTGATAGATGAAGTATTTAAAAAAGCCTGGCGTAATCCTTATCTAGATCCCATGATGGATGGTGCTCTGCTGGAACTCCCTCCAGGGAAAGTTGTAATGTCGACGGATTCTTTCGTGATCACACCTATCTTTTTCCCGGGTGGTGATATAGGTAAGCTTTCCGTTTGCGGTACGGTCAATGATCTCCTGGCCTGCGGTGCCAGACCTTTATATTTATCTGCTGCTTTCATAATTGAGGAAGGTCTTCTTTTAGCAGATTTGAAAAAAATCGTGTCATCTATGGCCGATACTGCAAATGAAGCAGGTGTGAAACTGGTTACGGGCGATACCAAAGTAGTAGAAAAAGGAAGTGCCGACGGTATATTCATTAATACTACCGGGGTGGGCATAATAAGTTCTGGCATCGAATACCGCCCGGATAGGATTACCAGAAGCAGCCATATTATTGTTACAGGGTATATGGGAGACCATGGACTTTCAATATTAGCTCAGAGAGAGGGTTTGAGTTTTGGCACCCCTGCGGTAAGCGACTGCGCACCGCTTATAAAAATCGGGGCAGCTCTAGCCCAATATGGGGATAAGATCAAATGTATGCGCGACCCTACCCGGGGAGGATTGGCTACAGTTCTAAATGAACTAGCCCAGCAATCCGGACTGGGAATGCTGGTTCAGGAAGAAAAAATACCTGTTTCTCCAGTGGTGCAGGGAGCCTGCGATATGCTGGGTCTAGATCCCCTCTACATGGCCAACGAGGGCAAGATGGTGATAGTAGTGGAAGCTGACATCTCATCCCAGGTATTGAACGACCTCAGATTATTGGATGAAGCCAGAGAGACAGCTATTATAGGAGAAGTAACAAAAGAGCCGGCTGGAATGGTATTAATTGAAACCAGATTAGGTGCTAAACGCATTCTGGGCATGTTAGAGGGAGAACACGTCCCCCGTATATGTTAGAATCAACATTGCTGTTCGGAGCAGGCCCATGATAGAATAAATATATTCCGTAAGCACTTTTGGCAGGATTAAGGAGGTATAGGACATATGGCGGAAAAAGTCGATAAACTGGTAGTGCTATGGACCAGTGGTGACCGCAGTGTAGCTGAACATATGGTTTTCATGTATACCTTGAACTCCAAACTGCACAGCTGGTGGGATGAAGTTACCCTTCTGATATGGGGTGCATCCACCAGTTTGATTGCTGTTGATGAAGAACTGCAGGAACAATTACCCTTGATGAAAGAGGCCGGAGTTAATCTGCTGGCATGCAAGAGATGCGCAGATATCCTGGGAGTAAGCAGTAAACTCGAGGATTTGGGAATAGAAGTCAAATACATGGGGCAACCGTTTACTGAAATATTAAAAGGTGATTATAAACTGATCACCATTTAGTCCAGCCATCTTAATTGGCTCCAGCAAAAAGTATAATTATAACCGCCGCCCAGGCGGTTTTTTTTTGATCTATAAATTTTTCTGCTGCCGATTCGGAATAATTATTTATAAGGTCCTTTATCATGGATTAAACAATAACATTGCAAAAACTATTACTTCTCGTAAATATATTTGTCTTTTTTTGTAATTGAGAGTAAGATAATATTGATAGGTGTCGAATGTCGGGAGCAGTATCGTCTAGATTGTTAAATAATAGTCTGATTTCTAGGGGGGTTAACAGTGGGAAAACCTGCTGGAAATAACCATAATGAACCAGAGGCAGCATTTGCTGATAAATTTAATATAAGCAGCTGCCAACCTGTAATTCAAAATGCGTATCGCCAGGTCATGGATATGCAAAGGGATTTAATCTGCTGTTTTGAAGCTGATTTGAGCCTCATCTATGCCAATCCAGCCTTCTGTAGTTTCTATGACAATGATGAGAACAATATCCTAAATGTTTCATTTACAGATTACCTTCCTTTCCAAACCCGAGAATTAGCTAGAACTAAACTCGAAAGGCTTCAAAATGCACATGCCGAAATCAGTTTCAAAACGTCTGCAATAAATAGTATGGGTGAACCTCGATTTCTATTGTGGATATGCCATTTTATCAGTCCGGATGTGATACAGGCTTCAGCTCGTGATATTACTCAGTTAACCAGTTTGGATGAGATTGGCGATTTAGACTGCATGCAAAATTCGGATATCGATAAGCACAGGGTGAACGGTGAAAATATCTTGACCAATCTTCCCTTCATGGTTTGGGCTTTGGATGAAAATTGTAATATAGTCTTTTGGAACCGGGTGTGCCAGAAATTAACGGGATATACCAGCGAAGAAGCGGTAGTTAATGACAGGATATTCAAGCAACTGTTCCCGGATGAGGAGGACCAGGAAAAATATCGGCAAAAGATAAAAAATACCCGGTCCATGATCGAATGGACCGCCGGCATCAGATGTAAAAATGGAAGTCCAAAATGGATTTCCTGTTTGGATATCGGCAATCTTTTTAATATCAAACACTGGAAGTACGTTTTAGTAGGCATAGATAGAACCGATAAAATAAAAACTGAGCTGGCTCTAAGAGAAAGCGAGCGTCATTACCATTCATTGTTTTCAAGTATCCAGGCCGGTCTTATCCTTTGTCGGGAGACAGAAGGACCAAAGGAGAATATCGATTATATACTTATCGACCATAATACTGCAGTTGAACAGATGCTCTCTAAAACCAAACTAGATTTACAGAATAAATCAGTGTATGAATTATTCCCTAATATTATTGACAATTGGGACAAAACCTGCGAACGTATTAAAACCCATGGTATTCAAGAACGTTTTCAATATTACTATCATCCTCGACAGCAAATACTGGAATTTACCCTCTTTTCACCTGCACCAGGTGAATTTGCAGCCTTTTTTAATGATATCACCGATATTTTAAATACCCGGGAAGAATTATGTAATCAACTGGAATTTATGCAGACTCTCATCGATACTATACCCAATCCTATATTCTTTAAAGATAAGGCAGGACGCTTCATCAACTGCAATAAAGCATTTGAGATGTATGTAGGCAGGGGCAAAGAACAAATACTTAACCAGGATATTAGTATACTGGAATCCTATCTGGAACCAAGCGATATTGATGAGATACTGACCATAGAGCAGGACTTGATGAAATTCCCACACCACGTGCATCATGAATATAGCTTCAAACATGCTGATGGTAATACTCTGGATTTAATAATAAACCGGGCCGCTTTCTTTGATAATGCAGGTAAGTTCGCTGGCATTGTGGGGGTATTGACCAATATCTCCGACAAAAGAAAAATGGAGCGTAAACTTGAAAAACAGCTTCACTTTCAGCAGTTCCTTACCGATATAATACCTGCTCCTATTTTCTTCTTAAATCCAAGAGGACACTACTTCAAATGCAACCAGGCTTTTGAGGAATATACTGGTAAAACTCGTGAGGAAATAATTGGTCAGGCTGCGGCAGAACTGCCAGAATGTGTTGATCTCTGGGAGTATTATCTGTCCGGGCATATAGATGAAGATGTTTTGACTCGAACCTCAGGGGGTAAGTATTTTACCAAGTTTTATCATGTCGATGGCAGTACTCGGGATGTAATAATAAACCGGGCTGTATACCGCAATACGGAAGGAGTACCGGCGGGACTAGCTGGTATAATTCTCGATATAACCGCACAGCGCAGTGCCGAAAGAAAGCTTAAAGAACAAGTTAATTTTCTGGGAACTTTAATTGAGACTATCCCCAACCCGGTATATTATAGAGATCTGGATGGCAGACTTATCGAATGCAACCGGGCTTATGCCGAACTCCTGGGCCAACCGAAAGATAACCTTATCGGCACCCAGCATTTTGACATGTACAGCAGGGAACAGGCGGAAGAATTTTATATATCCGATCTCGCGCTCCTCGAAAGCGGGACCAGCAAACTCAGCTATGATAGTGTAATAGAATTTGCCGATGGTCGAAAAGTTGACTTACTCATTCATAAGACTATTTTATTTGATAATGAAGGTAATCCCAGCGGTTTGCTCGGAGCCCTGACTGATCTGACCGAACACCGGGAAATGCAGCAAACCATGGCGCGGCTGGACCAGTATCGTATTATTGGTGAAATGGCTGCTGCTATAGGCCATGAGGTAAGAAATCCCATGACTACTGTGCGAGGATTTCTTCAGCTTTTAAACGAAAGTGATGACTTTTTAGGAAACAAAGAATACTTTGACCTTATGATCGAAGAGATCGATCGGGCTAACTCCATAATAACTGACTTTCTATCACTCGGGAAAGACCTGCATATTGAATTGAAACCCGAGAATCTTAACCGGATAATCGAAAATTCATTTTTAATTTTCTCGACCGAGGCCAGAAAACATGATCATCTTATGAAAATGATCCTGGAAGAAGTCCCCTTGATACCGCTTGATTGCAAACAAATCCGGCAGCTAATTTTTAATCTGGTGCGAAATGGTCTGGAAGCGATGGCTTCTCCTGGAACCCTAACCATTAGCACTTGTAAGACTAATGATGAAATTGTCTTATCCATTCAGGATCAGGGCAGTGGTATTGATAAAACCATACTTGGGAAACTGGGCAAACCATTTGTAACTACGAAAGAAAAAGGTACTGGTCTGGGCCTGGCGGTTTGTTATAGTATAGTAGAACGGCATGGTGCTCAGCTGGAAGTGGAAACTACTGATAATGGAACTATCTTTTATATAAAATTCCCTATCCCCGGGGATAAAGTCCAATACGATAAGAATCAGCCCCTTCATAGCTGATTGAGATTGTTCAATGATCAGATTACTCGGGTGGGATCATTATGAAATTTTCATTTATTTCATATTCACAAATGGTATGGCCCCGGCTGTCATCCCAATCTTGCCAATCTTCATCTAAATCTTCCTTATACTGCAGGGAAAACATACAATCATCATCACCCATCTGTCTGAATTCTGATAGGATGATATCGATTAAAATCAATGCGGTTTTGGGGTCAGGTACGGGGTAGCGGCTTATTCTGGCTTCATTACTGAACACGCCAGCAAATATCATTAATTGATAATATTTCTTTACCGGCCTTAGCTCCTTGCATATTTCACCTTCCAGCTGGCTGGCCAGTACTTTAAGTTTTGAATCGTCCTTTGAATCCATACCTCATCCCCCCTGTTGTTAATGAAGCAATTTCTTATTGAATTATATGCACCCAGCAGAATATATATTTATTCATACTCTTTTCTATATCAAAATTTGATTCTCAACTAGCACCTATTAATTGCAAATCACCCATTTTTTTGTATATGATTTTGATTCAAATCTCTTGTATGTGTCCAAGTTTAGAATTATCATTAGCATGTAGAACTATCGTCGGCAGGTTATTTCATATAGAACATGGAGGTCAATGATCTTTTGGAAACTTTGGAAACATTGGAAACTCTGGAAGCACTGCTGTTAATTGCTTTGATTTATCTTATTAAAGTAGCTGTAGTATTCGTTATCTTAATCTTCATCAGACCTGTATATCAAAACTGGGGGGCTACACCAGAAGAAATATCTCAATCATTACCCGGAGATAATCTAGTTCCATCGCCCAAGCTTATGTCTACCCGGGCTATTGATATTAACGCCCCTGCACAACAGGTTTGGCCCTGGATTGTACAGATGGGTTACGATAGAGCAGGCTGGTATAATTATGACCTTATTAGCCGCTGCCTGGGTATGGCAGATTATGTAGACGGTTGGCGTTCATCCCAGCGGATAGTACCGGAATTGCAGAATCTAAAGGTTCGAGACCGCTTGAGACTCTCTAAGCGGAAGGGTTATGTCGTTACTGATATAAAAGCTCATAAACTGCTGATATTATTCGGAAAAGGAGTCGGCGATTTGCACAGCTGGGTTTATGTGTGTGTGCCCAGCGACAATGGCCTCAAAACCAGACTAATTGTTCGCCACCGCAATAAGTATTCGGGGTGGTTGAATAAACTCCTGTTCGAATGTCTAGATATCGGTTTTTTCATAATGGAACGAGGGCACCTGCTGGGTTTAAAGAGACTTGCTGAAGAATCTTCTTCCTGCGCGGCCCAGCTATAGAATGAAAGTTGAGCGGAGGATGGTATGCTAAAGATCCTCCGCTCCGACATATTTTTACACCTTTTCTTCGTCTGTTGTTCCTTGATTCTCCCCATCCAGTGACGGTTTTAATAACTCGACTTCATACCAGTCTATCATCTCCATACTATTCACCTGCAGTGAAGCTACGTTTTTGCTTATCATCTTAGCCGCGGTACTCTGGAACAGCCACAGGCACGGAGCATCATCTACAATAATCTCTTCCGCTCTATTCATAAGTTTTATCCTTTCCTGCTGACTTTTCACCTCTTCCCTGGAAGCATCGAGTATTTTATCTACCTGGGAATTATGATAATTAAAATAGTTGCTGATACCCACTTTACTGCTGTGAAACATGCTGTATAAAAAACTGTCCGGGTCAGGATAATCAGCCATCCACTCAAGTCTAAAAAGACTTAGATTCATCTGATTAAGCTGTTTCTTATAATAATCCCATTCCATCGGCTGCAGCTGCACCTTTATTCCCAGTTCTGCCAGCTGCGCCGCTATGGATTCCCCTACCATACGATGTCCTTCATCCTCATTATAAGTCAATACCAGCTGGGGCAGACCTTCCCCCAGAGGAAAACCTGCTTCCTCCAATAGTTCTTGCGCTTTTTGCGGATCATAAGAATACCCTCTCATATCATGCTGATATCCAGCCATCCCCAGAGGGACAATACTGTTGGCAGTACGGTATGAGCCTCCCAGGACCTCATCGATGATCAGATTCCTATCTACAGCATAGTTCAAGGCTCTGCGCAGCAGGTAATTACCGGCAAAGGGTTCTTTATTAACATTGAAACCCAGCACATAAACGTTAAAAATAGGTTTATCTATCAACAATTTTTTGTACTGTTCGTTTTCTTTGATGTTCTTTAATTCATTTAATGGAAGGGAATCCAGATAGTCAACCTTGCCAGCCTGGTATGCTTCAAAAGCTTCAGCGCCTCCCGCAAATACCTGAGCCTGTATGCCTCCCAGCTTTGGTATACCCCGATGATATTTATCATTTCTTTCCAGGAGGAATTCTACGTTATCCTTATTTTCTTTAAATTTGTAGGGTCCGCTGCCCGGGGCTGGCTGCACAGTATCTTCTGTATCATACACCCAGAATATAGGATTGGTAAGCATATATATAAAAGCTGCATTGGGAGTGGTAAATTCTATCTTCATAGCACTGTCATTCACTACCTGAATACCCGAAATATCGGCTGTTTTTCCATCCAACCGTTCCTGACTCCCCTGAATAGATAAAAACAGACTAATATTGGACCATTCCCTGGTAGTGGAAAAGCTATTTTCCCATGATGCTTTGACATCCGATGCCCTGATTGATTTACCGTTATGAAATTTCAAATTACGCTTAATATTAATAGTAAGCGTCTTACCATCCACTGAATATTTCCAATCACTGGCTATCATAGGTTTAATACTTTTGCTTTCTTCATCATAGTAAACCAGACCTTCATATATGGCAGAAGCCAGGATCCTCTCTTCGTGACTGTCTATCATAGCAGGTTCAAGTGAGTCTATGCTGCCAACCAGAGCTATGTTCAAATATCTGCTGTCCAGATTAGCAGTATAATCAGCCCGGTTATTTATGTAAATAATCCCGCCTATTAATAAAAAGAGTGCCAGGATTGCCAGTGGAAATCCGACCCTCCGCACCTCAATACTCAAATGAACTTCCCCTCTCTTTTGCATAACTCGTCTTGAGGAAATTATATTAGACAAGCACCCTCTTTATTCCTTTTTTAACTTTATTTTGCTTTTAGGGCAAAAAAAAACCCCTGGGGGTTCAGGTAATTCTATTGGTTTCTGGTATAAATAGCCTGATAAGCCTCATAATTTTGCAGGACATTTTCCACATACTGTCTAGTTTCTGCAAAGGGAATATCTTCTGTGCTCTCTAAACTTCCATCCCACTCACCGCTCTGAATCCATTCCCCCACTTTACCCCGTCCTGCATTATAGGCAGCAATAACCAGTGGTAGATTGTCATCAAATTCCTGGCTAAGATTGGCAAGGTACCAGCAGCCAAATTGGATATTCACCTCTGGCTGATGCAGCTCTGCTGTATCAAAGTTTTCTATTCCCTGTTGGACTGCGATCCATTGAGCAGTCTCAGGCATAATCTGCATAAGCCCCTTAGCACCTACAGGTGATTCGGCATTTGACTGAAATTTGCTTTCCGCTCTTATGATAGCAAAGACCAGGTAGGGGTCCACATGGTTGTCATAAGCAGAACTAAAAACAATATCACGGTGAGGTTCAGGATAAAATATACTAATCCATTTAGGAAAGGAAATGACTAAAGTCAAAAAAATTAGTATAATCGCCCACAATATTTTGGAAAATCGGCTTTTTGATTTTCTTTTCAAGTAATAATCTCCTGACTCTAAAAAATAACAGAAACATGGGGACCGCTGCCTGGTTTACCTCCCAAAGCCATATTGGATGTAAACTGTGAAAGTTGAATCCTACTATATATTACTCAAATACTCTTTACAATACGATAATAATTATCGTTAATAAACTGCCTTATTTTATCAAGACTTCCAGTATTGTCTATAGTCAGGTCAGCACGTTGAGCCTTTTCATCCAGCGGCATCTGCGATTGGATTCTTCGCATCGCATCTTCCCGGCTAATGCCATCTCTCTGCATAAGCCGATTAATTTGGGTATCTAAATCTACCCATACCACCCACACCATATCACACAACACTTCCATATGCGTTTCATAGAGCAGGGGTACTTCCAACACCAAAACCCCCTCTGGATGTTCTTGAGCTGCCAATTTTAACCGTCTCTTTATCTCTTCCATGATCCGGGGATGAGTCATTTCGTTTAGTTTTTTCAAATAATCGGGATGGGCAAAAACACGTAATCCCAGCTTCTCACGATTTATAGAATTATCGGGGTTTAAAATATCACGACTAAAGAATTCAACTATATCATGCCAGGCAGGTGAACCCGTTTCAACTGTGCATCTAGCTACCTCATCAGCGTCAATAATTATGGTCCCTAATTTTCTCAAGGTGCGGGAAGCTGTACTTTTACCACTGGCAATTCCACCCGTAAGGCCAATAATTTTCATCCGGTCACTCACCAACTTCTACATAAACTCACTTATACCTATTATTATAAAAATTAGACCCGGTATAACAGCAGACAGGCTTTTAACCAGGCCATGATCAAAAAGAGCTCCGGTTAATAATCCCAAATTCACCAGTATAAATTTTAACACACCAACCGCCAGTACTGCATAAAAAATATTCAAGCCAGTCATAGCCATACCAATACCGGCTCCCATAGCATCCAGAGCCAGGGCCAGGCCTAGAAAAAAAGCCTCTCCAGTACTAATCACCCCGGACTTATCGAAATCAGCCCGCGCAGGTTCTTTAAGTATTTGTATGATTATTCCCAGAGGCTTTATAGAAAGAATGAGTATCGGTTGGTCTTCCTCGCCTTCAATCTCATCAATTTTTTCACCAAAAGCCTGGAGCAGGAAATAGCATCCTATTGATGCAATGGCTACCGCTCCTATCCGGTTGGCCAGTCCCGGGGTCAAAATAGCAGCCAGACCTTGCCCGCAAAGCATAGATAAAGTAACTGCCAGGGCAGAGGCCAGTGAAATTACTAGTAAAGAGGATATGGGAATCTTGATTTTTTTAACCCCATAAGCAATACCGGCTGCAAATCCATCTGCACTTACTGCCAGACCAAATAGAATTGCTGTTAATAACTCCAAAGGAGCCACTCCTATCCATTTAGTAGTATAGTTTATCTCTACTATATGGATAAAAGTATTAAAGTGTTACCACAGCATCATTACTTCTGGCATGATTCACAGTAGTGACTGCTTCGTCCTCCTATTCGTTCTCGGATAATCAGGCTGCCGCACACCGGGCACTTTTCACCTTCCCGACCATAGACCTGCAGATGGTCCTGAAATCCTCCTCGATCATTATTCCCATCACGATAGTCCCTGAAAGTGGTGCCCCTTTTTTCTATGCCCTTTCGGAGTACCTTCTTTATTGCCCGGCTCAGGCGTATTGCTTCTTCATCAGATAAAGAGCCAGCTGCTCGGTCTGGTCTTATACGGGCTAAGAAGAGTGCCTCATCAGCATAGATATTGCCTATACCTGCTATCAGATTTTGATCCAGAATCAAGGTTTTAATAGCTATGCGCCGATTTTTAATGATAGACCTTAAATATGCTGTACAAAAATCCCGGTTAAGCGGCTCTTTGCCTAATTTACAAACAATAGTATCCGGATTCCTCAGAAGCCATACTCCTCCAAACCGGCGGGGATCCTGAAAAATCATTTTTTTACCATTATTAAGATGTAAAATAAAGTGCACATGTTTTTCAGATGCTTCTTCCTGACCTTCCAGCATATAAAAGCGGCCGCTCATACCCATGTGTACCAATATGTGATAATCACCCCCAGCCAGGGTTATTATCAGGTATTTGCCCCGGCGTCGGAAACTGTTAATAGTCAGTCCATGAACTGCTTCCGGTTCAAAATCCCTGGTCCTTATGATATCTGATCTAATTATTTCTATTTTGCTTATACTGGCTCCTTCATTAACTGCCAGCGATCTTTTTATGGTTTCTACTTCTGGTAATTCAGGCATAATACCCTCCCATTATCAGTTTTACTGTGCTCCCTGTGAAAACTCCTGCATATCATACCAATTGGTTCCCATCTTTAACGACACTATCAGCGGAACTTTTAGTTCACAGGCATTTTCCATACACCTGGTTAAAAGGACGGCTACCTCTTCTATTTCCTTTTCCGGCACTTCCAGAATTAAATCGTCATGTACCTGTAACAGCAGCTGGCTTGCCAGCCCTCTGGACTTTATCTCCCAGGCTACATCGATCATAGCCAGTTTTATTATATCAGCTGAAGTTCCCTGGATGGGGGTATTCAAAGCCATTCTCCGGGCAAAAGACTGCAGCATTTTGTTGCTGGCATTCAGGTCAGGCAAATATCGGCGCCGTTTAAGAATAGTCTCAACATAACCGTGCTCTTTGCCAAACTGCACAATGTCATCCATATAGCGGCGTACTCCTGGATAGCTGTCCAGATAATTATCTATGTACATCCTGGCCTCTTTGCGGCTTACCCCGGTGTCCCGGGCCAGTCCAAAATCACTTATTCCATAAATGATACCAAAATTAACGGCTTTAGCCCGATACCTCAATTCGCCCGTTACCTCTTCCAGCGGCACGTGAAATATCTCGGCCGCGGTTCGGCTGTGAATATCGATCCCTTCTCTAAAGGTTTTTATCAGGTTCTCATCTCCACTGATATGGGCCAGCGAGCGAAGATCTATCTGGGAATAATCCGCCGATAGAATAACATGCTGATCATCCCGGGCGGTAAAAGCTCTGCGTATCCGCCGCCCTTCTTCCATACGGATAGGTATATTCTGCAGGTTCGGTTCTATGCTGGATAAGCGCCCGGTGGCGGTCTGAGCCTGCTTGAATATGGTATGTATCCGGCCGCTTTCGGGATGAATATATCCCTGCAGGGCATCAGCATAGGTAGATTTTAATTTGGCCAGCTGTCTATATTCTAATATCAAGGGTATGATATCATGATCTTCATAAAGCTCTTCTAAAATCTCGGCCCCAGTAGAATAGCCAGTCTTAGTCTTTTTTATTACTCTTAAACCCAAATCCTCAAAGAGAATTTTTCCCATTTGTTTGGGGGAATTAATATTGAATTCGCTGCCGGCCAGTTCATATATTTTGCTTTCATCCCGGGTTATTCGTTCGGATAGTTCTCTGGATATATCCAGCAAAATTTTACGTTCTACTCTTATTCCCGTGTATTCCATATCAGCCAGTACACTGGAGAGAGGAAGTTCTACTTGATAATACAGTGATTTTAATTCGTCATCCGCCAACTGCTCCAGGGTCATGAAAAGTTCCTTGATCCAGCTGACCAGCAGTACATAATCGGTACGATCTGCATTAAGGTTTAAATATCTGAATATGGTCAAGGATAATTCTCCTCCATCAAATGCAGGATCGATCACATAAGCCATAAGCATAGTATCTCCCGCTATCCCCTGAAGGTTAACTCCGTGCCTCATCAACAAAACCTGAGCAAATTTAGCATTGTGGATATATTTTTTAATGCTGCTGCTTTCGAGCAAAGGCTTTAGCCATGCGATCTTCTCATAACGTCCTTCATTAAAATTGATATTAAAAACCTGCCCGGCACTCTCTATATATAAAGCGTTCAGGCTGCCCCACATAGGATGATGGCTGTCACTCTGCACAATAAGAGACATTCCTGCCTGCTCTGCTGTTTTAAGCAAATCGGCCATTTCTATTGAGGAAGCTATTTCGATAACTGACAGATGTTTTCCCGAAAGCTGCTCCGGATTATTTGCAGTCTGGCTGTCTTCCAGTTCCCTTAGAAAGTTCTTAAATTCCAATTCCTTATAAATCTTTTTCAGGCTTTCATAATCTGCTTCTCTAAGCAGGTAATCATCCATATTTTCTTGGAGCTCGATATCTGTCGCAATGGTTCCCAGCTCTCGGCTTAAAAAAGCCAGATCACGGTGCTCCGATAATTTTTCTACCAGCTTTTTGCCTTTTACCTGATCAAGGTGTTCATATAGATTTTCCAATCCTCCGAATTCTTTGATTAACTTGATAGCAGTTTTTGCCCCTACTCCCGGCACTCCCGGGATATTATCAGAGGCATCGCCCATCAAGCCTTTAATGTCCTTCATCTGCTCCGGATCCACTTCCCATTTCGCCTTTACCTGGGCGGGATCATATTTATCTATCTCACTGATACCTTTGCGGGTCATAATTACATTGACCTGCTCCGAGACCAATTGCAGGGTATCACCGTCACCGGTAACAACCACTGTATCCATACCTTTTTCTACTGCCTTCCGGCACAGGGTACCGATAATATCATCTGCCTCGTATCCGTCCATTTCCAGGTATACTATATTACGTGCTTTCAATACGTCCCTCAGCAAATTAAACTGCCCTCTTAACTCATCCGGCGGAGCAGATCGGTTAGCTTTATAATCCTGATACAATTCCCGCCGAAAAGTATCCCGGCTTTTATCAAAAGCTACTACTATATGAGATGGTTTCTCTTCAGCTACTACCCGGTTAAACATAGTAAGAAAACCATACACACCATTGGTAAAGATCCCCCGGCTGGTTTGTAATAGCGGCAGAGCGTAGAACGCTCGGTATAAAAGGCTATTTCCATCTATAAGCATAATCTTCTGATCCATCCTGCCCATCCTTTTCCTAATTTACTTGCCTATCCCCCATTATAACAATTCCTGCTCGACAATAAACAGACTTAGCTCTTTTAATGTGCAAGGGGGACAGTTCTTGTGACACACTCTAGAGTGTGTCACAAGAACTGTC